>NZ_MWVJ01000075.1 GCF_002087335.1 Pseudophaeobacter leonis
CAAGAGTCGCAGTTGAGGGTAGCGCGCGCCACTGTGAGCGATCCAGTCTCATAATCATGATTATGGTAAATTGCTGGGCCCCAGAGTGGCTTTGGTCCGGGCAGTCAGCCTGTCTCAGGCAGCCCACCTCAGTCAGGTCATCTTAAACAGGCCGTCTCAAACAGGCTGCATTAAGCGGGCCGTATACGGCGGAGAGATTGCGTTTCAAACCTCACATGCCGCATCCGACTGTATTCTATACCGCCGCCAGTCCTGCTATGCTTGGCCAAGGCGCCTCAGCGTAGAAAACCTCCGCTGCTTGAGGCGCAAGGGGGATGAATGACACCGTATCAATGGACATGCCTTACAGGCCTTATCGGAACACTGACCTGCCTCTCCCTGCCGCTTGCGGCAATGGCGGCGAGCCGACCGGTGGAGGGCTGTCAAATACTGCGGGACCGCGGCAGCGTGGTCTGTATGGCCAAAGTCTCTTGCGATGCGGCCGCGGCGGCGGTGCGCCGCGTCCGGCCGCTTTTTGCCGAATGTGCAGCAGGTCAGCAGATCCCGCGCCAGACCGTCCTGCAGGCGCTCAGCCAGTTTAAAAGCGATCTCTATTTTCAGTGCTGCATCGGCAATGCGCTGGCGCCCAGCCTGAAGGGCGCGGGTTTTACGGAGTGAGGGGCGCAGGGGCGCAGTTTTTAGCCGCCGCCAGTCCCTTGCTCGCCAGTCCCTTGCTCGCCAGTCCCTGCTCGCTCAAGCCTCACGCCGTCTTGCCTCTCGGCGCGTTAAAGCCCCGAGTAGTGTCGCCCTGCAGGGTCTGGCTCAGAGCGGCGCAGCAGGCGAAAGACCAGCATCAGGATCAGCATCAGAAAGAACAGGCCAAAGACGTCGCCAATCAGATAGGCGACATAGTCTTCAAGGCCGCTACCAAGCGCGTAGTTGGTCAGGGGGGAGGTGAAAAACGAGATCAGCAGCCCCGCGATCATGATGCAGATCCAGCAGGGTTTGCGGCCCGGCGCCGGGCGCAGATCCCAGCCCAGGCGGCGCAGCAGATAAAAACAGGCGGCGGGAACGGTGACGGCAATTGCAATCCCGGCCAGGCGGCTGGGCTCCAGAACGCCTGCGCCGGCAAAATAGACAAAGCCGATGATCACGCCGGGCAACAGCGCCAGCACAGAGCGCCAGCCCAAAAGCCAGGCGGACAGCACCCGCACCCCATGCGGCAGAAACAGCAGGCTGGCCCGGCTGGAAAACTCAGGGAAGAATAGAGCCTGCACCGGCATGAGGATTTCGTAGGTGACAAGAAAGGCCGCCAGATAGGCCAGAGAAACCACGCCGATTTCCGGCATCAATGTGCGTAGGGTCACGACTGGCCCCGCCCATCAGGCCACCCATCAGGCGGGGGCCTCAATTTATCTGGGTGTCTTAACAATGTAATACCCACGCGAGGACTCTTTACAGGGCTCCAGATAGCCTTTGCCGAGCAGCGATTTGAGGCCGCGAAAGAAGGTCGGACGCGACACCTGGGCCAGCAGCCTGTGCTCCTGCAGGGTCGTGGTCTTGACCGCACCGGTGCCTGTGCCCGCGCCTGTGCTGGTGGCGTGGTCACTGGCCGCATAATAAATGTCGCGCTCCACCGAAGAGAGATTCTGCAGCCCCATGGACTGCTCCATGTCCAGGAGCAGCTTGCGCAACTCCGTCAGTTTTGAAATTTCAGACATTATCTTTTCTAATATTGCTGTTTTTTTCTACTTTGCTGAGCTTTGTGCAAAAGTAAACGGGCACCTCAAAATAAACGGGCGCCCCAGAAAGAGTATCATATTGACACTTTACCGTGATCGCCTAATCTTGGAGTCAGTCCGGCAGCTTTTGACCGTGAGTGGTGGCCGTCGACAAGCACTTTAACACCAATACCTTTTGTTTGCTGGCGCGGACCCTCCGGGGATCCGCGTCAGTCGCGCTGCAGCATTGGGATTTTACACGTCTTGCCAGTTTGGATTAGGCCAGTTTGGATTAGGCCAGTCCGGATTAGGCCAGTCTGGATTGAACCAGCCCGGATTAGGCAGCCCCTATTAGACCAGTTCCGATTAGACCAGTCCCCATTAGACCGGGCAGCCCAGGCGCTGTGCCGATCTCAGGACTGCAGGCGCAGATGTGTATTAAGAGCGGGAAACAGGCGGGCTGTCGCCGCGGCGTTCCGCCAGAGGCGGGCCATCAAAATATCCCTGCAGGTAATCCACTTTGCAGGCCTTGAGCAGCTGGCCATGCCCATCGGTCTCGGCCCCCTCGCCGGTGACCTGCCTCCCCAGAGCATGGCCCAGATCGGCGATGGCTCCGACGATGGCGCGGGTTTCCGCAGATTCCGGCAGCTTGGACACAAAGGCGGCATCGACCTTGATCTTGTCCACCGGGAATTTCTGCAGGTAGCTGAGCGAGGAATACCCCATGCCAAAATCATCCAGCGCCACGGTGATACCCAGTTCCTGCAGCGCCTGAATTTCGCGCAGGGCAGACTGGCCGCTGGCCAGAACCACGGTCTCGGTGATCTCTGCCTCCACCGCCGAGGCCGGGCAATTGGCCTCATAGAGGCAGTCATTGACAAATTCATTCACCCGGGCGCCAAACAGTTTGGGCGAGAGATTGACCGCCACCCGGCCCTGAAAGCCCAGATCGTGCCATTTGGCCGCGGTGCGAAAGGCCTGCGTCATTATCTGATAGGTCAGCTCACGGATCAGCCCGCTGTCCTCGGCGATCGGGATGAATTCCGCCGGGGAAATGGTGCCCAGCTGGCGATGATGCCACCGCGCCAGCGTCTCGAACCCGATGATCTCGCCGTTTTTGAGGTCGGTCTGGACCTGATAGACCGGCTGAATGTCGCCCTGAGACAGCGCCTGGCGCAGCTCGCTTTCCAACAGGGCTTTGCGTTTGATTTCTGTTTCCAGATCCTCATGGAAGACCTCAACCAGGCCCCGGCCGCCGCGCTTGGCTTCATAAAGCGCCAGATCGGCGCGCCGGATGCCTTCCGAGGGTTTCGCCTGCGGCCCGGAAAGCGTGGCGATGCCGGCACTCATGCCGGTATGCAGCACCTGGCCGTTGACCTGTTGTGGCTGCGCCATCTCACTGACCAGACGATTGGCAATATGGCTGAGCCGTTCCAGACTGCTGGCGCCCTTGACCAGAATGGCAAATTCATCGCCCCCCAGACGAGAGGCCTGCACATCTGTATTGGCGCAGGTTTCAAATTTTTGCGCAACCACCTGCAAAAGGGCGTCCCCGATGGGATGGCCCAGGGTGTCATTGATCTGTTTGAAATGGTCCAGATCTGCCAGCAGGATCGAGACCTGATCCCCCTCCTGCTGCAGCCATTTGGACAGGGTCTGTTCCATCAGGCGGCGGTTGGGCAGCCCGGTGAGACTGTCGTGCTCGGCGAGAAAGCGCACCCGTTCGGCCTGGCGCGCCTGATCAGAATGATCCGAGGCCAGCAGCATGCTGCCAAGATAGAGCCCGCGCTCATCCCGGATTGGCCCGCCGCGCACCAAAAGATTGAGCAGCTCTCCCGTCAGGCTGTGGTCTGTGGTTGCCTCAAAGGAAAAGTTCTCGTTTTGCCGGATATGGCCTTCTGCACGCTGCGCCAGATCTGGCGGCAGCCAGGAGCGAAAATTCAGCTGTCGTCCGATCTGGGTGTCGCCAAAGAACACCTCGCCATTGGGGTTGCACAGCACCACATCGCCGACCTCGTCGACCAAAAGCACCCCATCGCGGGTGGATTGCAGCGCCCGTATAATGCGTTTGTGCTCGCGCCGGGTGCTTTCATCGCTTTGTGCCCGCAGCTCGGCCACCTCGGCTCTGTGTTCGCGCAGCTGGTACAGCGCCCGGGCCATCAGGCCAATTTCGTCTCTGCGGTTCTGGCCGGGAATTTCGGTGTCAAAGGGCCCCTCTTTATTATAATTGGCCCTGCGCATCTCAACCAGGGCCTGGGTGAGCGCGACCATTGGCTGCGACAGGCGCGCCAGCACCAGATAGACCACCACGCCAAGCACGACCAGCACCATAAGCGATATCTTCAAATGCTCAATGATGGCAGCGCGCATCTGCTCAGCAATGGCCGAGACCGGCAGGGCAATTTCCAGACGCCCCAGAACATGCTCCTGATCTCCAACCTTATAGAGGATGCTTTGACTGGAGCGCAGATCCTCCGGCGCGGGGCTGTAGCCTGCCTCCTGATGCGCAAAGATCTGGGCGCCGTGTTTGTCGAAGATCTGCACCTGCGTGGTGCGCCCTTCACTGATAATGCTCTGGATAATACTCTGGACCTGGCCGGTGTCATAGTCCCACATGGGGCGCGCCAGGGCCTCGCTGGCAAACCGCAGCACGACGTCACGTTCTGCCCCCAGGGCATGCAGGAACAACTCTTTGTGGTCCACCACCTCATGGATCATGCTGAAACACTGGATGAAAAAAACCGTGATCATGCCCAGCATCAGCCGGGTGCGAAACGGCATATTGTTGAGGGCCTTCATGGTGTCGCCTCCACCTGCCTGTAGCTGGCCAGAATATCGTGGTAGCGCCCCGACTGCTGCAGCTGCACCAGCCCCGCGTTGAACTGCCTGGCATAGAGCCGGGAGCTCTCCAGAGCGGGGGAGAATCCGATGTGTAGCGCGTCGACCTCACCGTATGGCAGGATCTCGATCTGATCGGACAGCCCCAGACGGCGGGCGGTATAGATCAGCACCGAACGTTCCTCCAGCACCAGATCAATGCGACGGCTCATAAGCTTTCGCAGATTGCGGCCTGCCCCGTCCTCACCGCTGAGCAGTTGCACCCGGGTGGGGTCGGCCTTGTGGCGGGCCATATACTGCGCCAGACTGGGGGCGTGCCGGTAATCCTGGACAGCGCCAAGCTGCAGCCCCTCCAGATCCTGTGGACCGGTGACAGGGCGGGTTTCACCGCTGCGAAACGCCAGGCTTTCCTGATGCAGGATCATCGGCGCGCTGAAGATCAGGCTGTTGATTTTATAGAGGTCGGGGCCGATGATGCCATTGACCGCTCCGGTCTGGACCTGGGCCAGACTGCGCGACCAGCTGAGATTGGCATAGCGCACCTCGTGGCCAAAAAGAGCCAGCGCTTCGCGGGCGAGCTCTACCAGCAGGCCGGGACGCGGGCTGTCAGGGCTACAGCTGAAGGGGCACCAGTGGCTGGCACGCAACTCGATGACATCGGCGCGGGCGGGCTGGCTGCCTGCCAGGAGCACAAACCCCAAGAGTCCCACGCCTGCCGAACCCCAAAGGATCACGGACAGGGCTGGCAGTGCAGCTGTCAGAAAGCGGATAACCCACATGGTACACGACCCTTTGTCTCAACGCGTGGGCTGACTGTGACAAAATATCGTTAAATGAACGTATGACTGATTTGGACATATTGCCCCGACAGCCACCGCCACCGGCGCTGAGAGCGAACAAATTAACTCAAAACTCAGGGGTGGTCTTTTTTGTCGATCGGTGCTGTGTCGATCCGGGTTTTGTCAATCCGGGCTGGCTTTTGTCGGGTTTTGCTGATCTGAGTGTGACACGACCCTGTAAATGGCTGTGTAAAAGACGGCCTCCGGGCCCTCCCACTGTACCGCCTGGTGCAGACCTGCGCGCCAAGGCGGGCAGAGATGGCTCTATACATGACGGAATGAATGGCCTATACGCGGCCAATTGCTGCCGGGGCTCTGCCCTTTGTGCGGCAGCCTTGGTTCGGCCTCAGCCCCAATAGAAAAGCAGATCATCTCTTGAAACAGACATTGGCTCTGGCGCTTGAGCGCCGTGGATATACTTCTTTGACCCCCGTTCAGGAGGCGGTCTCCGACCCTGCCCTGTCCGGTGTTGACCTTTTGGTCTCAGCCCAGACAGGATCGGGCAAAACCGTGGGCTTTGGCCTGGCGATTGCCGACACCCTGCTGGGTGAGGACGAGAAATTCTCCTCCGCCGCAACCCCGCTGGCCCTGGTGATTGCGCCGACGCGTGAGCTTGCGATGCAGGTAAAGCGTGAACTGGCCTGGCTTTATGGCGAAGCCGGTGCGGTGATGGCCTCTTGTGTTGGCGGCATGGACATGCGCGACGAGCGCCGGGCGCTGGACCGCGGTGCCCATATCGTGGTGGCAACACCTGGCCGTCTGCGCGACCACATCATGCGCGGCTCTATCGATCTGTCCGACCTGCGCGCCGTGGTGCTGGACGAAGCCGATGAGATGCTGGACCTGGGTTTCCGTGAGGATCTCGAGTTCATCCTGGGCGAATCGCCCGACGAGCGCCAGACGCTGCTGTTTTCTGCCACCGTGCCGCCCGCATTGCCGGTCTCGCCAAAAGCTATCAGCGCGATGCCAACCGAATCTCGACCGTGGCCGAGAAATCGCAGCACAGCGATATCGAATACCAGGCCATGTCCGTGGCCGCGCGCGACGATGAAAACGCCATCATCAACGTGCTGCGCTATTTTGAATCGCCCAATGCGATCGTGTTCTGTAACACCCGCCCCATGGTCACCCGGCTGCTGAGCCGCCTGTCCAACCGGGGCTTCTCTGTGGTGGCCCTGTCGGGTGAGCTGTCGCAGGCCGAGCGCTCACACGCGCTGCAGGCGATGCGCGACGGGCGCGCCCGCGTCTGCGTGGCGACGGACGTGGCGGCGCGCGGTATTGACCTGCCGAACCTCGATCTGGTGATCCATGCCGAGCTGCCAAACAGTCATGAGACCCTGCTGCACCGCTCGGGCCGGACTGGCCGGGCTGGCCGCAAAGGCGTCAGCGCGCTGATCGTGCCACCAAAATCCCTGCGCAAAGCCGAGCGTCTTTTGAAGATGGCCAAGCTGCAGGCGACCTGGGACAGCGCCCCCTCGGCGGACGCGATCAAGGCCCGTGACGGCGAGCGTATGCTCACCGATCCTGCCTGGGCTGAGACTCCTGCCGCCAGCGACGAGGCGATGATCGCCAAGCTGGCCGAGGAATTCTCGCCCCAGCAGCTGGCCGCCGCCTATCTGCGCCTGTGGAATGCCGGCCGCTCTGCTCCCGAAGAGCTCTCGGCTGCCAATGCCAAGCCCGAGCCGCGCGCGCCCTTTGGCCCCAGCGTCTGGTTCTCGCTGGACACCGGCCGTGACAAGGGCGCCGACCCGCGCCGCCTGCTGCCCATGCTGTGACGCGCCGGCGACATCACCAAAAACGACATTGGTGCGATCCGCATTCAGCAAAACGAGAGCTATGCCGAGATCAGCGTCAAGCAGCTCGACGGTTTCCTGAAATCCATCGGCGAGGCGATGGCGCGGGATGATGGCACCAAACTGACCCGCCTGGACACGCCCCCCAACCTGCCCGCAGGCCGGCCTGCGGGTGGCCCGCGCAAATCCGGTGGCTATGAGGGCAAACGCCCGCAGCGCGGATCGGATGGCCCCCGCGAGGGCGGCTATAAAGGCTCCCGCGACAGTGGTCCCCGAGATGGCGGCCCCAGAGATGGTGGCGGCTACAAGGACAAGAAACCCTATGGCGGTGACAAGCCCCGTGGCGAAAAGTCCGGCGGCGATCGTTTTGAACGTCCCGAGCGCAAAGAGCGCTCTGAGCGCCCGCGTCACAAGCCCGAGTCGCCGCGCGAGCCCAATGCGGTGGTGACGCCAATGACGCCGCGCAGCAAGCCGACGGCAAAATCAGATGGCAAACCCGGCCCCCCCGCCGGGGCGTCTGATCCCGGCAAGAGCTGGCGCAAAGAGGGCGGCAAGCCCGCAGGTAAACCCTCTGGCAAACGGGCTGGCAAACCGACTGGCAAGCCGGCCGGAAAATTCGCAGGCAAGCCCGGCGATGAGCGTGGCGGCAAGGGCGCGCCTCCGCCAAAGGGCAAAGCCAACAGCAAAAAGAACAAGGCCCGCGCCGCTGCGGCAAAAGCCGGCAAAGGCGGCGCTGCCAAGCCGCGCCGTCCCTAGAGGTAAAAACGGCTCTAAAGCAGAATATATTCCCGCTTTGAAGCTGGGCTAGGTTTAAAAAAGGCCGCTGGCAGATCCCTCCGCCAGCGGCCCTTTATTGGGATTTTTGCAGTTATGCGGGCAATGCAGCTATCCAGCGCTAGCCTTCCAGCGCCGTGATCATGTCCACCCGTGTCGCGTGGCGGCCGCCCTCGAATTGCGCGGCAAGGAAAGCATCCACGATATCAAGCGCCAGGCCTTCGTCCAGCACACGCACCCCAAGTGAGAGCATATTGGCATCGTTGTGTTCCCGGATCATGCGGGCTGAAAATGTGTCGGAGCAGACGCCGCAACGGATGCCCTTTACCTTGTTCGCGGCCATCATGATGCCCTGACCGGTGCCACACAGGATGTTGCCACGACGGCAATCGCCAGAGGCGACGAGCCGTGCTGCCGCTTCGCCGTGCTTGGGGTAATGCGTGCTCTCGGTCGTGGGCGGGCCGATATCGACGGCCTCCCAGCCAAGCGCTGCAATATGTTTGGCAATGGCCTGACGCAGGTCAATGGCGGCATGGTCACTGGAAAGCGCGATGCGGAGGCTGGTTGTCATGGGAACGTCGTCCTGTTTTGCAAGGGAATATACAAGGGAATATATCTGTTGAACTCAGGGCAGCCATCGCCTGGTGTGCCGGCTGCCCGTGTTGGGATGCTAGTGCTGTGCCACAAGGGCAAGGCCGTGCCAGCCTGCCCCGCCGCGGTCAGCGGGCGGCGGCTTCGACGGCGGCGGCGACCTCGGCCACGGTGGCGTTCAGCAGGGATTCATCCTCGCATTCGGCCATCACCCGGATCAAAGGCTCGGTGCCGGATTTGCGAATGAGCAGACGGCCTTTGCCCTCTAATGCGGCCTCAGCGTCGCGAATGGCGGCCTGTACCGATGCCACTTCAAGCGGGGTCTGCCCGGCCGCAAAGCGCACGTTTTGCAACAGCTGCGGCACCGCCTCGAACTGGTGCAGCAGCGCCGAGGCGGGTTGCCCCGTTTCCACCATAGCCGCCAGCATATGCAGCCCTGCCATCAGCCCGTCGCCGGTGGTGGCATAGTCGCTCATCACGATATGGCCGGATTGCTCGCCGCCCAGGTTAAAGCCATCCTGGCCCCTTTTCTCCCACCACGTAGCGGTCGCCAACAGAGGTGCGTTCCAGCCGCAGCCCCTGCCCCTGCAGATACCGTTCCAGCCCGAGGTTCGACATCACGGTGGCGACCAGAGTATCGCCGGCCAGCAGACCCGCCTTGGCCCAGCGGCTTGCCAGCAGCGCCATCAGCTGGTCGCCATCGGCCACGCAACCGGTCTCGTCGATCATGATGCCCCGGTCGGCATCGCCTCCCAGGCAGATCCCCACATCCGCCCCATGCGCCACCACGGCGGCGGCGGCGGCTTCGGGCTGGGTCGAGCCACAACCGCGGTTGATGTTCGTGCCATCCGGGGCCACCCCCAGCGGCACCACATCGGCGCCCAGCTCCCACAGCACCTCGGGGGCGGTGCGGTGTGCGGCGCCATTGGCGCAGTCCACCACCACCTTTAGCCCATCCAGGCGAATATCGCGGGGCAGCGACGATTTAACCCTTTCACTGTAGCGAAAGCGCGCATCATCAATGCGTTTGGCGCGACCGATGTTTGACGCCTGGGCCGGCGCGACCCCGGCCTCTATCAGCGCTTCGATCTCCAGTTCCGCCTGGTCCGACAGCTTAAAGCCATCGGGGCCGAAGAATTTAATGCCATTGTCCTCGGCCGGGTTGTGACTGGCCGAAATCATCACGCCCAGATCCGCCCGCATAGAGCGCGTCATCAGCCCCACGGCCGGGGTTGGCACCGGTCCGAGCAGAAGCACATTCATCCCCGTTGAGGTGAGGCCGGCGGTGAGCGCGCTTTCAAACATATAGCCAGACAGCCGGGTATCCTTGCCAATGACCACCCGGTGCACGCCACCGGCCTCGCGGCGCAAAATAGCGCCCCACGGCGGCGCCAATGCGCAGTGCCATATCAGCGGTCATGGGGTGAATATTGGCGGTGCCCCGCACCCCATCGGTGCCAAAGAATTTGCGCATGTCTTTTGTCCCATCACATGCCCTGACAACCAGAGCTGCGGCGCCAACCGCAGACCAGCCGCCTCGGGGCCATCGTCCATTTGTGAAGACCATAAAGCAGGGCGCAGGCGGCTATAAGCCCGAATTGCAGCCAAAGACCCCGGCCGACAGAATTCCGCCTGAGGAGAGCAACCTGAGGAAATTATTCGGCGCAAAAAGAAACGGGCCAAAAGGCCCGTTTCCAAAACTCAGATCGGCTGCCCGAAAGACGGCCAAAAGGTTCGCAGCACTTAGTTGGTTGTTGTGGTTGTTGTGGTGGTGCCGGTGGCATCATCATCATTGCCTGCAATGGCAAGGATAGCGGCCAGCCCCAGAACACCAGCAGCAGCGGTACCAGCGGTGATCCAACCCAGAACGGTTGTCTTGGCAGTTGTTGTGGTGGTGGTTGCAGTGGCCACAGGAGCGGCCTGTGCAGACACAACAGTTGCGCTGGAGGCAACGATGAGGAAAGCGGCAAAGATCTGTTTCATAATCCAAACTCCTTTGGAAATTCTATTTGATTGAACCTTAGGCGAGGTCCGTAGGTATTTCAACGAAAGGAATAGGCTGAAAACAGTTGATAAGTGGTTTTTTCTGCGAGATGTGACTAAAAGGCTCAACTTGCCAGGTCACGAATGCGCAAATATCCGATTCCCGGCCCGGCCCACTGGCGTGATTGCCAGAGTATGGCGTCGCGGGAATCAATCCAGTAGTCATTCACCACCACACCTTTTGCCCCAATCCCTTCGCCGCCTTCGCAGTGTTCCTGCAGATGGCGGGTGGCATAACGGATCCCGATGATTTCGATTGTTTCAGCCCCAAGATCGGTGACACTGCAGACCATATTGAGCTGAAAAGCCTGATTGTCCCCGCCGCGCAGACTGTAGCTGCGGCCGCCACCGCGCGCCGGTCCTGGCTGATCTGCAACCGCAGGCACCTCGGCCGACAGCAGATCATCACCCAGACCATGGGTGGTCATCAGCATGCCGTTGCGAAAGGCCAGCGTCGCGTTGTCGCTGGAGCGCCAGATAGCGATTTCGCCCGGCAGATCATCTCTGCGGGTCAGGTGCAGCCCCATATAGCCCGTGAGCGCCTCACGTTCGACCAGAACCTCGATATGCGGCTGGTCCAGTTGTTCAAGCAGAGCCCGGGTCACCACAAGCGGCTCCGGCTTGGGTTTACGCCACTGGCTGATCCTGGCGCCAATGACCTTGGCCAGTTCCACGTCTGCGGTGGAACTGGCCGGGCCTGTGCTGCAGGCCGCCAGCGCCATAAGCGCAAGCAGGAGGCCCGCACGGGTGGCGGCCTTTCCAACACCGAGATATCATTCCCAGAACCTCGCACGTTGATTGTTCAGACTGGCCTGATGGGCATCGCGGATCGAGCCATAGAGCCGTCCCGGCACCCCGGCCTTCTGACCGCCATCGCGCTGGGTCGGGCGGATGGTCAGACCATAGCCACGGCGGCTGGGTTTCCCCAGAATCCTGCCCGGCGGCATGCGAAAGTGAAAGCCCTTGTCAAACGAGCCCTCGCCAAAATCTTCCGCCGAGACATCGGTCAGCGTAAAGAAGGCCCCCACCAGCCAGCCATTGTTGAAATGCCGGTCCAGGCTGAAGGTGCCGCCATAATCACCGGCCAGATAGCGCCCGGCGTCCAGCCGCAACAGGTAGTTGTTACCCAGCTCGGAAGAAAGCGAAGCATGCCCGGTGAAGGTTTTGTAATCCAGGAAGGAGAACCGCTGGTCGTAGTCGCGCTGAATGACGTAGTTGGCCTCAACCCCCAGCGCCAGAGGGCTGTTGACCGGCTTCCACAGCACCTCGCCGGAGATGCCGCCGAACATGGTTTCAAACAGGCCAAAGGTGGCGCAGGGCATATTTATTGCTTGCCGGTTTCCAGTTGCGCGCCACAAACAGATTTTCCAGCGTGGTGCCGTATTGCGCATATTTGGCGATATCGGTGCGCACATGCGGCAGCACCGAGTTCGAGTCCCGCCCGTTCTTGATATTGCCGGCCAGACGCTGCCGCAGCGCCCCGGCGATGATCCAGCCCGGCGCCGGAGCGTAGCTGGCCATCAGATCGACCCCCACATCCAGCCGGAAAGGGCGCGCAGGGTCAAAATACGACGGGTTGGTATAGTGGCCAAAACTGGCGGAAAACGCAGGATACAGCTCTGTCGATTGCAAAGCTGTCTCAGAAACCGGCCCGGCACTGCTGACCCCCACCACGGTCTGGAGCGCATCCGAGGCCAGTGGGTCAAATTCCAGAGCTTCCAGATCCGAGCGCCGCATCTCCAGGGTCGACAGGCCAACGCCATTGCTCACGGTGGTGATATGGAAGGTCTCGACCGAGGCCGGCAGGGTCGCCGTCAGGATCCGGGCGACGCGGCCAGCCGCCTGGGCCGCCGAGCGGAAGCGCGGATTGCGAAAGCGGATTTCGACTGCGGTGCCTTTGAAGTCGATCGCTTCCAGGATCAGGTCATCCTGTTTCAGCGCCTCGGCCGTTTGGTCGCGAAACACGGTTGTCTGTGCGGTGCTCTCGGACCAGTCCTGGTTCCAGTCCACCTCTTTCACAGCCCATTGCCTGCGGGGAATGACCGGATGCGGCGCGGGCACCCCCATGGGGGTGAGCGGATGATGCGGGTTCAGCTGGAACTGGGCGGTAATGCCAATTTCCGAGCCGTAAAGGTAGTAGAGACCAAACCGCGCCCGGTCGCTGTGCTGATATTCCACCCCAAAGTTAAACGGTGAGTTGCGTTCAAACACATTCGAGACCTCGGTCTCGGTGACATAGGCATCCGAGGAATATTCCGCCTTCAGGCTCCATTGCTCATTGGGTTGCCACTCGATGCCGCCGAAGGGGGCAAAGTCGCCCCGGAACCCCTGATCATAGGACAGCTCGCCACCGGTGCCGCCGCCGACAAACGAAGGCCGCTTGCCGCCGATATTGCCAATGGCGCCATAAGAGCCGAGCCGCCCCCAGCCCAGACCGGCAGAGACCTTCAGACGCCCCGGGCTGCCGCCACGCGACAAGGCAGGCGTCTGAAACCGCTTGGTGGCGACAAAATACTCTGCCGCATAGACCCCGGTGCCGGCAAAATCCTGCAGGCCCATGGTGACCTCCGGCAGCCAGCGCCGCTCTTTCCACAGGCGGGCCCGGACGTCAAAGCCCCGGTCGTAATAAGTGGAAAAGCCAAACAGATTGAGGTCGCGAATGCCGGTGTAACGAAAGGAGGGCGTCAGCCAGGGCAGCGCCTGAAAGGTCAGATTATAGCGGCTCTGGCCGCCAAACCACGACACGGATGTCACATATTGCCCATCCGGCAGCATCTCGGGTGTGGGCGTATCGACCACACCCGGCACCCCGTAAAAGTTCAGCGACGGCGGTGGCAGCGGTTTAAACCGCGGTGCTGCGGCATCGCTGACGGGGTCTGGATCCGGCTCGGCCTGAGTGACCTCTGGTCCCCAGGCCTGCACCGGCGCTGCCGTAAGGGTCAGCAGGGCTGCGACCAAGCTTAAAACGACCGGTTTCAAGACCATCTGGAACCTGTGCGAAAAAATGCTGATCACGGGAGAGGAGCTGCCTTATGCCAGTCGGGTTTTACAAAATGCTGTGCCGGTTAGAGCATGATTGCTCTGCAGGGATCAACGCAGGGACTGCATCGCCTGCGGGAAAATCAGGATGACTTACGGTCTGTGACCTCGGGGCCATAACCCTCGACCCAGCGTTGCAAGAACCAGCCGCGCCGCCGCCTCGTCGCCCGCGGCCACCGCCTGGCGCAGCCCGCGCATAAAGGCCGCCACTTTGATCTCCGACAACACGGTTTCGCGGGCACAAAAGATCTTTTGATGCCGGGTGGTGATCAGCTCATCGGTGAGGGTCAGCTCTTCTTCCATCTTTTCACCGGGGCGCAGGCCGATAATGTCGATGGCAATGTCGCCGTCAGGATTATCATCGGCCCGGACATGGTAGCCGGCGCTCTCGATCACCTGGCGGGCCAGTTGCACAATCGGCACCGGCTCGCCCATCTCCAACACAAAGCCTCCCCCCCGCGCGCCTCGGCACCAGCCTGCAACACCAGGTGCACCGCCTCGGAGATGGTCATGAAATAGCGTTTCACCCGCACATCGGTGACCGTGACCGGGCCACCCCGGCTGATCTGATCCTGAAACAGCGGCACCACAGAGCCAGACGAGCCCAGAACATTGCCAAAGCGCACCATGGTAAAGATCGTCTGGCCGCTGCGGCTGGCCAGATCCTGCAGCAGCAGTTCCGCCATCCGTTTGGAAGCCCCCATCACATTGGTCGGGCGCACCGCCTTATCGGACGAAATCAGGATAAAACGTTCGACCCCGGCCTGCAGCGCGGCACTGGCCAGCGTCTGGGTGCCAAAGACATTGTTTGCCAGCCCCGGCAAAGGGTTGGCCTCGACCAGGGGCACGTGTTTATAGGCCGCCGCATGCAGCACCACCTGCACATCATGGGTTTTCAGCACCAGGCGCACCTGACGCGGATCGGTGACCGAGCCCAGCACCGGCACCACCTCGATCGCGGTGCCGGCCGTGAGCTGCATCATCTCCTGATGCACCGTGTACAGCGCCAGTTCGCTCAGCTCAAAAAGCACCAGTTTCTGCGGGAGGCAGGCCAGCACCTGGCGGCACAGCTCAGAGCCGATCGAGCCCCCGGCGCCAGAGACCAGCACCACCCGGCCGGCATAAGAGCCGCTGGCCTCCTGCAGAGGCAGACTGCGGGCGGCCCGGCCCAGAAACTTTTGTGGCGCAACCGGCTTCAGCTTATCCACCAGCGCCTCTTCGCCAATCAGCTGCGCAAAGGAGGGCAGCGCCTGCACCTCCAGCTTCATCTTCTGCAAACGCTGGGTGATCTGCGCCTGCTTTGGCTGGCTCTTGCCTTGGCATCGCCAGCAGCACCCGGTTGATCTTGCGGCTTTCCACCAGTTCCTGAATGCGCGCGGGCGGGAAAACCTGCAGCCCAACCAGGGTCATGCCCTGCAGTGAGCTGTTGTCATCGACAAAGGCAACCGGATCTATCGCCGTCGTGGGATTTCAGGGCCTGCGCCAGCTGGGTGCCGGTGGTGCCCGCACCATAGATCAGCACCCGGCAGCGCGGCAGTGCGCGGCGATAGATCGCCAGCACGAACTGGTGCAGAACGGCGCGGGTGGCCATCATGAAGAGCACATAGCTGGTGGCAAAAACCCCATGGGTTCCCGGGGGCAGGTCCGGCCCAAAAATTTAGGTGAGCACCGCCAGCGTCACCGCCGTCAGCGTCGCGACCGCCGCCGTCAGCAGCACCGCATAGCGCTCATAGGCATTGAGCTGCACCATCGGCAGGCCCAGCCAGGCCGAGGCGGCCCCTGTCACCAACATGACATAGGGCAGCAGGGGCAGCATATCCCCAAGGATCTTGAGCTCGGGTTCCGGCAGCGGTTGCATCACCAGAGTGAACAACAGAGCCATCGGTATCAGAGCCAGATCAATCGCTAAAAAGATGTAGGATTTCTGTTTGCGCGACAAAGCGCTGATCAGATTAAACATCCCTGCCGTTCCCGTCCAATGCGTAGAGCCGCGCCTCTGGCTCATCCGTCTTCGGCATTTGAAAATAATGCCGTCCCGGGCAGCGCCCGCTTTCGGGCGATACACCTAATCTGTTAAATACCCAAGGTTTCAAAAATAAACTTTCATTCGCTTTCGCTTAACTTAGCCTCTTTCCGCGCCAGCACAAAGTCGCAACGCGCCAAAAGCGAAAAGCCGCCACCCTGGGCGCCAAAGCCCTCTCGAAAAGGCCCCAATCCGCAGCATCAGGACAGTCAGGCCGGAGGGGAGCGATGATTTTGGCGTCAAAATGCGAACCACCCCGCAAATCAATGCCCCAGGTGTGCCCGCCAGTGTGCCCACCAATGCCCCTTCAGGGCGAGCCTCAGCCGCGGCGAAAAATATTGCCGATGGTCTGAAACACCAGATCGAAATCATAGCACATGTTACGGCGGCGCTGATAAATCAGGTCCAGCCGCGCCTTGGCCGGGATACAGACCTTTGAATAGGTCGCATCGGTCTCTTCCGAGGGCTCACAGCGTTCCAGCAGGGCCGCCTCATGTTTGTGATAGGTGATCGAGGCCAGTCCCGTATCACGCCGGGCCGAGACTTCAGCACCTCGTTGTAGATCTCCGGATAGGCCTCGACATATTGGCGCAGCGGCGGGGGCGGTCCGACAAAGGACAAATCTCCCTTGAGGATATTCCACAGCTGCGGGAACTCATCCAGACGTTTGCGCCGCAGCCAGGCGCCGGTCTTGGTGATGCGCGCCTGCTTGTCACCGCCAGAGACCCCCTGATCCTGCGCCACCACCCGCATGGTGCGCAGTTTCCACAGGGCAAACCCCTGATCGGGGGCCTTCATGCGCTCGGCCACATAAAAGATCGGGCGGCCCTCTTTCCACAAAAGCCAGCCCAGCAGCAGCAACAGAAC
>NZ_MWVJ01000076.1 GCF_002087335.1 Pseudophaeobacter leonis
AACCGAAGACCAGGGCAGCCTGGCGCTTGGCACCCCCGCCGAGGACATGGCGCTGCCACTGCCCGCAGACCAGTTCATCCGGGCACTGAACTTTCCCGAGACCGCAGAAGACGAGGAGGGCTTTACCGCTCTGCGCGCCGCCCTCAAGGATCGCAAGGCCGCACAGGTGGTACAGGCGGCGCAGGACGTGCTCACCCTGCTCAGCCAGGACGGCATCTACATGGATGATCTGCGCCCCGACATGGCCCGCCCCGAGATCTGGCGGCAGTTTGCCCAGGGCACCCGTGGCCGTGCCGTCGCCTCGCTTGGCGGGGTCCGTGACCGCACCTCTCTGGCGCTGACCTCAGCCCGGATGAAGCAGGACCCGATCTTTCGCGATGCCGCACATCACTTCCTGCGCCGCTTTGACCGGATGTTCACCGAGTTTGAGGCCCTGGCCAGCGATGGCGAGATTTCCGCCCTTGGAGAAACCCGCACCGCCCGCGCCTTTATGTTGTTGGGCCGCGTGGCCGGCACGTTTGATTGATCCAGGCCTCACCGAGCCACGCGCTACAGCCACCTGTGCCACAGCGCCTGTCCGACACTCTCCTTGAGGCGCGCCATATTCTAGAAGGGATATGGCCCAGCTGGCACCACAAGCGCGGCCAGGTGCTGCCAGGTGCTGCCGGACCCACTTTCGACAAACACCTGCCAGACCAGCGCGCTCTTTCTGGTGCAGTTTCTCGCCCAGCGGGGCGTGGTGGCCAAAATAGCTCAGGGCGATGCCCCCGGCAAACCGGAAGGCTATTTTGATGGGTGGCGCTGGCACGGGCATGCCTGGGTGGTCCTACAGGATGCAGCAGTGGATGCTGGACAGGGTACTGGGCAGAGTACTGCACTGGATACTGCACTGGGATGGATCCTGGATCTGACCGCGGATCAGTTTGGCGGCCCAAAAACCGCGATCGCGCCGTACAATCAGCTGCACCACCAACTGCACCAGTATCGCGCCGGGCACAGCGACATCGCCACAATCGCGGCAAAGGCCAGGCGGCAGGTCCTTGTCACCGAGGCGATGAAACACATCACCCCGCGCTAAGGCTCATGTCGTCATCTGCCGACTGGCCCGCGCGCGCCCCTGCAGGCTGCGCAGCAGCCTGCCACCCCCAACGGGAAGAACCCCTCCTATGGAGGGGCGATGACGGGCGGGAGCCCTGCCCTGCTGCAGCGACAGGCTGCTCAAACTCACCAGAATCGCTTTAGCTGCCGGTGTTACAGACGAAAACTGCCGTAGGGGATAAACCGCACGGGGTCTCCTGGCTGGATGTCAGCTGCGCCGTCTCCCAGCTCTACCAGCCCCTCAGCCCAGCTCAGGCCCGATATCCGCCCCGAGCCTTCGGATTTAAACACCTCAACCTGCCCCTCCCGCATACGGGCCCGGAGATATTCCCGCCGCCCGGGCTTTTTACGCTTGGCAAAACCGGCGGCCAGATCAAACCCCTTGGGCGCCTGCCAACTGGCCCCCGCCATCAGCCCCATCGCCGGGCGGGCAAAGATCAGCGTGCAGACCAGCGCCGCCACCGGGTTGCCCGGCAGGCCAAAAATAGGCACCCCCTGCCACATCGCCAGCGCCAGTGGGCGTCCCGGCTTTAGCGCGATGCGCCATTCCTGCAGCGCGCCGCTCTCGCGCAGCAGGGCCGAGACATGGTCCTCAGCCCCTGCCGAGGCGCCACCACTGGTGAGGATCACATCCACCTCCCCAACGGCAGCGTTCAAACGATCCTGCAACGCCGCGCGGTCATCGTGAACCCGCCCCAGATCCACCGCAGAAAATCCCATCTGGCCCAACAGGGCCAGCAGCATCGGGCGATTGGCATCATAAATCTGCCCCGGCGACGCCGCCTCACCAACCTCGCGCAGCTCGTCGCCGGTCGACAAAACGCCAACCCGCAGCGGCAGGTAAACTTCAAATTCCGCTATGCCCGTGGCCGCCGCCAGCGCCAGATCCGCAGGCGTGATCACCCGACCGGCCTGCAGGATCACCTCGCCAGCAGCCACATCCTCGCCTGCCTTGCGGGTATTGGCGCCCTGCTTCAACGGGCCGTTAAAGGCAATTTCGCCCGCACCTGAGCCAGCCCCGCGCGTCACATCTTCTTCCAAAATGACCGTCTCGACCCCGGTCGGCAAGGCCGCCCCCGTGAGGATACGGATCGCGTGCCCCGCAGGCACCGCGCCCTCATAGGCAAGCCCCGCAGCCGCACGCCCGGCAACCAAAGGCATCACATGCGCCCCCTCGGCCACAGCCCCGGCAAAGCCATAGCCATCCACGGCCGTATTGGGCAGCGGCGGGTTGGCGCGGTTGGCCACGACATCCACCGCCAACACCCGACCCAAAGCATCCGCCAGCGGCAGGCTCTCGCGGCCAACCACCAGATCGAGCCGCTGGCGCAGCATATCCAGCGCCGCATCCACCGGCGTCCACTCAACCCCGGCCGGCAGGGCAAAACAATCGTTGCGCAGCGGCGGCGGCTTCAATGTCATCTCTGTCTCCTCAGCATTCCACACGGACCTTGCCAGCCCGTAGAGCCGCAGCGTCACAGCGCCAGATCAGCGGCAATAAAATCGGCAATCGCACCAGTGTCGTCGAGGTCAAACACCACCCGGTCCAGCTCAGCTCTCACGTCCCGAGGGGTATCGCTGGCCACGGCCCGGATACTGCGATCCCCCGGCGCAATAAGAGGCTGTGCTGCCACCCGCCGATGCGCTTCGATCTTGGGGTGGGCTTCGCGTTTGTAGCCCTCACCCAGCACCAGATCCACCGGCATCAGCCGCGCCAGCAGCTCTGGCAGCGCAGGCTCGACCGCGCCGCGCAGCTCTTGCATGATGGCGATGCGGTGGGTCGAGGCCAGCACCACCTCAGAGGCGCCCGCCATGCGGTGGCGATGACTGTCGGTGCCCTGCTGATCCACATCCGTGCTGTGATGCGCGTGTTTGATGGTCGAGACCGTCAGCCCCCGTTCGGTGAACTCTGTCACCAGCCGCTCCATCAACCCGGTCTTGCCGCAGTTTTTCCAGCCGGTGACACCGTAGATTTTCATCGTAAAAACTCCTCGGCCCGTTTGAGATCCTCGGGCGTGTTGACGTTGAAAAAGGGATCAAACGGAGTGGCCTCAAACAGCGCCTCGCGCCCGCCATGTTGATCCGTCCACAAGACCACCTTGCGCAGCCCATCCTTCAGCGCCGCGCGCAGATCATCGCGCAGCGCCACAGGCCAAAGGCCGAATGTCGGATGGCGGTTTACCTTGCTGCGGCCGCCGGATTTCAGCTCCTCCCCGGTGCGCGGCGTGGTCGCCAGCACCAGGGGCTGCGCCTGCCCTTCCGAGGCCGCCAGCAGTCGCGCCACCAGATCCGTCGGGAAAAACGGCGTATCCGCAGCAGCAGTGACAATTGCATCCGCGCCTTGGGTGGCAGCCCAGTCGAGCCCGGCCAGCACCCCCGCAAGGGGACCTGCAAAGCCTTCTATACTGTCAGCAACCACGGGCAGGCCCAGATCGTCAAACCGCGCGGCATCGCCATTGGCGTTCAGCGCCAGCTCTGCCACCTGTGGCGCCAGCCGGTCAATCACATGCGCCATGAGGCTTTGGCCGCCGACCTGCAACAAGCCCTTGTCACCGCCGCCCATGCGGGTGGCGAGGCCGCCTGCGAGGATTACGCCGAGGGGTTTGGTCATGATAGTTTCTCCGACCATCTAGAAAGTTCACAATCAGCAAGAGCACAGCAAGCCCAATGACAACGGGCAACAAAAAGACAGGAGACAAGATCAGCGATGCCACCAAGACAGCCAGACATTTCAGCCCCACTACAATCCAATACCCTAAATCACCCGTCACTCCGCCACCTCCCTGCGCCCGCCCCGTGGGGGACGGGTTGGGCGCTGCCCGGCGGGGCCGGGCAATGGGTGTGGCATCCCATCACTGCGCACTCTTTCTGCGATGTTTCTTTGCCTCAACCGGCGCGTCGCGCGGATCCATGTCGCGCTCTAACCTCTCATCGCCAGCAAGACAGACAAACCGCTGCCCTTTCATCCGGCCTATCAGCGTCAGGCCGACCTGCTGCGCGATCTCAACGCCCCAGGCGGTAAAGCCCGAGCGGGACGCCAGCACCGGGATGCCCATCATCGCGGTCTTGATCACCATCTCTGAGGTCATGCGACCCGTGGTATACATGATCTTATCCGCCGCTTTGATGCGCTCTGACAGCATCCACCCGGCAATCTTGTCCACCGCATTGTGACGCCCCACGTCCTCCATATAGACCAGCGGGCGGTCGCGGTGGCACAGCACGGTGCCGTGAATGGCTCCCGCCTCAAGATACAGCGACGGCGTGCGGTTGATCTTATGCGCCAGCGCATAGAGCCATGACGTTTTCACCGGGGTTGCGGCCAGTTGCACGCCCTCCAGCCCCTCCATCATATCGCCAAAGACAGTGCCCACCGCGCAGCCAGAGGTGCGGGTCTTTTTCTGCAGCTTTTCCTCATATGACGTCTCGATGGCGGTGCGCACCACCACAGATTTCCAGCTCTTCGTCATAATCGACGCGCAGGATTTCTTCGTCCGGCGACAGCATGCCCTGATTGCGCAAAAACCCAAGGGCGAGGTATTCCGGGTAGTCGCCAATGGTCATGGCGGTGACAATTTCCTGCCGGTTCAGATAGATGGTCAGGGGGGGTTCCTCGACCACCGAGAGCGCGACTGCATTTCCGTGCTCATCGCGGCCTTCAACCGCACGGGTCAGCCCCGCACGCCCAGGATCAGGTGCGATCAGATACTGCGACAGGATCTCTTTTAGGTCAGGAGAATTTACCAATTGCAGAGCCTTTCAAAGCTGCCTACCTATTTGGCACCGAACTTAGGACGCGCGCATGGCTTTCACCACCACGAAATCGGCATTTTGGAAGGGCGTCCGCGACAGCGCCCCCTTTCTTTTGGTCTCTGGTCCTTTTGGGCTATTGTTTGGCGTTCTTGCCGCCGAGGCCGGACTAAATGTCCTTGAGGCCTTTACCTTTTCCATGGCGGTCTTTGCCGGCTCAGCCCAGTTTACCGCGCTGCAGCTGCTGCAAGAGAACACGCCGCTGCTGATTGTGCTGGTCTCGGCGCTGGCGGTGAACCTGCGGGTGGCGATGTATTCTGCCTCCCTCACCCCCTATCTGGGCGACGCGCCGCTGTGGCAGCGCGCCTGTGCCGCCTATCTGGTGGTGGATCAATCCTACGCGCTGTCCGTGGTGAAATTCGAGAGCTAGCCCGATATGACCGTGCCCCAGCGCATGGCTTATTTCTTTGGCACCAATGGCATTGTGGCACCGGGCTGGATGATTGCCACTGTCACCGGCGCATTGGTGGGCGCACAGATCCCGGCAAGCTGGGGGTTGGATTTTGTGCTGCCACTGGCCTTTTTGGCAATGATCGGACCCATGCTGCGCACGCCGGCCCATCTGGTGGCCTGCTTTGTCGCCATAGCCGTCTCACTGCCTGCAACCCTGCTGCCCTATAATCTGGGTCTGATTGTTGCAGGCCTTGCGGGCATGATGGCGGGCGCACAGGCCGAGCTCTGGTTTGAGCGGGCCGCACGACAGGAGAACCAGTCATGAGCAACTTTGATCAGACCAGTCTGTGGATTGTCATCATTGGGCTGGCTGTGGGCAGCTTTGCCCTGCGCTTTGCCTTTATCGGGTTTATGGGCGGGCGGCCCATGCCCGCCTGGCTGATGCGGCATCTGCGCTACACGGCGGTGGCGATCATTCCAGCGCTGGTGGCCCCGCCGGGGGTCTGGCCCCCGACCACGGGCGGCGAAACCAGTCTGCCGCATCTGGCGGTGGCGGCCCTGACCTTTGCAGTGGGCTATCTCACCCGCAATGTGCTTTGGGCGCTGCTAAGTGGCGTCAGTGGGTTCTTGCTGTTGTTCTTTCTGTCCAGCTGACTGACCAGCTAGTCCGGCAAAAGGAAAAGCGGCCGCGCAGGTCTCCCCACGCGGCCGCCAACCATCAGTCAGACAAATTGAGACGTCAGTTCAACAGATCAAAAGGTCAGCCGTTCAGGACGACATTGCCCTCGGCCAGAGCCTTTTGCAGGTCCTCATCGTCATCTTCATAGTATTTCTCGGTGGTCACTCCGGGAAGCTCTCCGAACTGATCCGACAGTTTCGCCGGATAGAAGGTCACTTTCAGAGATTCAAACTCGGGGATCTGACTCAGGATCGAAGAGGTGGAATTGGCGCAATAGGCGCCTGGCACGCGGCCATTTGAAACCACCAGCTGCAAGGCGCGCTCTGCCTGTTCCGGCGTCACCTCAACGCGCTGCATCACCACATGATGGGTGCTGCGGGCATGAGCACCGCGATAGGCCAGAACCACGCCGGGAGTGACGCCATGCAAGACATCATCCCGTTCCGGCACCACGTCAGCGTAGAACGAGCCCGCGGGATCAAAAATAACCCGCTCGGAGGCGTTGACCATCAGCGATGTATGCGCACCGTTGCCCGTGCGATTGTTTACCATGGTAAACAGGGTCAGCGCCGGGGGGCCATCATGACGGTAGGACGCCACGGCAAGCTCTGTCGCATCGGCATTGGGCTTTTTTTGCTCGGCACAGCCAGCAAGGGCAACGCAGCTGGCCAAAAGGCCCGCACGCATGACAACACGCATGGCAAAAGATCCCGTCGCGCGGGACCTACAGACATTACCGAGTTTCATTTGCAGATATCAGGTTGCAAAGACAGCAAGGAACAGCGCCAGCACCACCAGAAAGATGCCAAATCGCGTGGTGAAGGAGATGAAATCTGCGTAGGTTTTTTCTTGAACTTTGATGTCCATGGTGCCGTGTTTGTGTTCAGCCATGACGGATCTTCCTATTCGCGTGTGTTTCTTGCTGGATACTGGATTTCAATTTGCCTGTCACCACGTCATTGGCGCACAGGGGGGCACAGGGGGACGAAAACCGGGTTCTGCGGCCTTCAGGTCGCGCCCCAGAGCCGCTGTCAGCACTCCGGATAGCCGTATCCCCAGCGCCAGGACAGGCCCGAACAGGGCCCACCTCCGAATCGCACCGCAAAATACATCGCCTGCGACAGCTGCCAAAATCCGCGGTCCAGCACCGCGCGAGAGACGCCATACTCTGCAGCCAGCGCCTCGCCCTGTTCTGCTGCGAGCTGCCTGACGCAGTGACGCAACTGCTGGTCCGCTTGCAGTCGTGCGCCATAGCTGGCCTCGGGGCTGCGCGCACCGCTGATGCCGTGATAGGCCCGGTCATGGGTGACACAGCAGGCTTCAAACGGTGGGCTGCTTTGATAGCGCGCAGCAAAGCCCGGCCAATGCGCCGCAATCTGCGCCCAGCTGGCCGACAGCCCGCCACTGCAACCATCCGAGGTAAAAGGACTGGGCCTGCCGCCCTGCTCGGTGATGCGCTCCAGCAGCAGCGCATGTGCGCGAAGCTGCATGCCCCGCGCCAGTTGCTCCAACCCTAAAAATCCGAAAACCCCACTGGGCGGCGCCTCGGCCACCGCCGGTTGTGACAGGGCCAGATTTGCGCCAACCAGACTGGCCAAAACAAATCGCCGCCATCCCGACCTAATCGAAGCAGGCCCAAACGGGGCAGGCCTACACGGGGTCGGGGCAGCGATGCCAAATTTTTCCACCAGATCAGACAGGATCAGCCTTTCGGAGTATTCAGCCTCGCAGATGACCCAGGCCCCTAGGCCGGGCTGGGCTCTGTTTCCAGATCGCTGGCCAGGCGAAAGCCGATGCGATTGGCCGGCACTTCTTGACGTGGCTTTGGCAGTGCGCGCAACATCACATTCATCTGGCTCACATGCTGTACCAGCTGGGTCTTGGCGCCCGCGCCGTCGCTACCGTAAAAGGTAACGATATCCGGGTCATAATAGCCCATGCCCTCGATCCTGAGCACACCGGCGTCGCCACCAACAAAGCCCATGGCGATTTCATGTTCACCGTCCAGCTGGTTTTCAAAGTTCTGAATATAGACGATCAGCCGCTCATAGGCCCAGCGCGCCGGGCTTTTGCTCCCGACGGGTTTTTGTAGCTTTTCCGGCACCTCAGTCAGGCCATTTTTGGCCTCAGGGTCCGAATGCACCTCATGCACACAGGGCAGGATCGCCGCCTCAATTGCCTCGGCGCTGGTTGAAATCTTGTTGTCCATGGACGCTCCCCTTACCGGGGGTGCTGCCCCGGTGCCTAGTCTTTTCTCTGATACAGCCAGGCGCCATCTTCGCGCTTGACGCGGC
Source organism: Pseudophaeobacter leonis (assembly GCF_002087335.1). Taxonomy (GTDB): domain Bacteria; phylum Pseudomonadota; class Alphaproteobacteria; order Rhodobacterales; family Rhodobacteraceae; genus Pseudophaeobacter; species Pseudophaeobacter leonis. The sequence goes on from NZ_MWVJ01000076.1 coordinate 8,275, forward strand.
TGACCCGATCCGTGCGGTAGAGGTGATTGACATGGGCCACCGCTTCGACAAGAGCAAGCCCATACTCCCCTTCGCCAATCTTACGCTTGAACAGCGGCGAGAAACAATCCGCCGCCGTGCGGGGTGTCGCAAGGTAGTCCATCAGCCGGTCAAGACCACCATGATGATTGTCGATCAGCTGCCGCATCCGCAGCGGCAGGCGGGTAAACGGCAGTTTATGGCCCCCCAGCGCAAGGTGATCCGGCCGCGCCAGCAGCGAAAGCCGCTCGCAGGCCTCAAGCCATTCTCCCAGTGGGTCGGCCATGGGATCGGTGGCATAGACGCCGATATTGGGGCTGATCGAGGCCAGGATCTGGTCGCCAGAGATTACCAGATTGTCATCGCGGCTCCAAAAGGTTGCGTGCTCTGGCGCGTGGCCATTGCCCATATGAACATCCCAGTCGCGCCCGCCCATGCGAAAGACATCATCCTGCTGCACCCGGGTAAAGCCCAGCGGCATCGGATAGACCATATCGGAGAAATTGAAGGGCCGGTCCGCCACGCGTTTGTCATAGATCTCAGAATCCATGCCCGCGCTGCGATAATAGGCCAGCGTTTCCTCGGGCCAGCTCTCCTGCACATCCAGCGTCAGCATGCGGGCAAACAGCCAGGCGGTGCGGCTGGTCACCAGCTCGGCACCGTGCTCTGACTGGAACCACCCGGCCAGCCCGATGTGATCCGGGTGATGATGGGTGCCGACCACGCGGCTGACCGGCTTGCCCTTGAGCGGACCTGCCATCAGGCTTTCCCAGATCTCGCGGCTTTTGCGGGTGTTGAAACCGGTGTCGACAACCGTCCAGCTGTCGCCCTCGTCCAGCGCGTAGATATTGACGTGATCCAGCTTCATGGGCAGCGGCTGACGCATCCAGAGCACGCCTTCGGCAACCTCAATTGCCTCACCCAGCGCGGGCGGCTCGGTCCAGGGGGTACGGGGGCCGACTTCGGGAACACTTGCCATATTCAGCTTGCCAATTCTTCGAGAGTGAGCGCAAGGGTGCCGGCAGCACCTTCCTGTGCATGGGTCAACAGGCCGTCGTGTTCTGGCAGCATCCGTTTGATATAGAACCGCGCCAGTTTTTCCCGCGCCCCGCCCTGATCCGCAATCGCGGCCGAGAGATGATAGTGGCCGCCCAGCACCCGGGCAAAGGCCCGCAGATAGGGGGCCGCGCCCGCAAAGCGGTCCTGCAGGTTCTCCTGCGCCACCAGCCATTCGGTTGCTTCGCGCAGGGATTCACAGGCCTGCCAGACGGCCTCGCCCATATTGGGATGGGTTGGGCGGGCGCGTTCGGCCTGTTCTTCGATTTCATCAATGATGCGATTGGCCATATCCCCGCCATCCATCATCTTGCGCGCCACCAGATCCATCGCCTGAATGCCATTGGTGCCCTCATAGATCGAGGTCACCCGCACATCCCGCAAAAACTGCGCCGCACCGCTTTCTTCAATAAAGCCCATACCGCCATGCACCTGGATCCCCAGATCGGCAACCCGGATGCCGGTATCCGTGCCAAAGGCCTTGGCAATGGGCGTCAAAAAGGCAGCCCGGGCTTTCCAGTCCGCCGCCCCAGTGGCGCTATGCATCTCGGTGGCGCTGTGCATGTCGGTTGCATGGGCGCAGGCGAGCATGATGGCGCGGGCGGCATAGGTATCCGCCTTCATCTCCATCAGCATCCGGCGCACATCGGCATGATCAGCGATAGATCCCGAGGGCGTCTTGCCCTGCCTGCGCTCAAGCGCATAGCTCAGGGCCTGCTGATAGGCGCCTTCGCCCGCACCAACGCCCTGGCCGCCAACCCCAAGACGCGCATTGTTCATCATGGTGAACATCGCCGCCATACCGCCATGTTCCGGCCCGACCAGCCAGCCGGTTGCGCCGTCAAACTGCATCACGCAGGTCGGAGAGCCATGCAGGCCCATCTTATGCTCCAGGCTGACCACGCCAAGGCTGTTGGCCGCGCCCAGCGTGCCATCTGCGTTGGGGAGATATTTGGGCACCAGAAACAGCGAAATGCCCTTGGTGCCGGGCACACCATCCGGCAGCCGCGCCAACACCAGATGGCAGATATTCTCGGCAAAATCATTGTCGCCCCAGGAGATAAAGATCTTCTGGCCCGTCACCGCAAAAGAGCCATCGCCATTGGCTTCGGCCTTGGAACTGAGCGCGCCCACATCGGATCCCGCCTGCGGCTCGGTCAGGTTCATGGTGCCGGACCATTCGCCGGAAATCAGCCTGGGCAGGTAGATCTCTTTCAGGGCATCGCTGGCGTGATGCTCCAGCGCCTCGATCTGGCCCTGGCTCATCAGCGGTGCCAGTTGCAGCGACAGACAGGCACCGGACATCATCTCGTTGACCGCCGCCGTCAGGGTCATCGGCAACCCCATGCCGCCAAACTCCTGCGGCGCGCTCATGCCGATCCAGCCGCCCTCGGCAATCGCCTTCCAGCCCGCGCCAAACCCGGGCGAGGTCCGCACCACACCGTTTTGCAAGGCCGCCGGGGTCAGGTCACCTGGGCGCTGCAGCGGGGCCATCACCTCGTCGCAAAGCTTGCCCGCTTCGGTCAGAATGGCGCTCACCATATCGGGGCTGGCCTCACTGAAACGCGCGGTCTCAGCAATCTGGTCAAAGCCGATCACGGTGTTCAGGAGAAATTCATACTCGGAAACGGGGGCACGGAAGGTCATGGGCGTCCTCTTGTCGGCCTTGGGGATTATCACGGACGCAGGCTTGGCTTTGCCAGACCGGGCCGCTATGTCTGATAGGCTGTTCGATTACCTAACCGCTCACCCCCTGCAAGCAACCAAAACGCCGCGTCACCAAAAATGCCCCTAAACACTGCCTCAAAAACGACAGAACTGCTCTCCCCCTCGCCTGCGGGGATCAGCCGTGCGGCCCAGTTGCTGCAGTCCGGAGATCTGGTTTCTTTTCCAACAGAGACGGTCTATGGGCTGGGTGCGGACGCACGTCAGGGCGCTGCTGTGGCGGCGATTTATGCCGCCAAGGGACGCCCAAGTTTCAATCCGCTGATTGCGCATGTGGCCTCGACTGCCGCAGCAAAACGTTACGTCGTCTGGAACGGGTGGGCCGAAATTCTGGCTCAGGCCTTCTGGCCCGGCCCCCTGACCCTGGTGCTGCCGCTGGCCCCCGAACATGGCATCTCTGATCTGGTGACCGCCGGGCTCGACACCCTGGCGCTGCGGGTGCCGGCCCATCCTACGGCGCAAAAGCTGCTGGCAGAGTTCGACGTCCCGGTGGCGGCGCCCTCGGCCAATCCCTCGGGGCGGATCAGCCCCACCACCGCCGCCCATGTCATGGCGGGGCTTCGGGCCGCATTGCCGCTGTGCTGGACGATGGCGCCTGTGGGGTTGGGGTGGAATCTACGATTGTCGGCCTCGCCGGAGAGGCTCCCCTGCTGCTGCGCCCCGGCGGGCTGGCCACAGAAGAGATAGAGGCAGTGCTCGGCCAGCCCCTGATCCTGCGCGATGCGCACGATCCCCTGACAGCGCCAGGCCAGCTGTTGTCACATTACGCGCCACAGGCCCGAGTGCGGCTCAATGCAACCTCTGCGCGCGCGGGCGAATGCTACCTGGGATTTGGCCCCAACGCCGGCGCCCGCGCCTGTGATCTGACGCTGTCTGAAACCGGAGATCTGGTCGAGGCCGCCGCCAATCTGTTTGGCCATCTGCACCATCTGGACGCATTGGGAAAGCCCATCGCCGTGGCCCCCATTCCCGAAACCGGCCTGGGCGTTGCTATCAATGACCGGCTGCACCGGGCGGCGGCACCGCGTGATCACGAGACCGACACCTGATCACTCTCTAGGCCAAAGCTGCGACAGTGCTCCCTGAGCATGCCAGACAGAGCCCGTATAAGCGCAGACTTAGGATACGGGCTCAGGCGGTGCCTGCACTGGCCGACAGCGACAGCGGATCAATCCCCAGCGACCCCAGAGAGGCGCTCCATTTATCCACATCCGCTGTCTCAAAGATCAGTGCATCCCTGCTCTCGGTGGTCAGCCAGTCATTAACGATGATTTCCGCCTCAAGCTGCCCGGGCCCCCAGCCAGCGTATCCCAGCATGATCAGCATCTTCTCCGGGCCAACCCCCTCGGCAATATCCTCAAGCACATCCAATGTCGCCGTCATCCGATAGCTGGGAGGCACGGTCAGAGAGCTGATGCTGGATTCATAATCTTGCGAGTGCAGCACAAAACCGCGCTGGGTTTCCACCGGCCCGCCAAAGCGAATGGCCCGCTGGCCGGGACCCTCCTCAGACTCTGGTATCTCCAGCTGCTTCAGCAGGTTGCTCAGCCGCACCTCAGGGGCCACCTTGTTGATGATCAGCCCCATGGCGCCCTCATCACTGTGCGAGCAAATAAAGACAACCGAATGCTCAAACCGCGGGTCGCCAATGCCCGGCATTGCAACCAAAAGCTTGCCGGTGAGAGCCATGTCCTGCCTGCCTCTCTCTTTGAAACGCCAAACCCAGCCGGGTGTGCGCCACCTGCCCAGCCTGCGCACCTTCACACAGACCCGCAGTCACGTCGCCTGCGCCACAGCTCTTTTGCAGCATGCCGTTGCACAGACCTAGGTGCAAGAGGCCAGGGTGCAAGAGCAGCAGACAAATCCAGGCAAATCTAAACAGACAAATTTAAACAGGCAGATCCAAACGGTCGGATCCAAACGGTCGGATCACAACAGCAAAATTGCGACAGAGCAGCGCATATGTCCGCCTGACCAGATCGTGACTTGGCATTTCAACCCGAAAGGCCCATCTATATCGGCATGATCAGCAATACGTCTCATCCGGACTGCCAGTCCCGGCCCGTGTCAGTGCCCGTGTCAGTGCCCGTGCCCGTCTCCGCGACCAGGACTGCCCGCAGCCTGTTGCATATGGCCATGGGGGCTGCGGCCCTGGTGCTGGGCGTCTTCCCCCCTCAGCCCCTGGCCGCCCAAAGTGCCGCAGAAAATGATCTGGACGCGCTGGTGCAGGTGGAAATCCTCGATGGTGGCCAAAAGGCAGATGGCACCTATGTGGGTGCCCTGCGCCTGACGCTGCAGGAGGGCTGGAAAACCTACTGGCGCGCCCCCGGGGACGCCGGCATCCCACCACAGTTCACCTGGCGGGGATCGCGTAATGTTGGCGCGCTTTCAATGACATGGCCAGCCCCCGAGGTCTTTTCCACCTCGGGCTATCAAACCATCGGCTATCATGATCAGCTGGTGCTGCCGATCGAAATCATCCCGGAAAACCCCGGCAGGCCCGTGCGCCTGAAAGGGCGGATGGAGCTGGGGATCTGCAAGGATGTCTGCGTGCCCTCAGAGCTGTCTTTTGACCATCAGCTAGATTCTGACGCAGGCCGCAACCCGGCTATTGTCGCCGCCATCGCAAGCCGTCCGTTTTCGGCCCGCGAAGCCGGGGTGAGCGCCACCACCTGTCGCCTCAAGCCCACCAAATACGGCATCGAAGTCGAGGCCCGCATCACCATGCCCAGCGCCGGTGGCACAGAGGTCGCGGTGATCGAGCCGGGCTCGCCGTATCTCTATGCCGGGTCGACCTCTGCCATCCGCCACGGCGCGACGCTGGTGGCGACAACCGAATTTCTGCCGGCCTCCAGCGGAACCATTGCCGCGCTGGACCGGTCGCAACTGCGCATCACCGTGCTGGGCCAGAAGCACGCGGCGGATATTTCCGGCTGCGCAGCGGGATGACCACACCTGACGTTCTGCGCCCGGTTCTGGGGGCCATTGCCGTTGTCTGGCATCAGGATCAGGTCCTACTGATCCAGCGCAAAACCCAACCCAACGCGGGCTGGTGGGGCTTTCCCGGCGGCCATGTGGAGCTGGGAGAGACCGCGATGCAGGCCGCAGTGCGCGAACTGTTTGAAGAGACGGGCGTCAGAGCGCAACCACTGGAATATCTTACCAATATCGACGTTTTCTTGCGCAGCGAGACGGGCGACGGAACGGGCGCGGTCCACAAACAATACCTGCTGACAGCGGTTCTGTGCCGCTATGAAAGTGGCACAGCCACGCCCGCTGACGATGCACTGCAGGCCCGCTGGTTGCCCGTCGCGGGTCTTGAGGATCACGGTCTTGAGCTGATTGATCAGGTCGCGGAGGTCGCCCGCCTCGCCCACATCGTTCAGGAACGCCACACCTGAAACGCCACTCCTGAGCCGGTGCCAACAGCACAGTGCTGCGGCGCATCCGGCCTGCCTCAGGGGATTAGCTTACACGTGGTGTTTCACCTTGCCACTATCCAGGCCCCTACCCTGGCGGCGCTGGCGCAGACCAATGATCAGCGCCGAGGCCAGATAGGACAGCAGCGCAATTGCCGCAATGCCGCTCAGAGCCAGCCACAGCCCCGCCCGCACCGGATCAGTCGCACTCAGCGCAGGAATGGCGCTGCGCAGGACCGGGTGCAAAACGCCGGTGGCCATGGCCCAGCCCAGCGTTGCGGCCAGCCAGCCCAGCTGCAAAAGGCCGGTGCCCAGAACCAGCCAGCGCAGCGCTCCTGCCCCGCCGCGCAACGCCCGCCGCAGCGCCGTCAGAGGCCGCGCTGCATCCTGCTGGATCGCGATCAGGGCCGGTACAAGCAACAGCACCAGAAACATGCCAAAGCCCAAACCATAGACCAGAGTGATCACCGTCGGCTTGAGAAACTGCGCCTGCTGCGAGCTTTCATACATCAGGGGCGCCAGCCCCAGCACCGTGGTCAGCGTGGTCAGCATCACCGGCCGCAACCGATCTGCGGCACCATCAATGATTGAGGGCACCAACCCGCGCGTCTCGGCGTATTCGTCGATGGTGGTGACCAGAACAATGGAATCATTGATGATAATGCCGGTCATGCCCAGCAGGCCAATCACCGTGAACATGCTGAGCGGCACCTCCCACATGTAGTGGCCCCAGATGGTGCCCACCAGACCAAAGGGGATCACCGCCATCACCACCAGCGGTCGTGTCCAGCTGCCAAAGATCCAGGCCAGCACCAGATAAATCCCGGCCAAACACAGCACCAGCCCATTGCGTGCATCGGTGAGAAACTCACTCTCCTGCTCGCTCAGACCGCTCATTCGCCACTCCACCTGACGGCGACTGGCGATCTCTGGCAGGATCTCATCCTGCAACGCCTGTACAATGTCGGCAGCGCGGGTTGGGTCGTCCTCGGAGATGTCGCCCGTCACGCTGATCACCCGAATACCGTTTTCACGCCGCACGGTGGAAAACCCGGTGCGCTGACTGACCGAGACAATATCGGCCAGCGGCACATAGATGCCCGCCGGAGTGCGCATCAGGGTACGCTCAAGAAAATCTGCTGTCAGCTCGTTTTGCGGCAACTCGACCCGGATTTCGGCGCTGCGTGGCCCATCCGGGTAGGTCGCAGCCTCGATCCCGTTGAGCCGGTCCCGCACAACCCGCCCCAGGGAATCGATGGTAAAGTTCAGCGCCTGCCCCTGCGGCGTCAGCTCCAGCACCACTTCTTCTTTGTCATAGGCGAGGTTGTCTTCCACCGCCGAGACCTCGGCGTAGCGCAGCAGGGCGTCTTTCAGATCTTCCGAGGCGCCCTTCAGCACCTGCACATCAGCGCCGTAAAACTGCACGTCCAGCGCATCGCCTCCGGGGCCAGAGCGCCAGCTGCGGAACGAGACCGTCTCGACCATCGGGTGATGCACCACCTCGTCCTGCAGCTCGGCCACAAAGGCAAAGCTCGAATACTCAGGCCGCAGATCCGCATCGATCAGCTCGATCGAGATGCCGCCCAGCAAATCGGTGTCCTTGGCATCAACACCGGACAATCCGCGCCCGGCATTGCCACCGACCTCGGCGATGACAAAATCAACCGGGTTGGTGCCGCCATAGCGGGCGGCAAATTCGGCACCCGTCGCGGCCGTGGCGCGTTGCATCTCCTGCATCATCGCCAGGGTATCGGCGCGGCTGGCGCCTTCGGCCATGGCAAAGTTGCCGGTCACAGAGCCGCGCTCAGGCGCGTTGAAGAACCGCCATTTCACATCGCCACCGATGAACAGCGCCATCTGGCTGGCAAGGATCGTCAGGGCTCCGGCCAGCACCACGTAGCGCGCCTGCACCACCAGCGCCATCAGCGGACGAAACAGAGTGTCGCGGCCCCAGCGAAAGCCACGGTTGACCACGCGGTTAGGCCAGTCATACCAGTGTTGCTGTTGTGCGTGGCTCAGCGCATGCGCCATATGGTTGGGCAGGATCAGGAAACATTCCACCAATGCGGCCGCAAGCACAGCAATCACGGTAAAGGGAATATCGCGGATCAGATCGCCAAAGCGGCCGCCAATCGCTGTCAGCCCAAAGAAGGCGATAATCGTGGTCAGGGTGGCGGCAAAGACCGGCATTGCCATCCGCCGGGCCGCATTCTCGGCTGCCTGCATCGGAGTCTCGCCCAGACGCCGCACCCGGAAATCAGCATGTTCACCCACCACGATGGCATCATCCACCACGATCCCAAGGGTGATAATAAGGCCAAACAGGCTGATCATATTGATGGTGATCCCGGCGGCATACATCAGCGCCACGGCGGCAAACATCGCCGCCGGAATACCGGCAGCCACCCAAAAGGCGATGCGGCTGGTGAGGAACAAAAACAGCAGCGCCAACACCAGACCAAGCCCCATGAGACCATTGTCGATGAGGATGCTCAACCGGTCGGAAATCCGCGCAGCCCGGGTGCGGATCAGCTCTGCCTTGACGCCCGCAGGCAGCGTGCGCTGCAGCGCCTCTACCACCTCTTCCACCTGACCCTGAATGGCAATGGCATTGCCCTGATCCGAGCGATCCACCCGGATCGACATCGCCGGGTTGTCGCCGACAAAATACGAGCGGTTGCGGTCGACGCCCTCGCGACTGATGCGCGCCACATCGCCAATGGTCAGGACAGAGCCGTCCGCATTGGTGCGCAACACGATGCCTTCGATCTCTTCCGGGGTGCGCTTTTCGCGCCCGGTGCGCTCGCGGGCATTGGCGCCACTCACATCGCCGGCAGGATCCGCGTCGACCTCAGAGGCGATGGCCGCAGCAATGTCGCTCATGGCGATGTCATGGGTGATCAGGCTGGCCGAGGGCACCTCGACCAGGGTCTGCGGTGCGGCAAGGCCCCGAATGGTGGTGCGGGTGACACCAACCTCAAAGAGGCGCACCACCAGCTCATCGGCAAACAGCCCCAGCTGATCCGCCGCCAAAGGCCCCGAGATCACCACATCCGTCACCCGGTCACGCCAGGCACCGCGCCGCACAGAAGGGTCGTCTGCGTCATCCGGCAGCGTGGTGATGGCGTCCACTGCGGATTGCACATCGTCCGCCGCCCGCGCCATATCCCAGCCCGGCTCGAAATCCAGCACAATAGAGGCCGACCCCTCGCGCGAGGAGGCCGTGCTTTCCTCGACACCGTCCACCGCCAAAAGTGCGGGCTCAAGCGCCTGCACAATGGCGCCATCCACGTCTTCGGGCCCGGCCCCTTCCCAGGTGACGCTGACAGTGACGTTTTCGACAATAACATCGGGGAAATACTGCGCCCGCATCTTTGGGATCGCAGCACTGCCAAGGATCAAAAGCACCACAAGCAGCAGATTTGCCGCCGTGCGGTGACGGGTGAAATAGCTGAGCAGACCGCCTGCGGGACGGGACAGGTCACGCATCGTCTAGCCTCCCATCCGGGCTTCGATCCTGTTGACCAGTTTGGCCGGCACCTGCTCCTTTGCCAGTTCCGCCAGCATCCGCTCCTTGGCGGCATCCGGCAGACGGGCGCTGCCCTCAATCGCGGCCACCAGTTTGGCCCGGCGCTCTTCCGAGAGTTCGATCATATCGGGAGGGCTGGCCTCAGGTGCTGCTCCCTGTTGCTGCGGGCGCAGGGGGCGTACCCGAATGCCCGCCCCCAACAAAGGCGTGCGGCCCGTGACCACCTGACGTCCCGCGAGGCCTTCGCCGCGGATCAGCACATCGTCGTCCTGGCGGCGCAGCAACTCTACCGGCAGCGCCTCAAGCCGGTCTTCAGCCCCAAGCACCAGCACGGTGCCATCAGCCCCCAGAGCCGAGGCCGGCACGCGAGCCACCGCATCCAGCGCCGGCTCGCTAACCTTCACGGTGACAAAATCGCCGGGTTTGAACCCCGGCGCCAGTTCAAGACTGGCATAGAGCAGGCGTCCGGTTTGTCCGTCGCCCACAGCACCACTGGCGCGCGACAGGCGGCCCTGCGCCACCAAACCGGCGCCAGCCGCATCCAGCGTCACCTGCACTGGCGCCTGCAACAGCTGGCCAGCCTCTCCCAGCAAGCGGGCATATTGCCGGGTCGAGACCCGAAACACAGCCTCAAGCACGCTGGGGTCGACCAGTTCCGCAAGTTTTTCATTGGCAGACACCAGACGTCCCTCAACCAGGGTAACCGCCTGCAGGGTGCCGTCAAATCGGGCGCGAAGCGTGGTCTCGGCCAGATCCCGTTCGGCGCTGTCCAGCACGATGCGGCTGCGCGCCACGCGGGTTGCCGCCTGATCCACACGGGCCTCGGCCTGGCTGACAGCCTGACGGCGCGAGATCACCGTCTGGCGCGCCTGCACCGCCGTCAGCTCGGCCGCCTCAACCGCAGCTGTGGTGCCGACGCCGCGCGCTGCAGATCGAGCTGACGCTGATGCGCCCGCACCCGCAGCTGCGCCTGGGCCTGCGTCGCCTCCAGCTCGTCATTGGCGAGAATAAGATCGCGGCCGGCATCGCGCTCTTCGGCACGGGCATCCTGCATATCAACCTCGGCCTGTTCTTTTGCCGCCTGAGCATCAGAGGGGTCAACCTGCACCAAAATCTCACCGGCGCGCACAGAGCCGCCTTCCTCAAACTGTTCAGACAGCTGGGTAATGCGGCCGCCCTGCGCACTGCGCAGCTCCAACGTGCGGCGACTTTCGATGCGGCCAAAGGCGGTCAGCTCCGGTGCGATCCGCTGCAGCTCGGCGGTGACCAGGTTCACGGCAAAGATACGTTCGCGCGCCGGTGGTTTGCGCGGCTCGGCGTTCATGCGGGTCTGCACCGCAGCAATCACCATCTGCCCCGCATAGAGCAACAGCGCGGCTGTAAGCGCCGCCAGAAACAAACCCGTCAAACTATGCCGCAAAAACCGCATGTTGTATTCCCTTTGGTGGCCGGGAAACCCCGCGCTACCTTATCAATATTGTGCCACCCATCAGACCATCTGACGCGCGCCGCAGTAAAATGACCCAGTGGTCAATGCTGCCTTATCTGGCCGCCCTATCAGGACCGCCCTATCTGGCAGGTATCATTGAACATAGTCTTCATCTTTACGTATTCTACGGGCAACGGGATCACTTCCGTCGCTGCGTTTCCGTCAAACGCGGCATTATTTCCACAAAATTGCAGGGCCGGTGGCGATAATCGAGCTGAAAGGCCAAAATTTCATCCCAGCCATCCTTGCAGGCACCGGGGCTGCCGGGCAGCGCAAACAGATAGGTGCCCCCGGCGACACCGCCCGTGGCGCGCGACTGCACGGCCGAGGTGCCGATCTTTTTCATCGAAACGATCGTAAAGACGGTGCCAAAGGCCTCGATCTCTTTTTCATAAACATCGCGGTGTGCCTCGACCGAGACATCGCGTCCGGTCAGCCCGGTACCGCCGGTGGAAATCACCACGTCAACCGCCGCATCCGCCACCCAGGCGCGCAGCTGATCGGCAATCTCTGTGCGCTCATCCGGCATGATCTTGCGATCTGCCAAAATATGCCCGGCCGCCTGCAGCCGGTCCACCAGCACCTGACCTGAGCGATCCTCGGCCAGGCTGCGACTGTCCGAGACCGTGAGCACCGCAATGCGGACCGGGATGAATTCCAGGGTTTCGTCGATACGTGACATAGGAGACCTCATGTCTTTTGCAAAAGCGCGGACCTCGTGGCAAGGACCGCAAATATTTCAGCCAAAATCCCGCCCACAGAAGTTGGCCAGACAGGCTGGCCGGGACCCAGTATTGTTTTCAGCAGAATGGCCCTTCAGCTCACCGCTCCAAGTCGCGCCTTGAGCTCGAGAAGATCAGCCCAGGCAGCGCGTTTGTGCCCGGGTTGGCGCAGCAGGTAGGCGGGATGAAACATCGGCAGCACCGGTTTGCCCCAGGCCTGCGCCCACTGTCCGCGCAGTCGCGAAATGCCGGTTTTGCCCAGCACGGCCTGACAGCTGACATTGCCCATAAGGACCAGAAAATCGGGGTGGGCCAGCCCTACGTGGCGCTCAAGAAAAGGCACCATCATCGCGACTTCTTCGGGCAGCGGGTCGCGGTTTTGTTGCGGCCGCCAGGGCAGCACATTGGTGAGGTAGACGTTCTTGTCGCGGCTCAGGTCAATCGCTGCCAGCATTCGGTCCAGCATCTGGCCTGCGGGCCCGACAAAGGGGCGACCTTGCTGATCCTCTTCGCGCCCCGGCGCCTCACCGATCACCATCACCCGCGCCCCGGGCTGACCATCGCTGAACACCAGATTGCGCGCGCCCATTTTCAAATCACAATGGCGAAAACCGGCCAGCGCTGCGCGCAGTGACGGCAGCTCCGGCGCCGCTTTGGCCTGCTTGCGCGCCTCTGCAACCGGGTCGACTGGTTTTGGCTTGGGCGGCACTGGCGGGGCCCTGCCGGGCTTGGAGCTCTCGGCGGCCTTTGGGGCTGGCGGCGCCAGCTCATAGCGGTTGACCGGCGCCTCGCACAGGGTCTCTGTGGCGCCAAGCTCCACCTGCCACTCCAACAGCGCTTTGGCGCTCCAATAATCCAATGCCGATTCCATGCGCTAAACTACCCCGCCGCGCGGTCGAGCGGAACACCTCTAATTGATGCATGTTATCACAGGGCTTTTTCCGGGCACCAGCAGGCATCAGCCCAAGTAAAAAGGCCAGCGACCAAAGCCAGCCGCCCGCCTTGCCCGCTCCCCGCTTGCTGCCTATAAGGTCTGTCAAACAGAGCGGAGCTTGCCCCCAATGTCGTCGCCCAAATCAGCATCCCAGTCTGCATCTTTAGCAGCGCAGTCCTTTGGTCACCGCCATCTTTTGGGCATCGAGCCTCTAAAGCCGCATGAGATCACCGCGATTCTGGATCTGGCCGACAGCTATGCCGATCTGAACCGCGGCCCCGAGAAACATTCGGACGCGCTGGCGGGTCTCACCCAGATCAACATGTTCTTTGAGAATTCCACCCGCACCCAGGCAAGCCTTGAGATTGCCGGCAAGCGGCTGGGGGCGGATGTGATGAACATGGCCATGCAGGCCTCCTCGATCAAAAAGGGCGAGACCCTGATTGACACGGCAATGACGCCGAACGCCATGCACCCGGATCTTCTGGTGGTGCGCCACCCGCATTCCGGGGCTGTGGATCTGCTGGCGCAAAAGGTGAACTGTGCGGTGCTGAACGCGGGCGACGGACGGCACGAACATCCCACCCAGGCGCTGCTCGATGCGCTGACCATCCGCCGCGCCAAGGGGCGTCTGCACCGGTTGAATATCGCTATTTGTGGTGACGTGGCCCATTCGCGCGTGGCGCGCTCGAACCTGATCCTGCTGGGCAAGATGGAAAACCGCATCCGCCTGATTGGCCCGCCAACCCTGGTGCCCAGCCAGTTTGCCGAGTTCGGCGCCGAGATCTATGACGACATGCGCGAAGGCCTCAAAGACGTCGATGTGGTGATGATGCTGCGCCTGCAAAAAGAACGTATGGACGGTGGCTTTATCCCGTCAGAGCGCGAATATTACCACCGCTACGGTCTGGACGCCGACAAGCTGGCCCTGGCCAAACCCGACGCCATTGTGATGCATCCCGGACCAATGAACCGCGGTGTCGAGATCGACGGCACTCTGGCCGATGACATCAACCGCTCGGTCATTCAGGAGCAGGTCGAGATGGGTGTGGCGGTGCGTATGGCGGTTTTGGATCTGTTGGCGCAGAACCTGCGCAAAAGCCGCGCGGACGCGGCAGCGGCAGCAGGCTGAGCCGATGTCGGGCGTCATCCCCATACCAAAAGCTGAGCGCAGCGTGATCCGGGTCTTTGATCTGGATATGCCGCCGGAACAGGCGCGTTTTTTGGCTGAGCCCGGTGCCCTGGCGCAGGTTCTGGGACTTGAGGACATTGATCTTGACCACGTCGAGATCTTTCCGGTCTCGGATCTGGAAGAGTTGGGCCTTGCAGGATGCCTGATTCAGGGCTGCGGCATCCCAGAAGAAGACGTGGCCCCGGACCGGGCGGCGCTGACGGCGATCAAAGGCTATGTGCTGCTGCTGCGCTCACGCGCCTTTGCCGGTGCAGCGACGCGCCTGACCCCCGCCAGCCAGATCACGCTTGTTGCCAGCTATGGCGAAAAGCCGATCAACTGGAGTGCGCCTGCAATGCCCGAGACTGACAGCAGCAGGCTCTATTCCGGGACAAAACTGCCGCCGCGTGCCGCGCGCGCCCAGGCGCGACGGATTGGTGCCAGCCTCTTTGCCGTGGTGATGTGCCTTTTCGCCCTGATTTTGTACGCATTGGTAACCTGAGATGACAGTGGTCGAATTCACCCCCAACCGCAGCGCCTATATCACCGCCCATGCCTGGATGGCGGCCGTAGCCATGGTCGCGGGCATGGGGATCCTCTGGGCCGTCGGTAATCCGCATGTCTGGACCGGCGCCTTTGGCGGGCTTGCCGCTATTGCCCTGCGCGGGTGGTACATGATGAGCGAAGAGCTGGCCGTGGTCTGGCGCATTTCTGACGGGGTGCTCACCGGCCCTGCTGAGCGCCGAGTGCCGCTTAACCAGATCGAGGTGGTGAAGACTATGGGATCCTATGTGCAGGTGATCACCAAGGGTGGTGACAAGCATCTGATCAAATACCAGGCCAGCCCCGCCTATACCGCCAGCACCATAGAAGGGGCGCGGTGATGTCGCATAGAAAGCCAGAAGGGCGTTCCATAAAAACGATTTTTCCTATGGAGATCACGTTTGGCCAATAGTTGCGATTGGACTGAAGTTCTAGAAGATGATGAAAGGCTTCTTTGGCAAGGGCGCCCCGGCATTGGCGTTGTTGTCAGCACTTTCCAGTACCTCATCATGGCTACCTTCCTGCTAAGCATCACGAATATATACTATTTTTCTGGAGGGCCACCAGAGAAGCACTCGCTCGCCGTCAATCTTTTCTATACAGCGTATTTTGTCTTGATCGTTTTGTACGTCCTTTGGCCTTCGGTAATTCGTCGCCGCAGCAAATACGCTGTGACGAACAAACGCGCACTTATCGCAATGCAAAGACCTTTTTCTCAAACCCAGATCACATCCTACCCAGCGCAGGACTGGACACCCCTTGTCCTGGCTGGCAAAGCTCCCTCACAACCTCTACTTCACAAATCGGAAGATCCTTGCACTTCGCGCGGCAGACCGAAATGTTCAGGTGGGATTTGAGCAAATTTCCAACGGAAATGACGTTCACAAAATCATGCAAGACGTACAGTCTGCCCGTAGCCAAGATTGAGTAGCACAATGACCCTTCTCTTTATCAATGCCCGCCTGATCGACCCCGAAGCTGGCACCGATAGCCTGGGGGCCCTGCTGGTTCAGGAGGGCAAGATTGTCGAACTCCTGCCCGAGAGTACGGATCCTGCGCAACTGTTTCGCGAGCGAAACATTGATGCCGACAGTTCAGTCGACAGGGCAGAGATCATCGACTGCGCAGGCAAATGCCTCGCTCCCGGCATCATCGACATTGGCGTCAAGGTCTGTGAGCCAGGCGAGCGCCACAAGGAAAGCTACAAGACCGCCGGGCTGGCGGCAGCGGCCGGCGGGGTTACCACCATCGTCACCCGTCCCGACACCACGCCCACCATCGACAGCCCGGAAATACTGGAGTTTGTCACCCGCCGGGCCCAGGCCGACGCGCCGGTGCATGTGCTGCCAATGGCCGCCCTGACCAAGGGCCGCGAAGGCCGCGAGATGACCGAGATCGGTTTTCTTATGGATGCAGGGGCTGTGGCCTTTTCCGACTGCGACCATGTGGTCAGCAACACCAAGGTGTTCTCTCGCGCCCTGACCTATGCCCGCAGCTGTGGCGCACTGGTGATTGCGCATCCGCAAGAGCCAATCCTGAGCGCAGGCGCTGCTGCCACCTCGGGTAAATTTGCCGCGCTGCGGGGCCTGCCGGCTGTGTCGCCTATGGCCGAACGCATGGGGCTGGACCGCGATATCGCCCTGCTGGAGATGACCGGTGCAAAATATCACGCCGACCAGATCACCACGGCACGCGCCCTGCCCGCTCTTGAGCGCGCCAAGGCAAACGGGCTGGATATCACGGCGGGCACCTCGATCCACCATCTGACCCTGAACGAGCTGGACGTGGCGGACTACCGCACCTTTTTCAAGGTAAAGCCGCCGCTGCGGTCCGAAGACGACCGTCTGGCTGTGGCCGAAGCCGTGCGCAGTGGGCTGATCGACCCGATCTCGTCAATGCACACACCGCAAGATGAAGAGAGCAAGCGCCTGCCCTTTGAAGAGGCCGCCGCTGGTGCTGTGGCGCTTGAAACCCTGCTGCCAGCTGCAATGCGGCTCTATCATGCGGAACTGCTGGATCTGCCCACGCTGTTTCGCGCCCTGTCGCTGAACCCGGCAAAACTGCTGGGCCTTGCGGCTGGCCGCCTCAGCGCCGGGGCCCCTGCGGATCTGGTGCTGTTTGATCCCGACATGCCCTTTGTGATGGACCGGTTTCAGCTGAAGTCAAAATCGCAAAATACCCCCTATGACGGCGCCCGCATGCAAGGCCGGGTGCTGGCAACCTATGTGACCGGTGCGCCGGTGTTTCGGAGAGACTGATTGATGCCCCTGATTGAAAGCTCCCTTGCCGTTCTGATGCTCTGGGCCGTGATTGGCTATCTGCTGGGCTCAATCCCCTTTGGCCTGGTGCTGACCCGCGCCATGGGACTGGGCAATCTGCGCGAGATTGGCTCGGGCAATATCGGCACCACCAACGTGCTGCGCACCGGCAACAAGGCCGCCGCGGCCGCGACATTGATCCTGGATGGCGGTAAGGGCGCGGCGGCGGTGCTGCTGGCCCGTTTTCTGGCCGGCGAGGACGCGGCGCAACTGGCGGGGCTCATGGCCTTCTTGGGGCATTGTTTTCCGGTCTGGCTGCAGTTCAAGGGCGGCAAAGGCGTCGCCACCTTTCTGGGGCTGATGCTGGCGCTGGCCTGGCCCGTGGGCATTGCCTGCTGCCTGAGCTGGATCGCGGCCGCAGCTGTGAGCCGGATCTCTTCGATGGGCGCCCTTGTCTCTGCCTTTGCGGCACCAATTTGGGCCTATTTGTTAGGCTATCCCGCAAGCATTGCGCTGGCCATTGTGCTGGCAGCCATCGTGTTTTGGCGTCACGCGGCCAATATCAGCCGCTTGCGCGCAGGAACAGAGCCGCGGATCGGCCAAAAATAACAGGCCGTTACACCAGGCCGTGACAGCGGGGATGGGCGGCGGGCATGGGCGGCGGGCATGAACATCCGGCATGAGCGGCGGATGTGAACATTGGACATGGGTAGCAGGCGTAGACAGCGGACGTGGGCGGCGCTCAGGGGATAAGCCGCTCCAGAGCCGTGCCATTTGCCCAGGTTCCGTGCAGCTCACCGCTGGGCATGCGCACATAGACCACCGGATATCTGTCGCCCCAGTTCACCCAGACGACATCGCCATTGCGCGTTCCGGTGCCGGAATAGGCCTGATCGCCGACCTGCCATTGCACCACAAGATTTCCCTCACGATCGCGGATCTGGACCGAGCCACTATAGCTGCTGCCATCCGGGTTGCGCCCCTCGGCATGATAGCTTCCCGCGACGCTTTGGGCCGGGGCAGCACCCGCCATACCTGACAGGCCAATCACCGCCGCAACCATCCCTGCGCGCAGGCCGCGTCGCGACACATATGCATCCATCGAACCATCCTCCTTTTGACTATCCCCAGTTTGACTATCCGCAGTGTGGCCCGCTGCGCGCTGTCTGTCAGGTGATTTCTGTCAGGCCGTTTCTGTCAGGCCGTTTCTGGGCTCTTCACAATGTGATCGCTGCAGCCTGCACATTTGCGCACAGCCCCTATGGGCAGACGCGCATTCAAAAACAGTTGGTTTGAACGTGATCGCGGCAGGCGCCACATCGGTGCTGTGACACCCCGACTGGGGCGCACAGACAAAGGTGAAGACACGGCCAGACCGCATCACAGCTCTCTGGCCAGGGATTGAAAGGAAAGATCCATGAACACATTCAAATCACTGCTTGGCGGCCTGGCGCTGGCAACTGCCATGGCGACCTCGGCTCTGTCTGCAGGCGTAGAGCTCAACGCCTCCTCTACCGGCCTTGCCCTGCAGGGCTATGACCCCGTCGCCTATTTCACCGACGGCGCCCCCGCAAAGGGCAGCTATAAGATCACAACACTTTTTAATGACGCGACCTACCGGTTTTCTTCGGAAGAGAACAAAGCCCAGTTTGAGGCCAACCCCGAAGCCTATCTGCCGGCCTATGGCGGCTACTGCGCCTTTGGCGCCGCTATGGGCTTTAAATTCGACGGCGATCCAACCTATTGGAAAATCGTCGACAACCAGCTGTATCTGAACCTGTCGCAGGATATTCAGGCCCGCTGGGAAGGCGACATTCCCGGCTTTGTGCAAAGTGCTGACGCCAACTGGGAAGACATCGCAGATGTCGAGCCCGCCGATCTGCAGCAGTAAACCCGTCGCAGGAATTATTCTGATACGAGACCAAAACCGGCGAGCCTCGGGGCTTCGCCGGTTTTTCAGTCCAGGCCTTGGCGCGTCGCCAGCTCCTCGATGGCCTCAGCCGTACGCTTGGTATTGTGGTAGATCCCCAGAAAAAGATACATCATGCCGCCCATCAGAATAGTGTAGGTGGCACCTGCCGCGAGGACCAGAACAGCATTCAAAAGCCCACCAGTTGGGGCATAAAAGGCGGCGCCGGCGCCGATCAAGACGCCCAAACACAGAAGAAGCACAAAGCCTCCGACAATTTTCTCAAACAGGCCAATAAATGTATCGCGCATTTCAAACTCCCTGATTGTAATCACCATCCAGTGTGCAAGCGTTGCCAGACTATAATCAAGAGAATTACCTTGACTCATCTCGACACAACACTTATTTCTGTCATTACAGAAATTTCAGGATATAGACATGAACCTCACCCCCGCCATGATGAACTTTATCCTGCACTGGGGCGAGATGGGCTCTAAATGGGGGGTGAACCGGTCTGTCGCGCAGATTCATGCCCTGCTGCATATCTCACCGGATGCGATGACGGCGGACGAAATATGCGAAGCACTTACCCTGGCGCGCTCGAATGTGTCCAACGGGCTAAAGGAGTTGCAGGCGCAGGGGCTGGTCAAGGCCTCCCGCCAGCTGGGCGACCGGCGTGATCATTTCACCTCGATCCGCGATATGTTTGATCTGGTTGATGCAGTGATTGCCGCCCGGCGTGAGCGCGAGTTCGCCCCCACCCTGCGCGCCCTGCAAGAGGTGATTGAGGAGGCCGAGAGTGACCAGACCCCCAAGGCCATCAAGGAGCGCATGGGTGAAACCCTGCGGGTGATGCGGATGTTTGACGACTGGTATGTCGACTTCTCCCGTCTGCCGCGCTCGGTACATCTGGCGGTGCTAAAGCTCGGTGCCAGGCTGGTGCGGTTTTTGCCCGGCGGCAAACCCAAGACCTAGTGACATAAGCAAAAAAATTTGGCTGGAGATTTCACAAATGACAGAAATAACCGTATCCAATAAAAGCTTCTTCCCGGAGGCAACTGCCACACGGCAGCTGGTTGACCCCACCGTCTTTGCCCTCGCCATGATTGGTGGCCCGCTCATTGTCGGCGTGCTCGGGGCGCCGCTGCTGCTTATCCCTTCCTTTGCTGCCTTGCTTGGCGGCCCGATCTACCTGGTCGCGGGAGTCCCGGTGATGCTGTTCTACATGTCCCGCAATACTGTCACACCAGACACCTGGGCCTGGCTCGCCTTCGTGACCCATATCGCCCTGTTCGCACCGATCTTTCTGTTCACTGTACTGACCAAAGGCAACCACGACGGAGCCAGTCTGTTCTTTTGGTTCGGAGCCTTCTTTGCCCCCCTCTGGGGCGCTGTCAGCGGCGCCATCTACGGCAAATTCGAACGCGATTTCTACAAACAAACCATCTGACCTTGAAAGGACCACATCATGCTTTTTAACATCAGTCTCTACATCGGCCTCGGCCTTGTCATGGTCACTGCAATGGCGATCATGATCCTGAAGATCGGGGATATGATTGGAAACTGCCCTCAATCCGGCCGCGCCGCCAGGGCTGCGGCCGTCACCATTGCCTGTGGTTATGGGATGATCGGCTTTGGCGGCGTCGCCCTGATCGGATCAGCCCTTCCCATTCTGGAGATGGGTGCTAGCGGCATCCTGCCATGCCTCGGGCTTGCAGCCCTTTGTCTTGGGCTGGGCTTGGGTCATGCCGTCGCAACCCTGCGGGCGGTTGTCCGAGAGGCCCTGCCCCCACCGCTCGCGGCCCCTGCCACTCCCGATCCAGTCGCAAGCGCCGCATAGACCAACATAAGCAAGAAAAAGGGGCGTCTCAGCGGCGCCCCCTTTTGTGTTCGGTCTTTAGTAGCTGTAGTCGGCGTAGATCCGGGTCAGATCGCCACCCCAGTCGCCTTCATAGCGCTCCAGCAGCTCATCTGCCGGCACCTTACCACTGTCCAGACTGTCCTTCAGCGCATTCAGGAAATGCGTCTCATCCGGCACCAAGCCACCGGCACCGGGACGGGCGCGCGCCTTCAGGCCGCTTTCGGAAATCTTTACCACTTCGCGGGCCAGATCGTGCATTTTGATGCCATTGACCTCGGCCTGCAGCCCATCGCGTGAGGCTGCAACACGCAGCCCTTCACGGGTCTCAGCGTCCCAGCCCTTGACCAAATCCCAGGCCGCATCCAGTGCGGATTGATCATAGGTCAGCCCGACCCAGAAGGCCGGCAGCGCACAAAGACGTCGCCAGGGACCACCATCAGCACCGCGCATCTCCATGTATTTCTTGATCCGCGCCTCAGGGAAGGCGGTTGTCAGGTGATCGGCCCAATCAGACAGGGTTGGGGTTTCACCAGGCAGCGCCGGCAGCTTGCCCTGCAGGAAGTCGCGGAACGACATGCCCAGCGCGTTGACATATTCACCATCGCGATAGACAAAATACATCGGCACATCGAGCGCATATTGCACATAGGCCTCAAAGCCAAAGCCCTCGTCAAAAACAAAAGGCAGCATGCCGGTACGGCTGTCATCCAGATGCCGCCAGATCTTGCTGCGCCAGCTTTTGTGGCCGTTTGGCTTGCCCTCAAAGAAGGGCGAGTTGGCAAAAAGGGCTGTCGCCACCGGCTGCAGGGCCAGCGCCACCCGCAGCTTTTGCACCATGTCGGCCTCGGAGCCAAAGTCGATATTGACCTGCACCGTGGTGGTGCGCCGCATCATATCGCGCCCCATAGTGCCCACTTTGGTCATGTAGTCGTTCATCAGACGATAGCGCCCCTTGGGCATCAGGGGCATCTCGTCGTGTTTCCAGATGGGGGCCGCCCCCAGACCGATAAAGCCCACGCCGATCTTGTCGGCGATCTCTTTCACCTCGCGCAGGTGGGTGTTCACCTCGTCGCAGGTCTCGTGGATGGTCTCCAGCGGCGCCCCCGACAGCTCCAGTGCACCGCCCGGCTCCAGGCTCACATTGGCGCCGTCTTTTTCCAACCCGATCAGCTTGCCGCCCTCAAGGACTTCGCCCCAGCCATAGCTGTCGCGCAGCCCCTGCAGAACCGCCACAATCGAGCGCTCCCCCTCAAAGGGCAGCGGCTTTAGCGTGTCTTTGCAATAGCCAAACTTTTCGTGCTCGGTGCCGATGCGCCATGCGTCACGCGGCTTGCAGCCGCTGGCCAGATATTCAGCCAATTGTTCGTGGCGCTCAATGGGTCCGCCGCCGGACTGGGGAATGGACATGCCTGGGCACTCCGTCGTGTTGTTTGCAGTTTTGAGCCGTCAGTCGTGGGCGGAATCGACGCCAGTGTCAATGCAGCCTTTGGTGCGCAGGGCGCAGAGAGGCCCGCTCCCAAATCACGACCTGGTGAGGCCCGTTGCGGCGCAGCTCGCTCAGCATCCGTTCCGTCCTGAGGCCGGGAAGGGCGGCAAAGACATCAAACAGCGCCTCGTGGCCGGCGGCATTCACCGGGATTTCCAGCGGCGCCTGCCCCTCTTGCTCCAGCACCCAATGCGGCGGCTTGGCGGTGTGATCCAGCCGCAGGCGCTGCAGCTCCGAGGTCGCCACAGCCCCACCGGTCAGCGGGCCAAAGTAGGCGATCTGCCCCTCGTCCACCCGCACCACACCGGGGCCATCCGCCCCCAGACGAAAGCGCAGCCGCTGGGCGCCAACGACGGCAATGATCAAGCCGACCATGATCAGGGCCCAGCCGGTGACTTCGGTGACCCCGTAAGAGGTAAAGGCCCATTTCAGCCCCACCAGCAGCATCAGCGCCGCAACAATCAACTCCCGCCAGCGCCAGATGGCAACGCGGGCCTCGGGGCGAATGAAATTCATGGCGGACCTCCGATACGGATTGCAGGGTCAAAATTTACGATACGGTAGCTGCCGATCCTGGAAAAGCCAATCGCCTCATAGGCACGGGCTGCGGCCGGGTTGGCCGCAAACAGCGTCGCCTCGGTGATGCCCGCCTGCTGTGCCTCGGCCAGATGCAGCGCCACGGCGCGGCGGGCATATCCCAAACCGCGCAAATCGGGCGGCGTATAGACGCCACCGACCTGAACGATGGAGGGCAGAGCGGCATTGAAATTGGTCATGGCAACCGGAGCACCGCCCACTTCAAGGATCCGCACGCGATCCGCGATCAGCAATTCCTGCAGGCTTGCGCGGCCATGGGCGCGGGTTTTCCGGCGTGTCCGTCAGACCAAGGGATTCCACCTCTGAGGCCATTCGCCAAGCCCCCAGCAGAGCAAGATCGGCCAGCACTGCCGAACGCAATTGACTGTCGCCCCCGGGCAGCCGGAGGTCTGCCAATTTTACACTGTAATGCGGCTCCACTTCATCCAGTGCAGCCCCAGCGACAGGCAGCTCCAATGCGGCAACCACGGCCTCGACCTGACTGGCCGCACCATTGAGGCCGCGCAGGCGTCGCCCCGAAAGGGCGCGGCGAAGGTGAGAGGCCAGATCAGACGAGAAGGCTGGCGCTTCAAAAACAAAAAAGCCCGCCTTTACATAGCCAAAGACATTCACAATTTCGCCCGCCGCATGACTGTACCAGAGCGTCACGCTTTTGGGGTGTTCCGCGGCCAGCCCCGCCCCCAGACCCGTCCCCAGACCATAGTCCCGCAGATTGCCAGACAGAAACATCGAGGTCGCCACCCGAGGCGCCAGGAAGGCCCGGATTGCAGGCAGATCAGCCTCGGTGGCGCGGTGAAGCATTACCAGTCCCCAAGGCTTTGTTGCCACAGGGTCATGGCGGCAACGGCGGCGGTGTCAGCCCGCAGGATACGCGGCCCTAGGCTGACAACATGGGATTGTGGCAGACCATGCAGGCGCTTGCGCTCGGCGGAAGAAAAGCCGCCCTCAGGGCCGATCAGAATGGCCCAGGGCGCGTCTTTGTGCTCCTGCGCCGCCAGTTGCAGCGCATTGCCCACCTCGGCCTCGTCGCAAAACATCAGCTGGCGCTCGGCGGGCCAGCAGTCCAGAAGACGCGCCAGTTTTTGCAGCTCATCCACCTGCGGCACATAGGTGCCACCGCATTGCTCGGCGGCCTCGACCGCGTGGGCCTGCAGCCGGTCCTGCCGAATGCGTTCAGAATTGGTGTAGTCCGTGCCTACCGGCAGGATACGCATGGCGCCCATCTCGGCGGCTTTTTCGACGATAAAATCAGTGCGGGCCTTTTTGATCGGCGCAAACAACAGCCACAGATCCGGCGGCATCTGCAGCGGTTTACTCTGCGCGACACAGGTGAGGGAGCCGCCGCGTTTACCGGCCTCGCTCACCTCGGCCTGCCATTCGCCATCGACGCCATTGAACAGCGCCACGGCCCCGCCCAGGCGCTGCCGCATCACCCCAAAAAGGTAATGGGCCTGCTCCTTCTCCAGAGGAATGGATTGCCCTGCACCCAGTGGGTGCTCTACATACAGTCTGATTTTTGCACTCATGAGGCCCTACATATGCAAGGTGACGCGCCAAAACCAGATGGGCAGGTCGCATATGCGGTCAAAGGCAACTGGGTTGATCAAATTGCACCAGCCTGGAGCCGCCCCTATCTGCGCCTCAGCCGGGCGGACCGGCCCATTGGCACCTGGCTGTTGCTGATCCCCTGCTGGTGGGGGCTGGCGCTGGCGATCCTGTGGGATGCAAGCCCACGCTGGGAGGACGTCTGGATCGCTGTGGCCTGTGCCCTGGGTGCCTGGTTGATGCGCGGCGCGGGCTGTCCCTGGAACGACATCTCGGATCGCCACTATGACGGCGCGGTCGAGCGCACCCGCTCGCGGCCCATCCCCTCGGGGCAGGTCACAGTCAAAGGCGCGGTGATCTGGATGGTGCTGCAGGCGCTGGTCTCCTTTGTCATCCTGCTCAGCTTTAATCGCATGGCGATCTGGATGGGGATTCTGGCGCTGCTTCCGGTGGCGATCTATCCTTTTGCCAAGCGGTTCACCTGGTGGCCGCAGGTGTTTTTGGGGCTGGCCTTCAACTGGGGCGCTCTCTGGGCCTGGACGGCCCATACCGGCGCGCTGCACTGGCCTGCGGTGGCGCTCTATTTCGCAGGCATCTGCTGGACGCTGTTCTATGACACTATTTATGCGCATCAGGACACCGAGGATGACGCGCTGATCGGCGTGAAATCCACCGCCCGGTTGTTTGGCGCAAACACACCCACCTGGCTGCGGCGCTTCATTGTCGGCACGGTCAGCCTGATGGCGCTGGCGGTCATTCTGGCGCTGGATCTCGCGGACAACTACTGGGCGCTGGGGATTGCGCTGGTCGGCCCCTGGGCGATGGGCTGGCACATGACCTGGCAGTTGCGGATCTTTGACGCCGAGAACAACCCACGTCTGCTGCAGCTGTTTCGCCTCAACCGAGATACCGGCTTGATTCCGCTTATTTTCTTCATTTTGGCCGCGCTGATCTGATTGAACCACAGGGCGCAGACCTATACACAAGAGACAGTTTTTTGCGGGGAATAACCATTCTATGCGTCTGTCATCGCTTTTTGTCCCGACCCTGACCTTTGCTGCGGCAGCAGGCGTCAGCCTGATCGCTGCCAGTTTTGCCGTGACTGCGGTCGAACAAAACAGTGAAACGGCCCTGCGTCGCGCGCTGGATGAAGGTGGCATGGGATGGGCCGAAGTGACCTCTGACGGGCTGCGCGTTCTGTTGCAGGGCACCGCCCCTGACGAGGCTACCCGGTTTGCGGCCATATCGAAGGCAGGGAGCGTTGTTGATGCCGCTCGGGTCATTGATGACATGACGGTTACCCCCTTTGAAGGCATTGCAGCGCCGCGGTTTTCTGCAGAAATACTGCGCAATCACAGTGGCATATCCATAATTGGCCTGATCCCGGCCTCCTCGTCGCGCGCTGAGCTGGTAAAGGCGCTGAACGGGCTGAGCGACGCCGGTCAGGTGGCCGACCTGCTGGAAACGGCCAGATACACCGCCCCCAGGGGCTGGAACGCGGCGATGAAATACGCCATTGCGGCCCTTGAGCTGCTGCCCCGCGCCAAGATTTCGGTGGATGCCGAGACCATCAGGATCACCACAATGGCAAAATCGGCCGCCGCAAAGGAAACCTTGCAAAAGCGCCTGATGCGCATGGCCCCGCCCGAGGTTAATCTGGTGCTGAATATCACTGCCGCCCGGCCGGTGATCACGCCCTTTACCCTGCGGTTTTTGATTGGCGAGAGCGGCGCGCGATTTGATGCCTGCTCTGCCGAAAGCACAGAGAGCCGCGAGCGGATCCTGAATGCTGCCCGCGCTGCTGGGCTGGAGGGGCAGGCTGAATGTGTCATCGGCATGGGCGTGCCTTCGCCCAACTGGGCACAGGCCGCCGCCCAGAGCATCGCCAGCCTCTCCGCCCTTGGCAAAGGCACCGTCACCATTGCAAACGCCGATATCACGCTTTTCGCCGCCGAAGGCACGCCCTCAGAGCTGTTCGACAAGGTTGTGGGCGAGCTGGAAAACGCCCTCCCCGAGGTCTTTGCCCTGCACGCCCTGCTGCCCACCCCCGCGACTGACAGCCCGGCCGGGGCTCCTGAGTTCACGGCGACGCTCTCTCCCGAGGGACAGGTGCAGCTGCGCGGTCGGATCAATGATGCGATTTCACGCGATATCACCAGCAGCTATGCCAAAGCGCGCCTTGGCTCGGCGCAGGTGCACACCGCCACCCGTGTGGTGGCCGATCTGCCCAGCGACTGGCCCCTGCGGGTTCTGGCGGGGCTTGAGGCCCTGTCGCATCTGGAACGCGGCGCGGTCACGGTGACGCCGGACAACCTGCATCTGCGCGGCATGAGCCATAGCGAGGACACGCTGGCCGAGGTGTCGGGGTTTCTGGCCGCCAAGCTGGGCGAAGCGGAGAGCTATGCGCTCGACATCAGCTATGAAGAGCCGCCTGCCCCCAAGGACCAGCCGCTGAGCAGCGAGCTTTGCGCAGCCCAGCTCACGGGGGCCCAGCATGCCAGTGGCAAAATCAGCTTTGAGCCCGGATCAGCCACAGTGGCTGCAGGCAGCAGCACCGTACTGGATCATATCGCCGCCATTCTGGAGCGCTGCGGCCCGATCCGGCTGGAGATCCAGGGCCACACAGACAGCCAGGGGCGCGAAGGCATGAACCAGACGCTTAGTCAATCGCGGGCCCAGTCGATCCTCAACGAGCTACGGGCCCGCCGTATTCGCACGGCGGCCTTCATCGCCACGGGCTATGGCGAAAGCCAGCCGATTGAGAGCAATGACAGCGAAGCGGGGCGCGAAGCCAACCGGCGGATCGAGTTCCGCATGATCCTGCCCGAAACCACATCTGAGGGGGAAACCACCCTCGAAAGTGCCGCCACTGCGGCAGCAAGTGACGCCGCCAGTGAGGACACTGGTAACAACAACGAACAGGAGACTTCAGGGCAATGAGCAGAGCAGAGTTCATCCTCACCACAGCCATCATCCTGTTTGCCGCCTTTGCCATGGGCTGGTTCGCGAACTGGCTGGTGCATCGCTTTACCCGGGTAAGCCAAAGCGATGTCGCCGACCTGGATCGCATGAGCCAGGAGCTGCATGAAGCCGAGGAAACCCGGGATCAGGCAATCACCTACCTGCAGCAGCGCGAAGCAGAGCTGACAAACCAGCTCACCCAAACCCAGGCGGAACTACGGGCCGCCATGGACGGGCTGCGGGATGCCCGCCGCGAGGCAGAAGAGCTACGCAGCCCGTTGAAACAGGAGTGAGGCCCTGGGGTCGACCACGTCCGGACAGCCAAGCAAGAAAAAAAGGGGGGCTCCCGCGCCCTTCCATCGAGCTATGCCCGACGGACAGGCCTTGGGCCCAGCGCCTCGCCTGCGGCGAGGCGCTGGGCCGCCATATTGCAAACGGACATCACAAGGGACGATCACCCACAGACACACGTCCTCAACCTGCGTGAGCGCTCCGCGCAACGCGCGGAGCCGGGCCCAACTGAGCAGGCACATTCTATGAATGTTGCCGAAACAGGGGGGAGAGGTACCTCTCACCGCGTACACTTCGGCTGAAATTGAGGGTTTGCTCGGGAGAGGTGGCTGCGCCCTGCAAAACTGGCTACCAGCGGATCAGAGCATCCTCATCCTCGGACTTGGCAGCCACCCAGTCAGCGGCGCCATCCGCGAGGATTTCTTTCTTCCAGAACGGGGCACGGGACTTCAGGTAGTCCATCAGATACTCAGCCGCCTCAAAGGCATCTTTGCGGTGCCGCGCGGCCGTCGCAACCATCATGATGCGTTCTCCCGGCACCAGCCGACCATAGCGGTGAATGACCAGCGCATCCACCAGAGACCAGCGCGTCATGGCCTCGGCCGCTATGGCCTCCAGTGCCTTTTGCGTCATCGCCGGGTAGTGCTCGATCTCCATCGCGACCAGTCCACCCGCATCAGCGTCCCGCACCACGCCCGTAAAGGTCACAACCGCACCGGCCCCCGCCGCACCCGCCGCAAAAGCGTCACTCTGCCGACCAAGGTCAAAATCTGCGTCCTGCACCAGAACCTTCATGACATTCTCATCCCCCCGTCAGCCATCCGTCATCCACCCGTCATCGGCGGGAAAAAGGCGACTTCACGTACCCCCGCAAGAGAGGCGTCAAAATCCGACAAATCCTGATCAGCGCCACCCGCAAGGCCGATGGGTCGGCAAAAGCCGCCTCGTAGCGCGCGTCACGCGCCTTCAGCTCTTCAACCAGTTCGGCAACCGTGGCGGCACTGGTCTCGACCTGCTCCCGCGGCACACCGATGCGTTCGCGCACCCAGGCAAAATATACAACATCCATCAACGGGTCTCCTTCAGGTGAGGCAGCGCCTTGCGCATGTAATCCGCCCCGGTGATCAGGGTCAAACCGCCGCGATCCACAACAGCCAGAGGCCAATCCTGCCGGTCCAGTACATGCCGTCAAACATCCAGCGCAACCCATTCACGTCTTCCACCTGCCCGCTGAGGATCTCTGAAATCAATGGCTCATCCATGCCAATAGAGGACATCACAAGGTAGTGTTCAAAGATGCCCTGCGAAAACAGCGTCGCAATGGCCACCATCTGCGCCGTGGTCTTCCATTTGGCCAGTTTGGTCACCTTTAGCGTGCCGGCAGTGTCGCCCAGAAACTCACGCAGGCCAGAGACAAAGACTTCGCGAAACAGGATCACCGTGGCCGGCAGGACCAGCCAGGGGGTCCAGTGTTTTGCAGCATAGCCCACCAGGATCATCAGCGCGATCACCACCATGGCCTTGTCCGCGATGGGATCCAGCATAGCACCGATCTTGGTTTCCTGCTTCAAGGTGCGTGCGAGGTAGCCGTCAAACCAGTCGGTTACCGCAGCCCCCACAAACAGGATCAGTGCAAACCAATCCGCCAGCGGGCGCGAAAAATAGAGAAACATAATGGCGAGGCCAGGTGCCGCCAGCAGGCGCACCACGGTCAGGATATTTGGCAGGGTCCATTTCATGCGTCGGACCCTACAATGCGACCTGGAACATAAAAGATGCTAGCAGCATTTTAGCTTCGCGAAAGCACGCCGCGCAAAAATCGCTGCATTTTGGCCCACTATCTGCGTTTTGACCCCTTAAAAAGGACGCAGCCCTCCTGCGCAAAATCACCCATCCAGTCGCTCTGCTGACCGACCAGCGGCAGCAACAGCCAAAACGAACACCGTCAGGCTAAAGAGACCGGCGACGAGACGGGCGACGAGACGGGCTACTAGACGGGCAAAGAGTTGGACGCAGGGTAGGGTTTTCAACCCACTCTACCCCTGCCCTGACCCTGCCCTGACCCTGGCCCAGCCCTGTCTTAGCTCTGGCCTAGCTTTGGCCTAGCTTTGGCCGTGGAAGAAATCATAGATCGTCTCGGCCAGCGCACCTGAAATGCCATCAACCGCCTTTAAATCAAGCAAATCAGCGCGGCTGACCGCCTTGGCACTGCCAAAATGCTTTAGCAGCGCCCGCTTGCGCCCGGCCCCGACACCGGGAACCTCGTCCAGCGGCGTGGCTCCGATGGCTTTGGCCCGTTTGGCCCGGTGGGTGCCAATGGCAAACCGGTGCGCCTCGTCCCGCAGGCGTTGCACGAAATAGAGCACGGGGTCATTGCGCTGCAGGGCAAAGGCATTCTCGCCCAGACGGTGGAACTCTTCCTTGCCGTGGTCGCGGTCCACCCCTTTGGCCACCCCGACCATGGGGATGTCCTGCACGCCGTGCTCTGCCATGATCTCGGCCACCGCAGAGACCTGCCCGGCGCCGCCGTCAATCAGTAACAGATCCGGCCACAGGCCTTTGTCGCGATCCGGGTCTTCCTTTTTCAGCCGCGAGAACCTGCGGTTCAGCACCTCTTTCATCATGCCAAAGTCATCGCCGGGCACCAGATCGTCGCCCCGGATGTTAAATTTGCGATAGGCGCTTTTCATAAACCCCTCTGGCCCCGCCACGATCATGCCCCCAACCGCATTGGTGCCCTGAATATGCGAGTTGTCGTAGACCTCGATCCGCGCCGGTGGCCCCTCCAGCCCAAAGGCCTCAGCGAGGCCTTTCAGCAGCCGGGTTTGCGTCGCACTTTCGGCCATGCGGCGCGCCAGGCTTTCGCGGGCGTTTCTCACCGCACCGGCCACCAGTTCGGTTTTTTCTCCACGCAGCGGCACCACCAGCTCAACCTTGCGGCCCGCCTTGCCGCTGAGGGCTTCTTCCATCAGGTCGGTGTTCTCGATGGCATCCGACAGGATCAATTGCCGGGGCGGCTCTTTGTTGTCGTAGAACTGACCAAGGAACGCCTCCATCACCTCGGCCGGGCTCATATCCGCGTCCACACGCGGGTAGAAATCCTGATTGCCCCAGTTCTGGTTGGCGCGGATGAAAAACACCTGCACGCAGGCCTGACCGCCCTCCATATGCAGCCCGATAATATCGGCCTCGGCGACGCCGCGCGGGTTGATCCCCTGAACGGACTGCACCTGGGTCAGCGCCTTGATACGATCCCGCAGGGCGGCGGCGCGCTCGAACTCCATGGCCTCGGAGGCCTTCATCATCTCCTCGGCCAGCTCTTCCTGAATTTTGGTCGAGCGCCCGGCCAGAAACCGTTCGGCGTCGCGGACCGCCAGACCATAATCCGCCTCGGAAATCTCACCGGTACAGGGCGCCGAGCAGCGCTTGATCTGATACTGCAGACAGGGCCGCGTGCGGCTTTCAAACATCGCGTCGGAACAGTTGCGCAGCAAGAACGCCTTTTGCAGCTGGTTCAATGTCCGGTTCACCGCGCCGGCCCCGGCAAAGGGGCCAAAATAGCTGCCCTTTTGTTTGCGCGCACCGCGATGCTTTTTGATCTGTGCAAAGGCATGATCCTTGGCCACCAGGATACTAGGAAAGCTTTTGTCATCGCGCAGCAGCACGTTGTATTTCGGCTTGAGCTGCTTGATCAGGTTCTGCTCCAGCAGCAGCGCCTCGGTCTCGGTCCGGGTGGTGAGAAACATCATGGTTTCCGTCAGCCGGATCATCCGCTCGATCCGGGGCGAATTGCCGGGCCGGGTATAGTTCGACACCCGCGCCCGCAGATTGCGCGCCTTGCCGACATAGAGCACCCGGCTTTCCCCATCGAGCATGCGATAGACACCCGGAGAGGCGTCCAGCGTTTTCACATAATCCTGGATAACGGCATAGCCGGTTCTGGGCGGTTCGGGCATCTGATCAGTCATAGTATCAGTGATATGATTCCCTGCGCCCGGCTGCAATGACTGCCCCACAGTATCAAGCCCTGAACAAATCCACTGACCATGTGGATAAACCTGAAGATATCTTCGGGCTATCCCCACATTCCCCTTGTTTCAAAGCGAATATTCATCATTGCTTAATTTTTAGGCAAAATCTTAAGTCGCTGAAATTAAACGGAACTTTTTCGTACATCTGTCAAGTTTTTGAAAACAAAGACTCTTTTGTAACAAATCCGTGAATGCGCCCCCCGGGGTGCACAACTTCCCCCGCGTCACCCTGAAAGGCAGCTCAGTCGCCTGCCAGCCCGTCGTTGTGATCCCAGCCGAGGTGCTCACCGCCATCGACACAAATCAGCTGGCCGGTCACCGCCCGCGCCGCCAGAAGGTAGCCAAGCGCTGCGGCAATGTCCTCAGGATCGACGCCACGCTGCAACGGCGTTGCGGCGCGCTGCCTGGCAAACTCTTCGCCGCTTTGATGCTGGTTGGCCAATGTGGGGCCCGGCCCGATGGCATTGACCCGGATCCCCGGGGCCAGCGCCTGGGCTGCGGTCTGGGTCAGTGTCCAAAGCGCTGATTTTGCCAGAGTATAGCTCATAAAATCGGGAGCGAGGTTGCGCACCCGCTGGTCAATATGATCGACCACCAGCCCCCAGGCCAGGGCCTCTCCGGCGTGATCGCGCTGCTGTGCCACCGGCTGCTGCGCCATGGCCTGCGTCAGCAAAAACGGTGCGCGCAGGTTGCTGTCAAAGTGACGGTCCCAGCTCGTGAGGGTGGCGGTTTGCAACAGATCCGGCTCAAAGATCGAGGCGTTGTTCACAAGGCAGGTCACAGGCCCCTGCAGCGCCTCTGCCGCTCTGGGCAACAGCGCCATGCTGGCCTCGGACACCAACAGATCAGCATGCACAGTGACGGCCTTTTGCCCCATCTGGCGGATTTGCGCTGCGACCTCTTCGGCCGCGCCGGCTGAGCTGTGGTAGTGAACCGCAACATCATAGCCATCGCTGGCCAGTTTCAGCGCCATGGCCCGGCCAAGACGCTTGCCTGCCCCCGTTACCAATGCCCGCATCAAAAGCCTCCCACAACCTACGATCCAGCCGTCACGTTCAGAACAGCACCACCAGATATGCGATGTAAAGCCCTGTCAGCACAAAGCCCCAGACCCGCGTGATGTCCTGTTTCAGGAACACAAAAGGTATCAACAGCAGCGAGGCGGCCAGCATCAACCAGAGGTCAAAGCGCAGGAATTCTGGCGCAACCGAAATCGGCCCAACAAAGGTGGCAACACCGATAATGGCCAAAAGGTTGAACATGTTTGAGCCGATGACATTGCCAAGGGCAACATCTGCCTGCCGTCTCAGCGTGGCCATGACTGTGGTGGCGAGCTCTGGCAGGGAGGTGCCAATGGCCACCAGCGTCAGGCCGATCACCGTCTCGCTGATATGGTACATCCGGGCAATGATGGTCGAGTTATCAACCAACAGATCAGCCCCCAGCGGCAGACCAATCAGGCCCAGCCCCAGATAGAGACCAATACGCCAGTAAGGCATGTCTGGGTCTGCCTCATCCAGCCCCTCCAGGTCTTCGTCTGCCACAGCGCCCCACAGCCATTGCGGCGATGGGCACGGGCCTCGCGAAAGGCATTCACCAGGAACAAAGCCAGCGCCGCCAGCAAGATCAGGCCCGACCAGATCGTGAAGGTTCCGCAAAAGGCCAGACCGATAAACAGCACCGTCGCCAAGAGCATAAAGACATAGTTTCTGCGGGTGCTGCACTGGCTGGTATGCAGGGTCGCCATAAGCGCCGGAATACCCAGAACCATCAGGATATTGGCCGTATTCGACCCCACCACGTTGCCCAGCGCAATGCCATCGGCATTGGCATACACGGCGTTGATGGCGATCAACAGCTCGGGGGCCGAGGTGCCGAAGGCCACAATGGTCAGACTGACGATCAGGGCAGGCACGCCCAGCCGCAGCGACAGGTTCACAGCACCACGCACCAGCGCGTCGCCCGCCAAAAGCAGGATCACCAGCCCCAAAGCACAGAGCAGCCATGGCATCATTTACGTGGTCCTTTTAACTTACAGCCGCAGGGGCTCTTGCCGATCTTAAAGCGCCCACAGGAGGGGCAGCGTGCGGACTGCAAACGTTTCTGGCCGGGAAAGGTTAAGTTTTCCGAACATGGCCAAAACAGCGATGGCCACCAAAAACAGGGTCACAATCTTGAATATCACCTCAGAGACCAAACCGCGCGAATGCGGCGCGCTCCTCGATCCCTGCCACCGCATCCTGCGCCAGCTGCACGCCGAAACGGCTCAGGAAGGGCCGCTTGATCCCATAGTTCCGCAGTTTCACCTTGTCGCCGAAACGGGCCTGCAGCGCGGGTTTCAGATGCGCGATGCCATCAATCAGCCCCAGCTCTGTGGCGCGTTTGGCCAGCCAGATCTCGCCGGTGAACAGCTCGTGACTGCCGTCCAGCTTATCGCCGCGCCGTTCGGTGACGTGGTCGATGAAATTCGTATGGATATCGCCCAGCAGCCCCTTGAGCCGCGCAACATCTTCGGGGTCTTCCGCCCGGAAGGGATCCAGCATGGATTTGCTCTCGCCTGCGGTATAGACCCTGCGCTCGACGCCGTAACGCGCCAGCAGCTCCTGGGCGCCAAACCCGGCAGAAATCACCCCGATAGAGCCAATGATAGAACTCGCATCGGCCCAGATCTCATCGGCAGAAACCGCCAGCCAGTAGCCACCCGAGGCAGCCACGTCTTCGACAAAGGCGATGACGGGAATGTCCTTTTCCTGCGCCAGGCGACGAATACGGGCGCCAATCAGCGAGCTTTGCACCGGGGAGCCACCCGGAGAGTTGATCTCCAGCGCAACAGCATCAGGTTTGCCCTTGCTGAAAGCGGCCTCAAGAACAGGTGCCAGCGAGACATCATTCAGGGAGGCGCCGCGCCCGGAGATGCCAATAGCACCAGCGAGACGCACCACAGAGACCAGGGGCGCTTTTTTCACAAAGGGTATACGCAGCATCATGGCGACGATGTAGATCGCCGCAGGAGCTGAAACAAGGGAGGCCGCCTCACAAAACCCGATCCACTCAAAAAGTGAAGAGCCCTGTGTAAATTTGCAACGCTCCCGACCGGGGTCAGGAGCGTTTGCATTAATATCGGTCATTTGACGCAGGCTGTTGCTGCTGCAAAGGGTTAGCCCCTGTTAGGAGCGAATGCGCCAGCCGGTTTTGAAAATCCACCAGATCACCGCAAGGCACAGGGCGGTAAAGACGCCAATTGCCAGCAGGCTGAGGCCCACCGGCACATCCGAGGTGCCAAAGAAGGACCAGCGAAAGCCTGAAATCAGATAGACAACCGGATTGAACAGGGTGATTTTCTGCCAGATCGGCGGCAGCATCGAGATCGAGTAGAACGAGCCCCCCAGAAAGACCAGCGGCGTCACGATCAGCAGCGGCACCAGTTGCAACTGCTCAAAGTTCTTGGCCCAGATGCTGATGATAACCGCATCAGCGCAAAGCTGAGGCAGGTGAGCACCAAAAACAGCACCATGGCCAGGGGGTGCGCGATGGTAATGTCGACAAACAATGTCGAGGTGGCGAGGATCACAACGCCAATGAACAGCGCCTTGGTTGCCGCCGCGCCAACATAGCCCAGCACGATCTCCAGAAAGCTCACAGGGGCTGACAAAAGCTCGTAAATTGTGCCGATGAATTTGGGAAAGTAGATCCCAAAAGAGGCGTTGGAGATGCTTTGGGTCATCACGCTGAGCATGATCAGACCGGGCACGATAAAGGCGCCATAGTTGATGCCGTCCACCTGATCTATCCGGCTGCCGATGGCGGCGCCAAACACCACAAAATACAGCGAGGTCGACAGGACCGGTGACAGGAAACTTTGAAACAGGGTGCGAAAGAACCGCGCCATTTCAAATTGGTAGATCGACCAGATCGCTGTCCAGTTCATGACTTCTCTCCTGAAACGAGACCCAACAAAGATGTCCTCCAGACTGGATTGCCGGGTGGAAACATCCGCTAGCAGCAGCCCTGCCGCTGCCACATCATTCAGCAGGGCGGTAATGCCGGTGCGCTCGGCCTTGGTGTCATAGGTATAGATCAGCGCTGATCCGCCCTCGTTCAGCTCAAGATCATAGGAGGCAAGGCTGGCGGGGATGGCCGGGATTGGTGCATTCAGATGCACACAGAGTTGTTTCTTGCCCAGTTGGGCCATCAGCTCATCTTTGTCTTTGACCAGCAGGATCTGACCATCGGCGATCACGCCAACCCGGTCGGCAATCGCCTCGGCTTCCTCAATGTAATGGGTCGTCAGGATGATGGTGACGCCATTGCTCTTGAGCTCGCGCACCACATCCCACATGTCCTTGCGCAGCTCCACATCAACCCCGGCGGTGGGCTCGTCCAGAAACAACAGGCGCGGCTCATGGGCCAGCGCCTTGGCGATCAGCACCCGGCGTTTCATGCCACCCGACAGCTCTTTAATCTGGTTGTTACGCTTTGTCCCAAAGCGACAGCTTTTTCAGGATATCCTCGATCAGCGCGTCATTCTTTGGCTTGCCAAACAGCCCGCGCGAAAACCGCACCGAGTTGATCACCTTCTCAAAGGGCTCAAGACTGATTTCCTGCGGCACCAACCCGATGAGGGAGCGGGCGGCGCGAAACTCGGTCAGGATATCATGACCACCAACCGTTACGGTGCCAGAGGTCGGAATGATGATACCGCAGACGGTAGAGATCAATGTGGTTTTGCCAGCGCCATTGGGCCCCAACAGCGCCAGGATCTCACCCTGTTCGATGTCGAGAGAGACACCTTTCAGGGCTTCAAAGCCACCCTCATAGGATTTGCGCAGATCAGAAATGGACAGGATCGCCACCATGGGGCCTCCGTTGAAATATCAATACTGGCGCACCCTAGCGACGGGTTGTCGCAGCCACCAGTGAAGCTATGCGCAGACACATGTGCGCCTGCGCAGGGATAGATTTAGAAGGCCAGATGAAGGCCGGACAGGGACAGCGAAAGGCGTCAGCTGCCACCGGTGATCTTTTTGAACCAGCCCTTTTTCTCAGCCGCACCATGTGCCTCCTCACTGCCAGACTCCTCACTGCCAGCCTCCTCAGGGGCTTCCGGCGCCAGATGTGTCTGCAGATTGACAAAGAACTGATCCGCCATCTTTTTGGCAAAGCCATCAATGATCCGGCTGCCAAGCTGGGCCAGCTTGCCGCCGACCTTGGCCTCGACCTCATAGGACAGCAAGGTGCCGGTCCCGGATGCCGCGAGGCCCACCACAGCGCCGCCTTTGGCAAAGCCAGCCGCGCCGCCCTTGCCCTCGCCCGAGATGGTCAGTTTTTCATTCTCCACCAGATCTGACAGCGTGACCTGCCCCTTAAAGCTGGCCTTCACCGGGCCGACCTTTTGCGTGACCTTGGCCTCAAATCCCTCATCCACGCTGCCGGTGACATATTCCGCGCCCGGCACGCAGGCCTTCAGCACCTCGGGGTTCAGCAGCGCTGCATAGACTACGGCTGGCGGGGCGGCGATTTCTTTTTGATCACTCATCTGCATGGCGGCTCTCCTTGAGGCGGGCGGGCGGGATATGGGACAGCTTTTGCGCTCTGCCTCTGAAACCCGCGCCTGTTGCTGGTGTCGGGAACAATCCTGCCTCTAGATCTACCCGACCCGCAAGCCCTCTGCCAAGATGCTTGCTGATGCATCCCCATTCTGATGCCCCCCCATTTTTGAGACGACGCCCAGTGTGCGGTTTGGCTAGTGCTGCGATGGTGCGCCAAAATGTGCCACCACACTGGCAATCACAGCCCTGTCGCGCAGCAGTCGCGTGTGCCCGAGACCTGTGCTCAGCTGCAACCGCGCGCCCGGCCAGCTTTGCGCCAGCTCTTCAACCTCGGCCAGTGGCACGGTGCGGTCCGCACTGTCCTGCAGGATCAGCGCCGGTTGCGTCAACTGACGCGCCAGGTCCGAGGCTTTCAAAGCTGAAAATGGCAGACCATAGCGTGCCTCAATGCGCTGTTGTGCCCTTTGCGCCACCCGTTTTGAGACCCCCAGCTGGCTGGCAAGGCGCTGCATATAGCGTTCCAGATCCGACATTGGCGCCAGCAGCGCGACTTTTTCCGCCCGCATCCCCTGTGTTAGAGCCGCAACGGTCGCCGCCGCCCCATTGGAATGGGCAACCACCCCGGCCAGGCAGCCAAACCGCGCCGCGACCTCCCTGGTCACCTGCAGCATCTCAGGCAACGAGCTGCGCGCGCCCGCCGCCGCACCATGGGCTGGCGCATCAACCGCCACAACGCGGTAGCCCGCCGCCACCAGAGGTGCTGCAAAGCCTCCCATCTGGCCAGCTCTGCCGCCAAAGCCATGCACCAGCAAAATCGTCGCAAGGGGGGCCTCGTCACGGACCCCCGACAGGCAGGGCGCGCTCCGCCATTCGTAGAGCGGCACCTCCTCCCCAGAGGTAAGGCGCATGGGCTGAGCTGTCGCTTGCAGCAGCCAGTCGCGTTCATGGCCTGGCAGTTTTTGCCGTCTCGGCCGGGTAAAGAAATACGCAAAAAGCCAGGCCGCCAGAGCCGGGCTTAGGGCGCTGAGGCCACTGATCGCAAGCGGCACCCCCCGGAACAGGGGACTGCGACGCCTGCGGGTCTGAGGGGCAGGGCTGGGCTGGGCAGTTGGGACAGTCGGGGCAGTTGGAACAGTGACCATAGCGGGCCTCCTTTGAGCATTTGCACCAAACCGCTGCGCCAGAACCCCAGATTTGGGGGTGAGCGGTCAGAATCAAAAGTTAGTTCTAATTTAGAACCTATTATCAGTTCCATTTGAGAACCCTGTCAATCCATGTTAGGACTCACCGGATGAAATGGCATGATCTCACAGACGACGCCTGCCCCCTCGCCCGCGCCATGGGCGTGATCGGAGACCGCTGGACGCTGCTCATACTGCGGGAATGTTTCCTGGGGGTGCGCCGCTTTGACAGCTTCCAAAAGCGCCTTGGCGTGACCCGGCATCTTTTGGCGGAACGGCTAAAACGGCTGGAGACGATGGGGCTGCTGGAACGCCGCCCCTATCAGGAGCGCCCCCTGCGGCACGAATACCGGCTGACCGCATCAGGCAAAGAGTTTGCGCCTGTCTTGCTGGCGATGCAGGATTGGGCGCAGCGCAATCTCCCCAGCCCAGTGCCGACACCGTTTACATTTGTGACACGTGATAGTGGCGAAAAGGTAGATCCGGTACTGACAGACCGACACAGCGGCGCGGAGCTGAACCACCGATCCGTCTTGATGGCCCCCGCCGCCGCTTCGCACGCACAAGATGCGGCGAAAGAGCCCAAAGACCCAGAGTCTCCCAGCGCCGCCCAAGCGCCTTAGGTCACAAAGTTTCTCTAAACAGCAGCGCTCTGCTGCCCGGCGGCCTCTAGCCGCGCTGTCGCGCCAATGGAACGCAACCGCGCCGCGCGACAGCGCGGCGCCCGGCCCAAAGTCTGGGAGGGCATCTGTGATGCAGTCTCAGAGGGCGGGGGCCCCGCGGCTCACGAAGAGGCCCACGCCCTGCGCATCAATACGGCAGGCCAACATAGTTATCCGCCATCGAGGCCTGCGCCGCCTCTGACGAGAACAGATACTCCAGATCCGCACATTGCAACCGCAGGTCCGCGTCACTCATATCCGGGAACCGGTGCAGCAGATTGGTCATCCACCAGCTAAACCGTTCCGCCTTCCAGACCCGCGCCAGGGCCTTTTGCGAATAGCTGTCCAACCCGGCGCTGTCGCCGTTTTGGTAGTGGTCCAGCAAGCCATGATAAAGATAGTAGATATCGGACGCCGCCGAGTTCAGCCCCTTGGCCCCCGTTGGCGGCACGATATGCGCCGCATCGCCCGCAAGGAACAGCTGGCCATAGCGCATTGGCTCCGCCACAAAACTGCGCAGCGGGGCGATGGATTTCTCAATCGACGCCCCGGTCTGCAGACCTGCTGCGACCTCCTCAGGCAGGCGCGCCTTCAGCTCCGCCCAAAAGGCCTCGTCCGACCAGTCTTCGACCTTATCCGTCAGAGGCACCTGAATATAGTAGCGGCTGAGAACCTGACTGCGCATAGAGCACAGCGCAAATCCGCGCTCATGGCGGGCATAGATCAGCTCCGGCGAGGCGGGCTTTGTCTCTGACAACACTCCGAGCCAGCCAAAGGGATAGACCTTTTCATACTCTCGCAGCACATCTGCCGGAATTGATTTGCGGCTGACGCCGTGGAACCCATCCGCGCCAACAATGAAATCGCAGTTTACACGGTGTTCAACCCCATCAAGCTCATAGGCCACAAACGGTTTTTCCGACTTCAGATCATGCGGCTGCACCTTGTCTGCCTGATGGATCACCACGCCGCCCATGGCTTCGCGCGCCTCATACAAATCCCGCGTCACCTCGGTCTGGCCATAAACCATCACCGTGGCCCCATCGGCCGAGGCCGCCAGATCGATCCGGTCCATCCGCCCCTGATGCGCCAGATAGACGCCATGATGCACCTCGCCCTCGGCCTCCATCCGCGCGCAACAGCCCGCTTCGCGCATCAGCTCAACAAAGCCGCGCTCCAGCACACCGGCCCGGATCCGGCCCAGAACATAGTCCCGCGTCTGGCGTTCCAGAACCACGCTATCGATTCCGCGACGGTGCAAAAGCTGCGACAACAACAGCCCCGAAGGACCGCCGCCAATAATGGCTACTTGAGTGGTTTTTGGCGTGGCTGCTTGCGACATCTATACGTCTCCCTGAACATGTGACCGGGCCCTGAGGTCTCGAATTTGATTTGAATATGCAGATCAAACATCACTTTGCGAATGGACTGAGCGCGCAACCTCTTGTACAATTCACACATGACATCGACCTCTGATATCCGCAGCTACAACCTGTTTGGCGAAACCGCTGAACTGGCGGATGTGTTGCATGTGGAGACCATTCGCTCCCGCTCAGCGCTGCACGACTGGCGGCTAAAGGCGCATCGTCACGCACGGCTGCACCAATTGCTGTTTCTGACCAAAGGCAGCGGTCAGGCAGAGATAGACGGTGTGGCGCAGCCGATCCCAACCGATAGTTTTGTCAATATTCCGCGCGGCGTAGTGCATGGCTACGATTTTGCCCCCGAGACACGCGGCTGGGTCGTCACGCTGACCTCAGATCTGCTGGATCACTGCATTCATGAGAGCGAAGGCGTGCGGGCTCCGCTGGAACGCCCGATGGTTCTGCCGCTGCCGCCAGAGCTGCGCGGCCTCGCAGAGCATTTGTTTTGCGAATACCACGAACAAAGCTTTGGCCGCGCCCAGGTCCTGCGCTCTTTGGCAGGGGCTCTTATGGCGCTTGCAGCCCGCAGTATTTTTGAGGCCGACAACGCCAATCAGATGCTGGCAGGCAACCCGTTGTTCACCCGCTTTGAAGAGATGATCGAGCGCGACTTTCGCAAACGTCGCCCGCTGACCGAATACGCCCGTGACCTGGCGATCTCTCCCACCCATCTGAACCGGATCACCCATCAGTCATCGGGTCAGGCCGCCTCGCAGCTGATCAACGAACGCATGCTGCGTGAGGCCCGCCGGATGTTGATCTACACCAACCTGACGGCAGCGCAGATCGCCTATGATCTGGGCTTTTCCGACCCCGCACATTTTAGCCGGGTCTTTGCCAAAGGCACCGGCACGCCGCCAAAACTGTTCCGTCAAAAAGTGGCCGAGACCAAGTGACCAAAGCGTAAGGGCCGCGCCAGTCTAGCCCGCAGCCCCGCCCACAGCTGCATCCTGCTCATTCTGCGCCGCTGCATCCTGTGCAACCGTCATGCCCGAAAACATCAGCTGAAGATATTGCTCGGCAATCACCTCTTGCGGCACCGGAGAGTCGACCCGATTCCAGTGCGGAATCCAATTCAGCGCGCCAAACACCGCCGCCGTCACCAGCCGCGGGTCGCACGGGCGCAGACTGCCCTCCTGCATGCCCATGGCAATCAGGCTGCGCAACTGAAAATCCACCTCTGCCTTGCTGGCACGCAGCGCGCTGCGGCGCGCCGGCGAAAGACTTTGTTCCCGCACCATGGCGATTGTCGCCCCCAGATCGGTCGAGACCCAGGCGCAGTAGCCCCGGATAAGCAGGGCAATGCGATCCACCACTGGCAGGCTCTCATCCTGGCTCTGCGCCATCACTTCGCCAAGAACCTCCAGCCCCAAAAGATGGCAGCCAAACAGAATATCTTCTTTGCTTTCAACATAATAATAGATCGTGCGCTTGGTGATTTTCAGCGCAGCGGCAATCTCGTCCAGCGAGGTTTGCTCGTAGCCCTGATCATTGAACAACCTGGCTCCGGCCTGCAGAACAGCACGCCGCTTCGCCTCACGTTTGGCATCCCGGCCCGTGCCCGCTGTGTCAGTGCCCGCTGTGGTCCAGCTCTTGTTGCCCATGCTCTGATTACGCCCTCAACACTGCGCCCGCCTCTGTCTGTTTCGTCAGATGACGCGCGGTAATTACACTCATCAGTTACAGGGTTGTTGACCTTTTGGCCAGCCCCGGCAAAAGTAACCCACAAGTGTAAATTCACCACAGGCAGGCGCTGCATCCACGCGCTGCAGCTAAGGAGAGAGCCAATGACATCAGAGGTACTGGTTGCCGGAGTGGGCATGACCAAATTTGCCAAGCCCGGCCAGAATGAGCCCTATACCGAGATGGGCGCCAAGGCCCTGCGTGATGCCCTTGCCGATGCCGGGCTGCCCTATGACGCGGTACAGCAGGCCTATGCCGGCTATGTCTACGGCGACAGCACCTGCGGTCAGGCGGTCCTTTACAAGGTGGGCATGACCGGCATTCCGGTGATGAATGTGAACAACAACTGTTCGACCGGCTCGACCGCGCTGTTCATGGCACGCCAGGCGGTACAGTCCGGCGCGGTGGATGTGGCGCTGGCGCTGGGGTTTGAACATATGCAGCCCGGCGCGCTGACCTCGCCCTGGACCGATCGCCCCAGCCCCTTTGATGCCTTTGATGCCGAGACCGATGATCTGGTTGGCCGTCCTGAAATTCCGCTGGCGCTGCGCTATTTTGGCGGCGCCGGTAAATCGCACATGGAGAAACACGGCTCCAGCATGACCGATCTGGCCCGCATCCGTGCCAAGGCCAGCCGCCACGCGGTCAACAACCCGCTGGCGCTGTTCCGTCAGGAGCTCACGCCCGAAGACGTGCTGCAAAGCCCGATGATCTGGGAGGGTGTCATGACCCGCCTGATGGCCTGCCCCCCTACCTGTGGGGCTGCCGCCGCCATTGTGGTCAGCGAGGCCTATGCCAAAAAACACGGTCTAAATCAGGCCGTGCGCATCAAGGGACAGGCGATGACCACCGACTATGCCTCAACCTTTGAGGCGCACGACATGATGCAGCTGGTGGGATATGATATGACCGCCGCCGCCGCAGCGCAAATTCAGGAGCAGACCGGCATCAGTATCGACGACGTCGATGTGGTCGAGCTGCACGACTGTTTCGCCCACAACGAGATGATCACCTATGAGGGTCTTGGCCTCTGCCCCGAGGGCGGCGCCAGCAAATTCATCGCCGAGGGCGACAATACCTATGGCGGCAAATATGTCGCCAACCCCTCGGGCGGACTGTTGTCCAAGGGGCACCCGCTGGGGGCCACTGGCCTTGCGCAATGCTACGAGCTGACGCGGCAGCTGCGCGGCACCGCAGGCCCCACTCAGGTAGAGGGGGCGCGCACCGCGCTGCAGCATAACCTCGGCCTTGGCGGCGCCTGCGTCGTCACGCTCTACCAAGCCGCCTGAGGGGGACACGCAGATGATCGACAGATCCTTCATCGGGCGCAGTTTTCCGCCGCTACATGT
The DNA here is from genome assembly GCF_002087335.1 of Pseudophaeobacter leonis. Taxonomy (GTDB): domain Bacteria; phylum Pseudomonadota; class Alphaproteobacteria; order Rhodobacterales; family Rhodobacteraceae; genus Pseudophaeobacter; species Pseudophaeobacter leonis. The sequence continues at coordinate 51,668 of NZ_MWVJ01000076.1, forward strand.
CGATGTAGAGGCTGGCCAGCTGCGCGCCTTTGCCCGCGCCACGGGCCAGCGCGATCCTGTGTACTGGGACGAGGAGGCGGCGCAGGCCGCAGGCTATCGCGCCCTGCCCGCGCCGCTCACCTTTCTGTTTACGCTGGATCAGGAGCGCGAGGATCGGTTCTATTTCATCAATGCCATGGGGATCGAGCTGGGCCATGTGCTGCACGGCGAGCAGGCCTTTAGCTACGCAGCGCCGATCTGCGCCGGCGACACAGTGACCCTCACCTGCACCTGTCTGGATATCTACGACAAAAAGGGCGGCGCCATGGAGTTTGTCATCCTGAAAACCCAGGCGGTGAACCAGCTGGGCGAGGATCTCGGCACTATGACCAGCACCATCGTTGTGAGGGACCCAAAATGAGTGTTTTTGCACAGGGCGTGACCTATGACGGGGTTGCGGTTGGCGACACTTTGCCTGCCGTGAGCTCAAAACCCATCAGCCGCACCACGCTGGCGCTGTTTGCGGGGGCGTCGGGCGATCACAACCCGATCCACATCGACATCGACTTTGCCAAGGCGGCAGGCATGCCGGATGTCTTTGCCCACGGTATGCTCGGCATGGCTTACTTAGGCCATCTGCTCACCGCCTGGGTGCCACAGCGCGCCGTGCGGGAGTTCTCCACCCGGTTTGTGGCCATTACGCAGGTGCATGCAATTGTGACCTGCACCGGCCGCGTTGTGGAGAAACGCGAGGGCAATCTGGTGGCGCTGGAGATTGAGGCCGCCGATCAGCATGGCGAGGTCAAACTGGCAGGCAAGGCACTGGTACAGCTGCCCTAGAACCGAGCCGGGCGGCGCCCTCCCAGGGGGAGGATCGGGCTCTGCCCGACGTACCGCCGGACGGAACACTTCATATGTCTTTAATAACGGACTCACAAAAGATGACAAAGCTCGCAGGCAAAACCGCCTATATCACTGGCGCCGGACGTGGCATTGGCCGCTCCATCGCGCTGAAACTGGCCGGTGACGGCGCCAATGTGGTGCTCAACGATCTGGACGCAGAGCCAGCCCAAGCGGTTGTGGCCGAGATCGAGGCCATGGGCGGCAAGGCGCTGGCCATTGCAGGGTCCGTCACCGCCCCCGGCTTTGCCGATGATTTCATCCAGGCCGGGATCGACAGGTTCGGCGGCGTAGACATCATCGTCAACAATGCCGGCTACACCTGGGATGGCTTCATCGGCAAGATGAGCGACGCGCAGTTTGACGCCATGATCGATGTGCACCTGAAGGCGCCGTTTCAGATCCTGCGCGCCGCCGCCCCCTTTATTGCCGAACAGGTCGCGCAAGAGACCGCCGAGGGCCGCGAAGTGTTTCGCAAGGTGGTCAATATCTCGTCCATTTCAGGCACCGGCGGCAATGCGGGACAGGCGAACTACTCTGCAGCCAAATCCGGCGTCATTGGCCTGACAAAAACCATGGCCAAGGAATGGGGACGCTTTAAGGTGAACGTCAACGCGGTGGCCTTTGGCATGATCTCGACCCGGCTGACCGAAGCCACCGACGAGAAGAAATCTATCGAGGTCGAAGGCAACAAAGTCGCCATTGGCATCCCGAAAAAGCTGGTGCAGGGTATGGAAATGATGATCCCCCTGGGCCGCGCCGGCACCGCCGAAGAGGCCGCAGGCGGCGTCTATCTCTTCTGCATCCCCGAGAGCAACTATGTCTCAGGCCAGACCCTGATCGTGGGTGGCGGCTTTGGCGGCAGCTGACCAGTCCTAGGATCAGAACTGGTTCAGACCTAGGATCAGGCCTAGGATCAGGCCTGGAACCAGAACTGGATCAGAGCCACAGCACGCAGCAGAGACTTAGGCCTGCCCCTCACCTGCAGGGCAGGCCTCAAGAGGGAGAAGACATCATGCTTGAGGGCATCCGCATCATTGAGGTCGAAGGCCTCGGCCCCGGCCCCTTTGCCGCAATGACACTGGCGGATATGGGCGCCGATGTGATCTGCGTTCACCGCAAGGGCGGCAGCGTCACCCCCGGTATGCCGGAACGCTCTTTGCTCGATCGCGGCAAGCGCTCGATTGCGCTGGACCTGAAAGATCCGTCCGATATCAATGTCTTTCTGGCGCTGGTTGCCACGGCGGACGGGCTGATTGAGGGCTTTCGCCCCGGTGTGATGGAGCGGCTGGGGATCGGCCCTGCGGCCTGCCAGGCGGTGAATCCCGCGCTGGTGTTTGGCCGCATGACAGGTTGGGGACAAAAGAGCGCTCTGTCACAAACCGCAGGCCATGATCTAAACTATATCTCCCTGTCTGGCGCGCTTTGGTATGCTTCCACGCCCGGGGATGCGCCCCTTACCCCTGCCACGCTGGTGGGCGATATTGGCGGCGGCGCGATGTACCTGGTGGCGGGCATGCTGGCCGGGCTGCTCAAGGCCAAGACAAGTGGCACCGGCACGGTGGTGGACGCGGCGATCTACGATGGCTCGGCGCATATGATGAACCTGTTGATGAGCATCCGACAGGGCGGCGGCTTTGGCGAGGCCCGGGGCAGCAATCTGCTGGATGGCCCCCACTGGAGCCGCAGCTACGCCTGTGCTGATGGCGGCTACATGACCGTGCAATGCCTTGAGCCAAAGTTCTACGCCCAGTTTCTGTCGCTGATGGGGTTAAGCGACGATGCTGATTTCCAGCACCAGTTTGACACCACAAAATGGCCCGCGCTGACCGGACGCCTTGCCGGGCTTTTTGCCAGCCAGACCCGCGCCCACTGGGCCGATCTGTTTCAGGGAACGGATGCCTGCGTCGCCCCCCGGTGCTCAGCCCGGATGAAGCCCGCGAACACCCGATGAACACCCGTGGCACCTGGGTGGACCACGAGGGCGTGCTGCAGGCCGCCCCCGCCCCGCGGTTTTCCGACGCCCCCGACTGGCAGCCCGCCGCCAGCCCGGACCGTGGCCAACACAGCGCGGATATTCTGGCCGAACTCGGCCTCAACAAGGACTGATCGCCATGACTGCCCATATCTCGCCCTGGATGGATGAAGAACTGACCCTGCTGCAGGACAGCCTGCGCACATTTTATGCCACTGAAATGGTGCCGCATGAGGCCCGCTGGCAGGAGCAGGGCCATATTGACCGCGACTTTTGGAACAAGGCCGGCGCATTTGGCATCCTCTGCGCCTCGGTTCCGGAAGAATACGGCGGCATGGGCGGCGACTTTCGTCATGAGGCGGTGATCGCCACCGAGCAATACCGCGCCGCCGGCTTTTCCGGCTTTGGCAATTCGGTACACAGCCAGATCTGTGCCGGATATATCCTGGATTACGGCTCAGAAGCGCAGAAAAAGCGCTGGCTGCCAAAGATGGCCAGTGGCGAGATGGTCTGCGCCATCGCCATGACAGAGCCGGGCACCGGGTCGGATTTGCAAAACATCAAAACCACCGCAAAGCTGGATGGCAATGAATACGTGGTGAACGGCTCAAAGACCTTTATCACCAATGGCCAGCAGGCCGATCTGGTCATTTTGTGGTGGCCAAGACCGACCCCAGCATGGGGGCCAAAGGCATCTCGCTGATGGTGGTGGAAACCGCTGATGCGCCAGGGTTTGCCCGGGGGCGCAATCTGGAAAAACTGGGCCTCAAAAGCCAGGACACATCCGAGCTGTTCTTTGACAATGTGCGGCTGCCACCGGAAAACCTGCTGGGCGGCACTGAGGGTCAGGGGTTTTATCAGCTGATGAAATCGCTGCCACAGGAACGTCTTGTGGTGGCTCTGGGCGGGGCGGCCGCGATGGACAAAGCGCTGGAAGAGACCGTCGCCTACACCGCCGAGCGAAAGGCCTTTGGCAAGCCGCTGCTGGAGATGCAAAACACCCGGTTCAAGCTGGCCGAGGTCAAGACAGTGGCCCATATTGCCCGGGTATTTCTGGATGACTGTGTTGCCAAACATCTGCGCGGTGAGCTGGACGCCACAACTGCGTCGATGGCGAAATGGTGGGTGACACAGATGCAATGCGACACCATGGATGAGTGCCTGCAACTTTTTGGCGGCTATGGCTATATGTCGGAATATCCGATCTCGACGATGTATGCCGACGCACGGGTGCAAAAAATCTACGGCGGCTCAAACGAGATCATGAAAGAGCTGATCGCCCGCAGCCTTACACCCTGATCCGCCCAGCCTGAGCCACACAGCCTGAATCACGCAGCCTGAGCCACGCAGGCAATCCACACGAAAAACCCGCGCAACAGCATCCTGTCGCGCGGGTTAAACTGGGGTCAAAAGCGGGGCACTCAGTCCTACTTTTTGCTGGCAGCCGCCGCCTTCATGCGTTGCAGCAGCGCCGTCTTATCTTCGGCTTTATCATAGGGGTTTTTGCGGCTGCCCTTGGCGTTGTGCTCCGCGTGACGCGGTGCATTGGTGCCCCGCCGTGCGGCGCCGGTCTTTCCATAGTCCATGGCTCTGCCTTTGTATGTTGGGGATGAGAGGAATCTCTGTTGTCGCGCTGATGCCCCAAATGCGGCTTATTTGCAAGGTGAGGCCGCTGCACGGCACTGTAACACAGGCGCCAGGCCGCTGATGTCAGGCCGTTGATGTCAGGCCGGCGATGTCAGGCAACAGGTGGCTGGTAGGTCAGCACCTGGTTCAGATAGCCTTCCTCACCAATGCGAAAATGGGTTTGGCCGCTGATCTCAAACCCCATGCGTTGATAAAAGGCAATCGCTGCAGTGTTTTGCGCGTTTGTCGTCAGCCAAGGGGCCTCAGCGCCCAATTCAGCGCAGCGCTTCAGCCCCGCCTGCAGCAGCGCGCGGCCCACTCCCCGCCCATGGTGGCGTGGCTGCACATAAAGCGTTGCGATCTCAACCGCGGACCCCGGCCCCGCAGGCGGCGTTGGCCCCTCAGAGATGCGGATAAAGCCGTCAATGCCCTCAACATTCTGCGAGACAATGACGGTCTCATTCTGCTGTTGCAGCAGCGACTGAAACCGCTCCGGGGTCAGTTCGGAAAAGATATAGCCCGCAAACAGATCGTTCACGCCACGGCGCAGGTAGGTGCCAACCCAGACCTCAATCGACAAGGCCGCCAGACTCGTCGCGTCCTCAGAACGCGCCGGGCGCAGGCTGATCTTGCCCTGATGGCTCTCAGCCACCCCGCACCGTATCAATCATCAGCTGCACATTGTCCGGGTTGGCATCAGGTGTGATGCCATGGCCAAGGTTGAAAATATGCGGACCGTTCTTGAACGCCTCAACAATGGCGCGGGTCTCATCCACCAGATCCTGACCACCGGTGACCATATGGCGCGAGGCGAGGTTGCCCTGCACGCAGCCATCCACCTGCAGGTTCTGCGCCGCCCAGACGGGATCAACCGAGTTGTCCAGCGCCAGACAGTCAATGCCGGTAGCCTTGGCAAAGCCGAGGTATTTTTCGCCTGCTTCACGGGGAAAGCCAATCACGGGAATACCGGGATGACGCTGTTTCAGCGCGGCAGTGATCTGGCGGCAGGGCTCCAGCGCGTATTTGCGGAAATCCTCACCTTTGAGCGAGCCGGCCCAGCTGTCAAAGATCTTGACCACTTCGGCGCCGGCTTTGATCTGCATGGACAGATAGTCAATCGTCGCCTCGGTGATGCGCGCCAGCAGCGCCTCGAACAGAGCGTTGTTTTCCTGTTTCAGGGCATGCGCTGGAGCCTGATCCGGCGTGCCACGACCGGCAATCATATATGTCGCCACAGACCAGGGCGCGCCTGCAAACCCAATCAGCGGGGTCTCGGCAGGCAGTTCCGATTTCAGGATCTTGATCGTTTCATAAATCGGGTTCAGCGTCTCATGGATATCCGCAGCCGGGCCCAGTTTGGAAAAATCACCCTCGGTGGTGATGGTCGACAGACGCGGGCCTTCGCCGGTGACAAACCACAGATCCGCGCCCAGCGCCTGGGGGATCAGCAGAATGTCGGCAAACAGGATGGCGGCGTCAAAGCCATAGCGGCGGATCGGCTGCAGGGTAACCTCGGCGGCAAGGTCGGGATTGTAGCAGAGTTTCAGAAAATCACCGGCCTGGGCACGGGTGGCGCGGTACTCGGGCAGATAGCGACCCGCCTGGCGCATCATCCAGATCGGTGGGACGTCTTGTGTTTCACCCGCCAATGCGCGCAGCAGTTTCTTCTGTTCGGCCATGTCACCCTCGGTTTTACGTGCTCATTTGCTTGCCCCATGAGGTCGGCCCAAAGCGGCAAATTGTCAAGGGCAGCTGGACCAGAGCTTGCAACGGCAAATCGCCGCTACTAAAGGTTTGACTATGACACAGAACCTGCCCTCCCCCGCCTCTCCGCTGAAAATCGGCACCCGTGGATCGCCTCTGGCGCTGGCTCAGGCCTATGAGACCCGCCGCCGTCTGGCCGGGGCCTTTGATCTGCCGCATGCGGCCTTTGAGATCGTGGTGATCAAGACCAGTGGCGACAATCAGGCGCTGATCGCGGCGGACAAGCCGCTAAAGGAGCTGGGCGGCAAGGGATTGTTCACCAAAGAGATCGAAGAGGATCTTTTGTCGGGTGCCATTGATATCGCGGTGCATTCGATGAAGGACATGCCGGTGGCCCAGCCTGCCGGGTTGTTGCTGAATTGCTATCTGCCGCGCGAAGATGTGCGCGACGCCTTTGTGTCGCCAAAGTTCTCCCGCCTGCTGGACCTTGAGGCGGGTGCAGTGGTCGGCACCTCGTCGCTGCGCCGCCGGGCCCAGCTGATGAACCGCCGCCCGGACCTGAAGGTGGTAGAGTTTCGCGGCAATGTGCAGACCCGGCTGAAGAAACTGAACGAGGGCGTCGCCGAGTGCACCTTCCTTGCCATGGCCGGGCTTAACCGGTTGGCGATGCAGGATGTGCCTGCCACCGCCATCGAGACCGATGATATGCTGCCTGCCGTGGCCCAGGGCGCCATCGGGATTGAGCGGCGCGGCAATGACAATCGCGTCGCCGCCATGCTGGAGGCCATCCACGACCAGGCCACCGGCCAGCGGCCTGCGGCCGAACGCGCCTTTTTGGCCGCCCTGGATGGCTCTTGCGAGACGCCAATTGCCGGGCTGGCAGAGCTTACGGGCGGCAGTCTGCGCCTGCGCGGTGAAGTGCTGCGGCCGGATGGCTCAGAAGCCATTGCCGAGGACCAGAGCTGTGCCATTGAAGACGGCGCCGAGCTGGGCCGCGCTATGGCCGACAAACTGCTGGCGCAGGCCGGTCCCGGTTTCTTTGACTGGCGCCAGTAAGGTGCGCCTGTAGACGCGGCAGTTTCCCCAAAAGGACGCCACGACATACGCCAGAGTATGACGCCACGCCCCATTTGACCGCCCCCCTGATTTTAGGTGACCCTGAGATCAGGAGGAGCGCCACATGACACCCGGAAAGACCTATCTGAGCAGCGAAGAAATCCGTCCCCTGGCCGAACGGTCCGACGTCATGGGGGCCTGGCTCGTGCTGCATTGCTGGGGCGTGATTGCAGGCGCGCTGGCGCTGTTTGGGCTTTGGCCCAATGTGCTGACCTTTGTTCTTGCCGTCATGGTGATCGGCTCGCGTCAATTGGGCCTGGCGATCCTGATGCATGAGGCCGCCCATAATGCCCTGTTCAAAACGCGCCGGTGGAACGAGACCATCGGTGAATGGCTCTGTGGTCGTCCGGTTCTGGCTGAGCTCGCCGCCTATCGCCATTATCACCTGACGCACCACCGTTTCACCCAAACCGACAAAGACCCCGATCTGGTGCTGAGCTCGAAATTCCCCACCTCCAAGGCCTCACTGCGGCGCAAATTCACCCGCGATCTGACCGGGCAGACCGGCGCCAAGCAGCTGCTGGGCCAAATCCTGATGAGCTTTCGACTCGCCGGTGACAAAGACGCCATTGAGGCCGCCGCCTCAGATTTTGCCCAGAGCTTTAAGGCGCCACATCTGTGGAAATCCCTGCCGGTGTTTCTGGGCATCATGCTGGGGATGAGCCTGTTGGGCAGTTGGTGGTGGGGCTTTGCCTTTTGGTTGTTGCCGTACCTCACCTGGTTCCAGTTTGTGCTGCGGGTGCGCAATATCGCCGAACACGGCGCCACCGAGCAGTCGGAAAACCCGCTGCAAAACGTCCGCACCACCAGGGCCGGCCCTCTCGCGCGGCTGTTTGTGGCGCCCTATTGGGTCAACTACCACCTGGAGCACCATATGGTGATGCATGTGCCCTGCTGGCAGCTGAAACACATGCACAAGGCGCTGCTAAGCAAGGGGCTGGGGCAAGAGATGCGCATCGCCAAGGGCTACGGTCAGGCCATGGCTGAAGCAGGCTGGAAGCGCGCCTGAAAGCACGGCCTATCTGGCCTGTTCTGAATGGGTGTTTTCACAGGCAAGATCCCAGACTCAGCCCTACTGGGCTGGCTGCTGCAACTGACCAGACCAGCAGCCAGGTCTCGGGGCTGTCGTGGAACACGTTCAGATCCACATTGCCCTTGATGCCGGGCACAACACCAGTGCCGCTATATTGCCAAAGGCGCCAATGGGCGCCGGGATAGACCTGGCGCGGATGGCCGGCGACTGAGCGCAGCCAGAACTCAACGCCGCGCAGTTTGCCTATGCCAGTCTCCGCGAAGAAATCCACCGTGGTGTAGATCACCGGGCGCTGGCCATAATGCGCTTCAAGCAGCGACAGAAACTTGCGCGCCTCCGTGCGCACCAGGCGGCCATCGGGGCGTTTGGTGCAGGTCTTTGAGCGCGGGTTCCACTCCATATCCAGCACCGGTGGCAGCGCCGAGGCATCACGTGGCACATGTTTGATGAACCAGCGGGCCTGCTCTGCAGCACTGCGACAAAAGCAATAGTAATGATAGGCGCCGCGCTGCACCCCGGCCCGCGCCGCCCCTTGCCAGTGGCTGTTAAACCCCGGATCGGCCAGATCACCGCCCTCGGTCGCCTTGATATAGGCAAAGGAGACCCCGGCGCGCTGCACCTGCGGCCAGTCGATCACGCCCTGATAGCGCGACACATCAATGCCGTGGATCGCATAGCTGTTGGGCCCCGCCCCTGCCAGGAATGTGGATCACTATCGCCAAACCGGGGGTAGGTGATCAGCTGCGCCAACTGCGCCTGCGAAGGGCGCCGGGTCGGTGTCCCTACGGCCTCTGATCTGAGGAGGTCAGGCGCCAGATCAGAAACGGGGCCTGGAGTACAGCCGACCAAAGTCAGCAACAGAAATGCCAAAAAGAACTTCCCGACTCGCATGACTAGTCCACCACCTACGCTGATCCCAATGAAATAGACCACACGGTGCAGTGTAAGGCCACGTTGGGTCATCAAGCAAACACCCCATAAAGTGTTTGATGGAATCGAAAAACACCTAGAGGGTGATTTCGTGGCCAAAGCTGCCGACGGCGTTCACTATTAGATGGGCTCCAAGCGGTCACAAGGGGGAGATGTGAGCTATTGGGAGACTTGGCCAAAACAGCGCAGGCTGTTTGGCCTGACAATTGTGTTGCTTGGTTTTGGACCTGTTGCAGGCTGCTCGGCGAACGGAGTTGGCCTGATGAAGCAAACCCGCCAGACAACAAAAACCGCTATGGTCCTGGAGCGCTATGCCCCTGGACTACATCTGGAACTGGAACCAGATCGGTTGGGCCTCACACTTGGCGCGTTTCAAGGACAGTATCTTTATCCTGCGGCCTGCCCACAGGCGGCACCTGAACGTCAGATCGCAGAACTGCCCTCCCGCCGTATCATCGGCGCGTATTTCAGTCTGGGCGCACAGGGGATCGAACTGGGCCTGGGCCTGCGAGAAACCACCGCCATGCTTTCACTCCCGGCTGACAGCAGCTACGGCCGCCGCCTGGCCTTTGTGCCGAGTGCACCAGAACAAAACAAGCTGGCCCTCATGCAGCCTGCCAAATGCATGGATATTTAAATGAAGACACACAGGGAAAGGAATAGACCGTGAGGACGTTTTTCATCTTGGGAATTCCCATACTGGCCCTTTTGGGCTGCGACCAGAACCTCTATGTCGCCCATGACACAGTACTGGGCATAAACGCACGACTGAACAAGGATCGCGCGGCAGGCAAACTGGTCATCGGCTATGATCGCGAATTCATCACCATCGTCCCAAAAGGCAGCCGAACGGAACCGGTCACAGGTGAAGAGGATCAAACTTCCACAAGCAACGCCAGCCGGGATGTCATGTCCTCACTTGGCTGTAATTATCTGGAGGCTGAAGGCCCCACGCTAAAGCGCTATTCGGATATGGTGATCACGGGTGAAGCCGCCATCAAACTGGCCGCCAAAATCAAAGAGGAAAACGATAAATTCCTGGATTGCAATCACTTCGATTTGACAACGAGCAAAAGCACTTCAACCGATGGAGAATAGACTGATGATCAGATATCTGTTCACCCCAAAAACCGCTATCCTGATGTTATTATCGATAGCTGGATGTAGTGAGTCCCTTGTTTTCACAGAGAAAACTGGCTTCAATGCCGCCGTCAATATTGATGCGGCTCAGGGCTCACCGATCGAGACCAATCTGGGGCTCACCCGTCGTGTTGCCGGTCTGGTTCCACCTATCAGAAAAGACAAATACGGCAACTCTGATGGCGAGGCTGCGAACTTGGTAGGCGGTTTCCAGGTGGTACAAGACCCCGACGACAACAACGTTTTTAATACCACCGTGAGAGTCGCCAGTGGCTATGCAACAGGGCCTGCTGCCCTCGCCCTGATTGGAGAACTGAGCGGCTCTTCTCAAAGCACCAAGGTTCTCCCTACAGGCGAGACTGCAGCAGCCATCGCACCCAAAGATGAAAAGCAAACCCTCGCCGCCGTCGCGTCAGTTATGAGACCGGCCCAGGTCGCCAAGGCCTCATCAAAGCAAATAGCCGCCGAGAGCTATCAAAAAGCCTGCCTGGACTTAGGCGGCAAGTGGGTTCATCAAAAAAACGACGCTGGGAAGCTGGTGCAAACATGCGAGCAATAGGGAAAACCAGGATCAGACCCACTTGGCCATTGGCGGCAGGCTCATCAGCACCGCATTGGCATCATGGCCGGTTTCAAGACCAAATTTAGTCCCCCGGTCATAGACCAGATTGTATTCGGCATAGAGCCCGCGATGCACCAGCTGCGCGTCTTTGTCGGCCTCGGAGAACTCCTGCACCCGGCGCTTTTCCACCAGCGGCAGATAGGCGGGCAGGAAGGCGCGGCCAATGTCCTGCGTCAGGGCAAAATCTGCCGCCCAGTCGCCGGTATTGTGATCATCCATAAAGATGCCGCCAACGCCACGGGCACGGTTGCGGTGAGGGATATAGAAATACTCGTCCGCCCAGTCTTTCAGGCGCGGATAAAGCGCTGTGCCATGCGGGTCGAGGTACTTGCGCTGGGTGGCGTGAAAATGCGCGGTGTCCTCGGCGTATTCAATACAGGGGTTCAGGTCCGAGCCACCGCCAAACCACCAGGCATGCGGCGTCCAGAACATCCGGGTGTTCATATGCACCGCTGGCGCATGCGGGTTGCGCATATGCGCCACCAGCGAGATACCCGAGGCCCAAAAGCGTGGATCTTCCTTCATGCCCGGCAGCCCCTTGCGGGCCGCCATCGCGTTTTGCGCCCGCTCGCCAAGGCTGCCGTAGACCTCGGAGATATTGACGCCGACCTTTTCAAACACCCGGCCGCCACGCATCACGCTCATCAAACCACCACCGGCGTCAGATCCATCGGCCGAGGCCCGCGTGGTTTCACTGATCTCAAATCGCCCCGGCGCAAGATCCGCAAAAGGCCCAACAGTATGGCTGTCCTCAAGTGCTTCAAAGGCGGCGACGATCTCATCGCGCAGGGAGCGGAACCAGGCGGCGGCCTGGGCTTTTTGGTCAGTCATGTCAGCGGTCATCAAGGCGTCTTTCTGCAAGTAATCAACTGGGTGGCCAGCGCGTGAAACCGGGGGTGGCCCGAATAAAGCACCGGTTTAGTGCACAGGTTTAGTGAACCGGTGCAGCCACGGGGTCCAACAGGGTGCGGCCGCCGTCCAGGGTCATGATCTGTCCGGTCATAAAGCCAGAGGCATCCGACGCGAGGAATTGCGCCGCCTCGGTGAGCTCGGTCGGTGAGGCAATCCGGCACAGCGGCGTATGCGCCTCAATGTCATCGCGGTAGCTGCGGTTGTCCTTCAGGGTGGACTGCATTGACGCGCTCATCACCGAGCCAAAGGCGATGGAATTCACCCGGACGCGATGCGGTGCCAGAGAGACGGACAGCGACCGGGTCAGCTGATCCAATGCCGCCGAGGCCACCGAATAGGCCATCAGTTCCGGGTGGGTGCGGCGCGCCGCAATAGAGGACAGGTTGATGATCGCCCCTAATGCATCGGTGCCTTCGCGTTTCTCACCCTGCTTGATCATCCGGCGCGCCACCTGCTGCGACAGGCGCAACGTGGGCAACAGGTTCTCTTTCAGCAGCAGCTCCAGCGAGTCATCATTGGGGTCCAGAGGATCACTCTGCACCACCTGCCGGGCGCCGTTGACCAGAATATCCACGTCTTCGAACGCGTCAATGGTGGCCGACAGCAGATTGGCAATGGTCAGCCTTTCGCGCAGATCACCAGCAAAGTAGCGGATATTGCTTTCATCCGCCTGGGCGCCAAGCTCGTGGACCAGGGCGGCTTCATGGGTATCGGCAAACATCACATTGGCCCCGGCCGCAACAAACTGGCGGCCAATGGCAAGGCCAATGCCGGTCGAGGCGCCGGTGACGATGGCTGTCTTGCCAGAGATCGAAAAGGACACGTCGGCACACTCCCGAGAATTGATTTTGGCTGCGAGACTATCCCCCGGCACCCGATATTGGAACGGAGAATTTAAAGCCCAGCAGAAGACAGCCTAGCGCTTGGCGCGGCGCGGACGTTGCGCGTGCAGCACCTTGAACCGATTGTTCCCCGCAACCTCGCTCACGACGGCAAACCGCTCGCCCAGAATCGTTTCATAGGGCAGATGGCGGTTGGCCACCATCCACAGATGACCCGAGGCTGACAGCATCTTGGCGGCGGCTGCGATAAAGGCCTGGCCCAATTCGGGTTCGGCACTGCGGCCAGAGTGAAACGGCGGGTTCATCACCCCCGTATTTACCGGACCTGTATTCACCGGACCTGAAGCTTGCCAATGGCGCGCATCGGCCCAGTAGAATTTGGCCCGCGGATCAGTGACATTGCGTCGCGCGCAGTCCAGTGCGACGTGATCGGCCTCAACCAGATGCAGCTCTTCCACGCCCGTGTGGGTCAGGATCTGTGACGAAAGATAGCCCCAGCCGGCTCCCAGATCGACCACAACGCGGCCCAGCTTTTCCGGCAGGCTCTGCGCCAGAAGCGCCGAGGCCGGATCAATGCCATCTGCGGAAAACACCCCCGGTGCGGTGACGTAGCCGTCAACCTCGCTTGTTTCATCTGGCATCCAGTCCGCAAGGGCAGCGTTTCCACCCTGGAACCAAAAGATCTTGCCATGGGCTTTTGATATCGGTGCCGAGACCTCAACGAGTTTGCGCAGCCCTTTCAGGACCGAATCGATACCGTCGGTCTTGCCGCCATCCACCAGCACAGGACCGGAGGTGACAGCCGAGGCCTGCGCCACCAGCAGCCGGGCCTCGGCTTTGGCGCGCGGCAGGAAAACAACGGCGGCGGCGAATTTCTCGCCCTCGGGCACGGCACTCACCCCCGGCAGGCAGGCAAAGCCGGCCGCCTCATAGCTTTCAAAAACAGGCCGCGTGGGATGCAAAATCAGCACGCGCTCTTTTGGCAGGGCGGACAGATCCAGCCCGGCGCTGGGAGAAAAGACGGCAATGCGACCCTCATCGGGCATGGCACAGCCACCCGGAGCAAAGGCCAGGGACAGGCGCAGGGACATATTAAAGGGCCTCTTTGAGGGTTGGAATTATTCTTCTTTTTCCATCGTACACTGCAGCGGATGCTGGTGCCGATTGGCAAAGTCCATAACCTGACCAACCTTGGTCTCGGCTATTTCATGGGTAAAGACCCCCACCACCGCGAGGCCTTTTTTGTGCACGGTGAGCATGATCTCAAACGACTGCGCATGGGTCATGCTAAAAAACCGCTCAAGCACCAGAACGACAAACTCCATAGGCGTGTAGTCGTCATTGAGCAGCAGCACCTTGTAGCGCGGCGGGCGTTTGGTCTTGGGGCGTGTTTTTGTCAACAGACCAAGATCAGTATCGTCGTCGTCCGACATTTTGGACATCATCACAGGCTGCAGCAGCATCGGCTATCGGTTCCAGTCATGCATGGAAATCTTTCATCTGCTTATATAGCGTAAAGACTGCGCAGGAAAAGGGATTGAAACGGCACCGTGACACGTAATTTAACAACAATCGGTTTTGATGCCGATGACACGCTCTGGCATAACGAGCGCTTTTTCCGCATCACGCAAGAGCGTTTTGCAGAACTTCTGCAAGACCACACGCCACGGGCGATGGACCGTACGGCGCTGGAACGCAGTTTGCTGGCGGCGGAAAAGCGCAATCTGGGACGCTACGGCTATGGTGTCAAAGGGTTCACCCTCTCGATGATTGAGACCGCGATTGAGGTGACGGATCAGCGGGTTCCTGCTGTGGTGATCCAGGAGTTGATTACCGCCGGACAGATGATGCTCTCCTATCCGATCGAGCTGCTGCCCCATGCGCAGATGGCGGTCGAACAACTGGCGCAAAGCCACCGCGTTGTGCTCATAACCAAGGGGGATCTGCTGGATCAGGAGCGCAAACTGGCGCAATCGGGCCTGGGTGATTTGTTTGACGCCGTCGAAATTGTTTCGGAGAAAACACCCGAGATCTACCAGCAAATTTTTGCGCGCCACGGTGAGGGGCCAGAGCGCGCCATGATGGTCGGCAACTCCATGCGCTCTGACGTGGTGCCGCCAATCAGTGCCGGCGGCTGGGGCATCTATGTGCCGCATTGGGCAGACTTGGGAGGTGGAGCACGCCGAGCCTCCGCTTCACAGCCCACGCTATCGCGCCCTGAAAGATCTTAGCCAACTGCCAGATCTGGTTGCCGAGATCGACTAAGCGCTCAGTCGAATAGAACCGCGCAGATAGAACCGGGCAGATAGAACCGGGCAGAAGAGACCGAGCAGGTCAGACCGAGCAGGTCAGACTGGGCAATCAGACTGGGCAATCAGACTGGGGCAAAGACTGCACAAAAAAGGGGGGGGCTCCCGCGCCCGCCATATGCCCTGACCTTACGGTCAGAGCCTCCGGAGCGGCCTTGGGCCCGGCGCCGCGCAAAGCGCGGCGCCGGGCCCAACGTGAGGCGGGCATTTTAATGCCCAACGCAACGGCGGGAGCCGCTCCTTTGCCCGCGTACAGCTATCGTATTCACAATGAACTCTACCTTTGGGAAATTGGAAATTCCTGCTGGTCGGGTTGGTTTTACGCTGGCACAAAAGTACCATCCAAAACCGACACAAGCCGCCAGGAGCAGACGTCAAATGCCACATGCCGAAATAAAATATTCAAACGACCTCGACCTCGACGCCCCTGCGATTTTGGCTGAGATCGAGACCATCATACAGCGCCACGATGCCGGCGCCGGGGCCTGCAAAGGGCGCGCCTACCCCACTGGTGGCTACCATCACAGCCACGTCACCGTCAGTATCAGCCTGCTGGAAAAACCGCACCGTGACGCGGAATTCTCCAACGCTCTGCTTGCAGAGCTGGAACAACGCGTCAGCGCGATGATTCTCTCACCCTGCGCATTTTCCCTGGGGCTGCAGTATTCCTCCCCCTTCTACGTCACCCGCCAACATACCCCTTAGCCCCTTGAGCCCCCTGCATCTGCCGCCCAAACCCACCGAACCCAGACCCTGGCTGCAGAAAAACAATCTCGACCTGTTGCTTAAGCGCAGCAAATGTCCAAACCTCCCGGTGATGAGCAAAAAGTCAGAGCCGTCGCCGCGGCGGATTTTATAAACACTTTATTAACACAACCCCGATCTAGGAGTACCGCTGCGCCACGCCACTATATCTGGGGGAAGCCCTTTCTCAGGGCCAGCCAACCCCTGCTCACCATGGTTTATTCCATGCCTCCAATGTGCTAGCGTTCTCAGGCAAGCAGGCAAAAGCGTCAGCCGGAAACCGGCGACAAGAGGCAAAAATGGCAGATATAGTGCAGATCAGGTGGTTTCACCTGATTCGCGGACAGCGGGCTTGCGCCCGGGCTGTGCTGTGGATCATGGGTGTGATTCTCTCTCTCGGGATGGCGCTGGCGCCCCCGCGTAGCGTCCAGGCGGCCCCCTATGCCGCCGTTGTTGTCGACGCACGTACGGGCGAGGTTTTGCACTCGCGCAACGCCGACACCCGATTGCATCCTGCCTCTCTCACCAAAATGATGACCCTCTACATCGCCTTCGAGGCCGTGCGGAACGGCGAAATCTCGCTGGATCAAAAGGTGCGTATCAGCAAGAACGCCGCCGCCGAGCCGCCCTCAAAGCTGGGGCTGAAGACCGGCCAGCGCATTGCCTTTCGCTATCTGGTCCGGGCCGCTGGGGTAAAATCCGCCAATGATGCCGCCACCGCCATTGGCGAGGCCATCTCGGGGACCGAAGCCGCCTTTGCCCGGCGCATGACCCGCCCCGCCAAAGCGCTCGACATGTCACGCACCACCTTTAAAAATGCTCATGGGCTCACGGAAACGGGTCACATGTCCACCGCCCGCGACATGACCAAGCTGGGCCGCCACATCCTCTATGACTACCCCGAGTATTATCACCTGTTTTCCCGCACCACAATTGACGCAGGTGTGCGCACGGTTCCCAATACCAACCGCCGCCTGCTGGCCTCTTACAAGGGCGCCGACGGGATCAAGACCGGCTATACCCGCGCTGCCGGCTCCAATCTGGTGGCCTCGGCAAAACGCGGCAACGAGCGCATCATCGCCACGGTGTTTGGGGGCAAATCCTCCACCTCGCGCAACGCCAAGGTTGCCGAGCTTCTGGACCTTGGCTTCCGTCGGGCGCCCTCGCGTGCCAAACTGCGCACGCCAGGCCGACCCGCCTATGTTGGTAACAAGGGGATTGGAGCCTCCACCCTGGTTGCCGGTGCCGAACAAGCCACCACCAGCGGCCAAAATGGCGGCGCGGGCAAAACCATTCGCGTCAATGGCCTTGTCAAATCCAGCCTGCGCCCCAAGGGCCGCCCCCTGCCCGCAGCTCCGATCCAGATTGCAGAGGCCACCGCTACCTCAAAGGATCTGACCGAGAGTGCGCTGCAAGAGGCGCAGACAGCAGCCAGCAGTTCAAATACGGCAACAGATACGAAAACAGATACGGCAACAGGCATAGACCCCGAGATTTTGCAGGCCAGCATCACAGCCGCGATTGCAGAGGCCAAGATCTTGCCCGCCTCAACTGGCAGCAGCGCCTCCGCCACCGCCGAACCCAGTCAGGTGGTGCTCGCAAAAGCAGTCTTGCCCCGCGCGCAAACCGTTCCCTTTAAAGGGCTGCGCCCCCTGGCCCGCCCGGCCAGTTTTGCCCAGGCCCAAACCACGGGCAGCCCGGCGCCGGTTGTAATCACCCGGCTTTCGACCTCGGGGGGGCGCTATTGGGGCATCAATGTCGGCCGTTACACCAGCCGCTATCAGGCGGAAAAAGTCCTGTTGCGCACCGCCTTGTCTGAAATGGAAAGCCTCGACGGAACCCTGCGCAAAGTGGCGGAATCGCGCCTTGGCTTTGACGCAAATTTTCTGGGCATGAGCAAAGAAGGCGCTGAGCTGGCCTGCCGCCGCCTGCGCGCCCGCAATGTGACCTGCGACACCCTGGGTCCCGCCTCATAGGGGCGGGGCCATACCCCTGACGGCCACGATCTTACCTCGTGACAGGCCGCAACAGCAAAGGCCCCTTGTCATTGGCGAAGGGGCCTTTTCTACATCTGGACGTCTCTGTAAGGCCGCAATCGGCGCTGGTCAGGGCTTGGGGTGATCATCCCATTCATCGCTCAGAATACGGCGCGAATCCCCCTCGGGGTCCTCATATTGGTTCGAGCGCACCGTATAGATAAAGGCCACGAGGGCACAGCCGCCAAGCAGCAATGAAATCGGGATGAGATAGGCAAGAACGCTCATGACTCGGGACCTGTTATGGGGCTCGGCACTGATTATTTCAGGCGCAGGGCATTGAGGGAGACCGTGATGGACGAGGTAGACATCGCCAGGGCTGCAATCAAGGGTGTTGCAAAGCCCGCAATGGCAAGCGGCACCGCAATCACGTTGTAGAGCGTGGCAATGCGAAAGTTTTCGCGAATACGTTTGGTGGCCTTGCGCGCCACCACGCAGGCCTCTGCGATGGGCTCAAGGTCCTGGCCCAGAAGCACAATATCAGAGCCACCCGCGCCGCATCCAGCGCAGAAGCAGGTGAGATCGACACATGTGCCGCCGTGAGCGCCGCCGTATCATTAAGGCCATCGCCCACCATCAAAACCTTGCGCCCCTGCTGCGCAAGCATTTGCACCCGTGCCGCCTTATCCTCCGGCAGCGCCTCGGCCACCCATTTCTGAATGCCCAGACGCTTTGCCAGCGCCTCAACCGCGCCGGTGGTATCACCCGAGATCAACAAAACCTCTTTGCCCGCCGCAATCAAAGCAGAGACAGCTTTCGCGGCACCGGGACGCAGGCTGTCGTGAAACAAGAAACCCTGCGGCGCCGCACCCGTGCCAGTCTCTAGCCAGGCCGCGGTTTGGCTGCTCTGATCGGCACCCAGCCAGGCGGCCCGGCCAAGGCGCACGCGGCGTCCCTGAAACTGGCCCTCGGTGCCAAAACCGGGTCGCTCCTGCAGATCGCTCACTGCGGCTGGCGACACGCCTGCGGCGCGCGCGGCCGCGGTCAAGGCCCGCGACAGCGGATGGGACGAGCCTTCAGCGAGGGCCAGAGCGATCTCCAGATCCTCTCGGGTAAAATCACCGATGTTTTCCAGTTGCGGCGTGCCGGCCGTCAGCGTGCCCGTCTTGTCAAACACCACGGTATCGACCCCTGCCAGACGCTCTAATGCGGTGGAATGTTTGATCAGCATGCCCTTTTTGAACAGCCGTCCCGAGGCCGCTGTGGTCACCGCAGGCACCGCAAGGCCCAGCGCGCAGGGGCAGGTGATGATCAGCACGGCGGCCGCGATATTCAGGGCGACACGCAAATCGAAGGTATAAAAATACCAGCCCACAAAGGCCAGCGCCGACAGGATATGCACCCCGGGCGCATAGAGCTTTGCGGCGCTATCCGCCAATGAGGTATAGCGCGAGCGCCCCGATTCAGCGATGGCCACCAGATCCGCCATCCGGTGCAACGAGGTGTCCTCACCCACGGCCTGGGCCCGCACCACCAGCGGTCCTGTGAGGTTGACCTCGCCTGCACAAACCTGCGTGCCGGGTGCGGCAAAAACCGGCAGTGTCTCGCCGGTCAGCAGCGAGCGGTCCAGCTCTGACTGACCTTCGGAGATGACGCCATCCACCGGCATACGCCCGCCGGGGCGCACCAGAATGAGATCTCCAATCGCCAGCTCGGCCACCGCAACCTCGACCTCAGCGCCTGCCTGCATACGAATGGCGCGGGGCACCTCCAGTGCGGCCAGCTCTTCGGCGGCCGACCGCGCCACGGCGCGGGTGCGATAGTCGAGATAGCGCCCGGCGAGCAAAAAGAACGTCAGCGTCAGGGCGGCATCAAAATAGGCGTGCTCACCCGACAGGCTGGTCTCCCAGAGCGATGTGGCCAGCGCCAGCACCAGCGCCAGTACAATCGGCACATCCATGTTGAGACGGCCAACGCGCAGAGCGCTCCAGGCGTTTTTGAAAAAGGGTTGACCGGCAAAGATCCCCGCCGGAAAGCGATGGCCGCCGAGATCCAGTGAAACATGTCACGGGTGGCATCTGTGGCCCCGGACCAGACCGAGATCGACAGAAGCATCAAATTCATCGAGGCAAAACCCGCCACCGCCAGCCGCATCAGCAGGTCGCGCCCGGCGCGGTCACTTTGGCTGGCGGCAAGGCTGGCCAGATCCAGCTCATGCGCCTCAAACCCCAGCCCCGCCAGAACCGGGATCAGATCTGCGGCGCGCAGGTCTGGCTCTGCCTCAATCAGGGCGCGTTTCAGGGTCAGATTGACCCGCGCGGAATGGACGCCGGGATGGGCATTCAGCCCCCGCTCAACCGCCGCGATACAGGCCTGACAGTGGATGGTTGGCAAGGATAGCGCCAGACGCGCCTCGGTCGGGGCCTGTTCCACCGCCTCAGACGGAGCGGCGACACAGCCGGGGCATACAGCCATCGCGGGGCGCATCTGGGCGGTCATTTCCGGTCAGCCTCCGACGTGCAGAATCACCCGCTGGGTGAACTCAACACCGTTTTTGGCCCGCGCCACCATACGGATGTTCCAGTTGCCCGGCCCCAGATCTGCCGGGGCCACATAGGCGGTGCCGTTGAACTGGAAATCAGGGAACTGATCATCCTTTACATGGGTGGCCCGGCCCAGCGTCGCGCTAAGCTTGGCCACCTCAACAGGAGCGCCCGTCGCATCAGTGATCTCAAGCATCACCTGGTCGTCCAGTGCCGAGGCATAGACCGACCAGCCCAGCGACTGCTGCGCACTGCGCCGCACATCGAATTCCTGGCTGGCGACATAGGAGTTCTTTACCTCCAGCCCCGGAAAGGTTTTGACCGCATTGTAGGCCAGCGCCAAATTGACGCTGATGATGACCCCAAAGGCGCCACAAAAGACCATCAACATGTGACGACCAGTGAATTCTCGCGTCCCCTTGGCCATGATCAGTTTCCTTTTCCGTTAAAGGTGGTGTCTTTATAGGCCCGGTCGCCGGTGATCAGGTCTTCGACCCAGATCCGAACCGGCGTTGATTCCGCGTCCGTCGCGGCTGCCCCCTTTGGTGTCACGATATAGACCCGCTGAAGATAGGCGGTATCCGCCGGAACCTCAACCGAGGCATAGGGCGTGCCTTCGAGCTGAACCCGCATCGAGGGGTCGCCTTTCAGGGACAGTTGGAACTGGCGCGCCTCACCGTGTTTGTTGCGCAGACGCACATCATAGGTGTTGCGTACCGAGCCATCGGACAGCGTGACATAGGTCGGGTTACGCACCGGCGCCACCGTCAGGTCGATGTCCGAGCGGATGAACAGGGCAAAAACCAGCCCCAGCCCGACAAA
The DNA here is from genome assembly GCF_002087335.1 of Pseudophaeobacter leonis. Lineage (GTDB taxonomy): Bacteria > Pseudomonadota > Alphaproteobacteria > Rhodobacterales > Rhodobacteraceae > Pseudophaeobacter > Pseudophaeobacter leonis. The sequence goes on from NZ_MWVJ01000076.1 coordinate 72,841, forward strand.
GCTCCACATCGAAGTATACATGATGGTCCGGGGCCGCAGGATATGCTTCCAGATGTTCTTTGGCGGCTGGCCTGCGCGCTCGTGCGCCTCGTCCGACAGCGCCATATAGTCGATCAGCCCGCGTGGCTTGCCGATCTTGGCCATGACATCATCGCAGGCATCAATGCACAGCGCACAGGTGATACATTCGAGCTGCTGGCCGTCGCGAATATCAATCCCCATCGGGCAGACATTGACGCAGGCCATGCAGTCGATGCAGTCGCCCTTTGGCTCCTCCGCGATCTCAGCCTTTCCCTTCTTATTGTTCAGCTTGCCACGGGGCTCACCGCGCCAGTCGCGGTAGCCCACCACCAGCGTGTCTTCATCCATCATTGCCGCCTGAATACGTGGCCAGGGGCAGGCATAGATGCAGATTTGCTCGCGGGCGATGCCGCCAAAGAAGAAGGTCGTCGCGGTGAGCAGCAGCATGGTGGTATAGGCCACCGGGTGGGCCTGCCCCGTCACCAGATCGACCAACAGCGTTGGGGCGTCGGCAAAATAGAACACCCAGGCACCGCCAGTGGCGAGACCAATCAGCAGCCAGGACGCCCATTTGGTCAGGCGCAGGCGCGCTTTGCGAAAATCCATCTTCTTTTGCCGGTGCAGGCGCAGGCGGGCGTTGCGGTCGCCTTCGATCCAGCGCTCGACCAGAATAAACAGGTCGGTCCAGACGGTCTGCGGACAGGCATAGCCACACCAGACCCGCCCCAGAGCCGAGGTAAAGAGAAACAATCCCAGCCCGGCCATGATCAACAGCCCGGCAACAAAGTAGAACTCATGCGGCCAGATTTCGATCCAGAAAAAGTAGAAGCGGCGATTGGCCAGATCCAGCAATACCGCCTGATCCGGCAGAGCAGGACCCCGGTCCCAGCGAATCCAGGGGGTGATATAGTAAATCCCCAGAGTGATCGCCAGAATGTACCATTTCAGATTGCGAAAAACGCCCGAGACACGTCGTGGAAAGACGGGTTCCCTGGCGGCATACAGGCTGGGGGCGGGATCGGAATCGCTCACGGACTCACTCCACTTTCTTTATTTCTCTGATTGGGTTCTCTCAAAAGAGACCGGCGCACTCTTTGACGTGGATCAAAAAGAGCATCAGACAAGTATCTTTATCTCTCAAAGCGTATTTATAGCTGCGGCACGATTTATAGCTGCGGCGCGCTGTCTTGCGCCTTTCTGTGCCGCCGCAGCCAGGAGATAAACAGGCGCGCCTGCACCCGCTGCACTCCGGGGCGCGTTACAATATGATAGCCGCGCTCTTCATTACTGGTGAAAAGCTCTACCAGTCGTCCGGCTTGCAGATCCTCACTGACAAAATCTTTTACACCCACGGCCACGCCCTGCCCGTCGCGCACCGCCTGCATCAGCAGATTGCCCGGCAGTTTGATGCTGGCGCCGCGAATCGCATCCGCCACCCCGCGTGAGCGCAGCCAATGCGCCGCCTCGGTGGTGCCCAGTTCTTCGAGCCAGGGATAGTCCAGCAGATCCTCTGGGCTGCGCACGACCCGCCCCTGCAGCAGGCTGGGGTGCGCCACCACCGCCATGGGAGAGGCCAGCAGGATTTCCGCCTCCAGCCCGGCCCATTTGCCATCACCATAGCGAATGGCGATATCGACGCCGCCGGGGTGCAGCTCGACAATCTCGCCGCGGGGATCAATGACCAGATCGATTTCAGGCTGCTTCATACGAAATTCCGCCAGACGCGGCATTAGCCAGTTGGCGGCGAACATCGGCGTGCAGCTGATATGCAGCGGCCGCGCCGCCCCCTGCGTGCTGATATCCTGCACTGCAGACTGCATCGCGCCAAAGCCCAGCAACAGGGCCTGGGCCAGATGGCTGCCCTCAGGGGTCAGGGCCAAAGCCCGGCCACTGCGATCCAGCAACTGCGCGCCAAGATGGTCCTCCAGACTGCGCAGGTGCTGGCTGATGGCAGCATGACTGACATTTAGCGCCGCCCCTGCCCTGGCAAGGTTTGCGTGTTCAGCATAGGCCGCAAAGGCGCGCAAAGCAGCAAGAGGCGGCATAGACAGCCAATCCATGTGTAATCCAAACTTACATAACTACATTTTTCCTGAGTCGCATGTTGCGCCGAATTTGGCGACAGTCAAAGGCAGAAACACCAGCACAGGAGATTTCAAGATGCTGATCGATATCTACGCCCGCTCCATGATGACCGCGACGCGCCACGACTGTGTTCGGGTCCGGGATATACCCCCTGCAGCAAAACCACCGCGCGCCTTGCCTGCGGCCTATACGCTGCCAGAACGCACGCCAGGGATTTTTGCCAGGCTGCTGAGCTGGTCCAGAGGGGCCCTCGCCGGGCGCACCCCTTTTGCGCGTGGGCTGAACCAGCCGGTGCGCTGCATTGATCTGCAAAAACTGTAACAGCTGCGATGCGCCCCTGATCCCTGGAGAATGGGAAAGAGACAGAAAAAGGGCGTCGGCTTTTCAGGAAACGCGCGAACAGATCAAAAAGCCGACGCTTGATCCCTATGGCCCTGCACGTCGGGCTGTAGGGATTTTATACTGCCCCGCCCATTGCCCTGTGAGAGCGGATGAGCCAGCCAGTGTGGCTCTGTCGTGAGAGTAGTTAAGCAGCTTTTGCAAAAGCCTGACTTGACACTGATCAAATTGGGTCAAAAAACGCGCCAAACGCCGCGCACAAAAAAGGGGCCGCCCCAACAGGAGCAGCCCCGGATATGTGTTTTGGCTCAGAGCGTCAGACGTCTATTCGCCGCCGCCCAGCTGATGCACATAGGCCGAAACCGCGCGGATCTGCGCCTCGGTGAGGCGGCTGTTCCAGGCTGGCATCACGCCATAGCGGGAGTTGTTCACAGTCTGGCTCAAGGCGGCATAATCCCCGCCATAGAGCCAGATTGCATCCACAAGGTTGGGCGCGCCCTGGCTGCGATCGCCAGTGCCGTCTTCCATGTGGCAGGCAGAACAATTGTCCTCAAACACCACAGCGCCTGCTGCGACCTGTGCAGGATCCTGGGCGTCACCAGACAGAGACATGACAAAGTTCACCACCTGGTCGATCTCTTCTTTCTCCAGCAGCTCATCACGGCCAAAGGCAGGCATCTCGGAGTAGCGCGCGTCGTCGCTTTCCTCGTTGCGAATGCCGTGGCTGATGGTGTGATTGATGTCTTCAACCGACCCACCCCAGAGCCAGTCATCGTCCAGCAGGTTGGGATAGCCCTTGGCCCCCGCAGCCCCGGATCCGTGGCACTGGGCGCACCAGGGTTTGAACGCGGCAGAGCCGGCCGAAACCGCATAGGGCCCCATTTCCGCATCGCCAGAGATCGCGGTCAGCTCTGCGGCCTCAAGTTTGGCATTCATCGGCGCGTTGGCTTCCTCAACGGCGGCGATCTCGGCGGCAACATCGCCGCGTGTCGACCAGCCCAAAGCCCCCGAGGTTGCCGAGCTCACCATGGGCCAGGCCGGATAGAGAATGGTATAGCCAATCCCCCAGACGATGGTGGCATAGAGAGTCCAGAGCCACCAGCGCGGCATCGGGTTGTCGAACTCTTCGATCCCATCCCAGCTGTGGCCGGTGGTGTTAGGATCGTCGTCGAACTTCTTGACGGGTTTGCTCATGTCCTCGCCTCCTTGGATGCGGCGGCTGCTGCCTCGTCCCCTTGCGGAGCCGGGGCGTCTACGTGGCGAAAGGGAATGCTGGCCGTGTCCTCGTAGGTCTTGGAGCTGCCGGGGCGAAACACCCAGACAACAACCAATGTGAAAAACGAGAACAGAAACAAGAGCATCCAGCTGTCGGCAAATTCCCGCAAAAGAGTATAGATTTCCATCTGGTGTCCTCCTTAACGGCTTGCGTCGGGGGTGAAGGTCGAGAAATCAACCAGCGTCCCCAGCATTTGCAGATAGGCGATCAGCGCGTCGGCCTCAGAGATACCGGGCTGGCCATCAAAATTGCGCACGCTGACCTTGTCGCCATAGCGTTCCAGCAAGCCGTCATAATCCCCATCGGGGTCAACCTGCACTTTGAAATCAGCCTCTGCACTCTCCAGCATCTCATCGCTGTAGGGGGTGCCCAGCATCGCATTCACCGCCATCAGATCACCGATGTATTTGCCGTCGATCCTGGCGTTTTCCAAAAAGCCATATTTGGGCATCACCGATTCCGGCACCACGGCCTGTGGGTCGCGCAGATGGTCGACGTGCCACTCATCAGAGTAGCGGCCACCAACACGGGCCAGATCCGGCCCGGTCCGTTTGGATCCCCACTGGAAGGGGTGGTCATACATCGACTCCGCCGCCAGCGAGTAGTGGCCGTAACGTTCGACCTCATCGCGCATCGGGCGGATCATCTGGCTGTGACAGGTGTAACAGCCCTCACGGATGTAGATGTCGCGACCGGCCAGCTCCAAAGGGGGGTAGGGACGCATGCCCTCCACCTCTTCGATGGTGTTTTCCAGCCAGAACAGCGGTGCGATCTGGACCAGCCCGCCAATGGAGACAACCAGAAAGCTGCAGACCAGAAGGAGGGTTGCGTTGGTCTCGAGGATTTTGTGCTTATCGAGAATTGACATATACCATCCCTCCTTATTCTGCCGGGACCACAACCGTGAGGCTCGACTCTTTCGCCGGGGCCTTACGGACTGTCATCCACCGGCTGTAACACATGATGATGGCACCGGAGAGGAACATGACCCCGCCAAGACCGCGCACGATGTTCATCGGTTTCTTCGCAGCAACGGTGTCAGCAAAGGAGTTCACCAGGAAACCATTGGCGTCGACTTCGCGCCACATCAGACCTTCCATGATCCCCGTCACCCACATTGAGGCGGCGTAGAGAATGATGCCGATGGTGGCGAGCCAGAAGTGCCAGGACACCAGGCTGAGGCTATAGAGACGTTCGCGTTTCCACAGCACCGGCACCAGAAAGTAGAGCGCGCCAAAGGTGATCATACCGTTCCAGCCAAGGGCACCAGAGTGTACGTGCCCAATGGTCCAGTCGGTGTAATGCGACAGCGAGTTCACCGCGCGGATCGACATCATCGGGCCTTCAAAGGTCGACATGCCGTAAAACCCGATCGAGATCACCATCATGCGGATCACCGGATCGGTGCGCAGCTTGTCCCAGGCACCAGACAGCGTCATCAGACCGTTGATCATGCCACCCCAGCTGGGCATCCACAAAACAATCGAGAACACCATACCAAGGGTCGAGGCCCAGTCCGGCAGCGCGGTGTAATGCAGGTGGTGCGGACCAGCCCAGATATACAGAAAGATCAGCGCCCAGAAGTGGATGATCGACAGTTTATAGCTGAACACAGGGCGTTCAGCCTGCTTTGGCACAAAGTAGTACATCATGCCCAGAAAGCCCGCCGTCAGGAAGAAGCCCACCGCGTTGTGGCCGTACCACCACTGCACCATGGCATCCTGCACACCGGACCAGACAATAACCGATTTGGAGCCCCAGATGGAGACTGGAATGGTCATGTTGTTGACCAGATGCAGCATCGCCACGGTGACGATAAAGGCCAGGCAGAACCAGTTGGCCACATAGATATGCGGCTCTTTGCGCTTGATCACGGTGCCGAGGAAGACCGCCAGATAAGCCACCCAGACAATGGTCAACCACAGGTCGACATGCCATTCGGGCTCGGCGTATTCTTTCGACTGGGTGCCGCCAAGCAGGTAGCCGGTTGCCGCCAGCACGATAAAGAGCTGGTAGCCCCAGAACACGAACCAGGCGAGATTCCCGCCCCAGAGCCGCGCCGCCGAGGTGCGCTGCACCACGTAAAACGAGGTGGCGATCAGCGCATTGCCGCCAAAGGCAAAGATCACCGCCGAGGTATGAAGAGGACGCAGGCGGCCAAAGTTGGCAAAGCCCTGCGCCCATTCAAAATTCAGCGCCGGAAATGCCAGCTGGAAAGCGATGAACGTCCCGACAAGAAACCCCACAACGCCCCAAAAGGCGGTTGCGACCACCCCGGCGCGCACAACGCTATCAAAATATTCATTTTGCAGACTGCCAGTGGCCACCTGCGCTTCGCCAGTCTGGCGCAGCGTGTAGAGAAACAGACCACCAGCCACCAGCATGACGATAATCGCATGCACCTGATAAGCCAGATCTCGCGCATAGTTGGTCGCGATCATCGCAAAAAGCGTGACCAAACCAAGCGCTATCAGCTTGATATAATTAGACATGTTACGTCCCTTCACCATGTCCCCCGCGATTCTTTTCGCCGCGTGGAACCCATATATTCTGAGCTTTAATTGCAAAACATGTGCAGTGAATGCATTGATCTGCATCAAGACAATTGCCATTGGAGTGTGACACACCTCGGATAGTACGGCTACACTAAGCAGGTCTCCTGTTGGAGATCCGGATTTCTGCCAGCATGAGGTGAGACATGACATATAAAACCATTCTGACGGTCCTGACATCAAAGGACACAGCCGAGACGCCCCTTTCGCAGGCGGTTTCCCTGACGGCGGCCTTTGACGGCCACACCGAAGCGCTGTGTCTTGGGGTCGACCGGACCCAGACCGGTTACTATTATGCTGGTGCCAATGCCATGGTTCTGCAAGAGACCATGACCCGCGCCAAGGAAGACGCCAGCGCCCTGCAGACCTATGCCAATGACTACCTGGAAAAATCAGGCATCCAGTTTTCAACGGATGCCGGCATTGCTCAGATTGCCGACATGGGACGTCACGTTGCCCGTCTCGCACGGTTTTCCGATTTGGTTGTGCTGGGTCAGCCCTATGGAGATGGCAAAGGCGTCGAGGCCGAGCCCGTAGTCGAAGCCGCTCTGTTTGAGGGGCGCACTCCGGTCCTGGTGGTTCCCGACGATGCCGCCCCTGTGGGGCAGCCAAAAACCATTCTGGTCGCCTGGAATGAAAGCATTGAGGCGATGACCTCTATTCGCAAGGCCCTGCCCTTCCTTGTTGGCGCCGATCGGGTGCGCATTGTGGTGATTGATCCGCCACAGCACGGCCCAGAGCGGTCTGATCCCGGTGGCATGCTGGCGCAAATGCTGACGCGCCATGGGGTGAAATGTGAGATCGACGTGCTGAGCAAAACCATGCCGCGGGTCTCGGACGTCCTGATCCGCCATGCAACCGATATGGATGCAGACATGATCGTGATGGGGGCCTATGGGCATTCCCGGTTCCGCGAGGCAATTCTGGGCGGTGCCACCCGCAACATGCTGGAAAAGGCCACTGTTCCGATCTTTTTGGCGCACTAGACCTGCGCTCACCAATCGCCCTGCTGGTTGTCCGCTTGGCCGCACAGCTGGCAGGTCGCCCTATTGATCGCTCACCCTGTTGGGCTGCGTAAAAGCGCGAAAATGCGCGCAGTTACTTTTAAAGAATACCGGGCTTTGCGCACAGCCTGCCTGTGCGCAGAGTTGCCTGTGCGCAGAGTTCGCCCTGCCTCTTCGCCTCGTCCCTGCGCGCAGGCCTTCGCAGGCCTCAACGGGTGTCAGCTCATAGGGCCTGGGCAAACACAGGGGTGGGCAAACACAGGGCGCAGGCTGATTGATCGTCAGCCGAGGAAGCCACCATCGCTATCGTCACCCGCTTCCTCGAGCAGACGTGCCATGTCCGGCACGGTCACCCGGCGCTTGCCTTCCAGCGTAATCACCCCGTCTTTTTTCAGGGCGGACATCTGGCGACTGACCGTCTCCAGCGTGAGGCCAAGGTAGTCCGCCATGGCTTCGCGGGTGAGTGGCAAATCAAACGTCATGGCATTCACCACCCCCTTGGGCGTCAGCGAAGCATCACGCCGCGCGACGATCGACAACAGGCTGGCGATCTTTTCTCGGGCGGTCTTACGACCCAGAACCAGCATCCACTCGCGCGCGGCATCCAACTCATCCAGCGTCATCTCTAACAGGCGATGGGCGATATGCGGGGTTCTGACCATCATATCTTCAAAGGGTTTTTTGCGGAAGCAACACATCACCAGATCAGTGGTCGCCACAACGTTATAGGCCGCCCCTTCGCGCCCCGGGCGTCCGACAAAATCGCTTGGCAACAAAAGCCCCACCATCTGGGTGCGGCCGTCCTCCATCGTCTGGGTCAGGGTTGCGATCCCGGAAACGACGGAGCCGACAAAGTTCATCACATCGCCAGACCAGATGATCGACTGCCCCGCCTCATAGCTACGATAATACTTGATGGTTTCCAGCGTTTCCAGCTCGTCTGTCTCGCAGCGTGCGCAAACGGCCCGGTGGCGGATTGGACAATCGGCGCAGCTAATCTGCGCAGGTATGGGGGCATTCATAAGCAGTCCCGTTTGATCTGAGTCAAAGTTTTGTCGCACGAATACATTCTATGGTAGTGATATGTGCCAGAAATCACAATTGGCGAAGCTCGGTTTATTCGATGCCAAAGTGCCGCGCTATACCAGCTACCCTACCGTCGCAAATTTCAACCCCACAATAGGGTCCGGGCATTTCATGTCCTGGATCAGGGCAATTCCCCCCGGCAACCAAATTTCCCTTTATCTTCATGTCCCCTTTTGTCGGAACCTGTGCTGGTTTTGCATGTGTCGCACCCAGGGCGCCCGGTCAGATGCCCCCATTGCCGCCTATATCGACGCTCTGAAGCAAGAGATCATGTCGCTGAAACTGCATCTGCCAAAAGGGGTAACCCTGTCGCGGCTGCACTGGGGAGGCGGCACTCCGACAATTTTGTCCCCCGAGATGATTCGCGAGGTGACGGCGGCGCTGGCCGATTTGGCCCCGCTGAGCCCAGGCGCTGAATTCTCCGTCGAGATCGACCCGAATGCCTTTGACCTGGCCCGCTGTGAGGCCCTGATCAGGGCCGGTATGACACATGCCTCGATTGGGGTGCAGGGAGTTGACAGCACCACGCAACAGGCGATTGGCCGAAGTCTCGATTTTGCCCGCGTCCAGACCATAGCCGAGATGTTGCGGCGCGGCGGCGTGCAATGCCTCAGCATGGATCTGTTGTATGGCCTGCCGCATCAGACGCAGGCGCAGATGAGCCAAAGCATCCAAAGCGTTCTGTCCCTCGCCCCGGACCGGCTGACGCTTTATGCCTATATCCACCTGCCAGCCCTCATCCGGCGTCAGGCAATGATCCCCTCCGAGGCCCTGCCCCGGCCAGAGGACAGGCTGGACCTGTTTGAGACAGCCCGCGCCCTCTGCCTGCAAGAGGGCTATCAGGCCATCGGTATCGACACCTTTGCCCGCCCCAACGACGGCTTGACCCAGGCCCGCAGCCTGAAACGCGGCTTTCAGGGCTATAGCAATGATCCATCGGAGGTGCTGATTGGCCTTGGAGCCTCAGCCATCTCCCGCTTCCCGCAAGGCTACGCGCAAAACGCCCCCGGCACGGCCCGCTACATCACATCCATTGGGAGCGGATCCCTCGCCACCGACCGCGGACATGCCTTTCAGGGTGAGGACCGGTTGCGCGGGCGCATGATCGAAGCCCTCCTGTGCACGTTCAAAATCCCACGCCATGAAATCATGCAGAGGTTTCCAGATCAGGAGGCGCGGTTCAACGCGCTTGTGAGCGATGCCTGCAAGGCTTTTCCCGAAATACTGGCCCTCACCGAAGAGGGCGCCGTCCTGCCAGAGCCCGCCCGTGCGCTTGCGCGGGTGATCGCCCGTCATTTTGATGCATATGTCGTGAGTTGATGCCTATGTCGCCGGGCCTGCCTGTGTTGCCGGGCCTGCGGGCGGCACCGCAGTTTAGGGAGTGCGATTTATGGCGGCCACCGCGCCGCGTCAGCGGCGCCGGGCCCAACTGTGTGCCATTTTGCCCCTGGGCAAATTGCAAAACAGGCGGGAGCGCCCCCTCTGCGCAAACCTTACTGTGCAAACAGCCCAGCGCGCCCCCAAAATGCCCCAAACATCAGTCGCCCGGGGGTTTTTATGTCCTAACGGGCCGCTGCCAGCAGCTGGCCGGTATAGTCTTCTTTGGGATGCTCAAACAGCTCTTCCGAGACACCAGCCTCAACAATATCGCCCTGCTTCATCACCACCACCTGATGCGACATGGCGCGCACCACGTTGAGGTCATGCGAAATAAACAAATAGGCCAGCCCATAGCGTTTTTGCAAATCGCGCAGCAGCTCCACAATCTGCACCTGCACGGTCATGTCCAGCGCCGAGGTTGGCTCATCCAGAACCACCAGTTTCGGCCGCAGCACCATGGCACGGGCGATGGCGATCCGCTGGCGTTGCCCGCCGGAAAACTCATGCGGGTAGCGGTCCATGGTGGCCGGATCCAGCCCGACCTCCTGCATCACCTCGGTCACCAGCTCACGCGGCGCGCGGTGCTGGTCGACGTTGTGAATGGCCAGCCCCTCTGCAATGATCTGGGCGCAGGTCATCCGCGGGCTGAGCGAGCCAAAGGGGTCCTGAAACACGATCTGCATATCCTTGCGCAGGCTGCGCAGCTCCTTTGTCGACCATTGCCGCAGATCATCGCCGCAAAAGCGCACTTCGCCCTCAGAGGCAATCAGCCGCATGATCGCCAGCGCCATCGTGGTCTTGCCCGATCCCGACTCGCCCACAATGCCCAGCGTCTCACCGGTGCGCACCGAAATCGAGGTGGGATTCACCGCCTTCACATAGCCCACGGTGCGTTTCAGCAGGCCTTTCTGGATCGGAAACCAGACTTTCAGATCCTGGGTGCGGATCATCTCGGCCGCGTCTGGTGCCACCGGTTCGGGCTGCCCCGAGGGTTCCGCCGCCAAAAGCTTTTGCGTGTAGGGGTGCTGCGGGTTGTCAAAAACCGCCGCCGCCGGACCTTCCTCGACAATCTCGCCGCCCTTCATCACGCAGACCCGGTCGGCAATGCGGCGCACCACGTTCAGGTCATGGGTGATAAACAACAGCCCCATGCCCTCGCTCTTTTTCAGCTCGGCCAGCAGGTCCAGGATCTGCGCCTGAATGGTCACATCCAGCGCCGTGGTCGGCTCATCCGCGATCAGCACTTCGGGCTTGTTGGCCAGCGCCATGGCGATCATCACCCGTTGGCGTTGACCACCAGAGAGCTCGTGCGGATAGGCGCCAAGGCGGCTTTCGGCATCGCGAATGCCGACCTTTTGCATCAGCTCAAGGATCCGCGCCCGCGCCGCAGCCCCCACCAGCCCCTGATGCAGCGCCAGCGATTCCGCCAGCTGTTTCTCGATGGTGTGCAGCGGTTGAGCGAGGTCATCGGCTCTTGAAAGATAAAGCTGATGTCGTTGCCGCGCACCTGCATCAGGTGCTTTTCATCGGCGCCTACCATCTCAACTCCGTCATAGGTGACAGAGCCCTCGACGATGTCGCTGTCGCCCAGCAGCGAGACGGTTGACAGGGCTGAGACGGATTTTCCCGAGCCAGACTCGCCCACCAGCGCCACGGTTTCGCCGCGCCCCACAGAGAAGGACACGCCTTTGACAGCCTGGGTGATCTTGCCATCCTGCCGGAAAGACACAGACAGATTGCGGACCTCAAGTACGGCGCTCATGAAAAGGTCTTTCTTGGATCAAACGCGTCGCGGATGCCTTCAAAGATAAAGATCAGCAGCGACAACATCAGGGCAAAGGTGAAAAAGGCGGTGAAGGCCAGCCAGGGGGCCTCAAGGTTTTGTTTTGCCTGCAGCGTCAGCTCGCCCAGCGAGGGCGCCGAGGAGGGCAGACCAAAGCCAAGGAAATCAAGTCCTGCGAGGGCGCTGATGGTGCCGGTGACAATAAAGGGCAGCATGGTCAGGGTCGCCACCATGGCATTGGGCAGCATATGGCGCAGCATGATGGTCATATTGCCCACCCCCAGCGCTTTGGCGGCGCGGACATATTCCAGATTGCGGGCGCGCAGGAATTCGGCGCGCACCACCCCCACCAGCGAGGTCCAGCCAAACAGGATCATCAGCCCCACCAACAGCCAGAAACTGCGGCCCAGAATGGCAAACATGATGATGATGACATAGAGCGTCGGGGTCGAGCTCCAGACCTCGATAAAACGCTGAAACACCAGATCAATCCAGCCGCCAAAATAGCCCTGCACCGCCCCGGCCAGAATGCCCAGCACCGTCGCCGCACCGGTCACAATAAGGGTAAAGACGATCGAGAGGCGAAAGCCATGAATGACCCGCGCCAGCACATCGCGTTTGGTGTCATCGGTGCCAAGCAGGTTCTGCCCATTGGGCGGCAGAGGTGCAGCACCCGGACGGTCCACCGTGGTGTTGAACGAATAGGGGATCAGCGGCCACAGGCTCCAGCCCTTGTAGAACGCCCCATCCGCGTAGCTGCCTGCCTTGATCTGCGCCAGAATCTCTTCTGGCTCATCAAAGCAGTCTTCAATGCCGCCAGAGCGGATCAGGCATTCCACCTCCGGGTCGCGGTAGATCGCCTCGGTCTTGAAATCGCCGCCAAAGGTGGTTTCCGGGTAGAACTTGAAAATCGGCGCGTAGATCTCGCCGCGATAGCTCACCAGGATGGGTTTGTCATTGGCCAGAAATTCGGCAAACAGCGACAGGCCAAACAGCACCGCAAAGATCCACATGGACCAATAGGCCCGTTTGTTGCGGCGAAAGGTATTCCAGCGGCGCTGGTTCAGGGGTGACAATTTAAAAAGCGACAGTTTTGAACGCGACGATGCCATTGCTTCAGCCCTCCCGCTTGTCAAAGTCGATGCGCGGATCGACCAGCACATACATGATGTCTGACACGATCCCGACCACCAGGCTCATCAGGCCAAAGATGAACAGGGTGCCAAAGATCACCGGGTAGTCCCGCGCCACGGCGGCCTCAAATCCCAGACGGCCCAGACCATCCAGCGAGAAAATCGTCTCGATAATCAGGCTGCCAGAGAAAAACACGCCAATGAACACCGCAGGAAAGCCGGCAATCACGATCAGCATGGCATTGCGGAACACATGCCCATAGAGCACCTGACGTTCGCCCAGCCCCTTGGCCCGCGCGGTGATGACATATTGCTTTTTGATCTCATCCAGAAACGAGTTCTTGGTTAGCAGCGTCAGCGTCGCAAAGGCGCCAATGGTCGAGGCAATCACCGGCAGCGCAATGTGCCAGGCATAGTCCGCTGCCTTGCCCAACAGGCTCAGGCTTTCCCAGTTGTCAGAGGTCAGGCCACGCAGCGGAAACAAGCTGCCAATAAGAGCCACCGGCAAAGAGCACCAACAGCATAATGGCAAACAGAAAGCCGGGGATGGCGTAGGCGGCGATAATCACGCCACTGGTCCAGGTGTCAAAGCGGGTGCCATCGCGCAGCGCCTTGCGAATGCCCAGCGGGATCGAGATGATATAGGCGATCAGGGTCGACCACAGGCCTAGCGAGATCGAAACCGGCATCTTTTCCAGCACCAGCTCGGTCACGTCGATCTTGCGAAAATAGCTCTCGCCAAAATCAAAGTGCAAATAATTCCACAGCATCAGCCCGAACCGTTCAAGCGGCGGCCGATCAAGGCCAAACTGCTCTTTCAGCTCTTCGATCAGCTCTGGCGGCAGGCCCTGACGACCCGCATAGCTGTCATTGGCCTCAATGGCGCTGGCACCACCGGCATCTCCGCCGCCGCCGGCAAAGCCCTCAAACACATCACCGCTGCCCTGCAGCTGCGCGATCACCTGCTCAACCGGGCCACCGGGCACGAATTGCACCAGGGCAAAATTCACCACCATGATGCCAAACAGGGTTGGGATCACCAGCATAAGCCGTCGAAGAATATAGGCTGCCATGTCGCGCCCTTACCGCAACGCGCCCGAGGCTGAATTCAGCCTCGCGGTCTGCATCAATCCACCACAGGTCCAGCAGGCCAGTGTCATAGGGTGGCAGATTTTCCGGGTAGGCATATTGCTTCCAATAGGCGATCCAGCTGACGTCCAGATACCAGGACGGCACCATGAACCGTTTCGCCCGCAGCACCCGATCCAGAGCCCGGGCACTGGAATAGAGCACCTCCTGGGTTTTGGCATCCACGATATCATCAATCAGCGCATCCACTGCCGGATCGGCCAGACCTGCCGGATTGAACACCGAATACGCGTGCGCCTCGGCCCCATACTGCTGATACAGCCCGGTCGAAGGTTCCAGCGAGGTCCGGTAGGCAAAGGAGACCATGTCAAAATCCTTTTCCCGGCGTCGGCTGGTGTATTGCGCGTAGTCCACCCGGTTCATCACCGCATCAATGCCCATGGCGCGCAGGTTTGACACATAGGGGCCAACAATGCGTTCCAGCGTTGGGCTGTCGAGCAGGAATTCGATCTTCAGCACCTCGCCCGCTGCGTTCTGGCGCATGCCATCGCCGTTCACCTCCCAGCCGGCCGCATCCAGCAGTTTCATGGCGCGGCGCAGGTTGCGACGGTCATTGGGGCGTTTGGGCTTTGAGGTATGGGCCATCACGGGCTCGGAAGTCAGGAGTGCGGGATCAATCTGATCACCCAGCGCGGCTAAAACTTCCAGTTCACGGCCCTGCGGCAGGCCTTTGGCTTCCAGATCGCTGTCTTGCCAAAATGAACTGAGATGACGGAACAACCCATATTGCAGGCTCTCATTGGTCCATTCAAAATTGAAGGCAAGCTGCACCGCCTCGCGGACCCGGATATCCTGAAATTTGGGCCGCAGCAGGTTCATCACAAACCCATTGGCGGCAGGCACATTGCCGTCCGCGATCTCGTCCTTGATCACATCGCCATTGGCAACTGCGTCAAATTCATAAGAGGTTGCCCAGCTTTTAGAGTTGTTTTCAGGTCGCAAAGTGTAGACGCCCGCCTTGAACCCCTCCATCGCGGCAATGGCATCGCCAAAATATTCCACCCGGATAGCATCATAGTTGTGGCGGCCAATATTGACGTTCAGATCATGCGCCCAATAGTCGGGATTACGGCGATAGGTAATGCGCTGGTTGACCTCTGCCTTGTCCAAAATGTAGGGACCGGACCCTATGCCGGGGTCCAGTCGCGGCTCATCCAAACGGCGGTTTTCGGGGTCAGCGTCGAACCAGGCTTTGGAGAATACCGGCGTGCCGCCCACCTGTGTAATCATCGCGCGGCGGGGGAATCGGGAGAGAAGTGAAACTTCACCTGATGCGGCCCCCGCGCTTCGGCTTTGGGGATGCGCTTGCGTACGGCCTCGGCATAGGATTGCAGCCCCTGATCCAGCAGGATGTTATGCGAGAACACCACATCCTCAGCGGTGACCGAGCTGCCATCCGAAAACCGCGCCTCCGGGCGCAGGTTAAAGATAACCCAGTCCTGGCTCGCGGGGTATTCCAGGCTTTCGGCGATCAAACCGTAGTAGGAGCCAGGTTCATCATAGGATTCCACCATCAGCCCTTCGAAATGTTGCGAGGCCAGCGCACCGGCCCGCCCCTTGCGGGTAAAGGGGTTCATACTGTCAAAGGTGCCAACGGCCGAGATCGACAGCTCGCCGCCCTTGGGCGCCTCCGGGTTTACATAGTCGAAATGAGCAAAATCTTTTGGGTATTTCAGATCGCCAAATTCGGCAAAGCCGTGGCTTTTGATCAGGGCACCCTCGGCGCGCAGCGGCAGCGCAAGCATCAAGGCCAGCATAAGGCTCAGAGCGACTCCCAGAACCTGCAACAAAAGAGCCTGGCTCGCGCCCTGGTGGTCGCGCGGCAAGACCCGCGCGTCTGTGCGCGCATGGCCTTGAGATGCCCCGTTTGGCGCCCGGTGTGGCGCCCCGTTCTGATGTCGCTGTCCTGCCTGATGGGATGTCATCTGTCACAACCTCCAATACCCGGCCTTGCTCTGGTCCGGTTTTTTCCTGTCCTCCACGCTAATGGCCGCAGGTGGTAACATTCAAGTTGAGAATGCGTCATCGCGGCTCTCAACGGATCGAAACGGCGTGATAACGCCCTTTTCCAGAAACCGTCGTGGGGCCAGTGGTGGGACAGGTATCAGACAGGCGGCGCCAGCTGGCGCGAAACGCAAAAAAGGCCGCGAAACAGGTCGCGGCCCTTGGTATCTGTTCCGCTGATCCCGGGATCAGACCTGAATTAGCCGTCGAGGCTGTCAAGATAAGCGATGAGGTTCACGCGGTCTTTTTGCTTTTTAAGACCGCTGAACGACATCGAAGTGCCAGAGGCATAGGCCGAGGGTTTGGCCAGGAAGGCATCAAGCTCTTCTGCCGACCATGTGCCGCCCAGTCCGGCCAGGGCACCGGAATAGCCGAAACCATCCTCAGCGGCCTGGGTCCGGCCAACAACATCATAGAGCGAAGGACCGGTGGAGTTCACACCGTCTTCGATTTTGTGGCATGCGGCGCATTTCTTAAAGACCTTGGCACCTTTGCCAATGTCAGCAGAGGCCATCAGCTCATCAAAGCTGACTTCAGCGACCTCTTCCTGGGCGCCGCCCGCCTCTTCAACTTCAATAATATAAGATTGCTCACCGTGCGCATCTGCCGAGTAGAGCACATCCGCGGCCCAGTGGCCCAGAAGAAGCACCAGGAACGAGCCACAAAGGCCGGCAGTCGCTTTGGTTAGGGTCATCGTGTCAAACATGAATCGCGTGTCCGTTTTAGCTGTCTGGGTCGTTGTCTAAGGCTTCCACTCGTCAGTGGCAAGGTATAGACAACGCGACGAAATGCCCGTTTGTTGAAGTTTTGCAGGAAAGTCGCACCGAATGACCGGAAAAATTGCTATTCAGGGAGAGCTTGGCTCTTACAGTCATGAGGCCTGCCGCAATGCGCGCCACGACATGGACGTGCTTCCCTGCGGCACATTTGAGGACGTCATCGAGGCTGTGCGCTCGGGCGCGGCCGATCAGGCCATGCTGCCGGTAGAGAATTCGACCTATGGTCGGGTCGCCGACAGCCACCGGCTGCTGCCCCATAGCGGCTTGCACATCATCGACGAGGCCTTTGTGCGGGTTCATATCAACCTGCTTGCCGTGCCCGGCGCCAGGCTGGAAGACATTCGCGAGGCTAAATCACATCTGGTGCTGCTGCCACAATGTGGTGATTTTCTTCGCAAAAACAACATTTTGGGCCGCGTTAGCCCCGATAACGCACGGGCGGCGCGTGATGTTGCCGCAGCGGGCGACATCCATACTGCGGCGCTGGCCAGCGAGTTGGCAGCAGAGATTTATGGCCTGGAGGTTCTGGCGCGAAAGATCGAGGACCGCGGCGATAACACCACCCGATTCCTTATTATGTCACGCGAGCCCGACACCAGCCGCCGGGGCGCGCACGGCATGATCACCAGCTTTGTTTTTCAGGTTCGCAACATTCCGGCGGCGCTCTACAAAGGCATGGGCGGCTTTGCCACCAATGGCATCAACATGACCAAACTCGAGAGCTATATGGTCGACGGATCGTTCACCGCAACGCAGTTCTATGCGGATATCGAAGGCCACCCGGATGATGCAAACGTGCAACTTGCCATGGATGAGTTGGCCTATTTCACCACCAATGTGGAGATTCTGGGCGTCTACCCGGCCGACAACGGCCGCTACTAGCGCCGCCGACCGCCACCGGCCTGCGCAGGGCTGACGCACCGGAAGCATGGACTCTGGCCCAAATCGGCCCTATCGACATCTGGTCTTTTGCCAGAGTTCACTTTGCCAGAGTTCCCAATGACCGCACCAACCTATCCAAGCGCCGCGCAGTCCCATCGCCATGCTGACATAGCTGTGCATGCTGTTGGACTTTTCCTGATCCTGACGGCGGGTGGTTTTTTGGTGTTTAAGGCCAGTGCCGAGCTGGAGGTTCGGCTTGCCCTGGCTGCCGGGCTTTATGTGGCCTGCGCGCTTGTCTCAAATCTGGCCTCCTGTTGTTACCACTTCGCGCCCTGGCATGACCGGCGCAAACTGTTGCGGCGGATTGATCACGCTGCAATCTATCCCAGCATTTCGGGCACCTTCACGCCGTTTTTTGTTCAGGCCGACACTCTCTGGACCCTGACGTTGCTTTGGCTGTGCTGGGGGCTGACCGCGCTGGCTGTCTGGAACAAGATCACCCATGAAACCGTCAAATCGCGCTGGTCGACGGCCTCGTATCTGGGGCTGGGGGCGCTGGGAATGTGCGCCTTGCCAGATTTGACAAATGTCCCGGTAGCAACGCTGTGGCATCATTGTCGGCGCCGGCTGCTATGTCATCGGAACCGGGTTTTACACCCGCAAGAGCATGCCCTTCCGCTATCCTGTCTGGCACGTCTGGGTCAATCTGGGCGGGATATCTATGTATGCCGGGATTTGGATCGCCCTTTTCCAGTAGGGCCTCGTGATCTGAGCCCAACCTGCCAGCCCTGCCCGCACCACAGCAGCGCCGCGCTCTGCACCCCCCGCTTGCCCCCGGCCCCCTCCTCCTGCCTGCGCCCAGCGTCAAAAAGAGAAGTGCGCGCAGGCTCCCGGCGAGCTGTTTGCATCCGCCCCTGGCTGCTGCGCTCTCTTGAGGAAGGCCTCCTGCCTCGGGGTGAAAACTATCAGTACAAATGAACAAAATATTCACGAAAATCCAAAAGGCTAGATACACATCCTCAATTAAAACTTGATTTTTTCCGTAAATTTTCGTTCTTATTTGATAGTACACATGATCAAATCTCCACCTTCATGGCGATGAAATCCATTTTCACCATGGCTTTTGTCTCCACTATTTGAAGCAGGGCCAAAATGACCGATGGAGCGCTTTCGTTCTGGATTGATGCGTTGGAAAAGGTCTCGCGCGGCGAGGACGAGGAAGGCATTTCTTCTGCTATCGCCTCTTTTCGCAACCAGCCAGACGCCGCCGAAACCTTTGATCAGATCCGCATCATGCTGACCGCTCTGGCGCAGGGTGTCCGCGAACGTGGCCCGACGGAACGCAGCCTGAATCTCCTGATCGACACTGTCTATGACCTCTCAAGCACCCTGTCGTTGCAGGACTTGCTCGGCATGATTGTGAGCCGCGCCCGCGCCCTTGTGGGGGCCAATGTCGCATGGCTGACCATTCTGGACGAGACCTCCAAGCGGTTTCGAACCGTCACCGCCGAAGGCCATTTGTCACCAGCCATAGCAGAAATGACGTCCCACCTGGACGGGGGCGCAGTGAGCCTTGTTATGCGGAGCAAAAGCGTCTTCGACACGCAGGACTATTTGAACGACAGCCGGTTTGAGCACATGAGCGACCTTGATCAGGTGCTGTCGGATGAAAAGATCGTATCCTTGGCGGGTTTTCCGATCATTTCTGGCGGCAAAGTACAGGGGATCCTGTTTGTTGCGGATCGCTATAGCCGAAAACTTTCGGGTCGCGAAATTTCGGTTCTCGGATCCTTTGTCCTGCACACAGGTGTTGCCATGCGCAATGCCCGCGCCTTTACGATGCTTTCGGACGCGCTGGATGACGCAGAACGCACCCGCATCACCCTGACGGATCATATCCACCGCATACAAACCTCTGCCGCCACCCATGATGAGCTGACCTCCCTGCTGACCCGGGGGGCCGACCCACCCGTGCTCATGCAGCATATGGCCAACCAGATTGAGGGCGTGGTTCTCCTGACTGATCGCTCGCTTCGGGTGCTTGGCAAATACGGCTCCCCCGCCTTTAAAGGCGCGCTTGAGAGCGGCGCATTGCTGCGCGGCATTGACCACATAAATCTGACCTCTGCGGTGTCAAAATCCCGTCAGACCGGGCGCGCCGTGGTGCTGGCGAAAAAGGGCAGTGCCAGATGCCTGGCTATCGCGCTCCACGGAGGAACGGCGCAGGGCAAGAGCCTGATTGTTTTTCATCACAACACGTTAGACGCCATCGATTTGCGCAATCTTGAGCGCAGCGCCGCCCTGCTTGCTGTTGCAAAGCTGTGGACAGAAAAGCGCCACGCCGACAAATTGATCGCCTCGTCGACCTTGCTGCAACATCTGACGATGATGAATCCCCCGGATCAAACGACGCTGGATTCTGTGCGCGAAAGGCTTGGCCTGCAAGCAGACCAGTCGATCGAGATGGCGGGTGTCTGCATACCGGATGCGGTGCTGCCGCGCCAATTCAGCGCGCTGCGTGAGCGGGCTGCACAGCTCAAGCTACTGGTGGATTTCACCGATGACATCTACCTCGCAGTCGGGCCTGCTGGGACGCTTCACACCCTGGTGGGCGGGCTTGCTGGCGAGCAAAGGTTTGGCGGTATCATCTCCGAGCCCTTCCCGGACATTTCCCAGGCCGCCACGCACTATGCAAAGATCATGAAAGCCCTGCGCGTGTTGCAGCAAATGGGCCGGTTTGAACGGTTTGTGGAGCACTCAAAGGTCAATCTTTTTGCCAAACTGTTTGAGGTCGGCGATGCGGCAAGGATCGCGCGCTATGTCGGTGAAATCCTTTTGCCCATCGACAAGCGCGACCCAAAGCAAAAGACCCGGCTAAAGCAGACTTTGCTTTGTTTTTTTGAGTGCCAATACAACATTGCCCGCACCGCCACGCAGATGGGTCTTCACATCAATACGGTGCGCCAACGCCTGGAAACCCTGCGCGAGATCACCGGCGGCTGGGACGACCCGGTGGCCGCGCTGGAGCTACATATAGCGCTGCGGATGAATGACATCGTTGAGTAGCAGGCTGTTGACGAGCGGCCCGCAGATCAGTGGCCCGTAGATCAGTGAATAGCGGCATGCAAAATGCGCTCTGCGCTTGCCTGTTCGCGGGTGAATTCAGCCGCGATAGTGCCGCTTTTGGCGACCAGCACCCGATCAGAAAGATCCAAAATTTCCGGCAGGTAAGAAGAAATAAGAATGACGCCTGCGCCGCTTTCGGCAAAAGAGCGAATGATTTGGCGGATTTCAGCAATTGCCCCCACATCAACGCCGCGCGTTGGCTCATCAAAGATCACCAGCTTGGGCTTTTGCGCCAGAGATTTTGCAATAACCACCTTTTGCTGATTGCCACCCGACAGGTAGATGACCGATTGGTCCGCGCCGATCCGCCGGATCGAAAGCCGGTCTGACCAGTCGCGCGCAACCGCAGTCATCCTGGCCAGCGGTGCAACCATTTTGCCGCGACCAAACTTGGCCATCCAGCCCAAACCGATGTTTTGCGCGACGCTCATATTGTCAAACATGCCGTCCAGTTTGCGATCCTCACTGATATAGGCAATCCCGTCGCGCACCGCCTGTGCTGGCAGGGTATACTTTACCTCCCGGCCGTTCAGCCAGATGCGCCCGCCGCCAAAATTTCGCTTGGTATGGCCAACAATAACGCGGGCGATTTCACTGCGCCCGGATCCAATCAACCCGGCAATACCGGTGATCTCGCCGGGAAACACGGAAAAGGACATGTTGTTGACCATGCTGGCCATACGGATGTTTTCAACCCGCAGGATCGGAACTGCCGTGCGTTTCAGGGCTGTTGCGGGGGTGGCTTGCGGCGTCAGGTCTTCGCCAATCATATGCCGGATCAAATCCGCACGATCAAAGCGGCCTGCGGGCCCGGTTGTGATCAGGCGCCCGTTGCGCAAAACCGAGATCCGGTCGGCATAGGACAGCGCTTCTTCCAGGGCGTGTGAGATAAAGATAATCGCCACGCCCCTGTCTTGCAGCGTCTTCATCAGATCAAACAGATGTTCGGTTTCTTCAGGTGTCAAAGAGGCCGTTGGCTCATCAAAAATGATAACGCGGGCATCATTCAGCACGGCGCGGGCGATTTCGACCATTTGCCGCTTTGCCGCAGAAAGCGAGCCTGCCAGTTGCGACGGGTCAATATTGAAATTCAACCGCTGCAAAATCTGCCGCGCGGTATTGCGCACCCGGCGCACAGAGTTGAACGTGCGTTCGCGCCCCAGCATCATATTTTGCGCAACCGTCAGCTGCGGCACCAGACTGGTTTCCTGATAGACCATGGAAATGCCCAGCTGGCTGGCATCCTTTGGCGCCTTCAGGGTTGCCTCAGAGCCGTCAATAAAGACCTTGCCCAGAGAGGGTTCGATCCCGCCGGCGATCAATTTGCACAGGGTTGATTTGCCCGCGCCGTTCTCGCCCGCGAGCGCGTGAATTTCGCCGGGGTATAGCTCAAAATCGACGGCGTCCAACGCAGCGGTTCCTGCGTAGGTTTTGGTCACAGTTTCAAAGCGGATAATGGGTTGAGAGGTCATATTGCACCAAGATTTAGAATTTCGCCGCTGGCCCGGGAGACCGCAATCAAATCGCCGTTCCACTCCACAACATCGGTGATCGCGTGACGGTGGCCGTTTGCACGGCAATGGGCCGACCCGACAGGCACAAAGTTCTTGTCGGTTTCGATGATCAGCCCATAGGAAAAGGAGGGAGCCCAGGGTTTTATTTCGCCAAACAGCCGTGTCGCGCCCAGCGCCATCGGAAAGTCATGGGCGAATTCTGGTGTGGCGCGCGGCGCGATCCAGTTGCGCGGATCAATGGTTTCTTTCATCATCCGAACAAAGGATTTCTCGGTTTTGAGAAATTCAATCAGCGGGTTGCGGCGCGACAGACAGGCAATGGCATAGCCGGTTCTGGTCTCGCACAGTCTGCCCAGATAGGCCGGAAAGCCCTGCTGGCGCAACGCGCCTTCGACCTCAACAATGCAGGCCTGATCCAGTTGCGAAACACAGAGCGCTTCACCAGCGGCGACGATGCCCATCGGACAATGCAACGCCTCTGAAAGGCGCCGGGTGCTGCCATTGCGGTGAACCGCCAGCACCTGCCCGCGCCGCGCAGTGTCCCAGGGCGCATAAGAGAGCACCGGCTGATCTTCGGCGTAGCCGTGCTCCACCACCGCAAGCTCGCTTTCGGACAGGAACACAAGGTCGGCGACACCGTTCAGCTGCGGCGCGCTCCAGGGCGTCTCGCCGCCAAAGACCTGCAGCTGGCCGCCTGTAAGGACCACAGCGATTTGCCCCTCAGGGCTGGCGGTGAGGGCTGTTATATCGGCCTCAAAGCTCTGCACCCGTTCAAGCGGCGCGCCCCATGCCTCAAGGCGGTAGAGATCACGCCCGGAGGAAATCAACAGCGCATCACCTGCAACGCAGATTGTTTCGGGTGCGGTAACCGGGATGGCATCGGCCTCATCCAGACGATCATTGGGGCCAAGTGAGCCTTCCAGCGTCAGGGACGGGGGTGGCGCCATCTTTTTGCGGAAAAAAAACATCGTTCAGCTCTCCTTCCGATAACGGTTCGGGCCGGTCCAGTCCGGGTCTGCACCCGGAAGATCAAGCCGCCCGATCTTGTTGTTGTTCACGCCGCCCAGGTACAGTGCCCCCTTATGTTCCCGCATCGAGGTGATCATATAAAGCGGTCCGCTGGCCCTGTCCCAAAGCGCATCCTTGATGTCGCCGGTGCCGTTCACCTTAAGCACGCCGCCGATGTTGAGGTTGCCAAACAGCCAGTCGGTTGGCGGCACCTGCTTTGACATGCGCAAGCGAAGCGCCGGAAGCTTCATTGCGAGGTCGACCACCGGGTTGCGCATGCCGGCCAGCGCGATCCAATAGCCGCCATCTGAGGCGCGGTTGATATTGTCGGGATAGCCCGCCAGCCCGCTCATGAAAACGCGGGGGCCTGCCGCCAGATCTGCCAGATCAAAGATCAGAATTGAACAGGTCCAGGTGCTGGCGACCAAAAGATGTTTACCATCGTGGGTCAGGCACACTCCGTTTGGAAATATCAGATTGTCACAGACCGTGCGGGTTTTTTTCGTCTTGGGATCATAGCTCAGCAGCCGCCCGTTTGGCCGCCCCTCCAAAAGATCGAGCCCCCAGTTCTCCATGTCGTATCGTTTGGTCGCATCGGTAAAGTAGATGGTGCCATCCGGCGCAATATCCAGATCATCACCCATGCGAATGCTGGTATCATCCTGCACCTGAACGAGGCTGCGTTCTGTCTGATCGCTCAACAGCTCAACATCGCCGTTCAGGCCAACGCGCACCAGCCCCATGCCAGCCACACAGACGATGAGATCGCCCGCGGCATCAAACGCCAGCCCAAGCGGACGGCCGCCAATTTTGGCCAGCACCGTGATTTCGGTGAAATCCGGGGCAGCAAGGCGCATGATGCGCCCATCGCGCGTGCCACAATACAGATTGCCCCCGGCGTCGAGGATCACATCCTCCGGGCCGTCAATCTCGCCTGAGCCCAAAACCGTCGCCTCCGCCAGTTTTGGTGCAAGATCCGAGGGCATGAGGCCCGTCATGTTCTGAACAGGCGGCAGTTTTAGCGCCACGGGGTCGAGATATGTGGCCGCCAGCAGACGATGGCGGTTTTTGCGAAACCGCACATCAATGGCGAGGATCACGATAATGACACTGCCCATCACGAGCTGCACAAAATCACCCCGAAAGCCCGAGTTCACCAGCACATTGTTCATAAAATAGATCGTCGCAAAGCCCAGCAGAACCGAGACCACAGCACCGCGCCCGGGCACAAAGCCGCCCAGGCCAACCACAAGCGCTGTCAGGGCAAAGAACTCCAGCCCGATCCCGGTATCTGCGGCGATACTGTTTTGCCGCGCCGCATAGATAAAGCCGGCAAGGCCAACAATCGCCCCCGCCAGAACATAGGCCGAAAAGATCGTTTTCTTGACGCCAATCCCGCCATTGCGCGCCGCCTTGCGATTGCCGCCGACCGCCAGAATATGCCAGCCAAACCGGGATTGCCGAAACATGAAAAATGTCAGCAATGCCACACAGGCCAGCACCCAAAACACCACCGGCAATGTCATGAATTGCGCAAACCCAACCCAATCCCACAGATCATCGGAGCGGGCGCTCAATGAAATTTCCACCAGTTTGGCCTGCGACGCCAGGGTAAACAAACCGCGCACCGTGATCATTGTGCCAAGGGTCGTGAGCAATGCGCCACAGCCCATGAACCCGGCCAGAACGCCATTCACGACACCAACCGCCGCACCGCTTGCCACGCTCATCACAAGCACAAGCAGGACCGGTAATTCCAGAATGTGAAACCCATACAGCGCGACAAAGGCGGACATGGCCAGACTTGATCCCACCGATAAATCCAGCCCGCCCACAGCCACGACAATCAGCAGCGCCAGGATCACCAATCCGGTATCGGCGCCATAAAGCGCCAGAATACGCATGTTAGAGCCTGAAAAATACGAGTCGGTGGTCAGCGCAATGGTGATCACGACGGCGAGGAACCCCAAAAGAGGGATGGCACTTTCCACCCAGCCTTTGGAAAGAATATCGGAAAAGATCCGACGTGGAGACAGGACCAGACGCGGCACCTTGTACCGCGTTAAGCTGTTAAACTTAATTGAATTATTCACGTTGTTTCCATCAGTCGGACGCATGGGAAAAGGTGCGGGGCCCGCCATTGGGGCCCCGCCTGTGCCTTAGAGCTTGAAGCACAGATCGGGCCGGTAGCCCTCACCGGCCTTGATAACTTTGAGAGGCGACTCAACAGAAATCATCGAGCCATCAGCTGAGGTGACCCCCTGCAACAGCAAGTCGATCATCGTGGCCGCATCACGGCCCTGTCCGTCTGCGTCATAGCTCCATTCGCGATCCAGAATGCCGTCTTCGATGGCTTTGCACGCATCCGCATCGCCACCGCCGGTGGCATAGACCAAAACGCTGTCTTGCTTGCCTGCATCTTTGACAGCGGCGCCCGCGCCCATGGTGTGAACATCCCAATGGCCAAAGATGGCGCAGAGATCAGGGTTTTGTTGCAGCACTGTCGCGGTGATCTGACGGGCTTTTTCCGGCTCCCAGTCGGAGGCCTGATTGGACACAACTTCAATTTCAGGGTGTTCGGCAAAGACCTTGAAAGAGGCTTCGTTCATCAAAACACTGTCCGCCGCCGTGAGCTGGCCCGGAATGATCGCGACCTTGCCGGATTTCCCACTGCCCGCGCCGCATTCTTTGACGATATCCTGGGCGACTTCGGTCCCGATGCGGGTCCAGTTGGCACCGGTAAATGCAGAGGACTGCTGGTTGGATTGCAGTTTCAGCTGCAAAACTTTGATGCCTGCGGCTTCGGCCTGCTTGATCTGCCGCGCGAGCAGCTGAACAGTTGGGTTATGGACAACCAGAACGTCCGGGCGCTGCGCAATTGCCGCCGCAAGAAGTTCCGACATCACGCCGGTATTCAGCGCCGCATCTTTGATCTCAACGGTATATCCGCCGATTTCTGCGTGTTCTTTCATCCGCTTGGCCCAGGCCTCAGTCAGCGAGATACCCATGGTGATCGGAACAAAGATAACGCTCTTTCCCGCCATTTTGCTTTCGGCATGTGCCAGAGAGCCTGTCGCCAGAATTGCGCTTGCTGCCAGACCCAAAAGCCTTGTTTTGGTTGTTGTTTTCATAGTTTCCTCCTCCAAAGTTATAGATCCCCAACCGTGTCGTTCTCGGTGTCTCTAGGGTTGATGTAGTTGTCGATCACAATAGCGATGAGCAGGACGACACCCTTGAACATGTCCTGAGTTTGGGTTGTCAGATTCAGCAGGGTCATGCCGTTGCGCAGCACGGCGATCAGCGCGAGACCCACGAGAATGTTGCGCATGCCGCCACGCCCGCCGCGCAGAGGGATGCCGCCCAGCACGACAACCAAAATCGCTTCAAAAAGCAGGCTGCCGTTTGTGACAATGCGAAAGTCGACCGTGCTGCTGGCCGCAGCCACCACCAGCCCTGCAAAAAGCGCTGTCAGGGCGGCAAAGGCATAAATCCCCAGGGTGGTCAGCCGGACAGGAAGCCCTGACAGGCGCGCCGCAGCGGCGTTGTCGCCCAGGGCATAGGTCACCCGCCCCATTGTAGTGTAGCGCAGGATCAACCAGCTCGCGATAAACACCAGCACAGCCAGGATCGCAGGGGCATCCCCCGATAACAGCTGGACCGCCCGGCTATCGCTCGGGAGCATCAAGAGGTATTCGCCGTTGAGGACCTCGTAGCGAAAGAAACCGGTGATCACCATCGCGGAGGCCAGGGTTGTCAGCATCCCTGGAATTTCGACATAGGCAATCAGCCAGCCATTAAAGACGCCAATTGCAAGAACAGCCAAAACCGTCACCACAAAGGCCGGAAACACAGACCAGCCAGCCACGGTCAGAATGCCAAAGGTTGCCGCCCCGGCAACCATCGCCGCGACAATAGAAAGATCCAGCCCGCGAGAGATGATAACCACCCCCATGCCGCAGCTCAGCATCAGCAGCGCCGCTGAATTGGAGGCGATCACTTTGAAGTTGCCCAGGTTGGCAAACCCATCAACAAATAGCGAAAAAAACAGCACCAGAGAGCCGTTGCCGCCATCACGATGTATTCAAGCAAGCTGTTTTTGTTGTAGCGCAAGACCAGATCAGCCATTTGCGTTCACCCCGAACGAGAGGTGCTTTGCCAAAAACGGGCTGCCCGCCTGTTCATAGGGGCCCGCCTGTTCATAGGGGCCTGTCTGTTCACAGGGGCCTGTCTGCTCACAGGGGCCTGTCTGCTCACAGGAGCCAGCCTTTTCATAGGCGCCAGCGGGCATTTCACACCGTACAACAGCTGCCCTAAAGGCTACCACGTTTCCTAAATTGATCATCAGTCCCCCTCTGGAAGCGCGCCATTGAAACGCGTGTCCGTATGCGGGCATCTGACCATTCACCGATCGGATGTACTATGTGCGGAGGCTCTAGTTTTTTGACGTTCACCTGTATGCATCATACATTCCAGGAGGCTGCCCTGCCTGAAACCACGCGGTTTGCCAGACGCCTCTGCAGCGACACAGGACAGAAATGCCAGGCCACGCTTTGCCGACGAGCTAACCCGCATTTTCTGTGGGTTTATCCAGCGCATTGGCATAGACCTGCAGGCAGGGTTTTCCGAGCTTCAAAACGTAAGGGAGGATAAGGTGAGAGGTTGGACATCGACCCAAGCGGGGCTCGTTGTGGCTGCTTCCTTCCGGATCTGACCAGGTTGGCGAGGCGCCTGCCCGCGCCAACCTCTCGATTCGAAATATAGGCAGAGAATGGCGCAATGACAAGGGCATTGCAGCTGTGCCCATGGAAAACCGCCCCTGACAGGCATGCCCTCAAAAGCCCTGAAAACAGCGCGTAAAGACACTGCTGTCCAGAGGCAGCTATTCCACAGGGGCCAAGTTTATTGCAGCGCCCAGGTAAACTGCAGAGGCTGATAAACTAAAGGGTCAGGCGCAGTTTCAAAAAGCCACTTGGCGTAATCCCCTGATCCTCGGCCAGGTCTGCGGGCAACTCTGCAAGATAGTTGCGCGCCACCGGGCCGGTAAAGGCGATGATCTTTGTCCCCTCCAGCCCGGCCAGACGCCAGGGGAAACGCGCCTCTTCCAGGCGGTCTTTGGCCACATGACCGGCGACGTAGTCGCAGATCGCATCCCTGACCTTGATCGCGGGCAGCTGCAGCCGCGCGGCCTGCTGTACCATTTTAAAGTTGCCGCCGCCGCTGACCCGATAGCTGTTTGTCGCCACCGCAAAGTTCTGCTGACTGGTGACATCCACCCCGTTCCATCGCAAATTCCTGACCCGATGCGCCTCGCGGTTGATCAACAGACCCGAAGACGAAACCCGCGACGGTTGCGACAGGTCGATTTCGTATTCCACGCCAAAAAGCACATCAAAATTATGGCCGGCCGGGTCCTGGTTGACCAACTCAACATTGCGCGAGCCCGGCGTGATCTGGTTGAACATTCCCGCCGACATCTCCAGCCAGTCGCGCAGCTGCGCCCCATTGACCATGACGCCCCAAAGAGCATTGGGGAAAATCTGCAGATCCGCGACATTGCGCATGCAAAGATCCCCTGCTGCAATGTCAGTATAGTGTTCTGGCCCGGAGCGGCCGCCGAATTTACCCGGTGATACCGCAGAAAGCAGCGGCAGAACGCCCGCAGAGGTGCCTTCGAGCAACGGGCGCACCGCCGCCAGCTGCGCGCAGGCCACCAGGGACAGACCGTGGTCCTCGCCAAAAAAGGTGAAATACGAGTGCAGCGCTTGTTTGCTACGCCCCACTGGCTCTTTCATACGGGCCTGCGTCTGGCCATGTGCCTCGGCCAGAACCTGCAAAAGTGCCGGGTCTTCTGACGCCAAAGGCGTCAACTTACCCCAGGCATCCCGCCGCGCGATGGGTTTGGCACTGGCGCGCCAGGTGTCAATGCGCCAGCCCGCATCGTCATGGTGCAAATGAATGTCGATTTGACCCAGATGAGAGCCATGCGCTCCCGGCATGACCACCGGTTTGGCAAAGGCATGTTCCGGGTCGGGCAGCACCAGATGGGTGTGGCCGCCAATCACGGCATCAATCCCGGCCGTTGCCACAATGGGATACAGAGCGTTTTCCATCTCAGGTACCGCGTGTTCACCGCCAACCCCGGTATGAGCCAGCGCCACAACCAAATCGCAGCCCGCAGCCCGCAGCTCGGCAGCACTGGCGGCCGCCGCCTTTACCATGTCCTGCACCTGCACTTTGCCTTGCAACAGATGCGCGTCCCAGATCATCGTCTGCGGTGGCAAAACCGAAAGAATGCCAATGCGCAGGACCGGCGCCTCTGGCAAAGCCGCAAACGCACGCTCAACAATGGTGGTTTTGACAAAGGGCAGCACGCGCTCGGGTCCAATCGCATGCATGTTCGAGCAGACAACCGCACAGGGCGCATCCTGCAAAACAGCCTGAAGCACCGGCAGGCCGAAATTAAAATCGTGGTTGCCCAGCCCCAAAGCATCATAGTCGAGCGCTGCAAACGCCGCCATCAGGGGGTGGACGGGGGCGGGCGCATCCGGGGCCAATGTGCGATCCATATTCAGGGCGGCTTCACCGATAGGAGATCCCTGCAACGCATCGCCGTTGTCCAGCAGCAGGGTGGCGCCGCCCAGCGCCTCGACCGACTGACGGGCCTCAGCAATCAGGCTGGCCAGCCGCGACAGACCAACGCCCGGATCAACGCGGTCCGCGTAATAGTCATGGCTGAGCAGGTTGCTGTGCAAATCCGTTGTCGCCAGAATGCGCAACAGAGCGCGGCCCTCGCGCCCGGAAGATACCGTATCTGTCATAATGCTGAAATCGCAGCTGTCACTGCCTGTTCCAATCTCTTGCCTCCCCCGCCCCCTTCTGAGAGCTGCCTCACCTTTGAAACAGCGTTTCATGGATTTGCAAAGCCAACAATTACATTGTCTTTAAGAAAAAATAACCACGTTGCAGACCAGCTAGTTGGAGCGCGTTTAAAGTCAAGGCAGGCGGGACAAAAAGCAATGCTCGCGGCTCATACCCCGCGTTGTGCACCTTCGCGCAGCGAAACTCTGGTCTTTTATGCCACAAGGAGGCATCACGGTGCACAGCAAGCCAAGCCGGGACCGCATCCACAGTTTGGTGCCACAAAATACAGCAGGGAGCTGCGGATGAAACGTGCAGAACAGGTAACCTTTGGCGGTGGTGGCGGACTGGATCGCAAGGCGCAGCTGCGGGAAGACCCTGCGGCCCTCGACTCTGCCTGGAGTGCTGCCGGCACCAGGATCCTGATGACCTGGCGTGGCAAGGTGCTCAGCCAGCGCTCTGACCCGGATCGCGGCCCGGACGGGCTGGCCTGGATCACAGCCGCGCACCCGCTGGCTGACGCGCATCGCGCCACCGCGCTCTACCTTGGGGCCGGGCCGGATGGTGCAGAGCTCTTTGCCTGTGATCTGGGCAACTGGCAGCCTGATGCGCTGGATGAGATGGCCCTGGCCAGCTTTGCCGATCTCAGCGAACAGCAACACCCCGACCTGCCCTCCGGTAATGTTTTTGCCGAGCTGCGCCGGATCATGGCCCGGCTCACCCCGCTGGAGGCAGAACTGGCCGCAACGGCCAAGGCCCTGTTGTCCTGGCATCAGTCGCATCAGTTCTGCGCCCGCTGTGGCAGCAAAAGCGAGGTTAGCCAGGCCGGCTGGCAACGCAAATGCCCCACCTGCAAGGCGATGCATTTCCCCCGCACCGACCCGGTTGTCATCATGCTGATCACCCATGGAGATGATGTGCTGATGGGACGCTCGCCCGGCTGGCCTGCGGGCATGTATTCGCTGCTGGCCGGATTTGTCGAACCCGGCGAAACTCTTGAGGCCGCCGTGCGGCGCGAGGTGTTTGAAGAGACCGGCGTTGCAGTTTCCGAGGTTGGCTATCTCTCGAGCCAGCCCTGGCCCTTTCCCATGTCGCTGATGTTTGGCTGCAGCGGCCGCGCCACCAGCCGGGACATCACGATTGACCCGAAAGAAATCGAAGATGCAATCTGGGTCAGCCGTCAGGATATGATGACTGTCTTTGCAGGCGAGCACCCGGTCCTCAAACCCGCAAGAAAGGGCGCGATTGCGCATTTTCTCCTTGAGAACTGGCTTGCGGACACTTTGGATTAAGAAGATTACCCTATCTCTGAGACGCAATAATCAGTACTAAGAGCTGACCAAAAGGCAGGGGGTATATCATGGAATTATCGAGCAAAGAGGACGTAGACGCACCCCTCTCCGAGGTGTTTGAAGCGATCTCCGATTTTGCCAGCTTTGAGCGATCTGCAATCCGGCGGGGCGTCGACGTACAACGCCTGAGCGACGATATCACACCTCAGGTTGGTCTGGCCTGGGATGTACGCACCGATTTCCGTGGCAAGCCGCGCGAAATGCGGTTGCAGGTTTCCTCTTATGAGCCAAGCACAAAGATCAGTCTCGACGGTGACAGCGCCGCCCTGCAGGGCTCCGGCCAGATCGAGCTTCTGGCCCTGTCCCCTCAGCGCACGCGCTTTTCGGTGACGGTCAAGCTCAAGGCAAAGACCCTCTCGGGGCGGCTTTTGTTGCAATCGCTCAAACTGGCGCGTTCAAAGGCCAACCGCCGCTTTAAGCATCGGGTGGCTGAGTTCGCCAGCCTGACCGAAGAGCGTCTCAACCGCAGCGCCTGAGAACAACGCCTGAGTGCCGCGCCTGAGTGCCGCTAGTCCCAGCCTCCTCCCCCCCGTGGCGACAAAGACAAAGTCAGGCCTGCCCATTCTATAGCGCCCTCCGCACAGCCCCCAGCCCCACGCACCCCTCCACAGCAGCGCAGATCAGCTTCGCCCATTGACAAAACTGGCGGCAAAACTGGCGGCAAAACAGGATTGACGACTCAATGTCGGCGGCTGTAGCCATTAGGAAGATGGTTCTCGCGACATCAGCTTTATGTCCGGGATGAAAAGGGAACGCGGTGCGACCTGGCTCTTACAGCCTGGCCAACTCCGTGACTGCCCCCGCAACTGTAGGCGGAGAGCGCGTCGGAACAGCCACTGGCACAGGGGATAAGCCCCTGAGCTGGGAAGGACCGAAGTCGCCTTGACCCGCAAGTCAGGAGACCTGCCATCGCATGACCACTCGAAACTGGACGGGGAGTCCTGGCGGGTACGTGAGATGGGCTATTTTCCACATGGGGCCCCTTGACGTCTGCCAAAACCGGATCCCCGCCCCTGCGCGGAGGGCGCTTATGACACAGGCCGACGACTCAGATCACCTCTCCCAAACCACATGCATGCATCTGGGTGCCCCTTGCCCGGCCCTGACAAAGATGCTGCAGACTTTGGCTCACGCCCTCAGCAAAGCACGCACGGTTACGGATGCGGATTTCGAGGTTAGTGGCGACAGCGTTCTGGGCGGCTGCGCCCGGCACTGCCCGGCACGGTTTGTCGCCACGCATGACCGTGTCCGGGTGTTTTGCGATGTCACCCCAGCGGCAGACACCGCCGAGCTGGACCTGTTTGCCGACACGCTCCTCATGACCGCAGGTCCGGGGTCCCCCACCACCGGGATAACGCAGCGCCCCTGTGCCTTTGGCGAGGTCCGCCCCCAGCCTCGGCATCAGCCGTCAGCCCCTAAAGACACCAGTGCGATGCTGTAACAGCCAAGGCAGGTGCCGCAGGTTGTTTTGCGGCAGCAAAAGGCCGCAAGGCAAATCTTTTCGCGACCTCTATTCGCGGCCCTCTATGAGGAGGCGCGCGTGGCGGCCGCCAGCGCCCACTGCATCTGGGCCTGCGTTTCCACAGCGCAGGGGCGCACGGCGCGCAGGCGGTGCAATGCGGTTTCACGCCCCTCGCCGGCCTCAATCATCAGCCGTAAAACCACCATGCCAGACCGTCCGCAGCCCCCCTTACAATGTACCAGAACGCGGCCGCCTCCCTTTAAGGCCTGCAGCGTGAGGCCGCTGACCTCAGACCATCGCGCCAACATGTCCGGCGTTGGCGCAGAAAAGTCCGGCAGCGGCAAATGGTGCCACCGGCACCCCATCGACGGGAAGTCCTGCCCCAGCCCCGCGGCACCTGCCTCGACATGTTCTGCCTCAGAGGTCATCGAAATCACCAGCCCGGGCAGCCAGTCGTGCAGATGGTCCATATCTCCCGCGTAGTCGCCACCGGCACCGGGCAGAGGACACAGCGCCAGTATCCCGTTTGAGACAGAGAGGGCGTGCAGCGTCAGAGGCTTTACATCCCTGCTGTCGATGTCATCACCCACGTTACTCCTCCCGCGCAGACCCAGCCATGGGCCACGCCAATTTGCACGCCTGCGCCCTCTAGGCATCAAACACTGGCCTGAGAAGCCCCCCTCGGTCAACCGGCCTGTCACCCAGTCTGTCACCCAGCCTGTCAACAGCGGTGGACGAAGCCCGTCTGCCCGCGTACCTTGCACCACGCGCGATCCCGCCTTCCGAATCCGGCAAGAGACATCATGAACGACAGCACAAGCGACACCAGCCAAACTCAGTATCAGGTTCTGGCGCGCAAGTACCGCCCCGAGACCTTTACCGATCTTGTCGGCCAGGACGCCATGGTCAGAACCCTGCGAAATGCGTTTGAAACCAATCGCATCGCCCAAGCCTTTATCATGACCGGCATTCGCGGCACCGGCAAGACAACCACCGCGCGGATCATTGCCAAGGGCATGAACTGTATCGGCACCGATGGCACCGGCCAGCCGACGACCGAGCCCTGCGGGGCTTGTGAACATTGCACCGCCATCATGGAGGGGCGCCATGGCGATGTGATGGAGATGGATGCCGCCAGCCGCACCGGTGTTGGCGACATTCGCGAAATCATTGATTCGGTCCAGTACCGCGCCGCCTCGGCCCGCTATAAGATCTACATCATCGATGAGGTGCATATGCTCTCGACCAGTGCGTTCAACGCGCTGCTGAAAACTCTGGAAGAGCCACCGGAGCATGTGAAATTCATCTTTGCCACCACCGAAATCCGCAAAGTGCCCGTGACGGTGCTGTCGCGCTGCCAGCGGTTCGATCTGCGCCGGATTGAGCCGGAGGTGATGATTGCCCTGATGCGCAAGATCGCCGCAGCTGAGAGCGCCGAGATCAACGAAGACGCGCTGGCGCTGATCACCCGCGCCGCCGAAGGCTCGGCCAGGGACGCGACCTCCTTGCTGGATCAGGCCATCTCGCATGGCGCGGGCGAAACCACCGCCGATCAGGTGCGCGCCATGCTGGGTCTGGCCGACCGGGGGCGGGTGCTTGACCTGATAGATATGATCCTGCGCGGCGATGCGGCGGCAGCCCTCACCGAACTTGGCTCTCAATATGCAGAAGGGGCTGACCCGCTGGCCGTGCTGCGCGATCTGGCTGAAATCACCCACTGGGTCTCGGTGGTGAAGATCACCCCGGATGCAGCAGATGACCCTACCGTCAGCCCGGATGAGCGCGCGCGCGGACAGCAAATGGCCGAGGCCCTGCCAATGCGGGTGCTCACCCGGATGTGGCAAATGTTGCTGAAAGCCCTGGAAGAGGTCGCCGCCGCCCCCAACGCCATGATGGCGGCCGAGATGGCGGTGATCCGCCTGACCCATGTGGCTGATCTTCCCAGCCCGGAAGAGCTGATCCGCAAGTTGCAAAGCACCCCTCCCCCCAGTGCGCCCAGTGCCCCCAGTGGTGGCCCAAATGGTGGTCCTGGGAAATGGCGGCGGCTATGCTGGCGGGCCTTCCGCCGGACAGGGCGCAACCCAGGCGATGGGAGCCCCTGCGGGAGATACTGGCGCGCCGGGCGGCGCACATATGGCATCAGGTGGTGCGGCGCATGGTACCTCGGGTCTGCAGGGCGGCTCTGGAGCGGCAACCGCATTGGCGCCCGAAACCCTGCAGGCGCTGGCGCGCTATCCGACCTTTGAACATGTGGTCGCTTTATCCGCCTCAAACGAGACGGGCTGCTGCTTGAATATGTAAAAACCTATCTGCGCCTTGTGTCCTACCAGCCGGGCCGGATCACTATCCAGCCCACTCAGGACGCGCCAAAGGATCTGGCCGCACGATTGGGACAGCAGCTGCAGAACTGGACCCAGGCCCGCTGGATCATTTCCCTTGAAAACGAGGGCGGCGGCGAGACCATTACCGAGCGTGAAAACGCCGTAGAAAATGCGCTGCGTGCCGAAGCGCGGGCGCATCCCTTGGTTCAGGCTGTGCTCGAAAGCTTTCCCAAGGCCAAAATCACCCGCATCCGCACCGCCGAAGAACTGGCCGCCGAGGTTGAGGCCGAGGCCCTGCCCGAAGTGGAAGACGAATGGGATCCCTTCGAGGAAGACTGATACTGGAACACGCGCCTGAGCTGTGGTGAATGACCTTAACGGCATCGCCATCAAAGAGGGCTTCATTGCCCTGCCCCACTTGTTCATTGCGCTCGCAATTGCGATATGTGCCCTAATGACGTATGGCGCGCTGCGCTCCCGCAAATAGGAGAAGACTATGCTTAAAGGCCTTGGTGGTCTTGGCGATATGGCCAAGATGATGAAATCGGCACAGGAACTGCAGACCAAAATGGCAGAGATGCAGGAAGAGCTGCACAATGTCATGGTCACAGGCGAAGCAGGCGCCGGCCTGGTAAAGGCAACCGCCTCTGCCAAGGGTGAGCTCAAGGGGCTCGACATTGATCCTTCGATTTTCACCAGCGACAACAAGGAAGTTGTCGAGGATCTGATCCTCGCCGCCGTCAAGGACGCCCAGTCCAAAGCCACGGTGAAAGCGCAGGAAGAAATGGCCCGCCTGACCGAGAGCATGGGCCTGCCCAAGGATATCAAGCTGCCGTTCTAATACGTAGCACAGCGACATCGCTCAATAGGCGGCTCCGATGAGGACGCCTTTTTTCATTGTGGCCTGTCAACCTGGCGGCGGATCTGTGCCCGCCCGGGTGAGACGAGAGCAGACACAAAAAAACGCGGCCTCCAGACAGGAGACCGCGTTTCAAATTCTGGCTCGGAAAAGGCTTACGCCAGTTCGAGGTTCACAGCGGACTCACGACCGTCGCGGCCGGGTTCGATGTCAAAAGTCACTTTCTGGTTGTCGGCCAGACCGGTCAGACCGGAACGCTCAACAGCTGAAATGTGAACAAATACGTCTTTGCTGCCGCCATCGGGTGCGATAAAGCCAAAACCTTTGGTCGAGTTAAACCATTTTACGGTGCCTGAAGCCATGTCCGTAGTCTCCTGTAATTTGCTGTCCGCTTAGGTGCGACAGCCCGGCGTGGTAGGTCTGGATCGAAAGACTGAGCGCCGTAAACGGGAGACAGTGGTCGAAAAAGAAAAACGTTAGCCCGCTCTATATGCGCGCAAGGGATTTTTTTTTCAAGAGAGAATATGATGCCAGCTCTTGTCGCCCTGCCACCCGGTGAAGCCGTGTTATTTTTGTCAGAATGTGATGATTTTAACAATAAAACAAATAGCTTAACAAAATTCACCTTGCCCCAAAATGGATGCATTCAGCGGAATTCCGCATAGCTTTGAGTTGCACAAATTTTGACGCACACGCGTAAAGAGAGGGCAAAATCTCTGCCGGCACCTTCTTAAGTATCCCAACAGATTGACTCCGGCCCACTTGATTCGCAGCCCTCTTTGGGTCAATGGGGCGCTGCATTTGGACGTTACGTAAAGACAACTGGCAGCCAGATCATTCACACCCCTTGCAGCCGCCCTTGGCTTTGCGCCTATATGCGGCAAGCGCAAAGGACCAAAGCATGACCGACGACAGCACCAGCGACATCGAGAACCTGATTGCACTGATGGCAAAACTGCCCGGCATGGGGCCACGCTCGGCCCGGCGGGCTGTGCTGCACCTCATTCGCAAACGGGCGCTGCTGCTTTCGCCGCTGGCCGAGTGCATCAGCACGGTGGCCGAAACCGCCCGTGAATGCCTGAACTGTGGCAACGTGGGCACCAGCGATATCTGCGGTATTTGCAGCGACGAGCGCCGCGCCAATGGCGAGATCTGCGTGGTCGAGACGGTCTCGGATCTTTGGGCGATGGAGCGGGCTGCGGTGTTCAAAGGTCGCTATCATGTGCTGGGCGGCACCCTGTCGGCGCTGGATGCCATCGGGCCCGAAGATCTGCGCATCCCACGCTTGGTGGACCGGGTCGCCAGCGAGGGCGTCAGAGAGGTGATCCTCGCGCTCAACGCAACCATCGACGGCCAGACCACGGCCCATTACATCGCAGATCAGCTGGAGAACCAGGCGCAGCTTAGCACGCTGGCGCAGGGCGTGCCCATCGGTGGCGAGCTGGACTATCTCGATGATGGCACGATCACTGCCGCGCTGAAGGCACGCAAGGCGCTCTAGGCCCCGCGTGCTTTTGCCCCGTCAGGGCTGGCTGGCCGGCTCAACTGTAGAACCGTTGCAGGGCCTCTGTCACAAGATCCAGTCCGGCATCACTGACATCACGGTGCAACACCAGACGGATCGGGCCGCTGTCGCCTGCACCAATCACCACTCCGCTTTGTGATAAATGGGCCTGCAGTGCCGCATTGCACCCGTCCTGCGGGGTGAAAAAGACCATATTGCTGGCCTGTGTCACCGGCCCTGCCCCCAGCCTGCGCAGCACCGCAGCAAGCGCTTCGGCCCTGGCATGATCTTCGCCAAGACGGGCCACATTGTGCTCCAGCGCATAAAGCCCGGCCGCCGCCAGAATGCCGGCCTGACGCATGCCGCCGCCCAGCATCTTGCGCCAGCGCCGCGCCCGCGTGACCAGATCCTTTGGCCCGACCAGAACCGATCCCGCCGGGGTGCCGAGGCCCTTGGAGAGGCAAATCGACAGGGTATCGGGGATGGCTGCCAAATCACCTTCGGCGCAGCCCAGCACCGCGATGCCATTGAAGAACCGGGCGCCATCCAGATGCACCGCGAGACCGGATGCGCGGGCAGCATCGGCGGCGGCCTGCGTTTGCGCCAGCGAGATGGCCTGACCGTTATGGGTGTTCTCAAGCGACAAAAGGCGGCTGATCGCCATATGGCTGTCGTCTGGCTTTACCGCCGCGCGGATCGCCTCGGGCAGCAGCGCGCCCGTCTCGCTGATTGGCAGCGGGCACAGCGCGATACCGCCTAAAACCGAGGCCCCGGCGGCCTCGTATTTGTTCACATGGTAGTCGACCCCCACCAGGATTTCTTCGCCGCGGCCACAATGCGCCAGCAGCGCCACCAGATTGCTTTGCGTCCCCGTTGGCAGAAAAAGCCCCGCCTCCTTGCCCAAACGCTCGGCCAGACTGGCCTCAAGGCGATTGACCTGTGGGTCTTCTCTGTAGACGTCGTCCCCCAGATCAGCAGCGGCAATTGCCGCCATCATACCGGCGTCTGGCCGGGTCACAGTATCACTGCGCAGATCGCAGATCGGATGATTGCGCCCCTCGGCCTGGGTCATGCCTGCATATTGGTTCATGGCGCTCTCCTGCTTTTGAGTGTTGCGTCACCCTAAAAGCAGCATCGCCCAAAGACAAAGAGATCATTGCACCGGTTACAATTGGGGCCTGCGCACTATTTGGGGTCTTTATCGTGTCTCTGACAGCCCATTACATCTGACTGTCCCGGCGAATGATGTGCGCGCTGAGGCTGCATCAGCGGGGTCAGGTTTGAACATGAAAAAAGGCCACACCCCACGGGGCATGGCCTTAATAAAAACTGAGGCGCGCGATCAGATCAGCCGCGGGCGTCTTCATCCTCATCGTCGTCCTGATCTGCGTCGGGCAGATTGAAAAAGCTGTCCGCATCCGCAATCGGGTTCGTCGACGAGGGACGCGCGTTGCCGCCGCCCAGGGTGAAGCTTTCGAGGCCTTCAATCCCAGAGGGCATCTTGGGCTCTGTGTCCATGCCAAGCGACTGCTCGGTAGAGACCAGCTTGCGGCGCTCATCGTCGCTCATCACGCCACCTTCGGCGGCTTTTTTCGCGGCGGCTTTTTGCACGATCGAATCCAGCTCGGATTGTTTGCACAGGCCCAGAGCAACAGGGTCGATCGGCTGCATGTTGGAAATATTCCAGTGGGTGCGCTCGCGGATCGACTGAATGGTCGGCTTGGTGGTGCCAACCAGTTTGGCGATCTGACCATCGGACAGTTCGGGGTGGAACTTGACCAGCCACAGGATCGAGTTGGGCCGGTCCTGACGTTTGGACAGCGGCGTGTAGCGCGGACCGCGGCGTTTTTCTTCACCGGCGGCTGCGGCATAAAACTTGATCTTCAGCTTGTGCAGCGGATTGCCTTCGGCGCTGTCGATCTCTTCCTGGGTCAGCTGATTGTTGGCGACCGGGTCAAACCCCTTGACGCCTGTCGCCACATCGCCATCGGCAATGCCCTGGATTTCCAACTCGTGCATGCCGACGAAATCTGCGATCTGCTTAAAGCTGATCGTTGTATTGTCCACCAGCCACACGGCGGTCGCCTTGGCCATCAATGGTTTTGCCATGTGCTCATCTCCTTACAACTTCTTGTCCCGGCATACATCTTTCCCGTCGCCTGAATTAGGCTGCCCCGGTGTTTTGGGGGCGGTTTCCATTGTCGGGGAACTTCAGTCCTATATAGTCGCGCTGATTTCATAAGGAAAGAGGCGATGCGCAGGTTCTTGCTAGCAGCTATTTTGGCCTTCACAGGGCTGTCCACCTCCGCCGTTTTTGCCGATGGTGAGAAAGCCGGTGAATTTGACTACTACGTTTTAGCTCTCAGCTGGTCGCCCAACTGGTGCGAGATCGAAGGCGACGGCAAGCGATCCGACCAATGCCATCCGCGCCATGACCACGGCTGGACCCTGCATGGGCTCTGGCCACAGTTTCACCGGGGCTGGCCCAGCTATTGCCGCACGCCCGAAGCGCCGCCCCGGCGCAGTGATACCGCAGAAATGGCTGATATCATGGGATCTCCCGGTCTGGCCTGGCACCAGTGGAAGAAACACGGCACCTGTTCCGGCCTGCGCGCCACCGACTATCTTGCCCTGTCGCGCAGCGCCTACGAGAGCATCAACCGCCCGGCGATCTTTCGCAAACTGCAGCGCTCTGTGACCCTGCCCGCCAATCTGGTGGAACAGGCGTTTTTGCAGGCCAATCAAGAATTTGACAAAGACAGCGTCACCGTGACCTGCCGCGATCATCACATCCAAGAGGTCCGCCTATGCCTGTCCCGCGACATGCAGCCGGTGCCCTGCGGGCGTGAC
Source organism: Pseudophaeobacter leonis (assembly GCF_002087335.1). GTDB lineage: Bacteria > Pseudomonadota > Alphaproteobacteria > Rhodobacterales > Rhodobacteraceae > Pseudophaeobacter > Pseudophaeobacter leonis. Next base: position 113,168 of record NZ_MWVJ01000076.1, read on the forward strand.
GTGATCAGAGATTGCTCGCTGAAGGACGCGATTTTCACCCCTGTACGGTAGCGCTGTTTTGGCTCGATAGAATCAAACTGCCACCAGCGCCGCCAAAACGAAAAAGGCGCGCCCGCATCGCCCGGCGCGCCTTTGTTTTGTGCACTCATTCACCCCAGGGCAAGAGCCTCCTGGAGGCCACGATCTGAGGCGCGAAAGCCGGTTAATCCAAATCGCCCGCGACCTTCAGAACGATCTTGCCGATATGGCCTGAACTTTCCATCCGGGCATGGGCACCTGCGGCGTCCTCCAGCGCAAATTCGCTGTCCATCTCCCCGGCGCCAGCTTGCCTGCTTCGATCAACGGCCAGACCACCTCATAGAGGTCCTGCGCGATACGCGCATTGGCCAGATCGCTTTGCGGGCGCAGGGTAGATCCCGTCACTGTCAGCCGCCGCATCATGATCTGAGCAAAGTTCAGCTCGGCCTTGGGGCCAGACAGAAAGGCGATATGGACGAGCCGCCCATCGTCAGCCAATGTCTTGATATTACGCGGTATATAGTCACCGCCCACCATGTCGAGGATCAGGTCAGCGCCGCCTTCGGCCCGCAGCACCTCAACAAAATCCTCATTACGGTAGTTGATGGCCCGTTCTGCACCCAGATCGCGACAGGCCTGGCATTTCGCATCCGAGCCAGCCGTGGTGAAGACCCGCGCGCCCAGCGCTGTTGCCAGCTGGATCGCCGTTGTGCCAATCCCGGACGAGCCACCATGCACCAAGAACCGCTCACCGGCCTTGAGGCCACCACGAGTGAAAACATTGGACCAGACGGTAAAGCAGGTCTCAGGCAGGCAGGCCGCCTGTTTCAGGCTCAAACCATCAGGGATCGGCAGGCAATGGGCCGCCGGGGTTGCGACATATTCCGCATAGCCACCGCCAGGCAGCAGGGCGCAGACCCTGTCGCCAATCTCCAGCCCCGTGACCCCGGCCCCAAGAGCCACCACTTCACCAGAGGCCTCAAGACCTGGCAGGTCGCTGGCTCCGGGGGGCGGGTTCTAACCACCCGCGCGTTGCAACGCATCGGGGCGGTTGACCCCGGCATAGGCAACTTTCAGCACCACCTGTCCATGCGCCGGAGATGGCATGGGTCGTTGGGTGAGGGTGAGAACCTCTGGCCCGCCGGGGGTCGAGATCTCAATGGCGCGCATCATTTCGCTCATGCGGGGATCCTTATCTTTTGTTCAGTCGGTTTCATCTGTCTGGCCATCTGACCGCCCCATGTATCTGGACAGGGATCTGGCCAAAGCTTATGCCACATGCGGTCGTCGTATTTTGCTACCCCCACCGTGATCCGCCAGCGCAGCAATGG
>NZ_MWVJ01000077.1 GCF_002087335.1 Pseudophaeobacter leonis
AGGTCATGGAGAAAAACACCCAGGGACCAGTCGGCACTGGGCCAGCCAGGAAGGGGCCAGCCGAATGTCAGCGCTGCGCCAGTTTCAGATCTGCGCCGGTGTCCACATCTTGCAAAGCGTCGATGAGGGCCACGCGATGATCGGGCAGACCCTGCAGGGTGTCGGCCAGCGCGTGTTCGCTGGACCAGCGCACTGCGGTGAACAGCCGCTTTGGCAGGCGGTTGGGATATCTGGCGCCGATTAGCCAGTATCCCCCGTCGAGCGCTGGGCCAAAGACCACATCATGGCTGCCCAGGGCGGCAAAGGCGCGGGCAATATGGCTGCGGCGGATCCCCGGAATATCGCCGCCTATCAGGCAAACGGGTCGCTGCGAGAAATTCCCGTGACCAAAACTGCACAACATGCGACGCATCCGCTGGCCCAGATCTCCTGTGCCAGCGCCAGACGCGGCAGATCCCCTGGCCAGAGGCGGGGGGCCTGCGCCAGATCCGGTGCAACGGCGAGCACGATCTGCCAGCGGGGATCGCGCAGAGAGCGGATCAGCCGGGCGCTTTGATGGCGGAACCACCAGGTAGCGGCAATTTTGCCGATATCGCGGCCAAGGCGGGTTTTGACCCGTCCGGGGCGCGGCTCTTTCAGCATGATGACCAATACAGGTTTCACGCCAGCTCCAGCACCATATCGCGGTGATCAATTCCGGCATCATCGTAGACCGGGCCAAATGCCTTAAAGCCGAGCTTTTGGTAGAACCCAAGGGCATGGGTCTGCGCCCCCAATTTGGCCTGTGTGACACCGGGGGTCGCGCGTGCGATGTCTATGGCCGCCTTTATCAGGGCAGCCCCCAGCCCGGTGCCGCGCATGGGTTGCAGCACACAGACCCGGCCAATCTTTGCGACTTCAGACTGAAAGACGATGCGGGCCGCGCCAACAGCCACTCCGTTTTGCGTCGCCAGAAGATGCGTCGCACTGGCATCCAGCGCGTCGATCTCTTCCTCTATCGGCACAGCTTGCTCAACGACAAAGACCTGATGACGCAGCGCAAAACAGCTCTGGTGATCCGTGGTGACGGTGATCGCGGCAGGGATCTCACCGCGCACCGGGGTTTCGGGGCTCATGCAAAATAGTCTTTCAGGATGCGGCCATAGATCGCTTTCAGCTGATGGATCTGGTCAACCGGCACGCATTCATCCACCTGATGCATGGTCTTGCCGACCAGCCCGAATTCAACCACCGGGCAGTGGTGTTTGACAAAGCGTGCGTCCGAGGTGCCGCCGGTGGCCGAAAGCTCTGGCTTGAGGCCAGTTTCGGCCTCGACGGCAGCCGAGACCAGATCCGACAGGGCACCGGGCGGGGTGATAAAGCTCTCGCCCGAGATCTTTATCTGCATCTCAATCTGGGTGCCAAACTCTGCCGCAACCCTGTCGGCCTCGGTCTGCAACCAATCGCTGAGGCTGGCACCGGAATGGCTGTCGTTGAAGCGGATATTCACGGTCGCCCGGCTTTGGGCGGGGATCACATTTGTCGCCGGATTGCCGGTGTCGACGGTGACCACGGCCAGAGTGGAGGCGTCAAAATGTGTGGTGCCCTGATCGAGTTCGTGACTGGCGAGGCGATCCATCAGCCGCACCATGGCATTCAGCGGATTGTTGGCACGATGCGGATAGGCCGAGTGCCCCTGTTTGCCGGTCACGGTGATCCAGGCCGTCATAGAGCCACGGCGGCCGATCTTGATCATCTCACCCATTGTATTGGGGCAGGTCGGCTCTCCGACCAGACAGACATCCATCTGTTCGCCGCAGGCTTCCATATGGTCGAGCAGTGCGGTGGTGCCATCCAGCGCGTCACCCTCTTCGTCGCCGGTAATGGTCAAAATCACCGCGCCATCGGGCGGGGCTTGGGTGACAAAATCAATGGCGGCGGCGGCAAAGGCAGCAACGCCGGATTTCATGTCGGTGGCGCCACGGCCATACATAATGCCGTCTTTGATCTCGGCCCCAAAAGGCGGCATGGTCCAGGCGGCCTCATCCCCCAGCGGCACAACATCGGTATGACCGTTAAAGCCAAAACTGCGCGCGTGCCCCTTGTCGCCCCAGCGGGCAAACAATTAGCGATGCCACCGCGATCCACCCGGGTGCAGGAAAAGCCCGCCTGCGACAGCAGATCCTGCAGCAAGACCAGTGCGCCGCCCTCAACGGGGGTGACGGATGGGCAGCGGATCAGCTCTGCTGTCAGGCGGGCGGGGTCGATCAGGTTGGTCGACTCGGGCGGGGTCGTGGACATGACATAGCTCCTGTAGGGCACCAGGGCTGGCGCGTCTGAATGCTGTTTGCCTTGATTTATCGCGCTTTGCGGGGGCGTGCAAACGACACTGCCGCAACAGGCGGGTATCGTCGGGGGTAATCATCGCCCTGATCGCAGCAGCCCAAAAGGGGCAGCCCGTTTGCAACGCTACAGCGCAGCGCGCTGCCGGATCATGGGCGCCTGAGGTCTGTATCCGGTGCGAGAGGCTTTGATGCAGCAGTTCCGGCTGAACCGCGCGTTTGCTGAACGGTTCAAGCTTGTATGGATATGGGGAACCGCCTAAGACGGATTTAGAAATTCTATATTTGGCTTTAGGTACTGATTTGCGACAACTTCGCTTCATCCTTGCATCTATGCTCCTGCTGTGGGGAAATGTTCTGGCAGCGCAGGTCATAGATATCAACACAGTGACGCGTCCGCCCTTTTCAATGATTGAAAAGGGGAAAGATACCGGGTTCTCAATTGAGTTGCTGCGTGAAATTGCCAGCCGATTAGAGTGGACGCTTACGATCAATCGCACAGACTCGTTTTCCAGCATGCTGGAGGGGGTGCGCGACGGCGAGGTGGATCTTGCGGCTGCGAATATCTCGATCACTGCGGCGCGCGAGGCGGTGATGGATTTCAGTCAGCCGGTTTTTGAAAGCGGTCTGCAGATCATGGTGCAGGCTGATGACGTGCGTGAGCCGTCGCTGTTGCACGCCCTGATGTCCTGGGATCTGGCCTTTGCCATCGGGCTGGCCTTCTTGCTGTTGCTGGTTGGAGGTATGTTCATGTGGGCGATGGAGCGCCGGGCCCAGCCTTATTTTGACCGTCCTTTGAAAGAAGCCTGGTTCCCCTCCTTCTGGTGGGCGCTTTAACCTCGTGGTCAACGGCGGCTTTGAAGAGCGCGTGCCCCGGACGCCCATTGGACGGATGTTTGGTGTGCTTCTGGTGCTGTCGTCGCTGTTTATCGTCTCGATCTTTGTGGCCAAAATCACCGCTGTTATGACGGTCGAGGCCATCAGCGGCTCGGTGTCTTCGGTGAACGATCTATATGGCAAACGCACCGGCACCATTGAGGGCTCGACCGCCGCAGGCTTTATGCAGCGTCGCGATATTGACTACTATGGCTACCCTGATCTGGACACGCTGCTGCAAGCCTTTGAGGCGGGTCACATACGCGCGGTGGTTTTTGATGCGCCTGTGCTGAACTACTATGTGCAGCATGGTGGCCATGAATACGGTCGCACCATCGGTCAGGTGTTTTTACGGGAATACTATGGTTTTGTGTTCCCGCAGGGCTCTGAGCTGACCGAAAAGGTCAACCGCACCTTGCTGGAGATGCAGGAAGACGGCGGCTATGAGGCGATCTACCGCAAATGGTTTGGCCGGTTGCAGTAGCCGCCGGAGCCAAAATCTGGCCGGGAGCCCTGCTTTAAGCCCCCCGTTTGCAGCCTGCTCAGATCAGCTGATCTGAGATGCGCTGAGACTAGTGGCGAGACTAGTGATAGGTTGGCTCATCGCCCTCAAAAAACGGTGTCATCTGGGCGACGATCACAGAGTTCTCTTCCAGCGCGCGCTGCATCAGGGCGCGTTCTTCTGCACCGATGTCATGGCCTTCCTCTTCGCGCTCTGCAAGGGTGCCATAGCCGGTGACATCCAGCGGCGCTGTCTCGGCCTGTTTCAGGATGGCGACAGTCTCACGCACGGCTTCGGCCTCATCCACGCCAGAGGCATAGATCATCAGCGCAGCGCCGGTGGCACCATCGGGGAGACCATCGCCCTCTTTGCGGCCGATCTGAACCAGCAGCGTGTAGACCTGCTGACGGGATATTTTCTTTTTTTCCATGCCGCCGCCATAGCCTCGCTGGCCTCTGGCGGTCAACCGAATTCAGATTTGTCATGGGGTGAGCAGGGCAGGGTCGTCGCATAAATGCGCCTCTTTACACGGCGTTAAGCAAGAAAAACTTAAAATGAGGAAAACGATTCCCCTTGGCCTCTGAATGGCTGTCCACTCTAAACGGCTGGCCAATGGGGGAAATCCAATTTTTTAAAAGGTCATTGCATGCCAACCGCGTCCGAGCTGCCTATTGATACCACTGCAACGGCAAACCAAATGGCCGAGGCGATGTTTGGCAATGGGATCTCCATCCAAAGCGCCAGCTATACCGGGGCGCAGGCCTCCTCTGGGATTTATTCTGACGGCGACAACACCGCCCCCGGAGTGACCCCATCCGATACCGGCGTGATCCTGTCGACCGGTCGGGCAACAAGCCTTACCAACAGCAGCGGTGATGTGAACGCGCACAGCAATACCTCGTCAAATATGCATACCGCAGGGGACAGTGATCTGTCGCAAATTGCCGGCGGTACAACCTTTGACGCCGCTGTTTTTGAAGCGGAATTTATTCCAAGCGGGTCAACCCTGACCATGCAGTTCACCTTCTCTTCCGAGGAGTATCTGGAATATGTCGACGCGGGGTTCAACGATGCGGTGGGCGTCTGGGTCAATGGTGAAAAGGCCGAGCTGACGATTGGCGATGGTGATATTTCCATCGACAACGTGAACACCGGCTCAAATGAAAACCTTTATATCGACAACCCGCAGGGTGATGATCTCTATAACACAGAGATGGACGGGTTTACCGTAACCCTGACCCTGAAGGCGCCGGTCAACCCGGATGAGGTGAACACGATCAAGATCGGCATCGCTGATGCCGGCGACGCTATTTATGATTCCAACCTTCTGATTGCAGGCGATTCCATCCAGACGCAACTGGTGGCCGAAGACGACGAGATCTCTGTTGAAGAAGGCAGCTCGCAAACGCTGGATGTGCTGGCCAATGATGACCACGCGGCCGGCACCACTCTGACAATTACCGAAATCAATGGACAAGCCGTTGTGGCGGGATCGACCGTCACCCTGGCAGATGGCGGAGAGATCACACTGAACGCCGTGGCACCATGACTATTTCGGGGCAGGACGGTGTGGATGCGGATGAGCAGACGGTGTTCTCCTACACGGTCGTAGACGAGATCGGCAACTCGGATACCGGCCTGGTTGAGGTGACAACCACCCCCTGTTTTGTTGCAGGCACCCTGATAGAAACCCCATCGGGTCCGGTGCCGGTCGAAGATCTAGAGCCCGGCGATCTGGTTCTGACCCGCGACCACAGGGCGCAACCTCTGCGCTGGATTGGGAGCACGCGGCGCCGTGCCGAAGCGCGTGACGCACCGGTGCAGTTTGCCGCCGGCGCTTTGGGGGCACATCAGGCGCTTGAACTCTCTCCCTGTCACCGCGTGTTGCTACAGGATGAATGGGCCGACGTGCTGTCTGGCGTCTCTGAGGTCCTGGTCAAGGCCCGCGATCTGGTCAATGGCCACAGCATATCGCGCCGCGAGGACGCCCGCCCGGTCACCTATGTGCATCTGCTGTTTGATCAGCATGAAATCATCTGCGGCAACGGATTGGAGAGCGAAAGCTATCATCCCGGCGAAGAGACACTGGATAGTTTTGATGCCGAGACCCGCGCAGAGGTGCTTGCGCTGATGGGCGGCGACATAGCGGGCTATGGCGCCAGCGCCCGGATGTCCCTGAAACCGTTTGAGGTGCAGGCTTTGCAACTGCAATCCGGTCTGCAGGCCTAGGACGACCCGGCATCTGAGGCTGGTTTTAAAAGCAGCAGTGAACAAAAAACGCGCGCCCCCAAAGGGAGACGCGCGTTTTTCATATCTGGCCTGATCAGGACTGATCTGTGCTAGTCGCGCAGCAGCTCGTTGATGGCAGTCTTTGAGCGGGTCTGTGCGTCAACGCGTTTTACGATCACAGCACAGTACAGGCTGACATTGTTCTTTGAGGGCATGGAACCTGAGACGACAACCGAATAGGGCGGCACTTCGCCATACATGACTTCGCCGGTTTCGCGGTCAACGATCTTGGTGGATTTGCCGATATAGACACCCATCCCCAGAACTGCGCCTTCGCGCACGATGCAGCCTTCGACCACTTCCGAGCGCGCCCCGATAAAGCAGTTGTCCTCAATGATGGTGGGGCCGGCCTGCATGGGTTCCAGCACGCCGCCAATACCAACGCCGCCCGAGAGGTGCACGTTCTTGCCGATCTGCGCGCAGGAGCCAACGGTGGCCCAGGTATAAACCATGGTGCCCTCATCCACATAGGCGCCCAGGTTCACAAACGAGGGCATCAGCACAACGCCGGGGGCGATAAAGGCGGATTTGCGCACGCTGCAGTTTGGCACGGCGCGAAAACCAGCCGATTTCCAGTCTGCTTCACCCCAGCCGAGGAATTTGCTGTCGACCTTGTCCCACCAGCCGACACCCTGCGGACCACCGGACTGCATTTCCATATCCTTGATACGGAACCCCAGCAGAACCGCCTTTTTGGCCCACTGGTTGACGTGCCAGTCACCGCTGTCCAGCTTTTCCGCAACGCGCAGCGTGCCAGAATCCAGCGCCTGCAGAGTGGCCTCGATGGCATCGCGCTGCTCGCCTTTGGTGGCGGGGGTGATTGTGTCACGGGCCTCCCAGGCGGCCTCGATCGCGGTTTCCAGCTGAGCGTTGGACATGGGGGGTACTCCGGCGTGTTTAAAATTAGGATTCGCAGCTTTCTAACGGCAATCGGCGCGCAGGTCATGCCCGGATTGCAGTCATTGTGGCGTCATACCAGTGTTTTGACCTCGTTAGCGCACCCGGCGCAGGTGACGGCGCAGAATTTCACAGGCCGCATTGGCATCGTGCCGCCTGATTGCCTGCAGCAGCGCGGCGTGATCCTGATCGACGCGGGGCCGCCACTGGTGTTGCCAGTTGGCAAAAAGATGCCGCGCCGAGGCGATATGCAGATCATCAATCGCTGCCAGCAGCCGCGGCATTTGGCAGGGGGCAAGCAGGATCCGGTGAAAATCCCGGTTGCGCCGTTCCCAGCTGGCCATGTCCTCGGCTTCGTCGCAGGCGATGCGTGCGCTTTCGGCACGGGCAAGGTCTGCGGCTGAAAAATGGGCAAAGGCATGGGTGAGCGCCAGCACCTCGAGCGAGACCCGCATTTCAATCACTTCGCGAATCTCAGACGGGTTGAGCGCGCTGACGCGGGTGCCGCGCCGGGGTTCCGAGATCGCCAGCCCATGCGCTTCCAGCCGCAGCAGCGCTTCGCGCACCGGCACATGGCTGGTGTCAAAGGCGCGGGCAATGTGATCCTGGCGCAGCTTCTCGCCAGCGCTCAGCGCGCCTGTGACGATCTGCTCGCTCAGGGCCTGGTAGATGCTATCTGCGATTGTTGCGCTCATGTCAGGTCGATAGGATGCGTTTGGGCCCGGTGCAAGTCTCAGGCCAGTGGATCGGCGGGCGATATTGCCACCACAGAGCAGAACCGCAACTTTTTCGCCGGGTGCAGGCTTATAGGCACCGGAGGTCAGTGCGGCGAGGGCGGCTGCCCCCGCGGGCTCTACCAACAGGCGGCGCTGGCGCCACAGGGCGGTTTGGGCTGCTGTGATGGCCGCATCGCTGACGGTGAGCGCGGTCAGATTCCGGGCCGCCGCCAGATCAAAGCAGATCGACCCAATTCTGCGCGCCCCCAGGGCATTTGCCGCCACGCCAGAGACCTCGACATCCACGGGCGTTTGGGCATCGAGTGCGGCATGCAGAGCGCAGGAGGTTTCAGGTTCTACCGCGACAATCTTGCGACTGTTGCCAAACCAGGCCATCGCGCCGGCGATCAGCCCGCCGCCGCCCACGGCGATGAGGACCGTGTCTGCCTGCAGCCCCTGAGCCTGCCATTCGGCAAAACAGGTGCCCTGTCCAGCCACAGTGCCGGGGGCATCATAGGCATGCACCTGCATCGCGCCGGTCTCAGTCTCATAGGCCCTGGCCTGCTCCAAAGCGTTGGCATAGGCGCCGGGCACCACCTGCAAATCAGCGCCGGTTTCACGAATCAGTGCGATCTTGGCCGGGCCGGCCATTTCGGGCACATAGATCCGCGCCTTGTGGCCCAATTGGTGCGCCGCATAGCCCACGGCGGCACCGTGGTTGCCCCCTGAGGCGGCCACCAGACCTGCTGCCGGGACGTCCTGGCTCAGCAATGTGTTGAATGCGCCCCGCGCCTTGAAGCTGCCGGTGTGCTGCATGTGCTCCAGCTTCATCTCAATGGCGTAGTCGAGACCAAAGCCGCCACCAAAGCCTCGGGTCTGCATCACTGGCGTGATCTGTACATGGCCTGCAATGCGCGCCTCGGCGGCCTTGATCTCGGTGATCCAGTTTTCGGCAGTCCAGTTTGTGTGGGTGCGGTCCATGTGCGATGTCTCCTGTCTGCAGCGCCCAGACCTTAGCGATTGCCGGGAGCGGCACAAGTCCCCGTGAGGCAGCGTCAATTCGCTGACCAGGGGCGTTTGTGGGGCTGGTGCCTCTGGCCGCAAGAGGGCTATGCTGGGCCTCTTGATAGTTAAACAGGATTGCCCGAGACGCCATGAGTGATGACCGACACAGCCGCTTTAGGGATGCCCATACCGACAAAAGCCGCGCCGAACATGTGCCACAGACCCCGCAATCCGCGTCTCCGGCGTATCGGCTGGCCTTTGCGGATGAGGAATTCCTTATCCGGGACGAGCTACGCCCGGTGCGCCTGCAGCTGGAACTGCTGAAAGCGGAGCTGATGCTGAATGAATTCGGTATCGACAGCACCATCGTGATGTTTGGCGGCGCCCGCATCCCAAGTCCGGCCAGCAAGGGCAGTGCACGCACCCAGACCCTGGCAGAGCTGTCGCATTTTTACGACGAGGCCCGGACCTTTGCCCGCGTGATGACAGAGCAATCAATGGCCAAAGGCGGGCGTGAGAAAGTGATCGTCACCGGAGGCGGTCCTGGCGTGATGGAGGCGGGCAACCGTGGCGCAGCCGATGCGGGCGGGCATTCTGTTGGGCTCAGCATTGTCTTGCCGCACGAGCAGGCACCCAATGGCTATGTGACGCCTGATCTGAGTTTCAACTTCCACTATTTTGCCATCCGCAAAATGCATTTCCTGATGCGTGCGGCGGCGATCTGTGTTTTTCCGGGCGGCTTTGGCACATTGGATGAGATGTTTGAAAGCCTCACCCTGATTCAGACTGGCCGTATGGATCGGGTGCCCTTTATTCTGTTTGGGCGTGCCTTCTGGGAGAAGATCATCAACTGGGAAGCGGTGGCGGATGCCGGCACGATATCAGACCAGGATCTCGATCTGTTCAGATTTGTCGAGACTGCCGAAGAAGCGGCAGAGATCATCAACAACTGGTCTCCTGCGCCGGCGCGCGATAGCCTGCCTGGCCGCGAACGCTGAACGGAACTCAAAACCGACCCTCACGAGCCGGACGTCCCCTGTGGTGTTGGGGGCGTCTGATCACGTGAATTCTGATCAGGTAAATTCCGGGGGCAGCACACCAATTTCGGTCCCCTTGGGCAGGCGTGTCAGGATCTGTGCGCCTTCGACGCGTTTGATCGCATAGCCATAGCCACGCAGCCGGAACTGCCATTCACGCGGGCTCAGGGCTTTTTCACGCTCAACACGGATCAGTTCCAGAACACCGGGGTCCAGTTGGGTCTGCGGTGTGGTGGCGGAAACTACTGGGGTCATGCTCTTTCCTCTCATGTTTTCTTGATTGTTCTTAAAATTGAAACTGTTGGATGCTTGTGGCGGCATTATATCTGTTTTGAGGAAAGAATGTGGCAGGCCGCGTGGTGGGGTGTGCCCGCGCACAAGCCGCGATGCAGCACCAGTCTGCCAAACCATGCTGGCTTGTTAACAATTGTAAATATGGACCATACTTTGGCCACAGTCCGTTTGGCGGCATTTTGGTACGAAAGGCCCTCTTCCTATTAGTCCATAAAGTTTTCAGTACTTTGAAAATAAACAGATATTTTTTTCAATTTTACTTGTGGGAAACGATTCATTGTTTCGAATTGTGGACCGGACCGTTTCCGAAAGCCCTCCTGTCCAACTTCACTAGGTCACATTTGTTTAAGACATTGGGCCCGTGGTGATTGGAGCGTGGGCACATGGAAGTATCAGACTATACAGCTTTGTTGGGGTATCTGGAGACAGAGGCCTATCGTTGGAATGCGATTGCAGACCTTGGAACGCAGGCCGTCGTGACATACTCGTTCTACGAGACGGAGGCCCTGCCCGAAGTAGAAGGCAGCAGTGTGGGTCTGACAACCTACTGGTCCTTTGATGCAGCACAACGGGCCAGCTTTCGTTCCGCACTGGATGAATTTGAAGATGCCGCGGGGCTGGTGTTTGTCGAGGTCGAAGGACCTGCAATGATCAATGCCTTTGGCTATGATATGTTCAGCTCGACAAATGGGTGGGCCTATTACCCCTACGTGACCGAGTATTCGACCTCTTCAGGGGATCTGGCCATTGGCGGCGGTGATTTCAGCATTGGTGGGTCGCAGTATGACACGATGCTGCATGAAATCGGCCATGCGGTTGGCCTGAAACACCCCCATGATGGGGATCACGCGCTGGAAGACAGCGCCGACAACCGCAGCAATACGGTGATGACCTATACCGCTGGCAATGGAACTGAGCTGGGAGTCTTTGACATAGAGGCCCTTGAGCACATTTATGGCAGCTCTGACGCCTTTGATGGCTGGCGCGTGTCGAGCGTTGGCTCTGATGCTGTTAAGATCCGCTCCACTGGCCGGTCCGACGAAATTCTGACCGCTGATGTTGATACCATCGTTCTGGCCCGTGGTGGCTCGGATATTGTTGTGGGCCGCCAGGGCGACGACAAGCTGATTGGCGGTGGTGGCGCAGACACTCTGTCTGGCGGTGACGGCGATGACCGGCTGGTGGGCGGGGGTGGTCAGGACGTTCTGATTGGCGGCAGCGGTGATGATATCATGAAAGGCGGCGGCGGCGCGGATGTCTTTGTCTTTACTGATGCTGACTTTTACGACAGCAATACCATTTGTGACTTCAAATCCGGCGTCGATGTTATCGACCTTACCGAGATGGACCCTGACTATATTGGTGAGCTGCAGGTGACCGTCACAGCAGACGGCACAACCCTGAATTACTATGACTGGTTTGAGATTGAGCTGGCAGGGTTTACCGGTAGCCTGAGCGCTGACGACATTTTGTTCAGCTAATCCAGCCTTTGAGGGCCAGAAGTGGCCCCGGATCTCAAAAACGCCTCCGCTCCATTAGGTCCGGAGGCGTTTTGGGGTCTTACAGCAGGCTGTTCTGGGCCAGAGTTGGGGCCAGAGTTGAGGCCGGAGTTGGGGCCAGGGTCAGGCCTGGGTCGGTGTCATGATTTTACACCGGCCTCAGCTTCGATCTGTTTGCGGCTTTTGCGGGCGCGCTCTGTTGCAGATTTCAACTGGCCACAGGCCGCCATGATGTCTTCGCCGCGCGGTTTACGGATCGGTGAGGCATAGCCAGCATCGTGGATGATATCCGAGAACGCATGGATCCGGTTGCCTGAGGAGCGCTTATACGGCGCACCGGGCCATTCATTAAACGGGATCAGGTTGATCTTGGCGGGAATGCCCTCGATAAGTTTTGCCAGACGGTGGGCGTCTTCCTTGCTGTCGTTTACATGGGCCAGCATGACATATTCAAAGGTGATCCGCTCCGAGTTGGACAGATGCGGATAGGCACGCAGAGCCTCCAGCAGCGCGGCGATGTTCCAGCGCTTGTTGATTGGCACCAGCTTGTCGCGCACCTCGTCGGTGGTGGCGTGGAAAGACACCGCCAGGAGGCAGCCTATTTCTTCGGCGGTGCGGGCGATCTCTGGGACCACGCCTGAGGTCGAAAGCGTGATGCGACGACGGCTGAGCTGGATGCCTTCCGGATCCATGGCGATTTTCATCGCGTCGCGCACATTGTCAAAGTTATACAGCGGCTCACCCATGCCCATCAGCACGATGTTAGACAGCGTGCGCGCCTCATCGGGGTTGCGGGTGCCGGGCACGGGCCACTCATCCAGATCATCACGGGCCATCATCACCTGGCCGATGATTTCAGCCGATGTCAGGTTGCGCACCAGTCTCTGGGTGCCGGTATGGCAGAACGAGCAGGTGAGCGTGCAGCCAACCTGGCTGGAGATACACAGCGTGCCGCGGCTGTCTTCCGGGATATAGACCACCTCGACCTCGTGGCCGCCGGCGATACGCACCAGATATTTACGGGTGCCATCCTCAGAGATCTGCCGGGTGATCACCTCGGGGATGGTGATCTCAAAGCTTTCTTCCAACTGGGCGCGCAGAGCTTTGGAGAGATTTGTCATCTCGGCAAAGTCGCGTTTACCCCATTGATAAATCCACTGCCAGATCTGGCCGACCCGCATCTTTGCCTGTTTTTCGGGTGTGCCGATATCAATCAGCGCCTGGCGCATCTGGTCACGGGTCATCCCCACGAGGTTGGTCTTGCCGCCCTCGGGCAGTTTGCGGGGCAGGGTCAGAACGTCTTGGGTGATCGGCGCGTTGGCGGTCATGGCAGCTCGACTCAAATGTTGGAGGCAGGATGGGGCTCTATATAGGAGAAAGCGCAAAGATCAAAAGATTACTTGCCGGGATTTTCTGCCTATTAGGCTATGGATGGTCCATAACTTGAGTGTAACTTGACTGTAGCTGGCCTGTGGCGGGGGGGGGGGCCCG
>NZ_MWVJ01000078.1 GCF_002087335.1 Pseudophaeobacter leonis
TGCGCAAATACGACATACGCTAAAATTCGCATTGGCCGTGGCGTATGATCAACAGCCTGCAAAGGTTTGGGAATTCCATACCTTTACACTCTGACGGGCACGCCTCAAAGTTGTGACTGCAATCACAGGCTGACCCACGCGCAATTACGTTATCAGGGGGCTCCTCTATCCTAGAAAGGACCGTTTCTTGGCCACCTTCACAGTGAATAACGCGACTGAAAGCTGGTCGATCTCAAGGCTGCAAACATTTTACATGACGAATATTACCCCGGTGACAGTGAACGCCGGGACCATATCCCTCACGGGTTTCAGCTCCCAGGGACAGACGGCTTTAGCGACGATTACAGGTAGCTTTTCGTCAAACGGGATTACAGTCAGCGGAACGGTCAACAGCATTTCAATTCAGCTCGACGGAACAACCGCCATCTCAGCCACGGGGCTTGATGTCCCGGTGAGCAGCTACGAAGCAATCGGGACAAGCGCTTTCACCACCGATGCCACCAAGGGGCATGACCTGGTCACGGTGAATTCAACCCGAAGCGGCACCTGGAACACAGGCGCAGGCAATGACACGATCAATCCCGGCAGTGGGGACGACAAAATTGATGGCGGCAGCGGCCTCGACACTTTGGTCGTCAACGCGACCGTTGCCAATGCGTCCTTTGCGACCGGAAATAGCGGCAGCACAGTGAGTAGCGCCGACGGGAGAGATACCTTTAGCACAATTGAGTTCATCCAGTTTCTCGACCAAACCATTTCAGTGATAGCCGCCTCAAGGAGCGACGAGACCGTCTTTGGCAACGCCTATTCAGGTGTGCTCCGGGACCTGATGACGGGCACTTCAGGCGCGGACCACATGAATGGGCTGACCGGAAACGACACGCTGCTGGGGGGATCAGGCAATGATACGCTCAAAGGTGGTTCTGGCGATGACCGGCTGCTTGGCGGCCTGAGCAATGACACCCTGCTGGGACAGGATGGCAAAGACATCCTGCTGGGGGAGGATGGCAATGACCTTCTAAACGGTGGCGCAGGCAACGACCGGGTTAACGGCGGCAAGGATGACGACCGGCTGACGGGCGGCAATGGTCATGATACGCTGGCTGGAAGCCAGGGAGACGACAGTCTTGTCGGCGGTGCGGGCAATGACACCCTTCTGGGCGGAAACGGCCGGGACAGCCTTATAGGGCACAAAGGCAACGACTTGCTGGTCGGCGGCGGTGGCAAGGATATCTTTGTGTTTCACAAGAACCACGGCGACGACACCATTCGCGATTTTGCATCCGGGCAGGATCTGATTGAAATCGGCCGTGGCGCCTCCCGTTTTGGACAGCTCGATATCACCCAGCAGCAGGATGACGTTCTCATCAGTTTTGCCAATGTGACGATCTTGGTAGAGGATGCCAGCTGGTCAGACATTGCGCAGGCCGACAATTTCCTATTCTGATCCGGGCCAGACGCAACAAAACAAAAAGCCCGCGCTGATTTGCGCGGACTTTGCTTTGTAAGCGTTCCTGTAGATCCAGGCGCTGCCTTAAGCTGTGTTACTTGGTCACTGTGACCTTGGTCATCGCGTCGGGCTTGCCAACAACCGATCCATTGGCACCGGTGCCCAGCTTGATCGCATCGACAACATCCATGCCAGCAGTGACTTTTCCCACAACGGTGTACTGACCGTTCAGAAAATATCCCGGCTTGAACATGATGAAAAACTGCGAGTTGGCGCTATTGGGGTTTTGCGCCCGGGCCATGCCAATGATGCCGCGCTCAAAGGCACGATCAGAGAACTCAGCCGGCAGGTCGGGACGGTCAGATCCACCCATGCCCGCGCGGCCCATGTCGCCACCCTGTTTGCCATATTGCACGTCGCCAGTCTGCGCCATGAAACCATCGATCACCCGGTGAAATACCACCCCGTCATATTGGCCAGCAGCCGCGAGGGCGGTAATCTGTTCAACATGCTTAGGCGCCAGATCCTCAAACAGGTCGATCTGTACCACGCCATTGGCGCCTTCACCTGCGATCTGGATCTCCAATCCTGACGCCAGAGCAGAGCTGGCCATCAGCGAAAATGCGGCTGCAAGCTTAAGCATCGGCAGCCACCTTAACACTGATCATACGATCAGGCTCGGCGGGGGGCTTGCCTTTGGTGATGCCATCACCCAGATCCATGCCCTCAATCACCCGGCCATAGACCGTGTACTGACCGTTGAGGAAGTGGTTATCCTTGAAGTTGATGAAAAACTGCGAGTTGGCCGAATCCGGGCTGGCAGAGCGTGCCGCGCCCAATGTGCCGCGGTCATGCGGCAGTTTGGAGAACTCAGCAGGCAGGTTGGGCAGGTCCGAGCCGCCGGTGCCGGCCATGCGAATGTTAAAGCCATCTTCCATATCGCCATGGGCAACATCGCCGGTCTGCGCCATGAAGCCATCGATAACCCGGTGAAAACACACGTTGTCATAGGCGCCACTACGCGCCAGCTCTTTCATGCGCTCGGCATGTTTGGGCGCAACATCCGCCAGCAATTCGATAACAACGTTGCCATCTTTCAGCTCTACGATGATCGTGTTTTCTGGATCTTTGATCTCGGCCATGAGGCTCTCCTATCTGCAAAATTTGCAACGATAGTTAAGGGTAGTGCCCCCAATTGCCAAGGGAGCATTGACTGATGGCTCAAAAGCGCTGAAAGAACAGCGCAATTACCTGCAATTTCTGCGCCAAGGAGGCTCTCATGGGCTGGAAAACTCTCGACGACATGGATTTGAACGGCAAACGGGTTTTGGTCCGTGTGGACATCAATGTGCCGCTTGTTGACGGGGTTGTTACCGATTCCACCCGCATCCGCCGCATTGCGCCCACCGTGCGTGACATTCTGGCGGCGGGCGGCAAACCCATTTTGCTGGCGCATTTTGGCCGCCCTGGTGGCGAACGCCGTGAAAACCTCTCTCTGGTCCAGCTGGTGCCCACGCTTGAACGCGCCTTTGAAACCAGGGTCCGGTTTGCAGCAGACTGCACTGGCGCGGCTGCCAAAGAGGCCTCAGGCGCCTTGCAGAGCGGTGAGGTCCTGTTGCTGGAAAATACCCGCTTTCACGCCGGGGAAACCAAAAATGACCCCGTGCTCGCTGCCGGCATGGCAGAATTGGGCGATATCTATTGCAACGATGCCTTTTCCGCCGCTCACCGCGCCCATAGCTCGACAGAGGCGCTGGCACGACTGCTGCCTGCCTGTGCCGGCCGCCTGATGCAGGCAGAGCTCAAGGCGCTGGAAAGCGCGCTTGGCGCGCCACAACGCCCGGTCACGGCTGTGGTGGGGGGCGCCAAGGTCTCGACCAAACTGGACTGCTGAGCAACCTGATTGAGAAGGTCGACTATCTGGTGATTGGCGGCGGGATGGCCAATACATTCCTGGTCGCCAAAGGCCTGCCCGTTGGGGTCTCGCTGGCCTAGCCGATCATGAAAGACACCGCCCTGGAGATCCTTGCCAAGGCCGAGACCACTGGCTGCAAAATCATCCTGCCCAGCGATATCGTGGTGGCTGAAAAGTTTGAAACCCATGCGGCCCATCAGGTGCTGCCTGCCGATCAGTGCCCCGAGACTGGCATGATCCTGGATGCGGGCCCGCAAAGTGTTGCAACCATCAACGCGATCCTTGAGCAGAGCAAAACACTGATCTGGAACGGCCCGCTTGGTGCCTTTGAGCTGGAGCCCTTTGATGCAGCCACCAATGCTGCCGCGTTGCGAGCCGCGGCATTGACCCGCGCCGGTTCGCTCATTGCTGTTGCTGGTGGTGGCGACACAGTTGCAGCCCTCAACGCCTCTGGGGCGGCGAAAGATTTCACCTATATCTCCACGGCGGGCGGTGCCTTTCTGGAGTGGATGGAGGGCAAGACCCTGCCCGGTGTTGCCGCGCTAGAAGGCTGATATCCCCTTGACCAAAGCAGGAAAGCATGCGGCCTGCGCGCCGCTTGCCCCTGTGAAATCTGCTCTCTTTTCCCCCCGCTAACCATATGTTTGGCCGATCATGTTTCTCGTCGGCCATGTTGTCTGCCAGTCATGTTTTCTGCCAGCCATGTTTTCTGCCATCGGGGGGATCAGTCTTGCTGTGTCTCGCGGGTCGCACTCGTTAACAAAAGGTTAATTCAAATAAATCTATCCCCTTGCAGACAAAAGGGGATTCACAAACCGAATCACTTGTGGCATAACCAGTTCAGAGGCTGGAACAACTGGCCCAACGTCAGACTTGAGCAGTAAACATACAGGCAACTCCACGTGACCCGAAGCAGCAAGCCTTCCTTAGGTGCGTTTACCTTTTTCGCCATCGCATTCGCGCTGAGCGCGTATTTTACCTTTGCGGCGGTGCAGGGTGATTTCGGGTTGTTCAGAAGAGTCGAGATTCAGGCAGAAGCCGATGAGCTTCGTCTGGATCTCGATCGTCTGAGCCTGGAAATCACCGCCATCGAAAATCTCACCCACCGGCTGTCTGATGACTATCTGGATCTGGATCTGCTGGACGAGCGGGCCCGATCAGTCCTTGGTTTGCTGCGCGCCGACGAAATCGTCATCCGCTAAACCCTTTCTCCACCTCTGCTGTGTCACTGCTGTCCTATCCGGCTGTTGAACAGGCGCGACCTGCATGCAAACATGGCTGCACCGCCAGCGTTGCGGCACCTAAATGTATGGTTGCATCATTCCCATTGGGAAATGATGCGAGGTTACAAAATGTCTCGCCAGCTGACTGAAATTACATTATGGATTAGTTTAATACTAAACTATCTAGCCTCAAGGGGGAGCCCGCACCGATGGCAGCTAGAAAAAGCGCAAAGAAACCAAATGTTTCTGCCGAAGAACTGACCAAATTTTACCGTGACATGCTTTTGATCCGTCGATTCGAGGAAAAGGCAGGCCAGCTCTATGGCATGGGCCTCATCGGCGGTTTTTGCCACCTGTATATCGGCCAGGAGGCTGTTGTTGTTGGTCTTGAGGCCGCCGCCGAAGAGGGCGACAAGCGGATCACCTCGTATCGCGACCACGGCCATATGCTGGCCTGTGGCATGGAAGCTGGCGGCGTAATGGCCGAGCTCACCGGCCGCGAGGGCGGGTTGTCCAAGGGCAAGGGCGGCTCGATGCATATGTTCTCGAAAGAGAAGCATTTTTACGGCGGTCACGGCATTGTTGCCGCTCAGGTGCCGCTGGGGGCAGGTCTGGCCTTCTCTGACAAATACAAGGGCAACGGGCGCGTCACCTTCACCTATTTTGGTGATGGGGCTGCCAACCAGGGTCAGGTCTATGAGACCTTCAACATGGCCGCGATCTGGGACTTGCCGGTGGTTTTTGTCATTGAAAACAACCAATACGCCATGGGCACATCTCAGGCGCGCTCGACCTCGACCCCTGACATCTATACCCGTGGCGCCGCCTTTGGCATCCCCGGCGAAGCCGTTGACGGCATGGATGTGCTGGCGGTCAAAGAGGCCAGCGAACGCGCGGTCGGTCACTTCCGGTCCGGCAAGGGCCCCTATATCCTGGAGGTAAAGACCTACCGCTACCGCGGCCACTCCATGTCGGATCCGGCAAAGTACCGCACCCGCGAAGAGGTGCAGAAGATGCGCAGTGAACGCGACCCGATCGAGCAGGTCCGCGATCTGCTTCTCACCGGCAAACATGCCAGCGAGGAAGATCTGAAAGCGATCGACAAAGAGATCAAAGAGATCGTCAACCAGGCGGCCGAGTTCGCCCGTACCAGCCCGGAACCAGCGCTTGATGAGCTCTGGACCGATATTTACGCCTGAGGGGAAGAGATTAGATATGGCAACTGAAATTCTGATGCCCGCCCTGTCGCCGACCATGGAGGAAGGCACGCTGGCCAAATGGCTGGTCAAGGAAGGCGATACCGTAAGCTCTGGCGATATTATGGCAGAGATTGAAACCGATAAAGCCACGATGGAATTCGAGGCCGTTGATGAAGGCGTGATCGGCAAGATCCTCATTGCCGACGGCACTGAAGGCGTGAAAGTCAACACACCCATTGCAGTGCTGCTGGAAGAGGGCGAAAGCCCTGATTCCTCAGCCCCTTCTACGCCTGCGGCGAGCGAAAGAGCGCCAGTGGCCGGGGCACCTAAAGTGCCCGCAGCCCCTGTCGCTGCTGCCGCACGCCCGGCTGCGCCCGAAGTGGACACAAGCCCGGACTGGCCTGAAGGCACCGAAGTGGTCAAAACCACCGTGCGTGAGGCGCTTCGCGATGCCATGGCAGAAGAGATGCGTGGCAATGAGAACGTCTTTTTGATGGGTGAAGAAGTCGCTGAATACCAAGGCGCCTACAAGATCTCGCAGGGCCTGCTGGACGAGTTTGGCCCCAAGCGCATCATCGACACCCCCATCACCGAGCACGGCTTTGCAGGCATTGCCACCGGGGCTGCCTTTGGCGGTCTCAACCCGATTGTCGAGTTCATGACCTTCAATTTTGCCATGCAGGCGATCGACCATATTATCAACTCTGCCGCCAAAACCCTCTATATGTCTGGTGGTCAGATGGGAGCGTCTATGGTGTTTCGCGGTCCAAATGGGGCCGCGGCGCGTGTTGGCGCGCAGCACAGTCAGGACTACGCGGCCTGGTATATGCAGGTGCCCGGTTTGAAGGTTGCGATGCCCTACTCGGCCTCGGATGCCAAGGGTCTGCTGAAATCGGCCATTCGCGATCCCAACCCGGTGATCTTTCTGGAAAATGAAATCATGTATGGCCGCTCTTTTGATGTGCCCAAAATGGATGATTTCACCGTACCGTTTGGTAAGGCGCGGATCTGGCGCGAAGGCACGGATGCCACCATCGTCTCCTTTGGGATCGGCATGCATTTTGCCCTGGAAGCCGCTGAAAAGCTGGCTGAAGATGGTATTTCGGCCGAGGTCATTGATCTGCGCACCCTGCGCCCGATGGACCTGCCCGCGGTGATCAAATCGGTTATGAAGACCAACCGTCTGGTCACCGTTGAAGAAGGCTGGCCACAGGGATCCGTTGGCAGCTACATCGCCTCCGAGGTGATGCAGCAGGCGTTCGACTATCTTGATGCCCCCGTGATCACCTGCACCGGCAAGGATGTCCCCATGCCCTATGCCGCCAACCTGGAACGCCACGCACTGATCACCACTGATGAAGTGGTCGCAGCCGTGAAACAAGTGACCTACCGGTAAGGAGCGCTCAAGATGCCAATAGAAATCCTGATGCCTGCGCTGTCCCCGACGATGGAGGAAGGCACCCTTGCCAAATGGTTGGTCAAGGAAGGCGACACAGTCTCATCCGGCGACCTTATCGCCGAGATTGAGACCGACAAGGCCACAATGGAATTCGAGGCTGTCGATGAAGGCATCCTCGGCAAAATTCTGGTGGCAGAAGGCAGCGAAGGCGTAAAAGTTAACACGCTCATCGCAGTCTTGCTGGGAAGAGGGCGAAAGCGCTGGCGATATAGCCGCCACAGCTGCGCCAAACGCAGAGGCTGCCCCAGCAGCCGACGCGGCTGGTGAGGCGGCCCCTGCGGCCGTTGAAACAGCCGCGCCCCCTGCCCCGGCAACGCCAGTCGCTGCCGATGGATCCCGCCTTTTTGCCTCTCCCCTTGCCCGGCGCATTGCCGCCGACAAAGGCCTGGACCTTGCGCAAATCAGCGGCTCTGGCCCGCCGGGGCCGTATTGTCAAAGCCGATGTGGAAAACGCAACGGCGGCCGCCAAAGCCCCCGTAGCAACTGCACCAGCCCCCGCTCCGGCCGCACCTGCGGCCTCCTGGCAACGGGCGCCTCTGCTGACAAAGTGGCCCGGATGTATGAGGGGCGCGCCTTTGAGGAAGTCAGCCTTGATGGTATGCGTAAAACCATCGCTGCCCGCCTCACCGAGGCCAAACAGACCGTGCCGCATTTCTACCTGCGTCGCGACATTCAGCTGGATGCCCTGCTCAAATTCCGTGCACAGCTCAACAAGCAGCTTGAGGGTCGTGGCGTCAAACTCTCGGTAAATGATTTTATTATCAAAGCTGTAGCAAATGCCCTTCAGGCAGTTCCGGATGCCAATGCTGTCTGGGCTGGCGACCGGGTTCTCAAAATGGAGGCCTCGGATGTGGCCGTTGCGGTGGCCATTGAGGGCGGCCTATTCACGCCTGTGCTGCAAGACAGCCATATGAAGTCCCTCTCGTCACTCTCGGCAGAGATGAAGGACCTCGCGGCCCGGGCACGGGACCGCAAACTGGCCCCGCATGAATACCAGGGCGGCAGCTTTGCCATTTCCAACCTCGGCATGTTTGGCATTGATAATTTCGACGCCATCGTAAACCCGCCGCATGCCGGTATTCTGGCCGTTGGCGCTGGCGCCAAAAAACCCGTTGTTGGCGCGGACGGGGAGCTGAAGGTAGCCACCGTGATGAGTGTCACCATGTCAGTTGACCACCGCGTCATCGACGGAGCCCTTGGCGCGCAGCTTTTGCAGGCGATTGTCGAGAACCTGGAGAACCCCATGGTCATGCTCGCATAAGGTTTGGGGCCAAACCTAAAAAACCTGAGATGACCGGCACAGCCCTGGGCTGGTCATCACCTTAGTCTGCACAACATTGCCTCCCGCATGGCTAACCCCAGCGGGAGGTTTTTCTTGCCATAAGGCGTCCGCGCAAGAGTGCCTTTGCAATGCAGTCCCCAAAAAATAAAGGAGGGCCAAAGCCCCCCTTTACGGCATTCATGTCCCATCACAGCTCAACCAGTGGGCCGCAGCAAGGGCCTCTCTTATTTGGGTGTGCTGTGATCTGAAAGCACCTGATCCATGCTCATTGCCGGCTGATCACAGCCCGCCTCACCAACGATCTTGGCCGGAACCCCTGCCACGGTTGTGCAGGGGGGCACCTCAGCCAGAACCACAGAGCCGGCGGCAATCCGGCTGCAGTGGCCGACACGGATATTGCCGAGAACCTTGGCCCCGGCCCCAATCAGAACCCCGTCCTCGATCTTTGGATGGCGGTCTTCTTCTTCCTTGCCCGTGCCGCCCAAAGTGACCGAATGCAGCATCGAGACATTGTTGCCCACCACGGCCGTCTCACCGATAACGATGGAATGGGCGTGGTCAATCATGATCCCGCGGCCGATTTTGGCACCGGGATGAATATCGACGCCAAAAATCTCGGAAATCCGCATCTGGAAAAAGAAGGCAAGATCCTGATCTCCCTGCGTCCACAGCCAAGGCGCCACGCGGTAGGCCTGCACGGCCTGATACCCCTTGAAATAGAGGATCGGCTGCAGCAGGCGGTGGCAGGCCGGATCCCGGTCATAGACCGCCATAAGGTCCGCCCGCGCCGCTTCAATCAGGCTAGGGTCTGAGGCATAGGCCGTATCAACGATTTCACGCAGGATAACCATCGACATCTCATTGGAGCACAGCTTGGCTGCGATCCGGTAGGACAGCGCCTTCTCCAGGGTTGGATGGTGCAGAATACAGGCATGGATCAACCCGCCCATAAGCGGCTGTTTCACCACAGCTTCCTGTGCTTCTGTCGAGATCTGCTACCAGACCGGGTCCAGCTGCGAGACGGCTTTGCGTGTCTTGATCATGGCATGGTGTCCTCTTCTGGCTCCGAGGTTTGCATTTAGGACAGAAAATTCCAAGCGCAAACCCGTGATGAGCCATATTCCAAAATTGAATAGATCAGCTCACACCATCACAAAATTGGATACAAAACCAGCCTCGCCAGATAAGAGCCGCACAAGGGGCGCCACTGCCAGACTGGACTTTCATGCCTATAGCGAGAGACGTCTTTCCTATAGCGAGAGACGTCTTTGCAGCTCATGCAGCACAATTATCAGACAACTCAGATAGGTCGGGTCGTCCCACAAGGGCTCTTTTGCCAATGGAAAATGGCGCGCCGCCGCATCCAAAGTCCCATTTCCCCAAAGACAATGCAGCTGGCCAGTTTCAGCCACATGGCGCGCCGCCAGCGCGGCATGATCAAACAGCACCGCGCAAAACCCGCGGCGCTCTTGCGCGGGCACCGTCAAAAGTGCGCGTGCAAGGCTGCTTATGTCCTGCGGCAGAACAGGCTGCAGCATCCTGTGGCGCGCGGCCAGGCCGTCATCGCCCTCAGCCAAGAGCCCGCCGCACCGAAAATCCTGCACCATAGCGGTCCGACAGCTGCGCCACCTCAAACAGATCATCCGCCAATGCGCCATCAGCGCTTTGGGCGCTTGCAGTATAGATCCAGTCTGGTGTGCTCACTGTGAGGTCCCGCAGCACGGTTTCGCCGCGCAGAATACGGATCCGGTAGGCCTCTTGCGCCTCCCCCAGAGGGATTTCTTCAAGGTCCCAACTGTCGCCCTCGATCCGGCTGCGGCGAATCCAGCTGGCGGCAATATCATCGCCCAGCGCGCCCGTCAGGCGCAGATGCACCGGCGCATAGGGGCGCAGACCATTGCCGTCAAAGGCCTCAACCCGGTGCAGATAGCTGGGATCATCATAGCCACGGCGCGCCGGACCAATCCGGTAGTGCCGGGCAAGGCGACGTTGCGCCGTTGTCAGCTCCAGCTGCGTGAGGTTTGCGTCCAGCAGCACCATATAGGACCCTTCCGGCCAAACAGGCGCCATCAGCCCATCGCTGCCCAACTGACCCCGCAGACGGCCGCGCAGCATATAGGTGTTCTCAGCAACCAATTGGGCCGTTTGAAACTGGAACACTTCCCAGTTGTCATTGCTGCCATCGCCAATGGCTGCCGCATTGGCGCCATTGAGAACCGCCAGGACCTCGCGGCTTTGCAGGCTGCCCGTGATCAGCTTTACCTGCAGGTCTGCGCCCAAATCCCAGCGGCCAACCGGCCCCGCCGCAAGGGGCGTTTCAGTCAGGCCAATGGTGCTGCGCGCCGCGATGATCTCTTCCAGCACATAGGCCTCATCACTATCCGAGCCATAGAGCGCGACTGTCCCGGGCCAGGGCTGAGCCGTCACCGCAAGATGCGGCGCATGCGGCACCTCCTCCCCGGTCAACAGAGGCAGATCGAGAAACAGCGGCAGAACCGGCAAGGGCGGCTCAAAGGCGCGGCTCGTCGGCAGCCCCTCTGCGACATCCGCCGCTATATAGACCTCGGGCTCGATCCGTACCGCCTCTACGATCTGGGCCGCGCCCAGTTCCACCCGGTCAAGTCGAAAGCGGCCCTGGCTGGCCGTGGCGTTCTCTGACACCAGCTGGCTCTCGTCCCCCACGTCACTGTTGGCTTGCGCCTGCACAGGCGAGAGCGGCAGCGAAATGACGTCGCCCACCCCCAGCTGCAGTTCTGACAGCGGCAGCACAAACCGGGCAGAGTCTCGCGCCACCCGGGCCTCGGCCAGCCAGCGTTCGACAATCTGGCGTGCCTCTGCCCGGGTCAGCACCATGGCCAGCTCGCTGTCGCTCACCGCATGGGTCGCCTCATCCGGCAGGCTGGCTTCTTCTGCGGCGATATCATAGCTGCTGCCCCATTCAATAAACCGCAAACGCACCCGTCCCGCCAATTCGGCTTCGGCCTCACGGGTCTGTTCCAGCACGCCGTCCAGCTCATCGCTGGCAACAAGGGTTTGCTGTGATACATCCGTCCCGACCTCCCCCTGACGCAGACGAAACAACAGCACCCCATCGCGCTCGATACTGTCAAACCCCTGCCGCAGATTCAGAGGTTGCAGGGCTGCGCGGGCCTCCGAGACCTCGCTGAGCCCATAGCCATGCACGATACCATAGAGCTGTGAGACATCGATCTGATCCTGACCAGACCGGGCACAGATCTCGCGCACCACCGAGGCAAGGCTGCGTTGCCCAGCGCGCCCATTGAGCCAGTGCCCCCGCAGATAGTTGTCGCCATCGCTCCAGATCTCGGACAGATTGGGGAACGCCGGGAAAGGGCGTGCATCCCAGGCCCAGACAAAGGCGTTTCCCATATCCAGCATTCGCCCCTCGTATTCCGAAGAGGTGGGGTTGTTGTCCGCCTCGCTCCAGTAGCCCAATATCGCTTTGAGATACTGCAGCTGCATCAGGTCATCGCGATGACCGTTAGAGAACTTAGGCAGGCGCGATTCAGAGCTTTTGGGGTCCAGGAACTTATTCGGCTGGTTGGTGCCTTTGTTTATGGCGGCACAGCCCAGCTCGGTGAACCAGATGGGTTTGCTCTCGGGCAACCAGGCACTGGCTGAGGCCTGTCGGACCCCGTTGATGCGATCATGATGTGTGTTGCGCCACCAGTTTTTCAAATCCTTGTAGCGCCAGATCCAGGGCTCATCATACGCACCATCGGTAATGGGTGTGCGGATCTGCGCTGCCTCGGCTTCGGGCGAGTGATAGTACCAGTCATAGCCCTCGCCGCCCTCGACATTGGCGCGCAGGTAATCCAGATCATAGATGCTGGGAACCCCGCCCGCCCGGTCCAGGTGATCCGGCCCGTCACGCCAGTCCGACAGCGGCATATAGTTGTCGATACCGATAAAATCGATATTGCTGTCAGCCCAAAGCGGATCAAGGTGGAAATACCTGTTTCCCTCGGGGCTAAGGTAGCCCCAGTATTCCGACCAGTCCGCCGCATAGCTGAGCTTTGCCTCAGGCAGCAGCAGGCGCACCTGCGCCGCCAGCTGACGCAGGGCATCCACCGCCGGGAACCCGGCAGCGCCGCGGATCTGGGTCAGCCCCCGCATCTCGGAGCTGATGCAAAAAGCATCCACCCCACCGGCGGCAGCACAAAGGGCGGCACAGTGCAGAATAAAGCGGTTGAGCCCCCAGTCGTCCTCTACGCCAGTATAGGTGACGCTGCCCTCAGACAGGGTGAAATCCGCAGCCGAGGCCATGCCAAAAAAGGCGGTGACCTCGTCGTCAGCGGCGGCGCTTTGATCCGGAGAGCCCGCCTGGCCTGGAGCCTTGGAGAGCGTGATGCGTCCACGCCAGGGCAGGTTCGGCTGATACCCCGTGAGGGTCCAGGGGTTAGGCAATGTGTTGTCACTCTTCTGGTCCATCAGAATAAACGGGTAAAACATCACGCGCTTGCCAGCCGAATGCAGGGCCGTGATGGCTTCAATCACAGAGGCATCCGTCGGCGTTCCACCGTAGATCGGCCGCTCGTCCTCATCCTGGGCCAGCCCCCGCCCAGACCAGCGCACCAGACGGGCGGGCCGCATTGTCCAGCAGCCCCTTGGACCACTGAGAGGCCGCCGTATGGACATCCAGCGACAAGGCGGCGGCCTGCAGCGGTGCCAGCCCGTAGTGGTCGTCCTGCGGGTGAAAGTTCTTCAGGTGAAGAATGGCACTGCGGCTGCCCTCACAGGCAAAACGGTGTTTGCGACCCGCGACTGTATAGTCATAGGCCGAGGGCCAGCCATCTGTGGCCGGAACAACAGACATTCTGTCAGGGCGCAGCACATGCAGCTCTGTCGGCCAGCCCTCGGTGTCGCTGACCGCCTCAACATAGGCATTGCCTGAAAGCAACAGATGACCAAACAGAGCTTCCAGAAAGTCCTGCCGGGTCTGGGCCGTGTTGGGCCGCGAAATCAGCGACAGAAACGGATGGGTCTCATAGCGCTGGTCGCTATCCTGCACCACGAGTGGCAGCGCAGCGGCCGCTTCGACCACCATTCGAACAGCCCGAAACCCAACAGGATTGCCCGCATAGCCGAGCCGCGTTAGGGATGTCGCGTCCCGGGCTGAGAAACTTACCGATCCGGCACCCTGCCAGGCGATGACACGAGCAGCGGCACTGGCCTTGGTTTGTACGTCAGAGTCTCATTGGGCTGTTTCTTGCGCCAAGGTAGGTCAAACCCCATGGGCCACTCCTTTGATCCATCAATTGGGCACTGCGCCCTCGCTGGAGAAAAGGTATGAAGGTTTGGTCTGAAAATTCCCAAAGCCTGCCGTTCCGCCCGAGTGCAACATGAAATCTAAGCCATTGATACATAATAAGACTTCAGTGCCTTAACATGTTGCATCCAGCAATTCTGCCCTAAAGCATCCGTGCCCTGGGCAGTCGCATTCTGCCTGCTGGTCCCAGAATCAACTCGTAAATGGCCCAGACCAGTGCATCCAGCCGGTCCGGTGAGCCCTGCCCCTGAAACCCCTGCGGTGTCATCTGGCAGATCTGTTCTTCCAATTCGGCCAGCCCCGGCAGGTGATGCACCCTGTGCTGCTCGTACAGGGCTGCGACGGGTTCCGCCCTTGCCGCCTTGCCCCGGCTGGCATGCAGAGCGCGAAACGGCACCAGCGGGTCAACCTGTCGCAACAGGTTCTCGACCAGTGCTCCGCCCTGATTGACCTCAGCCACCACCCGGTCGGCCGAGAATTCATCGGTGGCCGCCAGCACAGCCCGTGCCCAGGCCAAGGGCCCGAGTCCCTGAACGGTACGATCCGCCAACACATAGGTCTGCCATTTCTGCGGCGGCCCCTGCAGCACCGCTCCAGCCACAATGATCCCACAGGCATCCGAGGCTTTGCCCGAACTGACCGCCGGGTCCACGGCCACCACGATCCGGTCCAGCACAGGAGGTGCAGCCACCTGTCGCTCTGCCAGTTGGGCCGCCTGCCAGAAGGCGCCCTCGACCTCGGATAGCAAGATCCCGTCCAGCTCCTGCCGCCCCAGCCGCGAGCCTGCATATCTGGCCCGAACCTCGCTCAGAAAGGAGGGCGCCAGATTTGCCCGGTTGGCCTCGGTCGGGGCATGGCTCTGCACGGTCGAGGGTGAGGCCAGCAGGTCGCGCAACACGGCCACATTACGCGGCGTTGAGGTCACGCAGACCCGAGGGTCCTGCCCCAGCCGCAGGGAGAACTGCAGCATATCCCAGGCCTCTCGGGCGCGCCGCCATTTGGCCAGCTCATCCACCCAGGCCGTGTCAAACTGTGGCCCCCGCAACGCCTCGGGGTCATGGGCCGAAAACGCCTGCGCCATTGCGCCATTTGCCCAAATCAGTTTGCGTTCGCCAGCCTTCCACTGCGGGCGCCGGTCTGGCGGCGAGCACGCCAGAATGCCACTGTCGCCCTCGATCATCACATCGCGCACCTGATCATAGGTCTCGCCGATCAACGCCAG
The DNA here is from genome assembly GCF_002087335.1 of Pseudophaeobacter leonis. Classification (GTDB taxonomy): domain Bacteria; phylum Pseudomonadota; class Alphaproteobacteria; order Rhodobacterales; family Rhodobacteraceae; genus Pseudophaeobacter; species Pseudophaeobacter leonis. Next base: position 15,041 of record NZ_MWVJ01000078.1, read on the forward strand.
CCGCCGCGCCCGCCCTGCAGCCAGGGGCGTGGCCCCTTCGACCTCGGCCCTGATCCATTCGGCGCCGGCACGGGTTTTTCCCGCGCCGCGCCCGCCCAGGATCACCCAGGTCCGCCAGCTGCCGTCAGGCGGCAGTTGATGCGCATGGGCCCAGGCCTCAAACAGATAGGGCAGAGCCTTGAGAGCATTCTCACTCAGCTGCTCCATCAGTTTCATCTGCACCCAGGGCGGAGCGGAGGCGATCCAGACGGCTGATGATTTCAACGCGCGCGGTGGCGAGGTCAATCCCGGACTGATCCGGGGCTCCTTGGGTACTATTTTCGACAAGGGTTTTCTCCACTTTCTGGCAATCTCTGATAAGGCTCTCAAGTTTGGCCAGACGCGGCAGCGCCGCTGTCAGCGCCTCATCGCCTTCAGCCGCCAGTCGCTGCTGCAGCTCCTCAGCCTCGTGGCGCAATCGCAAAATGGAGCGCTGCAACGAGAGCAACAGATCACCAGTGCTTTGGACCTGAGGGTCCGGTTCTGTTTTGGTCATTTGGGCTATCGCATCTCATGCTAAGGTTGTTCCCCGCACGTCAGAAAGATAACAAGCGTCTCCAATGCCTCTTGGCATGGGCCTGATTTGGGCGGCGCTCTGACTTGGTTATCTTCCAGCTACCTGGTGAGCTAGCCGAATATTTGCGCAAAAGTCAAATCAGCCTGGGTTGCCAAGCGCCCGAAGATAAAAGAAAAAATTAACGAAATGCCGCAGGACACAAATGAGCTGCACACAGAAATGCGGCTGAGGATCAGGGCTGCACGTGAGCCTTGGTCGAACAACAAAGGTATGGGCTGTGAGGTCCCGGATAAGAAAAAAACCTGCCCCAATGGTCAGGGGCAGGTCTTATTGCGAACAGTTTGATCGCGGCACAAACCCGATAGATCAGATGGCACGCGGTCAGTTGTTGTTCCGCTCCGCTTCGATCTGACGCCATTTGGCGACATTGCTATTGTGCTCCTGCAGGGTCTCGGCAAAGGCATGCCCTCCGGTGCCAGCAGCCACAAAGAACACATAGTCGGTTGTGTCCGGGTTCACCGCCGCTGCAAGGCTTGCCTTGCCAGGGTTGGCGATTGGTGTCGGAGGCAGCCCTTCGATCACATAGGTGTTCCAGGGTGTCACCTTGCGAAGCTCGCTTTGCCGCAATCCGCGCCCCAGCACGCCTTCGCCCCTGGTGACGCCGTAGATCACCGTCGGATCCGTCTGCAGACGCATGCCACGGTTCAGGCGGTTGGTAAAGACACTGGCCACCTGCCCGAGCTCACGGGCGACGCCGGTCTCTTTTTCAATAATCGACGCCAAGATCAGCATCTCCTGCGGGCTCTGAACAGCCGCATCAGGACTGCGGTTTTCCCAGGCGGCCGCAACCAACAGCTCCTGCCGCTCCTGCATCTGCTCCAGGATCTCATCCCGGGGTTGGCCCTGGACGATCTCATAGCTGTCAGGGGCCAGCATGCCCTCTGCCGGACGTTCACCGGGATCACCCGACAGAATGTCGATTGCATTCAGCCCATTGACGACCTGCCAACTGGTCACCCCCTCGGCCAGAGCCACCCGAAACCGGGTATCCGAGGCCGATTTCAACGCGGTGAAAATTTCCGGAGCCTCGTCGACGCCCAGTTCAAACTCGGCGCGTTCGACAAATTTCCCCGACGCCGGATCCAGCTCACGCACCTCTGCACGCAGACGGGTCACGCCGACGCGGTACACAACTTCGGTGCCGCAGGTGCTTGCGCCGCCAATGGTAATCTGATCGAGGATGGTCTCGATAGAGGTGCCCGGGCGAACCAAAAAGCTGCCGGCTTTCAGCTGGCTGGACTTCTCGGTGTATTTTGCGCTCAGCCGGAACAGTGCCCCAGAGGAAACCGCGCCCTGCTGGGCAAGATCCTTGCTGACGCGTGTCATGTTCGAGCCGGGACGCACCTGCAGGCAGATCGCTGTCTCCAGTGGGCCCTCGGCGGAATATTCCGATTTCCCCCAAAGGATGACGCCGCCCAAAAGGAACAGCATCACCACCAGGATCGTCAGCATATTTGAGGCTAAGCTACGCCACATTTACCTGGGCTTTCCAAAGACGACCGAGGCATTGGTGCCGCCAAAGCCAAAGGAGTTGGACAGCGCTACGTCGATTTTGCGCGCGCGTTTTTGATTTGGCGCCAGATCCACTGCGGATTCAACAGCCGGGTTGTCCAGGTTGATGGTGGGCGGCGCAACCTGATCGCGGATCGCCAGGATCGAGAAGATCGCCTCAATTGCACCAGCCGCGCCCAACAGGTGCCCAGTCGCGGATTTTGTCGAGGACATGGTAACGTTTGCGGCATGATCCCCCAACATCCGTTCCACCGCGCCTAGCTCAATGGTATCCGCCATGGTCGAGGTGCCATGCGCATTGATATAGTCGATATCATTGGGCTCAAGCCCCGCATGTTTCAGCGCGGCGCGCATCGAGCGTTCACCGCCCTCACCCGTCTCGGAAGGCGCGGTGATGTGGTAGGCGTCGCCCGACAGACCATAGCCCAGCACTTCGGCGTAGATCTTGGCGCCACGGGCCTTGGCGTGTTCATACTCTTCCAGCACCACAATGCCAGCACCCTCGCCCATGACAAAGCCGTCACGGTCGGCGTCATAGGGGCGGGATGCCGATTTGGGATCGTCGGCGCGTTTTGTCGACAGGGCTTTGCAGGCGTTGAAACCGGCGATGCCAATCTCGCAAATCGCCGCCTCGGCGCCGCCCGCAACCATGACGTCCGCGTCGCCCGATTTAATAAGACGGGCCGCATCCCCAATCGCATGGGCCCCGGTAGAACAGGCCGTCACAACAGAGTGGTTCGGGCCCTTGAAACCAAACCGGATAGAGACCTGTCCGGAGATCAGGTTGATCAATGCCCCCGGGATAAAGAACGGGGACACCCGGCGGGGTCCCTTTTCCTTGATCATCACGGCCGTGTCAGCGATTGAGCTCAGACCACCGATACCGGATCCGATCATAACGCCTGTGCGTTCACGGGCGTCATCGTCCTCGGGCAACCAGCCCGCATCGCGCACAGCCATATCAGCCGCAGCAATGCCGTACAGGATAAAGTCGTCGATCTTTTTCTGATCTTTTTTTATCACCCAGTCATCCGGGTTAAAGGTGCCGTCTGATCCATCACCGCGCGGAACTTCGCAGGCATAGGTGGTGACAACACCGCTGGCCTCAGCGTCAAACAGGGTGATTGGCCCCGCGCCAGACTGGCCATCCAACAGCCGAGACCAGGTCTCTTCTACCCCGGTTGCCAAAGGCGTCACCAATCCCAATCCGGTTACAACTACTCGACGCATCCCATGCTCTCCTTTGCCTCGGCAATTCGCTCACCCAGATAGCTTGGATTGGCCAAGAGGTGCAAGTGCGGCAATAGAACGTCTCAATGGGACATCCCCAAAAGAAATCAAAAAACGCCCTTGAAATGCATATTCGGCATGAAACTGCCACGCAACATCAATGCCCGCACCCGAAACAGGATATCCGAGGCAGCCGCATCTGAAGGGCGGCGCGCAAACCCTGACAGGGTACAGCCGCCGCCCCGCGTCCTTTTTAGATTTCGTCAGATAAATTCAGCAACTTGCTCCGGTTGCGGCTGCGCCACCTCCAGGGCCTGCTGCAGGGTCAGGCTTTTGCGGAACAAGGCCCGCCCGACCAGGGCACCAGAGATATTAGGCAGGTATTTCAGCCGCGCAATATCGTCGACGCTGCGGACAACGCCACTGGCAATCACCGGCGATCGGGCCTCAGCGGCAAGGCCCGAAATCAAGCCAAGCTGCGCCTCCAGATCTGACATGTCACTGTCGATATCTGTCACGATGATTCCTGCAAAGGACGCAGCTCCAAAAGCCGCGATGTAGCCTGTCGGCTCAACGCCCCTGCCCTGAGCCAGCCTTCGGTCATCACCTGCCCCTGCCAGACGTCAACCGCCAGAACAATCTGATCGGGATGCTGCTTTGCCAGCTCGGCCACCAGCGAGGGGTCCAGCGCCGCGAGGGTCCCGACCACGACACGGCCTGCGCCCTTGTCTATCCAGCTCTCGACGGTCTCACGGCTGCGGATCCCGCCGCCCAGCTGAACCGGAATGCCAACCGTGCGGATAATCTCTTCGATCAATGCGGTATTGCTGTCATCGCCTTTGATGGCATTGAAATCCGTCAAATGCATCCATTCGGCGCCAGCAGCCGCAAATTCCTTTGCTTTCTCAACCGGGTCCACATGCCAGATCATGGGCTCGTCCAGTCGTCCCTTTTCCAGGGTGACACAGCGCCCGTCTAGCAATTCCATTGTCGGATAGATCATCATCGCCTTAGCCCTCCGGGTTGCTCAACCTTTGCACGATAGCACAGTTTTGCGCATCGTAGGGAAAGCATCCTCCAGACAGCAGGAAGATGAGAGACGCAAAACGGCGCTTCCCCAGTGGAAAGCGCCGCTCTTGTAATCACATTGCTGTGACGTCGACTTAGGAAGCTTCGGTGATGAACTTCACAGCGTCGCCGAATGTCTGGATCGTTTCGGCCGCATCATCAGGGATTTCGATGCCGAACTCTTCTTCAAAGGCCATGACCAGCTCAACTGTGTCCAGGCTGTCTGCGCCCAGATCGTCGATGAAGGACGCGGTTTCGGTCACTTTATCTTCTTCAACACCCAGGTGCTCTACAACGATCTTTTTTACGCGGTCTGCGACGTCGCTCATGTCATTTCCTCGTTCTTCAGGGCAGATTGCCCGGTTTTGCCCTTGCCCGCTTGGGGTGGCGTGATTTTGCCCAAAGCGGGCGGTTCTGTTCTCGTAGACGAGAACTGCCCGATCGCAGCCTCCAGAAGGAAACAACGTCAGGACCGATATGAGCCGCCTATAACACAGACCAGCGCAGAGGCAAATGGTTTCGCACCTGTCCCGGCTTTCGCTGCGCTACGCATTTGGGCGCCCCTGTTGAGCAGATGGCGCCAAGGCAACCTCTTCGCAAGGGACCGCCTCAGCTTATTGTCAGACCTCATTGATATAAAGCCTTTATTTGCGAAATATCAGTGACAGGCAGGCCTGCACCCCATTTGTTTTTGACGCAAACACTACAGGCGGCTTTTGACATGTCGCGGTGGTGTGAATTTCCTGCCACCAGGGGCTACAGCATTGCCATGCCACCATTCACATGCAGGGTCGTGCCGGTGACATAGGCTGCTTCAGGGCTGGCGAGATAAAGAACCGCAGCTGCGATTTCCTTCGAATCTCCCATCCGCGCCGCCGGGATCTGGGTCAGGATCGCGTCTTTTTGCGCGTCGTTAAGCTTTTCAGTCATGGCGGTGGCGATAAACCCGGGGGCAACCGCGTTTACGGTGATGCCCCGATTGGCGATTTCATAGGCCAGAGATTTTGTCATCCCAACCATACCGGCCTTGAGGCGGCATAGTTTGCCTGACCGGGGTTGCCTGTCGCGCCCACAACCGAGGAAATATTGATAATCCGGCCCCAGCGCGCTTTCATCATACCGCGCACAACGCCGCGACACAGGCGCATGGTGGAGGTGAGGTTCACGTCCAAAACGCTCTGCCATTCCTCATCCTTCATCCGCATGAAAAGATTGTCCTTGGTAATACCGGCGTTGTTGACCAGAATATCGACCCGTCCCATAGCAGCAGCCGCCTGCTTTGGCAGCGCCTCAACCGCGTCGGCGTCGCTCAGATTGCAGGTCAGCACATGGGCGCGTTCGCCCAGCTCGTCGGCCAGGGCCTGCAAAGGTGCCTCACGCGTGCCCGAAAGCGCCACTGTGGCGCCTGCGGCATGCAAAGCGCGGGCAATGTCACCGCCGATGCCACCAGAGCCCCGGTGATCAAGGCTGTTTTGCCGGTCAAATCAAACATATCAATTCCTCTACTTCAGAGTGCGCACCGCGAAGAGCACATCCTGCATCTTCGCGGCACTGGTATTTCAACGGTTTTGGATCAGGCGCTTTTGGCTGCGGCGACGTCTTCGGGAGTGCCAAACTGACGGCTGCTCAAGCTGCGGTCGATCTTGCGGATCATCCCCGAAAGCGCCTTGCCTGCGCCGATCTCCCAAAACTCTGTCACGCCCTTGGCCGCCATCACCTGCACGCTTTCGCGCCAGCGCACCGAGCCTGTGACCTGTTCCACCAAAAGCTGGCGAATCTCGGCCGGATCGCTCACGGCATCAGCGCGAACATTGGCAATCAGCGGCACAGCGGGGGTCTTGATCTCAACCGCGGCCAGCGCCTCGGCCATCACGTCGGCGGCCGGCTGCATCAGGGCGCAATGGAACGGTGCGCTGACCGGCAGCATCACGGCCCGCTTGGCGCCCTTTTCCTTTGCAATCACCGCCGCACGTTCAACAGCTGCTTTAGTGCCGGAAACCACGACCTGAGTCGGATCATTATCATTGGCCGCCTGGCAAACCTCGCCCTGTGCGGCCTCAAGCGCAACCGCGCGCACGGCCTCAAGGTCGAGCCCCAGGATCGCAGCCATAGCGCCCTCGCCCACCGGCACAGCACTTTGCATCGCCTGACCACGGGTGCGCAACAGACGGGCGGTGTCGGCAACAGAAATCGCGCCGGCCGCGGCCAGAGCCGAATACTCCCCAAGAGAGTGGCCAGCAACAAAGGCGGCCTGCTCAATCGAAACCCCTTCGGCCTCATGCGCGCGCTTGGCTGCCATTGAGGTCGCCATCAAGGCGGGCTGGGCATTTTGCGTGAGGGTCAGCGTTTCGATATCCCCCTCCCAGATCAATGTGCTGAGGCTCTCTCCCAGGGCCGCATCGACCTCGTCAAAGATCGCCTTGGCCGCTGGATAGGCTGCGGCCAGGGCCTGGCCCATTCCAAAAGCCTGGGCACCCTGCCCCGGAAATACAAATGCAAGTGTCATTAAGGCCCTCATCCTTCGCTGCCATTTGCCCCGGGTTTAGACGCAGTGGCCCTAGCGCACAAGAGAACTGGCGAGAGAACTGGCGAAGGAACCTGCACTGCCACCATCCAAAGCGACGATGTCTTTGTCCTCTCACAGAGACAGCCGCCAGGGCTTTCAGGTCACGCACAAGTCCTGTTCAGAAACTGACAAAGGTTGCCATTGCATGGCCCTGACTGATGGCTAGGTTGAATTCATCCCTTATGCCTGCACAAGGAAACCTCCCCAGTGCCCGTCAACAACACATTTTCCAGCTACGGCAGCGTCACAAAGACGTTTCACTGGCTCTCTGCTCTTTTGCTGATTTCCGCGTTCATTCTTGGCCTGTTTGCCAATAACCTCGCTCATGAGATCCAGAGCACCAGTTTTGATGGCGCCCCCGAGACAATTTCGCGCGCCGTGCTGCTGTTCTCGTTGCACAAGACAATCGGGCTTGCGGCGTTTTTCACCGCCCTTGGCCGAATCCTCTGGGCCATTGGACAGCCCAAGCCCGGACTGCTGCACCCCGAAAACAAACCCCAGGCCCTGGCGGCCGAAGTGGTGCATTGGGTGCTGTATGGCGCCATGGTGGCCGTGCCGCTGACGGGCTGGATCCATCATGCTGCGACGACAGGCTTTGCGCCCATCTGGTGGCCTTTTGGTCAGGACCTGCCGTTTGTTGCGAAATCAGAGGCCGTCGCAGCCCTGTTTGGCACCCTGCATTGGATCGCAGGCAAAGCCCTTATGATCACCTTCTTTTTGCATGTTGCAGGCGCTCTCAAACACGTGGTCATTGATCGCGACGCAACGCTGCGGCGCATGCTGCCGGGATCCGCTGAGCTGCCCAAGCCACCGGCGCAAAAACACAGCACTGTTCCTGCAGCCCTCGCACTGGTGCTCTGGGCCGGGCTGTTTGTGACCGGAACTCTATTGGCCCAACAGTCTGGTGGCCACGCCGATCACAACCCAGCCATCGCGCAGGGTGACGTCGGCGCAAACGCAACGCAGAGCGCACAAGCCACAGCGCAATCCAGTGGCGACAGATCAAATGACGCAAACTGGAGTGTGGAAAGCGGCACGCTTGGCCTCACCATTCAACAAATGGGCAGCGGCGTCAGTGGCGCCTTTGCCAATTGGAGCGCCGACATCCAGTTTGACGATCCAGACGCCCCCGGCCCCGCCGGAACAGTTGTGGTCGAGATCGACATTGCCTCCCTCAGCCTTGGCTCGGTGACGGACCAGGCCATGGGGCCGGACTATTTTGATAGCGCCAAATATCCAACTGCCCGCTATGAGGCGCGGCTTGAAAAGCTGGCCACTGGCTATCAGGCCGTGGGCGATCTTACCCTTCGCGACAAAAGCCTGCCCCTGACGCTGCCCTTCTCGCTGGTTTTGAAGGGAGACCGCGCTGAGATGACAGCTCACACAAGCATAAACCGTCTCGATTTTAACATCGGTAAGGGCACCCAAGACGAGGGCACACTGGGCTTTGCTGTAGAGCTGGACATTGCCCTGACAGCACAGAAATCAAACTGATCAGACTGCCATCCCTGCGCCCACACACACGCGCCCAAGTCAAAACTCCGTAACATCAAAACGCGCCCTCTCCAGGATCTCCTGGAGAGGGCGCGCAGTATTTATCGCCAATTTTGTGGCCAGGTTTGTGGCCCGCTGGGGCCACTATACGCGTAGGCCCCGAAACCTCACTGGCGCAAGGCGGCCAGACGACAAAAGGCCGCCGCCCTGGGCTGGGCGACGGCCGGTATATTTGTCAGCACAGTCAGTGACTGCGACAGAGCCGAAAGGTCACTCGGCCTTCATTGCCTCAACGGAGATCTGCAGCGACACCTCGTCGCTCACATAGGGGGCGAATTTACCCAGTCCATAGTCAGAGCGCACCAGCGTTGTGGTGGCGTTGAAACCGGCCCAGGGCTTACCCGCCATTGGGTGATCACCGACCTGATTGAGGGTTGCGTCCAGCACAACAGATTTGGTCACGCCATTCAGCGTGAGATCACCAGTGATTTTGGCGGTCTTGTCGCCGGTCACCTCGATCTTGGTGGACTTAAACGTGATCTGCTCGTCGCCGGCCGCGCCAAAGAAATCCTTGGACATGAAGTGGTCAAACCGCGCTTCCCAGCCAGTGAACATCGAATTCAGAGGCATGGAGACTGAAACGCTGGAATTGGCAGGCGCGTCCTGGTCAAACATGATTTCGCCGGAGAAACCCGAGAACATGCCCCAGGATGTGGAGAAACCAAGGTGGTTATAGTTGAACACCACCTGGCTATGGCTGGAGTCCAACACATATTTTTCGGGTGCAGCCATGGCTGCGGATGCGCTCAGACCTGCAAGTGCTGCAGCGAAAAGGATCTTTTTCATAGGTTTAGGCTCCATTGGACGTGTGTAAGTTTACAGCTGATCAATTTAGTATGCTGTGAAACTGGGGTCAGACCGGCCAAAAGAAAAGTGATATTTTCCAACATCATCTGTTGAGAAAAGAACAAAGCCCCTGCGCGGTGACGCCGAGTATTTGTTTTCTTTATGTCTTCCGCCTGTGGCGTCCTGGCACCTCACATTGATGTGATCACGCCTCTTCACTGATCTGCGACTTGGAGCAGCTCATCCCCAATCAACGGCCCAAAAAACTGTCGCAAATGGACAGTCTCATGCACATGGACTGTCTCATAAGGACTGTCTCATAAGGGCTGTCTTATAAGGGCTGTCGCACGAGGAGTATCGCAAGAGGAGTGCGCCGGGTGCTAGGAGAACACCTCAGGAAAAGTGTCAGCCGAAAATCTGAACATCGCCGCTCAGCTGATCGCGCAACTGACTGCGTGCCGCAGCGCAGCCGAGTGGAACTTCGAGCAATAAACTGCCATCATTCTCAAACAATTGCACGGACCCATCGCTCAACCGTGGCACCACCAATGGTGTCATAGCTGCGCCGCAACACGATTTTTGGCCGCCCGTGACTGTCACGGCGCAAAAGCCCGAAGCTCACGACGCACCGGATCAAAACAAGCTTCGGGTTGCGTGCGCGGCGTTTTCAGCGTTACCAGCACCACCCCCAGCACAAACAGCAGCACAGAGGCCCCAACCTTCATCCGGTTGAGCTCGGGATCCAAATCGCCGCCAGAAAACAGCCACAGACCGCTGGCGCTGAGCACCATACCCACACCTAACCCCCGCAGCAGAACCGTGCGAAGATGCCAGTTCGCCTTGAAACGCAACACCACGGATATTGCCGTGGCGAAACGGCTGCCTGCAAGAGAACTGCGGTGAAAATTGATGCGGTGCCGTAGTCCGTATGTATTGCTTGCATCTGCGAGGGTGGCTTCACTGGATACGTTCATCTCTTACCTCATTCTATCAGCCCACCGTTTACCGGCGCGGCCTCGTGCTATTAACGCTCTGTTAACTACGTTTGACTGGATGAATGCGGCTGCAGTGGGGCAGAAATTGGAAAATTGTCCATATTCCGCCTTTGACTGCCCCCTTTGTCCCCAGGCCAGTAACCCCCTTTGTAAACGCGCCTGCAAACGCATCTGGAAACGTGTCTGGTCTTTGCCAGTCCTTTGCAGGTCTGTCCTGAAGCATTTGGCCCGCTGGAGCGCCGAGGGGCATTTCACCTTGCTCTTTACGCAAAAGCCGATATAGGGAGCACTCCTTCCGCGACACATCAGATCCGCGCAGACTCTCGTGACAGGGCAGCGGAAGGTTCAACCGCCCCGTCTATGAAATGCGCCTTGAAAAAAACTGGAGTTCGCATGCCCCTCTATGAGCATGTTATGATTGCGCGTCAGGTCCTGACCAACTCGCAAGCAGAAGGCCTGATCGAACATTTTCGGTGCCGTATTGGCTGACAACGAAGGTAAGCTCGTTGACAGTGAATACTGGGGCGTCAAAACGATGGCCTACAAGATCAACAAAAACCGCAAGGGCCACTATGCCTTCCTGCGCACCGATGCACCTGCAGCGGCTGTACAGGAAATGGAACGCCTGATGCGCCTGCATGATGACGTGATGCGCGTTCTGACCATCAAGGTCGACGAGCACGCCGAAGGACCCTCGGTTCAGATGCAGAAACGTGACGAACGCGACACCCGTCGCGAGCGTCGTTGATCTAGCTTGAGAAAAGGACGCTAACCCAGGGCAGCCAAACCATTTTTCCGCCGTCGCAAAGTGTGCCCCTTCTCGGGCGACAACGCGCCGAAGATCGATTACAAAGACACCCGTCTTCTGCAGCGCTATGTTTCTGAGCGTGGCAAAATCGTTCCCTCGCGTATCACCGCCGTTTCGGCAAAGAAGCAGCGTGAACTGGCCCGTGCTATCAAACGCGCCCGCTTCCTCGCCCTGCTGCCTTATGCTGTTAAGTAAGGAGACCTCAAATGCAAGTTATCCTTCTTGAGCGTGTAGCCAAACTGGGCCAGATGGGCGACGTCGTTGACGTAAAGCCCGGATATGCCCGTAACTTCCTGCTGCCCCAGGCGAAAGCCAAGGTCGCATCGGAAGCCAACCTGGCCGCATTTGAAGCCCAGAAAGCGCAGCTGGAAGCACGCAATCTGGAAACCAAAGCAGAAGCAGCCGCTTTGGCTGAAAAGCTGGACGGTCAGCAATTCGTTGTGATTCGCTCCGCGTCAGATTCGGGTTCGCTCTACGGTTCCGTCACACCTCGTGACGCGGCTGAAGCAGCAACTGCTGATGGCTTCTCGGTAGACAAGAAACAGGTTGCCCTGATCGATCCGATCAAAGACCTGGGTCTGCACACCGTTGTTGTCAAACTGCACCCCGAAGTTGAAGCTCAGATCAAACTGAACGTTGCACGTTCGGCAGAAGAAGCTGAACTTCAGGCGACCGGCAAATCCATTCAGGAGCTTGCTGCCGAAGAGGAAGCCGCTGCTGAATTCGAAATCGCTGAACTGTTTGACGATCTCGGCGCTGCTGCATCTGAAGACGACGACGAGGGCGACGCCCCCGTTGCTGCCGAAGAAGATGCACCAACCGCCTGATCCCAACCGATCAGACATATCATCGAAAAGGCCGCCCTTTATTAGGGTGGCCTTTTTTCATTTCAGTGAGCGCGCTCAGCTAACGGTCAGACCTTCATCACCGCTCTGGCAGTATTCAGCCTGCCGCTCTATCCTGTGCCCCAGCGAACAGGAACGTGTTTGAAAGGAGCCCAGATATGGCGCAGAAATTCATTTTCGCAATTGCAGGCAGTTGCCTGTTGTTTTTGACAGCAGGCTGTGAAGAGACGGTCCCTCTGGAGGCCCCCCTACGGACAAGTGCCCCGCTCTCTGCATCTTATAACAGTGATGAGGCCCAGTGCCGCGCAGAGGCCCGGCGGATCGGTCAGGGTCATATCGGCAAAACCGCGGCCGTTGGCGGCACCGTTGGTGCCCTAGGGGGTGCTACCGAAAGCAAAGAAACCGCCTTGGCTGGCGCGCTTATTGGGGCAGCAATAGGTGCAGCTGCCGGAGACATTGAGGTTAAACAAGCGCAACGGAATTACCTGATCCAATGCATGCAGCAACGTGGTCATTCCGTTTACGAATAGAGCCCCAGGCACACAAGGCTTCAAAAACCCTTCCCCCAAGTTGCTGCGCAGCTGGGGGGAATATTGCCCCCCTCACAGATAGGCGGAGTCCCGCCGACAGAAGAGCCCCTCACTGGCTGCTCACAGGCCGCGCAGCTATAGTGCCGTTAGGTTGCGCAAGGGGGGGACACCCCGCGTTTCTTAGCCTGTTTTCAGCCGATCCAGCCGTGCAGGCCAGTTTCTTGCAGGCCAGTTTCTTCAGTGTGAGTACCTCAATGCATCGACGGCATCTTTTACAGCTCTTTCTCGCTCTCCCGGCGGCCCTCTTGGGCTTGTCCGCATGCAGCACAGCGGCCGAGCGGCCTGAAACGCATGAACAGGCCTTTGAGCCACCGCTGTTTCCTAATGAGACCCCTGCGTTGCGCAAGACCATCAACCGCTGGAGCGATTACTACGAGGTGCCGCGCCCGCTGGTGCATCGTCTGGCTGTGCGCGAAAGCACCCATCGCCCCACAGCCGTAAACCGGCCCTATTACGGAATTCTCCAAATCCTGCCTGCCACCGCCCGCTCCATGGGGTTCACCGGCGCACCACACGATCTGCTGGATGCCGATACCAACCTTGAATATTCGGTGAAATACCTCCGTGGCGCCTGGCTCTTGTCCGATGGCAGCTATGACACCGCAGTCAAACATTATTCCCGTGGTTATTGGCATGAGGCCAAGCGGCGTGGAATGTTGAAAGAAACCGGACTGGTGGACTAGACGCCCCGGCGGGCCCTGTCACATTGTTGCGCATGCCTGTCATTTTGCTGTTATCCTTACCGAGTAGTTCAACAGCAAATGACACTGGGAGTACACACATGCCGCTCACTCTTGACCGCCGGTCTTTTCTTGCCGGGAGCGCCGGCCTCATTGCACTGCACCCGTTTTCGCTGCAGGCGGCCAGTAATCAGGTGCATCTGCGACTGATGGAAACCACCGATCTGCATGTGCATGTCTTTCCCTATGACTATTATGCCGACACGCCCCGCGACACTGTCGGACTTGCTCGTACGGCCTCGATCATAAAAGAGATCCGCGCAGAGGCGACAAATGCCCTGCTGCTCGACAATGGCGACTTTTTGCAGGGCAACCCTATGGGGGACTACATTGCCTATGAGCGTGGCATGAAGGAGGGCGATCTGCACCCGGTCATTGCGGCGATGAATGCTGTCGGCTTTGACGCCTCCACTTTGGGCAATCATGAGTTCAACTATGGGCTTGAGTTCCTGATGAAATCCCTCGCAGGGGCGGATTTCCCCGTGGTCTGCGCCAATATTGCCAAGGAGACAGGTGCGACACCACGCGACGACAAGACCCTGTTGCCACCCTATGTGCTTATGGAGCGCGCGCTCACCGACGGGGCCGGACAAAAGCAGGCCCTCAAAATCGGCCTCATCGGCTTTGTGCCGCCACAGGTGATGAGCTGGGATCGTCGCCATCTTGAAGGACGCGTTCAGGCCCGTGACATACTGCAAACCGCCCGCGCCTATGTTCCTGAGATGAAAGAAAAAGGCGCCGATATCATTATCGCCCTGTCGCATTCTGGTATTGCCGCGGCCCGCGAAAGCGATGGCATGGAAAACGCCTCCCTGCCGCTGGCCGCGATCGAGGGCATCGATGCAATCATGACCGGCCACAGCCATCTGGTTTTCCCCTCATCGCGCTATGAGGGGATTGACGGTATCAACGCCGAGGCCGGCACACTGCATGGCAAACCCGCAACCATGGGCGGCTATTGGGGCAGCCATCTTGGGCTGATTGATCTGATGCTGGAGCGCGTGGCCGGTGGCTGGCGTGTTGTGGGCCATGCCTCAGAGGCGCGGCCCATTTCCAGACGAAATGACGACCGGTCCATCACCGCCCTGGTGCAAAGCGATGCCAGGGTTCTGGCCGCCACCGCACAAGAGCATGAAGAAACACTTGCCTATATCCGCCGCGCGGTTGGCAAGACCGATGCCCCCCTGCACAGCTATTTTGCCCTGGTCGCGGATGATCCTTCGGTCCAGATCGTCTCAATCGCCCAAAGCTGGTACATCGCCCAGATGATGCAAGGCACCGAATACGAAGGCCTGCCGATCCTCTCTGCCGCGGCGCCCTTCAAGGCAGGCGGGCGCGGTGGCCCGGACTATTTCACCGATGTGCCCAAAGGCGATGTGGCCATCAAGAATGTCTCAGACCTCTACCTCTATCCCAATACCGCCCGCGCCGTGCTGATCACTGGCGCCGAGGTCAAAGACTGGCTCGAACGCTCTGCCGGGATCTTTAATCAGGTCGAGGCGGGCAAGGCGGATCAGCTGCTGCTCAACCCTGCCTTCCCGAGCTACAATTTTGATGTGATGGATGGGGTTAGCTATCAGATAGATCTGAGCCAACCCTCAAAATTCAGCCCCCAGGGCGAGCTGCAAAATCCTGAGGCCAACCGCATTGTCAATCTCCTCTTCAATGGTGCGCCGATTGACCCGGACGCCCAGTTTATCGTGGCCACCAACAACTATCGGGCCTCCGGTGGCGGCGATTTCCCAGGCGCCAAGGGAGACACTGTGGTCTTTGAAGGGCCGGACACCAACCGTGATGTCATCGTGCGCTATATCGTCGAGAAGGGCACCATCAGCCCCCGTGCCGATGCCAATTGGAGATTTGCTCCGCTCGCCGACACAAGCGTGCTGTTCGATACTGGCCCCAAGGCAAGCGCCTATGCAAAGGATGTCCAGGGGGTTCGCATCACCCCCGCAGGCGATGGTCCGGACGGGTTTGCCCGGTTCCGCATCAACCTTTAGCCCCGCAAACACTGCCACAATAAACAAAAAGGGCCCTGATCACCTAGGGGCCCTTTTTGCTGCACTGCATCGCTGCTTTTTACGGGTGTCAGAAGTCTTCCCAGCCCCGGGCACTATCTGTGCCAGTCGCGGCCCTTGGGGGCTCATCATCCAATGAGGTGTCCCAGCCATCGCCCATGTCGATATCTCCGGGGTCTCCGTGCGCACTGGGATCGCTGTGGGCACTGGGATCACCATGGGCACTGGGATCTTCGGCCAGGCCGTCCAAACCTTCTGCGGATTGGCGACTGCTTTGCCCGGCGATCCGGAAATTGCCCATCAGTTCGGTCAGTTTTCCTGCATCTGCCTTCAGCAACAGGCTTGCAGCTGTGGACTCTTCTACCATTGCGGCGTTTTGCTGGGTCACCTGGTCCAGTTGCGACATACCCGAGTTTATCTCGTTCAGGCCCGTAGATTGCTCCGCAGCACCTTCGGCGATGCCGGAGACCTGTTTGGATATCTGACTGACCTGCGTCACAATATTCTGCAAAGCATCGCCTGCCAGGCCAACCAGGTTCACACCCCGCCCAACTTGCTTTGAGCTGTCATCAATCAGCGTCTTGATTTCCATCGCAGCTCCGGAAGAGCGCTGTGCCAGAGCCCGTACTTCGCTTGCGACCACTGCAAAACCACGTCCCGCCTCCCCGGCCCGTGCGGCTTCGACCCCCGCGTTCAGGGCCAAAAGGTTCGTTTGGAACGCAATGTCATCAATCACCGAAATAATCTGCGAGATACTGGCTGAGGATTGTTCGATCTCGGTCATTGCGGCGACGGCCTTTTGGACAACCTCATCGCTGCTCTCAGCCTCAATCCGGGCACTCTCCATCGTCGCTTCTACCGCTTTCGCGCCTTCTGCTGCAGATTTCACAGACGCGGTCAGCTCGTCCAGCGCTGCTGCGGTTTCTTCCAGTGTCGCCGCCTGGCTTTCGGTCCGATGCGACAGATCCTCAGAGGCCTGACTGATCTCAACCGCCCCATTGGCGATACTGCCCGAGGTATCCATCACATCCCCAACAATACCATGCAGGTTCGTGACTGTGTTGTTGAAATCGCTGCGCAGCATTTCATAGTCGTCCGGAAACCGCTCTTCAATCTGGATCTGAAGATTACCCTGTGACAGCAGCGCAAGTTTGGTGCTCAGCTCTTCGACCACGCGGATAAGCTCAGCGACCCGGCCCTCGGCTTTCTGCTTTTCCTTTTCCTGCATCTCAACCAGCGCATCCCGGAACACCTCGAGCGCCCGGGCCATCTCTCCGACTTCGTCGCCCCGCTCCTGGCCGCGAATTTCGACCGCATTGTTGCCCCCGGCAAGCCCTTTCATCGACCGTGTCACCTGATTGACGGCCCGGGCAAGACTGGTCCCGATGATCAAGGCAAGCGCGCCGCCCAGAAGAATGGCGACACCAATCGCGGCTGGGATGATGGTTTGCGTGAACTCAGAGATTTCACGGTTTTCCTCCTGCCGCATTTGCATCAGGACCTCTTCTTCCGTTTGGAAGGACGCCATCGTTTCGGTGAAGCGGTCAAAATACAAAGCGCCACGTCCCTCGCGGACCAGGTCAGCCATGTCATCCATCGTCATGGCATCACCAATTTCGCGACGCATCTCGAGAATGGGCACAACGGCCTGCTCTCTCCAATCGGGAATGATTTGGGCGATCTTGTTGAGGCGGTTCAGCTGGATCAAACGCTCGCTGGACTTCTCCATCAGGCTCGCGATCAATTGATCAAACTGCTCCACACCCGCAGTATAGGGATGTAGAAACTCAGGATCGCCAGACAAAAGAAAGCCGCGCATGCCGGATTCCATGCTCACGGCCGCGCCCAATAGATCCTTGGCCTCGCTGATCACCGAATGTGCCAACTCAACCGCTTCGAGCGAACTCAACATGTACTCGGGGCCGCCGATACCTGTCTTCACCAAGGTGCCAAAGACCTGACGGCGATCTGCCAACAGAACTTCTTCATCTTCAATGAAGCTTACAATCTCGGCCCGAAACGCGTCAAAGTAGGTTTTGCCTTTGGCCTTTTTCACTTCGGCGGCCATGTCATTCATTGTCAGGGCATCACCGATTTCACGCCGCAAATGGATCGCGCTTTCAGCAACGTCAGTCTGCCATTCCCGGAGCGCGCTCTCGGCCTGCGTCAGTCTTTCGACCTGTTCTGGGATATGACTGACCTCCTCACGCAGCTCGGCCAGGGCCGTAAACGTCTCGGCAGAGCCTGCCTCATATGGCTCCAGATACTGGTCCTGGCCCGCAAGAAGATAGCCGCGAAGCCCTGCTTCCATCTCGAGCCCGGACGCCTTGATCTGAACCGATTTGGTCAGCGCGGTTTGAGTATGCTCAACCCATTTTGCAGTTTCCGACATTTTTTCAAGGTCAACGACCGTCAGAACGCCCACTCCAGCAACCAGTATGAGCGGAAACAGCGCTACTGAAATCACTTTTGTTTTGGTCTTCATGTTGGCCAGCGAAAACCGCCGTTTCTTTTGCGTTGCTTTAACAGTCATGGTGATGCCCTGCTGATTACTTTCAACCGGAGCTTGAGCGAGAAGTATTACGAACCTGTTAGGAGCATTCGAGAAACGGATACCCAGATGAATTAAAACAGATATTAGCCAGTAAGCCCCCTTTTGGAGGGGTTTTTCAGAAAGGCTGCTGCCAGCAAAAACGCAAAAAGGCCGCCCGAAGGCGGCCTTTCAACAAAACATCAAGAGAGAGTGGTTTACTCTTCTTCCAAAGCCTCAACGGCTTTTTGCAGATCGTCTTTGGAGACTTCTTTTTCTTCAACCGAAGCCTGCTCAAACAGGTGGTCGATGACTTTGTCTTCAAACAGAGGCGCACGCAGCTGCTGCTGCATCTGAGCGTTCTGCTGAATGAACTCAAAGAACTGACGCTCCTGACCAGGGTACTGACGCGCCTGCGCCATGATCGCCTGGGTCATTTCAGCATCGGTGACTTCGACTTCGGCTTTCTGGCCGAGTTCTGCCAACAGCAGGCCAAGACGCACACGACGCTCGGCAAGCTTGGTGTGCTCTTCAGTGGTCTCGATCTCACCGTGGTCATGGCCTTCGACCTCGGGGTGATCCTCGTGCCACAGCTGATGCGAGATCTGCTTGGCTTCTGCTTCGACCAGCGAAGGTGGCAGGTCAAAGGACACCAGCTCGTCGAGCTTGTCCAGAGTGGCGCGCTTCATGACAGCGCGGGCAGCACCGGCATATTCAGCCTCCAAGCGTTCACGGATCTGAACCTTCAGGGTCTCAAGATCTTCGGCGCCGAATTTCTTGGCCATCTCGTCATTGATCTCAGCCGCCTTGGGGGCTTTGACCTCTTTGATGGTGCAGGAGAAAACGGCTTCTTTGCCGGCAAGATGCTCGGCCTGGTACTCTTCGGGGAAGGTCACGGAGACGTCTTTTTCGTCGCCGGTCTTCACGCCAACCAGCTGCTCTTCAAAGCCGGGGATGAAAGAGTTGGAACCCAGAACCAGTGGATAGTCGTCAGCCGCGCCGCCTTCAAAGGCCTCGCCGTCAACTTTACCAAGGAAGTCGATGACAACCTGGTCGCCATCTTCAGCAGCAGCACCTTCGGCGCGGGCTTCAAAATCCTGGGCGTTTTCAGCCAGGTTTTCCAGCGCTTCGGTTACGGCCTCTTCTTCGGCTTTCACAACCAGTTTCTCAAGGGTCACACCGGAGAGGTCGACCTCAGGGATCGCAGGCAGAGCTTCGTAGGTCATGTTGACTTCTACGTCGTCGCCTTCTTTCCAGTCGTCGTTGGTCATCTGAACGTCGGGCTGCATGGCAGGACGGTCACCGCTGTCCTCGAAATGCGTGTTCATGGCGCCATCGATGGCTTCCTGCATCGCTTCGCCAATCATGCGCTGACCAAACTGCTTTTTCAGCAGAGCCATAGGCACTTTGCCTTTGCGAAAGCCCTTCATTTCGATTTCTGGCTGCGATTCAACCAGCTTTTCATTGACCTTCGCGTCCAACTCGGCAGCAGTTACCGTGATGGCGTAGCCGCGTTTCAGACCTTCGTTCAGCGTCTCGGTGACCTGCATCCTATACCCCATAGCGATTCCGGGCGCGCACACAGACGACGCCCTCAGACAATTTGAGGCCTTCTATTGTTACTGGCGGCGCGGTGCAAGAGCGATTGCCTGTTTCGCCGCCTCAAAGGTAAAAAACCCTCCGATTTCCCGCCCAAACAGCAAAAAAGCACGCCCCCGGAATGGGGACGTGCTTCTCGTTTAGAAAACCCGAGGGAAGGCGTGTCTTCAGAACTTCCAGCGCGCGCCGGCCAG
This sequence comes from Pseudophaeobacter leonis, assembly GCF_002087335.1. Lineage (GTDB taxonomy): Bacteria > Pseudomonadota > Alphaproteobacteria > Rhodobacterales > Rhodobacteraceae > Pseudophaeobacter > Pseudophaeobacter leonis. The sequence continues at coordinate 34,692 of NZ_MWVJ01000078.1, forward strand.
GATTACGTTGGCATCCTGGTAGGTGGTCGCGGATGTGTCGCTGTAAGAGTAGTCACGGTAGGCCAGATAGGTTTCGACGTTGAAACGGTCGATTTTCTGAACCGCAGCCACACCCCAGGACTCTGAGGAGTCACCGGCAGAAACAAAGTCGGAACCATCATAGTAGTCAACCGAGAACGAGGTCTTACCCGCAGCGATCAGATCCGCCGAATAGCCGAGCTTGGCATAGGCATAGTTGCCCGAAATATCCCGATCACCCGCAGCAACTGTCATAGACACGCCGGTGTCTTTGTGCAGTACCGAGACCGAGCCGGACACGTCACGACGGTCCTGGCGACCGGTCTGTTCGGTCCAGGCCGCAGCCAGGCCCGCATCAAGCGCAAAGGCCCCCAGATCGTCGTTGCCGTAGCGCACGGCGACGTCATAGGTCTCACGGTCATTGTTGGTGGCCAGAATGTCGGTCCCGTAAGAGGCCGAGAAGGTGAAACCAGCAAAGTTGTTGCTGTCATAGCGCACACGGCCAAGACGGCTGCCGTCGAGATCGGTGAAGGCATCGCCGATTGCAACGGTGCTCAGGGCGCCGCCGGACGTGCGGAATGCATAGCCGCCGCCGATATCCGCAACCGATACCCCTGCGCCCAGGCCGGTGCCGGAGAAGTCAGCGCCGGTGATACCGTCAGAGGCCATAGAGCCCTGACCCGCAGAGAACGTGCCGTAGTTGGCCGTCTCGAATTGAAAATCGACGTGACGGATGTTGGTGCGGCTCCAGCTCAGACTGTCACCCTTTGTGGTCTGGTCAATGCCGTCGGAGGCGCGAAAACCGAACGCAGTTTCAAAGTTGAACTTCAGGGTGTTTGCGCCAAACGCCTGCTCGACCAAAAAGCCGATGCGCGAATTGGACGAGGCGTTGTCGACAAGCCGGTTATAATCATCAACACCGTCATCGTAGGATTGGAAGGATGGGTTGAGTTGACCAAACCAGCGGAAGCTGCCGCCGTTATCGTTGGTGTATGTTGGGCCCGCAAGAGCCGGTGCCGCCAGCAAGGCGGCTGCAACTGCCGCGCTGCTGCGCAATACGAGTTTGGTGCTCATGGATCTGAGTCTCCTGAATGTACTTTCGTGGCACGACCTCCCTCCATCCCAGGGATCCGAACCTCGAGTTCTTTTTAACTATCAGTTTTATTCAGGCGCAGTCTTGAAAATAAATTTGTGCTCCCGTCCCGGAATAATTGGCGTTTTTTTGCGCGCAGCACAGCAAGAGTGGCACCTTTTGGCCGAAGGGCGATAAACTTAAGTGAACTGCGTCACATAGCGCCTGCGCTCAAAACAATGCAGCAATGCACTCAGCGAAACCCTATGGGATATTTGCGTTTTTTTGCGGTCTTCACGGATTCGTTTTAGACATTTTTTTCACCCTGCCCCCTCATGGCGCATGCCCCAGATCCCGCAATTTGCCAGAGCAACGCAAGCAGCGCTATCAACGACAAAGGATCCCGCTACATGCTGCAGGCTGCGACAGAGGCCTGCCCTAAGGTATAACTGCTGACAGGCTACGATAAGGCAGCGATATCAGGCGGCGGTCAGGCGGCATTCAAAACCTTAAGGTTTGAAAAGTGAAAACAGATGAGACCAAATGTGCTCCGACGCGATGCAGCCGCGTCGGAGCTTGTTGCTTAGTGAGTGAACTTTTTGATCTCACCGCTCGCGAGACGCCCGGCATAAGAGGCAAGCTCGCGCTTCACCAGCTTCATCAGGAAGTAGAGACAGAAGATGTTGACCACAGCCATGGCAAAGATCGCAGCATCCGAGAAATCAATAACCGGGCCCAGCGAGGCTGCAGCGCCAATGACGACAAAGACGCAGAAGATGACTTTGAAAACCAACTCAGAGGTTTTGCTCTCGCCAAAGAGATAGGTCCAGGCTTTCAGCCCATAATAGCTCCAGGAGATCATGGTCGAAAAGGCAAACAGCACCACGGCAATAGCCAGAACATAGGGGAACCAGCTGATACCCGAGGCAAAGGCAGCCGAGGTCAAAGCAACTCCAGAGTTGCCATCGACAGTGGCAATGGCCGAACCTGTGTCATTCAGTAGATAGTTGCCAGTCGCGGGATCAATGAGCAACTGCTGCGAGATAACGATCACCAGCGCTGTCATGGTGCAGATTACAACAGTGTCGATCAGCGGCTCAAGCAAAGAGACAAAGCCTTCAGTGATCGGCTCTTTGGTTTTCACCGCAGAGTGGGCAATCGCAGCCGAGCCAACGCCAGCCTCGTTAGAGAACGCCGCCCGTTTGAAGCCCTGGATCAGGGCCCCAACCATACCGCCGGCAACGCCGAGCCCGGTAAAGGCCCCTGCAAAGATCTGACCAAAGGCCCAACCGATCTGATCATAGTTTACGATCAGAATGATCAGCGCCGCACCGACGTAGAGAATGCCCATAATTGGCACGACTTTTTCGGTCACATTGGCAATGGATTTAATACCCCCTACGATCACGGCAAAGACAACGCCTGCAAATATTATGCCGGTAATCCAGCCAGGATAGTCGCCAAGAATGCCCGAGATTTGCGCATGTGCCTGATTGGCCTGGAACATATTGCCGCCGCCAAGAGCGCCGAGAATACAAAAGACTGAAAAGACCACCGCCAGGATTTTACCACCCGGCAGGCCCAGCTCATCAAATCCCTTGGAGATGTAATACATCGGGCCACCTGACACGGTGCCGTCTTCGTATTCATTCCGGTACTTAACGCCAAGCGTACATTCGGTGAATTTTGACGCCATCCCCAAAAGACCCGCGAGGATCATCCAGAATGTGGCCCCTGGCCCGCCAATTCCAACCGCGACAGCAACACCGGCAATATTGCCAAGACCAACCGTGCCGGACAACGCAGTTGCAAGCGCCTGGAAATGGCTCACCTCGCCTGCATCATTGGGATCGGAATAGTCGCCTTTAACCAGCTGAATAGCGTGTTTGAAAAACCGAAACTGCACAAAGCCAAAATAGAGCGTAAAAATAGACGCGGCGATCACCAGCCACATCACGATCCAGGGAAAGCTTGTTCCGGGAAAAGGCGCAAAGATCAGGCTGACAAAAGGCCCGGTCAGCTCGGCAAAGACCTGGTTCACTTTTTCATCGATGCCCATCGCCTCTTGTGCTGCAAGCGGCGATGTCGCCATGGCCGCAACCGCAGAGGTGAGCCAGAATACTGATGAATTTTTCATGACATATCCTATCCCACAACCGTTACGGGCACACTGGCGTGCATCACAAGATTCTGTGTCGAGCTGCCAAAAACGCGCTTGGCAAACCCGTCAGAAGAGGCACGCCCCACGATGATCTGCGAGCCGCCGTTTTCAACGGTCAGCTGGTTCAGGGTCTCAGCAACATCGCCGTGCCGCACAATGCCACTGGCCTTAAACCCTGCGGCTTTCAACGCTGCCACTGCGGGATCAACAATGCGCGTTGTGGCAAGCGCAATTTCCTCTTCACGCCGTTTGTGCCGTTGTGCGTTTTCTTCTGCTGTTTGAAATGTGAAGGGGGACCATTCAATTACATAGATAGCAATCAATTCGCAGGCCTCCATTTTTGAGGCCAGGTCTTTTGCAAATGCGAGTGCGCGTTCACCCGTTTCTGTCCCATCCAGTCCAACTACAATTTTAGCGGTCATAGCATTCTCCCTGAAAGTATTTTTACCACTACGAGAGCTTCGCCCTCACAGGAAAGCGATCAGAACAGCATCAGCGCAGCTCGACCGCTCTCTCATAGTTAAAGTTGTTTTCACTAGTAAGTGTTGGCAAATGCAGGTATAAGGCAGGTGTTTTTCGCGCTATTAAGCCAAAAATTAGGAATTATACCCAATGGCTAGAGAAATGGTTGGAGAACTCGATAGAATCGATCAGAAAATCCTGAAAGAATTGGAAGCCAATGGAAGACTTTCGATTGTGGATCTCGCGACGCGTGTAAACCTGACAAACACACCATGTTCCGAGCGCGTGAAACGCCTCGAAAGGTCCGGCTATATCAGTGGGTACCGGGCCGTTTTGAACATGGAACAGCTTGGGCTGGGACATCTGACCATTGTGCAGGTCTCACTGGCTGCAACGGCTGGTGATAACTCCCTCGACGCATTCAACCGTGTCGTTAAGGATATTCCAGAAGTTGAAAGCTGCCTGATGGTGGCAGGCTCATTCGACTATTTGCTGACGGTGCGAACGCGGGATATCGCGCACTTCAGGGTTGTTCTTGGCGACAAGATAAACAAGCTCCCTGGCATTCACCAAACCAATTCTTTCGCCGTTATGGAGGCCGTTCTTTAGGCTGTATTGTGACAGGCACTCTTAGCGGCCATGATCTGATGACAAAAAGGCCCGAGCTAAT
>NZ_MWVJ01000008.1 GCF_002087335.1 Pseudophaeobacter leonis
CTGGTCCCTGGGTGTTTTTCTCCATGACCTGCCCGGCCAGCCATGCTAGGCGGGGCTATGAGCCGTATACCCTCCAAGGCCGAGATCCTCGATTGGATCAGTGCCCACCCGACCCAAACCGCGAAACGTGACATTGCCAAAGCTTTTGGCATCAAGGGCGCTGACCGCATTGATCTCAAGCGCCTGCTCAAAGAGCTGGAGGCCGAAGGTCATCTGCAAAAGCGCAACAAGACCTATCGCGACCCCGAGCAATTGCCGCCCGTCACCCTGTTGCAAATCAAAGCGCCTGACGACAATGGCGACCTGTATGCAGAGCCGATGGAATGGCACGGTGAGGGGGTTGAGCCTGTCGTTCTGTTGGTCACCGCAGCGGGCGGGCCTGCGTTGGGTCAGGGCGATCGCATTCTGGCCCGGCTCAGCAAGGTTGAGGGCACGGATCACCACTATGAAGCCCGCCTTATCCGACGCATTGGCGTCAATCCCAAGCGGGTGATCGGCATTTTCCGCAAGGGGGCCGAGGGCGGCCGCATTGTTCCTATCGACAAGTCCTCTTCCAACGAGTGGACCGTGGCGGCAGATGTGATGCAGGGCGCCCGCGATGGCGAGTTGGTCGAGGCAGAACAGGCTGGCCCCAAGGGCCGCATGGGCCTGCCACGTGCCCGGATTGTGGCCCGTCTCGGGGATCCCAGCGCGCCAAAGGCGGTGTCGCTGATTGCGATCCACCAGCACGGCATCCCGGACGCGTTCCCAGATAAGGTGGTCGCCGAGGCAAATGCCGCCAAACCCATGGGCCTTACGGGCCGCGAAGATCTGCGCGAGATGCCCCTGATCACCATCGATCCGGCGGACGCGCGCGACCATGATGACGCCTGCTATGCCGAAGCCGATTCCGATCCCAAAAACCCCGGTGGCCATATCATCTGGGTCGCCATCGCCGATGTCGCCGCCTATGTGACCCCCGGCAGCGCGCTGGACCGCGAAGCGCGCAAACGCGGTAATTCCTCTTATTTCCCCGACCGGGTGGTGCCAATGCTGCCGGACCGGCTGTCTGGCGATCTGTGCTCTTGGCACGAGGGCGTGCCGCGTCCCTGTCTGGCCGTTTGCATGCAGATCGACGCTGCGGGCAACAAAATCTCGCACCGCTTTGTGCGGGCTCTGATGCAGTCTGACGCCTCGCTGCATTACGCCGAGGTGCAGGACGCCATGGACGGGCAGCTAACAGAGCGCACCGAGCGCTTTTTGGAGCCGGTGATCAAACCGCTCTATGCCGCCTATGAGGCCCTAAAGCAGGCCCGCGCCGAACGCGAGCCGCTGGACCTGGATCTGCCTGAGCGCAAAATCATCCTGAGCGACAGTGGCGAGGTCACTTCGGTGGCCTTCCGCGACCGGCTGGATGCGCATCGCCTGATCGAAGAATTCATGATTCTCGCCAATGTGTCAGCCGCAGAAACCCTGATCAAAAAGCTCTCGCCACTGTTGTTCCGGGTTCACGAAGAACCCGCCCCACAAAAGCTGGAAGCGCTGCGCGAAACCGCCCTGGCCGCCGGGTTGCCACTTGCCAAGGGACAGGTACTGCAGACCAGGCACCTCAATGCGCTGCTCAATAGCGCGGCGGGGACCGATGACGCCGAGCTGATCAATATCTCCGCCCTGCGCTCGATGCAGCAGGCTTATTATACGCCAGAGAACTTTGGCCACTTTGGCCTCGCGCTGCGCAACTATGCGCATTTCACCTCGCCCATCCGGCGCTACGCCGACCTCATCGTGCACCGCTCACTGGTCTCGGCCCATGGCTGGGGCGATGATGGGTTGTCACCGGCTGAGATTGACGGGTTGGACGAGACTGCCACCCATATTTCCGAGACCGAGCGCCGTTCGATGATCGCAGAACGCGACACCACGGATCGCTATCTAGCGGCCTATCTGTCGGAACGGGTTGGCAATGAATTCACCGGACGCATAAGCGGCATTGCGCGCTTTGGTGCCTTTGTGAAGATGGATGAAACCGGCGCTGACGGTCTGGTTCCGGTACGCACCATTGGCCGCGAGTATTTCAATTTCGACGCCGATGCCGGAGCGCTGATTGGTGTCGACACCGGCCTCACCCTCTCGATTGGGCAACGGGTTACCGTACGCCTCACCCAGGCCGCGCCAGTCACCGGCGGGCTGGAGCTGGAACTGTTGGCGATTGAGGGCGAAGGCCTGCCAAAAGGCCGCAGTGGCAGCGGTCGGCGCAGCCCAGCCGGGCGCCATATCAAGCGCAAGAGCAGCAAATCCAAGCACAAGGCCGCCAAGGTGAAACGCAAGGTAGAGCGTAAACGTTAGCCCTGACACTGGGACCATCAGACACTGGGACCATCAAAGAAACTGACTACTCGCATAAAAAAGGCCCCGAAAATCCTCGGGGCCTTTTCTTTATGATCTCAGGCAGCGCCTTAGCTGGGGCTCATACCGCGCAGACGTTCCGAGCGGCGCCGCAGCATCTCAACCGTTGCCAGCAGCATGATCGAAATCGCCACCAAGAGGGTCGCCACCGCCAGAATGGTGGGTGAAATCTGCTCACGCAGGCCGATGAACATCTGCCAGGACAGCGTCTTTTGGCCGGCAGAGCCAACAAACAGCACCACCACCACCTCATCGAACGAGGTGATAAAGGCAAACAGACCGCCGGAAATCACGCCCGGCAGGATCAGCGGCATCTGAATGCGGAAGAAGGTGGTCACGGGGTCAGCCCCCATATTGGCCGCAGCACGCGTCAGCGAGCGGTCAAATCCCACAAGCGTTGCGGTCACAGTGATGATCACAAAGGGGATACCCAATGCCGCATGCGCCAGAACCACACCAAAATAGGTGCCCTGCAGACCAATCCGGCTATAGAAAAAGTACATACCGGCGGCCGAGATGATCAGCGGCACGATCATGGGCGAGATCAGAATCGCCATGATTGCGCGGCGGAAGGGCACATGTGGCTGGCTAAGACCGATTGCCGCCAGGGTGCCAAAGGTCACCGAGACCAGCGTCGCCATCGGCGCGATCTTCAGCGAGTTCCACATAGAGCTCTGCCAGGAGTCATTGCTGAAGAAATCGCGGTAGTGCTTTAGCGAAAACCCTTCAGGATCGAGCCGCAGCATTTCCGGCGTGAAGGTAAAGAAGTCCTGCGCATTAAAGCTCAGAGGGATGATGACGATGATCGGCGCAATCAGGAAGAAAAAGATCAACCCGCAGATTACCCGAAAAGAGTAGTACCAAACCCGTTGGCCGGTTGTCGCATATGGAGGAAGTGCACTCATTGTCGGTTACCCCAGCTTCACGTTGTCGATGCCGACAATCTTGTCATAGACCCAGTACAGCAGCAGAACCACCACCAGCAAAATTGCTCCCAGTGCGGCGCCCAGCCCCCAGTTGCCCGATGTCGAGATGTGATAGGCGATCAGGTTAGAGATAAAGGTGCCCTTGGTGCCACCAACCAGCGCGGGGGTGATGTAGTAGCCCACAGCAAGGATGAAGCAGAGAATGGATCCCGCGCCAATACCTGGAATTGACTGCGGGAAGTAGACCCGCCAGAAGGCCGTCCAGTTGGTGGCGCCCAGCGATTTTGCCGCCCGCAGATAGGTTGGCTGAATTGTCTGCATCACCGAATACATCGGCAAGATCATAAAGGGCAGCAGGATATGGGTCATCGCAATGATGGTGCCCAGCTCGTTGTTGATCAGCACAAGTCGGTTGTCGTCCGCCACAAGACCAATCCAGACCAACACGTCATTGATGACACCCTGCTGTTGCAGCAGGATTTTCCAGGACGAGGTTCGCACCAGCAGCGAGGTCCAGAAAGGCAAAAGCACCAGGATCATCAGCAGGTTGGCGGTTCGGGTCGGAAGATTGGCCAGCAACCAGGCAACCGGATAGCCAAGCAGGATACAGCTGAACATGATGATCAGGGACATCCGCATGGTCCGGATCAGCATGGTATTGTAGATGCGCTCGGTCTCGGGGCGCACCTCGACACCGTCGGAGCCCAGTTTCAGATCCACCGCGTTGAGGAAATAGCCCATGGTTCGAAGGCCGGAATAGGTTTTGATGGTCCGCCAGAGCTCAATATCGGCCCAGCCATCGTTGAGCTCAATCAGGCGCTCCTTGTAGGGGCCTTCATTCTCAACGTCCCATTTTTTGATTTTACGGCCAGATTTACGAAAAACCGAGGAAATTCCGGGATTCTCATAGTTCAGGCGTTTTGCAACTTTGGTGTGGCCCTTGGCCTCGGCCGCGGCCTTCAGATCAACGGCCAGGGCGGCGAAAACCGCCTCATCGGGCAGCTCCGGCGAGGCCGGATCCCAACTCTCGAGCGCCTTTACAGTCTGCGGCAGAACCTCCTGAACGATGCGATTGTCCACCGAACGGAACAGCATGTCGCCAACCGGCAGGATGAAGGTCACAAGAATAAGCAAGAGCAAGGGTGCGATCAGCATCAGTGCCCGGATCTTCTGCATCCGCAGTGCCTTTGCGAGGCTACGCTTCAGAGGCGTGCCATCAGCGGCCAGCACTGGGCCGTTTTGGGTGGTATCACTCATGGTGGGGGTCCCCGTCGGGTCTTTTTGTTTGTGGAGAAGGGGCCCGGCACTGGGGCCGGGCCCTTTCCCAGTCTCACAACGAGGTCAGATTACTTGACCAACCAGGCCTGGAACTTTCCGTCCAGATCGTCACGGTTGTCTGCCCACCACTCATAGTCATAGGTGTGCACGTTAGCCGAGTTTGCAGGATCGGTAGGCATATGGGGTGCCATGTCGATGCCCAGCTCAGCGTGCTTACCAACCAGAGGCGCCGAAGAGGCACGGGCCGGGCCGTAAGAGATGTAGGCCGCCTGATCCGCAAGACGCTGCGTGTCGGTTGCGAACTTCAGGAAGTCCATGACGCGGGCTTTGCGGTCAGCAGGCAGACCGGCGGGAACGATCCAGCCGTCCAGGTCAAAGGACTGCATGTCCCAGAGCATACCAATCGGCTGGTTCTGCTCGGCAATGGCCGAGAACAGACGGCCGTTGTAGGTCGAAACCCATGATAACTTCGCCATCGGCCAGCAGCTGGGGTGTTTCCGCACCAGCAGACCACCAGACAACGCTTTCCTTGATGGTGTCGAGCTTGGCCAGGGCCTGCGCTACACCTTCGTCGGTGCCCAGAACGTCATAGATGTCGTCCTTGGCAACGCCGTCGCAATACAGAGCCCACTCAAGGTTGTCGATTGGACGCTTTTGCAGCGCACGTTTGCCGGGGAACTTTGCCAGGTCAAACACGTCACAAACGGTGGTCGGCGCTTCGGCGCCAACCAGGTCGGTGCGGTAGCCAAAGGTGGTCGAGTAAACGATCTGTGGCACAAAGCAGTCGGAAACCAACAGGTTGCCAAAGTCGTCGGAGGCCGAGGTGCCATCGGGGGCTGCGGCCAGATCTGCGTCATGGTCGATTTCATCGGCCAGACCTTCGTCGCACAGGCGCATGGCGTCAGAGGCAACCGCGTCAACCAGATCCCAGGTTACATTGCCGGTTTCGTTCATGGCGCGCAGTTTCGCAACAGCTTCGCCCGAGCTTTCGTCCCAGATGACCTTCAGGCCAGGGTTCGCCGCAATATAGGGCTCAACATAGGCTTTGTGCTGGCTGGCCTGATAGGCACCGCCCCAGGACACCAGGGTCAGTTCGTTAGACATGTCTTCGGCAAAGGCCGCAGGCGCGCAAAGCGCCGTGGTCATCGCCAATGCTGACAGTTTTGTCATCTTCATGAGGGTTCACTCCTTGTTATACAATCGTTCGGAAACTTTTGTCCCCCCGGTCATGATCGCCAGAGGTTATGCTTATGTGCCGCCCGGATCAGGCGTCCGGATCAGGCGTCCAGGGCGTGGCAGTCACTGGGCAGCCAGCCGATTTCAATCTGCTGACCGGGCTTCAGACGCTCCTGATCGGGGGCATTTCGTGTCTTGATGACGAATTCTTCATTGCCAGCAACCCGCAGACGGGTGCGGAAGATATCGCCCATGTAGATGAATTCGAGCACTTCGGCCTTCAGGGTGTGGACCCCCTCAGCAAGACGCTCTTTGTTGTATTCAACGCGCTCGGGACGAATGGACACGCGGGTGCGCTCGCCGGGTTTGCTGACGTTGACCGGCCGACAGTCGATCAGCTCTCCGCCGTCCAGCTGGACCAGAGCAACACCATTGTTGATCTCTTTGACGGTGCCGTCGAGGGTGTTATTTGCACCGATGAACTGCGCCACAAAGCTGTTTTGTGGTTCTTCATACAGCTTGTCTGGCGGCGCCAGCTGCTGAATGCGGCCATCTTCAAACACCGCAACGCGGTCCGACATGGTCAGGGCTTCTGTCTCGTCGTGGGTCACATAGACCACGGTGATGCCCAGACGATGCGCCAGGTGGGTGATTTCGAACTGCATCTTTTCGCGCAGCTGCTTGTCCAGCGCGCCAAGGGGTTCATCCATCAAAACCAGTTCAGGTTCAAACACCAGTGCGCGGGCCAAAGCAATACGCTGCTGCTGACCACCAGAAAGCTGCGAGGGACGACGGCCGCCAAAGGCGCCCATTTCCACCATATCCAGCGCCCGCTTCACCTTTGCCTCACGATCCGACTTGCCAATCTTGCGGACCTCCAACGGGAAGGAAAGGTTCTCGGCGATCGTCATATGCGGAAACAAAGCGTAGTTCTGAAACACCATGCCGATGCCGCGTTTGTGCGGTGGGATGTTGTTGATCGAGGTGCCACCAAGACGGATATCGCCATGGGTTGCAGTCTCAAATCCGGCCAACATCATCAGGCAGGTTGTTTTGCCAGAACCCGAGGGGCCCAACATGGTGAGGAATTCACCCTTGGGCATAGTGAGGTTCAAATCTTTTACGACAAGGTTCTCACCATCGTAACTCTTCTGCACGCGTTCGAATTCCACGAACGCGTCGGCGTTTGACGCATCAGCCAAATCAGGCTCCCCGTTTGTATAATCGGCAGATTGGTTCTGCGCTTCTTCTTTAATGTAAGCACACCCTTGGTGCGGTATGCAACCGGATCATCAGAATAGGTATTTTAACCAGCTTAGGATCATATAGTAGCTGACTTAGACTGTCTGCGACACCCCCGATCAGATTTGCGACAGATTTAGCGGTTTTCGCTGCTGTTGCGACAGGCAAACCTTAATCAGCACAAATTGGAGGCGAAATGCAAAGACGCCCCGCACCTGACAGGCGCGAGGCGAAATTTCCGCTCAGCAAAAAAATGCGGCGCGATCCGTCCCGTTCATGAGAAATTACGCGCTGTGCAGCAAATCCTGCTCCTGCAGAATCGCGTAGCATTCATCCAGCGACTTGCGCGCGCGCGCGATCAACACATCAATGTCTGCGGGTTCAATCACCAGCGGAGGCGAGATGATCATCCGGTCTCCCACGTGGCGCATGATCAGATTGTTGGCAAAGCAGCGCTCGCGGCAGATATAGCCGATGGTGCCACCAGCGGCGGCAAACGCTGCACGGGTGGCCTTGTTGGGGGTCAGGGCAATCGAGCCCATCATACCAACAATTCTGGCTTCCCCAACCAGCGGATGATCCGCGAGGGCCTCCCATTTCTCTTTCAGATAGGGGCCAGCCACGTTTTGAACATGGCCAACAACGTCTTCTTCTTCCAGAATACGCAAGGTTCTCCAAGGCGACAGCCGAGGCCACGGGATGGCCGGAATAGGTGTAGCCATGGTTGAACTCATCCGAACCAATCACCGCGGCGACCTCGTCAGATACAATGGATCCGCCGATGGGCGCATAGCCCGAGGAAAGGCCTTTGGCGATGGTCATGATGTCAGGTCGAATGCCTACGGTTTCAGAGCCAAACCAGTTGCCGGTCCGGCCAAATCCGCAGATGACCTCATCGGCGATCAACAGGATTTCATACTTATCGCAGATGCGCTGGATTTCCGGCCAATAGGTGGCTGGCGGCACGATGACACCCCCGGCGCCCTGCACCGGCTCTGCGATAAAGGCGGCAACGCGATCTTCGCCCAGCTCCAGAATGGCCGCTTCCAGCTCCTGCGCCCGCGCCAGACCAAAGTCATCCTCAGGGGTGTCGCCGCCCTCAGCCCACCAATGGGGCTGGTTGATGTGGTGAATATCCGGGATCGGCAAGCCACCCTGCTCGTGCATCGCGCTCATGCCGCCCAATGAGCCACTGCCAACAGTTGATCCGTGATAGGCGTTCTTACGGCTGATAAGAATGGATTTTGTCGGCTTGCCCTTCAGCGCCCAATAGTGCCGCACCATGCGGATATTGGTGTCATTTGCCTCAGAGCCGGACCCGGCAAAGAACACATGGTTCAGATCGCCCGGCGCCAGTTCAGCGATTTTGGCCGCCAGCGCGATGGCCGGGGCGTGGCTGGTCTGAAAGAAGGTGTTGTAATAGGGCAGCTCGCGCATCTGACGCGCCGCGACATCGGCCAGCTCATCACGGCCATAGCCGATATTGACGCACCAAAGCCCGGCCATCGCATCGAGGATCTCGTTGCCTTCGCTGTCGGTCAGCGTAACGCCGCTGGCGCGGGTGATGATACGCGTGCCCTTTTCGGCCAACTCACCATTGGCGGTAAAAGGATGCATATGGTGGGCGGCGTCCAGAGCCTGCAATTCGGCCGTGGGCATGTGATTGGTGATCGCGTTCATCGGGCTGACTCCATCCGTAAGAGGTTGCCATCAGAATATGATCAAATTTCGCCTTGTCAATCGAATCAGTTGGCGCGGCCCAGGCCCTGGCTCACCTGTTCCATGCCCTGTGCCACGTCTTTTTCCATCGCCAGCGCAACTTTTTCTGGCTGCCTTTGTCGCATGGCCTCAAGGATGTCTTTATGGCGGTCCGGAAAGCTCTGGGTGCCGAAGCGGCCGCGACCCACCCGCAGGGAGGGGCCAAAGCGCAGCCAGAGACGATCAGCAAGGTCCGCCATGATCGGCGCATTTGCACAGGCATACAGCCCAGAGTGGAAGCTGTAGTTCTGCACCAGATAGCCCGCAACATCGCCGGCAGATATCGCCTGATCCAGGGCCGTATCTATCGCCTCAAGCTGGTCAATCTGATCATCCGTGATATGCAGAGCGGCCCGGCGGGCCAGCTCGGACTCTATTGTTTTCCTGACAAAACCCAGCTCATCAATGTCTTCAGAGCGCAGCAGCGGCACCGAGACACGGCGGTTGCCCTGAAACACCAAAGCCCCATCTGAAATCAGCCGGCGAATGGCCTCACGCACCGGCGTCATGCCAGCATTCAGCGCCTCTGTCAGACCCTGTATTGTGACCGCTTGCCCTGGCGCCAACTCTCCAAAAAGTATCTGCGCCCGCAGCTGTTGATAGACGGTTTCATGGGCGGGCAATTTGGCTCCCTCACCTGGGGCTCCCTGAGTTGCTGAATTGGTCACCGACACTGGGGCTTTTCCTCCTAATTTTTGGGCAGCTTGCACGAAGTTCTGCCCGGTGGAAACATAAACAGTATTGCCGAACGAGGCAAAACTTGATCAAATCCAGCATAGCCGGGCTGACACCGGTACCCACAGGGAGATATTCATGACACTCAAAATGATGACAACCACCGCCATCGTCGCCTTGCTCGGCTCCGCCGCCATGGCAGAAGAAGTGCGCGTCTACAACTGGTCCGACTATATTGACGAAGAGCTGCTGGCAAAGTTCGAAGCGGAAACCGGCATCAAATTGATCTATGACGTATTCGACAGCAACGAGCTTTTGGAAACAAAAATGCTTGCGGGTGGCTCGGGTTATGACGTTGTTGTTCCCACCGGCTCGTTCCTGGCGCGCCAGATTCAGGCCGGCTCGTTCCAAAAGCTGGACATGGAAAAGCTGCCCAATATCACGAATATGTGGGACGCCATCGAAGCGCGCACCAGCCTGTATGATCCCGGCAACGAGTATTCGGTCAACTACATGTGGGGCACCACCGGCATCGGCAGCAATGCCGCCAAGGTTCACGAAGTGCTGGGCGAAGATGCGCCGCTCGACTCGCTGGATCTGGTTTTCAACCCCGCCAATATGGAAAAGCTGGCCGCCTGCGGTGTCTACTTCCTTGACGCCCCCGACGAGATGATCCCCGCCGCGCTGAAGTATATCGGTGAAGATCCCAACAGCATGGATCCCGACGTGGTCGCCAAGGCAGAACCGGTTCTCTCTGCCGTGCGCCCCTACATCAAAAAGTTCCACAGCTCTGAATATATCAACGCGCTGGCAAACGGTGACATCTGCGTCGCCTTTGGCTGGTCCGGTGACATTCTGCAGGCGCGTGATCGCGCAGCAGAGGCCGAAAATGGTGTGGAAATCGAATATAACGCCCCAAAAGAAGGCGCGCTGATGTGGTTTGACCAGATGGCCATTCCTGTTGATGCTCCCAACCCCGAGGCGGCGCATAAGTTCCTGAACTTCATCATGGATGCAGGCAATATGGCTGCGGCCTCCAACTATGTCTATTACGCCAATGGGAACCTTGCCAGCCAGGAGATGCTGGAAGAGGACGTGATTGGGGATCCGGCGATCTACCCAGACGCCGAAACGCTCAAAAACCTTTATATCAAAGAGGGTTACCCGATCAAAGTTCAGCGTAAAGCCACCCGTATGTGGACCAAGATCAAATCTGGCACCTAAACTCCAGGGACCTGATCCGGCAGGGTGCTGTGTTGCGCCCTGCCTCTACCTATTTGCACCAAACTCTCTGACAAAGCGCGGCCATAAAAGTTGCGCCAGTTGGACCCTGCGGGGGAAGCAGCTTGACCATTCCTGTATTCGAACCCTGGAACGATCCCGAGGCCAAGCCCTTGATCCAGTTCCAGAATGTCTCCAAACGATTTGGTGACTTCACGGCGATCGACGATTTGACCATCGGCATCTATGAAAAAGAGTTCTTTGCGCTTTTGGGCCCGTCGGGCTGTGGCAAAACCACCATGATGCGGATGCTCGCCGGGTTTGAAACCCCCACAGAAGGCGCGATCTTTCTCGCCGGTCAGGACATGGCCCCGGTGCCGCCCAACAAGCGCGCCACCAATATGATGTTTCAGTCCTACGCGCTTTTCCCGCATCTCAGCATCTGGGAAAACATCGCCTTTGGCCTGAAACGCGAAGCCATGCCAAAAAACGACATCTCTGATCGTGTCGACGAAATGCTGCGCCTCACCCGGCTGGAGAAATTTGCCCGCCGCAAGCCGCACCAGATATCGGGTGGTCAGCGTCAGCGGGTTGCGCTGGCGCGGTCTCTGGCCAAAAAACCCAAACTTCTTTTGCTGGATGAACCTCTTGGCGCGCTTGATAAAAAGCTACGTCAGGACACGCAATTTGAGCTGATGGACATTCAGGAAAAGACCGGCACCACCTTTGTCATTGTGACCCACGACCAGGAAGAAGCGATGACCGTCGCCAGCCGCGTCGCGGTCATGGACAACGGCAAGATCATTCAGGTCGCGACCCCTGACCGCATCTACGAGACGCCCAATTCGGTCTATGTCGCGGATTTCATCGGCGAAGTGAACATCATTGACGGCATCGCCACACCTACCGGTGAAGACCGCTATTCCATCGCCTGGAAAGAAGGTCAGGCGCCGCTCAATGTGACCTCCGCCACCGCCTTCTCGGACGGGCAGAAATGCCATCTTGCCATCCGCCCCGAGAAAGTCACCATCAACGCTGAAGAACCCAGCGGTGTGGACAATGTTGTGCAGGGCAAGATCCTCGATATCGCCTATCTGGGCAATATTTCCACCTACCACGTTGAGCTGCCCTCGGGCGCGGTGATCAAGGCGCAAAGCGCCAACACCCGCCGCATCTCACGTCGCGCCTTCACTTGGGAATACACTGTCTGGCTGTCCTGGACCGCCACGGCAGGCGTTCTCTTGGCGACCTGATGCGCCGCTTTACCCTCATTGCTGTACCGTATCTCTGGCTTTTGGCGCTGTTCCTGGTGCCCTTTATCATTGTGTTGAAAATCTCGCTGTCGGATGTGGCGCTGGCGCGCCCGCCCTATGCACCGCATTTTGACTGGGCCACCGGCATCTGGGCCTTTCTCTCCGAGCTGGATTTTGAAAATTTCGTCTGGCTCTCCGAGGATGATCTCTACTGGAAGGCCTATCTCAGCTCGCTGAAGATCGCCTTTGTCTCAACAGTGCTGACGCTGCTGGTTGGATACCCGATGGCCTATGCCATGGCGCGCGCCCCCGAAGAGTGGCGCGCAACCCTAATGATGCTGGTGATCCTGCCGTTCTGGACCAGCTTTCTGATCCGGGTCTATGCTTGGATGGGGATCCTATCAAACGAAGGCTTCCTCAATCAGTTCCTGCTGTGGACCGGGATCATTTCCGAGCCCCTCACCATCCTCACCCCCAACACCGCCGTCTATATCGGCATCGTCTACACCTACCTGCCCTTTATGATCCTGCCGATCTATGCGGCCCTGGAACGGCTGGACGATTCGCTGATTGAGGCCGCCGAGGATCTGGGCTGTTCGCGCCTGACTGCCTTTTGGCTGGTGACAATTCCGCTGTCCAAAACCGGCATCGTAGCCGGGTGTTTTCTGGTGTTTATTCCGGTGCTGGGCGAGTTTGTCATTCCCTCGCTGCTGGGCGGCTCTGATACGCTGATGATCGGTAAGGTGCTGTGGGAAGAGTTCTTCTCCAACCGCGACTGGCCCGTCGCCTCGGCTGTTGCCGTGGTTCTGTTGCTGCTGCTGATCATTCCCATCGTACTGTTCCAGCGCAATCAGCAAAAACAGCAGGAGGCAGAACAATGAAGCGCCTGAGCTGGTTCAACACCGTATCCCTGACGCTTGGCTTTGCCTTTCTCTATGTGCCGATGATCATTCTGGTGATCTTTAGCTTCAACGAGAGCAAACTGGTCACCGTTTGGGCGGGCTTTTCGACCAAATGGTATGGCGAGCTGATGCAGAATGAGGCCTTTCTCAATGCGGCCTGGGTGACGATCAAGGTGGCGGTGGTCTCGTCGACCATTGCCACGGTGCTGGGCACCATGGCCGCCTATGTGCTGGTGCGCGGCGGACGGTTCATGGGACGCACCCTGTTTTCCGGCATGATTTACGCACCGCTGGTAATGCCCGAAGTCATCACCGGCCTGTCGCTGCTGCTGCTGTTCATCGGCATGGGTCTTGATCGTGGAATCCTGACCATCGTGCTGGCCCATACCACCTTTTCAATGTGTTATGTCTCGGTGGTTGTCTCCTCCAGATTGGTCACCTTTGACCGGTCACTGGAAGAGACTGCACTGGATCTGGGCTGCTCTCCGGCCGAGGCCTTTCGCCTCGTCACCCTGCCCATCATTGCCCCTGCGGTGATTTCCGGCTGGCTCCTGGCCTTTACCCTGTCGCTGGATGATCTGGTGATCGCCTCCTTCACCTCGGGCCCTGCCGCCACCACCCTGCCGATCAAGATCTACTCGGCAGTACGGCTTGGCGTTTCCCCTGAAATCAACGCCCTGTCCACCATTATGATCGCCATTGTCACCCTTGGCGTGATCACCGCCTCGCTGGTGACAAAACGTCAGATGGTGCGGCAAAAGCGCGACGAACAAGCCGCGGAGCGCACCTGATGCGGCGAATTTATTCCAACTACGCCTATGGGCCTGGCCCACGCGACAATTGCTGGTGGGACGAGACTATTCCAGCCCCGGTTTGGGACAGTCAGACCGGCGAGATCCGGGTGGATGTCACCGTGGTTGGCGGTGGCTTCACCGGGCTGTCAGCGGCGCTGCATCTCGCTGAGGCTGGCGCGTCAGTGGCGGTGCTCGAGGCCGAACGCCCGGCTGGGGCGCGTCAGGCCGCAATGGCGGCTTTTGTTGTCTGGGTGGCTCGAAACTCTCGGCCAAGGCCATGCTGCGCAAATATGGCCCCGAGGCCACCGAAATCTACGAGGAGGGCGAAGCGGCGGCTGTCGACCTGGTGGCGGGGCTTCTTGCCAACATGAGATTGACGCGGACACCCATTCAAAGGGCGAAACCCTGATGGCCCACAGTCCGCGCGCCCTGCAAAAGATGCAGCATGAGGCCGATGACATCGCCCGCGATGGCGGCACGCCGCTGCTATTGACCAAAGACCAGCTTGCCGCTGAAGGGCTGAACGGAGAATTCTACGGCGCGCTCACCACGCCGGTGGGCTTTGGCCTGAACCCGCGCAAATATCTTTTTGGTCTGGCGCGGGCTGCTAGTGCTGCGGGCGTGCAGCTGTTTCAGAACAGCCCAGCGCAAAAGATCACAGCCGAGGGCAGCCATCACATCATCACCACGCCAGCGGGCACCCTGCGCAGTGATCAGGTGATCATTGCCACCAATGGCTATTCCTCCGATGATCTGCCCGACTGGTTGTCTGCGCGCTATATGCCGACGCAATCCACCGCCATGGTGACGCGGCCCCTGCGCGACGAAGAGCTGCAGGCGCAGGGCTGGTTCAGTGATCAAATGGCCTATGACAGCCGCAATATGCTGCATTATTTCCGCTTGATGCCCGACCGGCGCTTCCTTTTTGGCATGCGCGGCGGGCTGCTGTCATCGCCGCGCGTCGAACAGGGTATTCGCCGGAAACTGCGCCGAGACTTTGAAAGACTGTTCCCCGCCTGGAAGAATGTTGAGACCACCCATAGCTGGTCTGGCATGGTTTGCCTGTCGCGCAATCTCGTGCCTTTTGTCGGCCCCCTCCCCGATAATCCGGGAATGCTTGCCGGCCTTTGCTATCATGGCAATGGCGTCGCTATGGGCAGCTATTCCGGACGACTGCTGGCCGATCTGGCACAGGGTAAGACGCCGGACCTGCCCTATTCGCCGGTGATGCAGGGTCTCAGCCGGTTTCCCTTTGGCCGCGCACGCCGGATGGTGATGCCGCCGGCCTATGCTCTTTTGGGTATGATGGACTGATCCAGCGCGGCACGTTCCAGCGACAGTGCCACCCGATCACGCGGCTCGCCGTGCTGACTACGCCACAGGCAATAGGCCGCCATACGCCAATGAAACCAGGGCTTTAGCGCCAGGTAGCGGCCAACCATACGGGGATCCGGATAGGCCGCCAGAAACCCCTCTTGTTCTGGTTTTGACAGCGGCGCGCCACGATAAAGATATTGCATCGCAGGCGACAGAAACAGCGCCAGATCCTCGCTTGGATCCCCCAATTGCGGACATTGCCAATCAATCAGGGTCAGGGTTCCATCATGGGCCAGCAGGTTTCCCGGCACCGGATCGCCGTGAATCAGCGCCAGCTGCTGCAGCGGCGGCACCTGCCCAAAGGGCCGCAATGCCCTGATCTGTGCCACATCAGCGGTTTGCAGGCGGCACTGCGCCAGAATCGCGAGGGTCTGTCGTTCCAGGGCCGCGCTGCCATTGACACCTTTTGGCACGCCTGAGAATGCGGGCTGGTCGTGCAACCGACCCAAAAGCCGCGCGACATGCGCCGTGTCGCGCTGCCAGGGGGCACCGGTGATATGGCCGTAGGCCAGCCAGCTCTGCCCCTCAAAAAGACCCGAAGCACGCAGAACCGGCACCATGCCGGTCCCTGCGAGCGCCGACAGCGCCGAGGCCTCAAGCGCCGGGTCATTGGCAAACAGCGGAGTGTGCCCGGCTGGCAGATAGAGTTTTATCACCAGATCGCCACACTGCCAGACGCGGTTGGACCGCCCCCCCTGCAACGGCAATGGCGCGGGGACATCCAGCCCCCGCGCCCGCAGCGATTGAAAGAATCGCAAATCAAAGTCTCTGTCCAGGCCTTGCAGGGCGGCGCACTCCGGTCTGTGCCCCCGCGCATCTGGCAAGTAGCAATTCTAATGCGGCACTGCCCTTAGACTCAGACCTGTGTTTCGCCTGGATCCCGCAGCGCCGTCACGCTGGTTGCCAAGATTGCAGCGCCGGTCTCGTTGATCAAGACCACATCGTTCCCCTGCATCCGGGTTTCGCGGACAGATGTATACACTTCTGCCTGCTCCTCCATGGCAACTTCACCATCCACCTTGCTTTCTACGACAAAACTATAGGCGCCAGCTGGAGCTATATCGCCAGCATAGTTGGTGCCATCCCAATCATAGGGATCCGCAGAAACCGGCAGCGTGATGCGATTAATTTCATCGCCAGCCGCATTGCTGACCACCAAAGTGACCTCATCCGCCGAGGAGGCAGGGTTGGGGGCTACATTGATTGGGTTGGTACCATCAAAGGTGGCTGAGGTTGCTGCGCGCACTTCCATACCAACCCAGCCGGTCAGAGCCGCCATATTGCCAAGGCCAAGCTGACCCAGAGCCGTGCCCAGGTTGTCATTGGTCAGAACCTGTTGTTCGACCATGGAGAATTCCGCCAGCTGCGAGGCATACTCGGTATTGTCCATCGGCTCTGTTGGGTCCTGATATTTGGCCTGAGCCGTCAACAGCTTGATGAATGTGTCAAAATCCGATGTCAGCTTTGTACCGGTGCCGGAGGCTGTAGTCGGCGTTGTGTTTGTCGCTACCGGATAGGCAGCAGATACTTCGGTTGTCATCTGTTAGACCCTCATGTCCACGCCGGCATTACCCATCCGGAGCTGCTGTGTTGGTGTGTCTGCGACGGGTGCCGCAGCCATTTCATCTGATTGTGCCAACGGGGATCCACCTGCTGCGGACTGTCCATCGCCGTCGCTGCTGGCCTGACCATCTGACGCTCCGCCACCGCTGAACTCAAAGGATACATTGTCAAAACCCATCCTGCGGAACTCATCCGCCAGCTCATTGATATGACGGCGCATCAAGTCCCCGGTTTCCGGGCGCTCGGTCTGGATAACCACCGTGATACCGGTGTCGCTGGTGGTCACCCGCATCTTGACCCGGCCCAGCTCCTCTGGGTTCAGCGCAACTTCGACATTACGCTCCCCCTTGGCAACGAGAGCCTGGGCAAGCTGTGCTGCAATCAGGCGCGGAGTCTCGGGACGGTGTACAGTTCCTGGCTGCAGCACGGCTTCGGTCAGCAATTGCGACAGCCCGGGCATTTCAGGACCGGACTCTGCCGCCATCAAAAGCGCATCACCCTGGGCCGCAGCAGCAGAAGCATCTGCGACAAGGGCCTGGGCGGCAAAGGCCTGCTGAACGGCACTAACCTGTGCGGCTGCGGCGGTTTTGGCCACCGTTGCGGCCTGGGCAGCTGAGCCGATTCCTGTGCCCTTACCTGTGGTTGACGCCTGTGCTTCACGCGCTTCGCTCTCGCGCCCCTGCGCCCGACGGCCAGGTTCGACCGTAGCACCTGCCCGGGGTTGCCCGGCAGCGGCCATCAGGGCCTCTCCCGTTGGGGTCGTCTTGGCAGTCACGTCGCGCAGAGCTGCCTCGACGCTACTCTCCGCAGTCGCCTGGCCGCTTTGAGCCGCCTTGGCGGATTCGGCCCCACTGATCATAGCGCTCTCAGCTGCCTTTGCAGACAGGCTGACATCCCCGGCGGCAGTCGCTTTGGCGCCGCCCGCTCGCGGTTGATTGGCATCCAGCGAACGCTGAGACGCAAGGCTGCCGTTTGCCTGAGTCTCAACGCGTGGCGCAGACTCTTCAGACATTTCCGCACTTCGCGGCGAGGTCGGCTCAAGCGCAGGGTTGGCAGCACCGGCCTGTGTCGACACCGCCGAAGGATTAGCAGAGGCCAGGACCTGAGCCGACTGGCCGACTGCGTTTCCGGCCATGCCTTTGGACCCGGTGATTTCTGCGGCGCTGCGGCGGTTTTCAACACCTGTGTTCACTAGATCATCTGCCGAAGGTCGAACAGACTGCTGCGCGGTGTCGCTCTTGCCGACCTCAGGGGTCACTGAGTCCTTTGCCGCAACGGTCAGGGATTTTGCATCTTCAGGCACAGCCGCCAATTTGGCAGCATTACCCGTAGCACCGGTCTTGGCTTGCTCAGCCTCTGCGGCCAGTTTGGCATCACCAGCTGCGGCTATAGCGCCGGTTTTCCCATCACTGGCCTGCTCACTGGCCTGGGCACTGGCCTGCGCACTGGCTTTCTCACCGGCCTGGGCACTGGCTTTCTCACTGGCCTGCGCTGAAACAGACAGAGCCGCAGTCGCGTCCTGCGTAAGCGCTTCTGTAGAGTCTAGGGCAATCTGAGAATCTGTCTCCTCTTGGGTGTCCGCGCTCACTGCGGCCAAAACAGGCAGATCACCCTCACTCTGATCGCTCTCAACGCCAGCAGCTACCGCATCCGTGTCAGGAACAACCGCACCGTCAAGCACCGCCTCCCCCTTACCAGTCTTGGTGTCAGAAGCAGTCCTGGGCTGGTCGGCACTGGACTTGTCTTGATCAGCCCGCTTTGGGCCATCATCCACGTCCCGCCGCTCTGCCGCCTTTTCGGGCTGCTTATTGGGCTCTTTTTGAGAAACTGATTTTATCCCGTCGCGTCTCGCTTGATCCCTGAGGTGATCGGAAAAGCTACGGCTGCCGTGTTGGCGCATCGGGCTTTCAGTCGCCTTAACGCTGGGCGGGTCTGCTGCGTTCGAACGCGCCTGACCAAAGAGTATATTTGTTAGCATGGGATTCCAGACATTCTATCTCGATGCCTCAACATCTACCCCAAAGCAGTTACGGTAATTTTAACCGCTTTTGAGGCAATCTCAGAAAAATCAAGCAAATCTGAGATAAAACTGAAGGAAGGTGCAGAATGCCCAATCTCTCGACAACTCATCCGGCGGCAACAGCCCCACCCAGCCTGAAACAAAAGACTCAGGATGATGCGATTCGCAACGCCGCGAACCAGCTAGAGGCTTCCTTTTTAACGGAAATGTTGAAATCCGCCGGTCTTGGAAAAAGCCGCGAAGGCCTCGGTAGTGGCGGCGAGGGAGAGGATCAGTTCAGCAGCTTTCTGATCCGCGCGCAGGCCGAACAAATCACCGAAGCCGGCGGCATTGGCCTCGCCGAATCACTTTATCATTCACTGAAGGAGTCTTCTCATGACTAATCAGAACCCACAGAGCCTTATAAACGAGCTGGATGAAATTCTCGACCAGGAGCGCAGCGCACTGGTGCGCGGTGAACTGGATCAGATCGAGACTCTGCTCAGCCGCAAGGAAGCCATCATCCAAAATCTCAACACTATAGAGAACCTCGAGCGGGAAGCGCTGAGTAAGGTGCAGTCAAAAGTCTCGCGCAATCAGGAACTGCTGAACAGCGCGATGGAAGGCATCCGCAGCGTTGCAACCCGTATGGCGGAACTGCGCCGGGTGAAGAAAGGCCTCGATGTATATGACAGCGCCGGACGCAAGGCCCGCTATGGCACCACTATGGGTCAACGCCTGGAGAAACGTAGCTGAACCGTTTGAAATTTAATGAAAATTCTACGGAATGCGATTCCGGCCGTTAGGACTCTCTTAGTAACTTTCGTCGCAATGTCTCCATGCATCTCATCACTGAGGTGGCGCGAAGGCCGGTAGGCTGAACGCACTGTCAGAAAGACGCTAAAATGCCCTTCGGGGCAGGGAAAAAGTAGAGACCAAAGTGTCTCGATCGCTAAAGGAATAATACGCTATGACCAGCATTCTGACAAACAGTGGCGCAATGGTTGCTCTCCAGACTCTGTCTTCGGTGAACAACAGCCTGGAAACAACTCAGAGCGAAGTTTCTACCGGTAAAAAAGTCGGTAGCGCCAAAGACAACGCTGCTGTCTGGGCCATTTCCAAGACCATGGAATCTGACATTGCAGGCTTCACTGCCATTCAGGACAGCCTGAGCGTTGGCGAAGCAACCGTCGCTGTTGCCTCTGCCGGTGCAGAACAGATCGTTTCTGTTCTGAAAGACATGAAAGAACTTGCTGTTTCCGCGCAGTCGGAAAACGTTGACCACGACACTATCGACGCGGACATGCTGAAGAAGGTTGCCCAGATCGAATCGATCATCGCAGCGTCGCAGTTCAACGGTGCAAACCTGTTGGCAAGCGATGTTGACGGTGCCGGTGGTACCAGCCTCGGTGTTCTCGCCTCGTTGGACCGCGTCGGTCCCACAGGTACACCTACTCCGGTTGAGATCACTGTTGATACGGTTGACTTTGAAAGCTCCATCGACGTTGCATCGTTGACCACAATCACAGATGCGGACACGGCCGCAACTGCGCTGGGTGAAATCGAAGCCTATCTGCAGTCTGCCATCTCTGGCGCGGCACAGCTTGGTGCGGACGCCTCGCGTCTGAAAGACCAGGGTGATTTTGTGTCGAAACTGACCGACGCGATGAAACTGGGTGTCTCGGCGATGACCGACACTGATATGGAATCTGCATCCGCCCGACTTAAGGCGCTTCAGACCCAGCAGCAGCTGGCCATTCAGTCTCTGAGCATCGCGAACAGCGCGCCAGAAACTCTGCAGCAGCTCTTCCGTTAAACCGCTTAACCCGGGGCGTGTGACCCATGCCCCGGGTCTCTTCTCAGAGAATCTGAAGAAATAATACGTTAGGAAAACACGTGAATGCACTTCTGAAAGCGAAGAGTGCCTATTCGGCGGCAAAGGCCCCGACGCGAACAGTCAAAGATCTGGAATTCGATGCCATTGCACGCATCACTCGACAAATGATTACAGCCGCTAAAGCGAAACCTTATGATTTCAAAGCGATGGTCTCTGCTTTGCATGACAATCGTAAAATGTGGATCCTCTTTGCCGCTGACGTCGCCAGCGAAACCAATGAGCTGCCGACAGACTTGAAAGAACAGATTATATCTCTCGCTGCATTCACGAAGGAATACACCGGTCAGGTCATGTCGCGTGAAGCGAACGTCAGGCCCCTGGTGGATATCAACACAGCCATCATGCGTGGCCTTCGCAGCGGAGCAACATAAAATGAGTGGACTGGTTCTAAAACTTGCCCCTAAAGAACGCGTCCTTGTCAATGGCGCTGTCATTGAAAACGGGGACCGCCGCAGCCGTCTGTCAATTGTGACACCGGATGCAAATATCCTGCGTCTGCGTGACGCAATCCATCCCGAAGAGGCAAATACGCCTGTACGCCGCGTCTGCTATGCGGCCCAGCTTGTACTGACCGGTGATACGGATCCCGAAGATAGCCGTATGCAAATGCTGCGCAATCTCGAAGAGCTCAGCCAGGTCTTTGTCGACTCTGACAGCCGCGCCAGCCTGGCCGAGGCCACGGATGCCCTGCTCAGCAACAACCATTATCGGTGTCTCAAGGCTCTGCGTAGCCTGCTGCCGCGGGAGGATCGTCTGTTAGCGGTACGCCCCTCATGAGCTTTGGGCCGGTTCTTCTGTCATCGGGAATCGCTGGCTGGTCCTTTTTGCAGTCGACCTATGACGAACAGTTCGACAACTTCAAGAATGACGCAATTTTGAAGCGCGAAAACGACTATTTCACCGAGAATATCGGGAATGTCACCTCCGCTGAGGATCTGGTCAATGATCGCCGCCTGCTGGAAGTCGCCCTGAAAGCCTTTGGGCTGGACGACCAGTCGACTACAAGGCGTTGGTTCAGAAGGTTCTTGAGGAAGGCACGACCGCCGAAGACAATCTGGCTTCCAAGCTGGACGACAGTCGCTGGGTCGATTTTTCCAAGGCCTTTGGGTTTGGTGGTGGGGAGACCCGCACCAACACCGACCCGGTTGCCATGGCTGCTATCGTCGCCGACAACGAAGCCCAGTCTTTTGAGGTTGCCGTTGGTGAGCAGGACGAAAGCATGCGGATTGCCCTCTATGCGCTGCGTGAAATGCAAGGGTCATTATTCCTGACGATGTCGACGAAGAAGGCCCAACCATCGAGGCCCAATGGTTCAATATCATTGGCCAGCCTCAGTTGGCGAAAATGATGCAGGTGACACTCAACCTGCCTGAATCGCTGAACCTGATTGATATTGACCAGCAGGTCCTTGTCTACAGAGAGGCTGCCCAGCGCTATTTGGGCACAGATGATCTCACGAAGCTGTCCAGCCAGGAAGACATGGACAAGCTGGCGGTCACCTATCTGGCCCGGGCCGAAGTTGCAGCCGTCAGCAACAACTATTCCTCAGCTGCCACGGCGCTGACGCTCTTGCAGGCCTAGTCACCACAGACCAGGGTTTCCGGAGCGGGACCAGGATACCAGACACCCTACAAAAAGGCGCTGCCAGATCTCCTGGTCAGCGCCTTTTGTGTGTCCTCGCCTGCCCGGTTGCTACAGCGGCTCTGGTTGAACAGAGCAAACCCATAGCGCGGCTCTGGGCTTGTCTGTTTCCATCTCACCAGTTTCCATCTCACCAGTTTTCGTGTGACCTGTTTTCATGTCACCACAGCCGCCCTTGGGACCTATCGGCCACTGGTGGCGCGCCGCAACATCGGTTGCAATCGGCCAAAGCTGTTGTCGACACCGTTAGGATCTTCCTTGCCAAAAAACGCATCCAGTTCTGGCCAGATCTTTACGGCCTTGTCGAGCACGGCATCATTGCCTTCGGAGTAAAGACCAGCACGGATCATCACTTCGGATTGCTCATAGGAGCCCAGGAATCTGCGCACTTCCAGAATCGTCTCGTTCTCCTCTGGCGTGGCTGCGGCTGGCAGGCTCCGCGAAACAGAACGCGACACATCAATGGCCGGAAACCGGCCGCGCTCGGCAATTTCCCGGTTGAGCACAATATGCCCATCCAGAACGCCGCGCAGAATATCGGCAATTGGCTCGTCCATGTCAGAGCCTGCCACAAGCACGCTGAACACCGCCGTGATGTCGCCCTGCCCCTCAGAGCCGGGACCAGCCCGTTCGCACAACCCGGTGATGAGCGGCGTCACCGACGGTGGGAAGCTCCTGAGCGCCGGTGCTTCTCCCGAGGCGGCGGAAATTTCACGGTGGGCCTCGGCAAACCGGGTGACCGAGTCAGCCATGAACAGAACATTTTTACCCTGATCGCGGAAATGCTCGGCAATGGTCATTGCCGCCCAGGCACTACGGCGGCGTACAAGCGCCGATTGATCCGAGGTGGCCGCGACAACGACGGCCCGTTTCATGCCTTCAGGCCCCAAAACGTCTTGCACAAAGTGATTCACTTCGCGGCCACGTTCGCCAATCAGCGCCATGACCACCACATCAGCTTCCATAAATTCGGCCAATTTTGCCAACAAAGTCGATTTACCAACACCCGAGCCCGCAAAAAGACCAATACGCTGGCCCTGAACAATAGGGAGAATCGTATTGAAAACCGAAAGTCCGGTACTGAGACGGGCGCCCATATGACGCCGGCCGGCGGCTTTTGGAGGCGGCGCCATAAGATCCCTGGCCGTCTCGCCGCGCAGCAATGGCTTGCCATCCAGCGGCTCTCCAAAGGGGTCAACGACCCGGCCAATCCAATTATTTCCCGGGGCAAAATCAGGCGCAGGATGCAGTGTTACGCGATCCCCCATCGCCACCCGATCAGGAGCGCGATCCGGCAACATGCTGATTTTATTATTATTAATCTTGAGAACCTCGCCATGAAGCTCATCATTGGGGCCGCGACTCAAAACCAGCCGGTCACCGATTCGCGCCTCGCGTTCCAGGCCTGCGATTTCGATTTCGCCGCTGGATATTCCGCTCACACGGCCCATTGAGGTTGCCAGTTTCTTACCGGCTATCTGTTCAGTCAAAGCTTTCAGCTCTGCGATCATGGCCTGAGGCCTCCATCTAGTTCCTGAAACAATTTCTAAAGGAATCAGGGTTAAGCCTTGATTGAAATTGATCGAGGGAGAAGCCCCGGTGTTTACGGAACTGAACGTTTTTAAAATCGCATACTCAATGGCCACCCATGCCGGGAAGCGCCAGGCGCTGGTGTCTCAGAACATCGCGAATGCGGATACTCCTGGCTATCACGCCAAGGACATCAAACCTTTTCAGGAGGACTATGCCGCTGGGCCACGCCCTGGCGACATGGTGGCCTCTCGTGGCTCACACCTGAATGGTAACAAAGGCTCTCAAATGGATTGGGCCGTTACCTCATCGGATGCGGGTGCCGACCCCAATGACAACTCTGTCTCTATCGAAACGGAAATCCTCAATGGGGTTGAGGTAAAGCGCCAGCACGACCGTGCTCTGGCCATCTACAAATCATCAATGAATATCCTGCGCACCAGCATTGGCCGCAGCTAGAGGGACATGATCCATGAGTGAATTTGCAAATTCCCTGAGTGTGACTGCCAGCGGCCTGAAAGCCCAGGCGACCCGGCTGCGTCACGTTTCTGAAAACATCTCTAACGCCGATACCCCCGGCTATCGTCGCAAAAGCGTCCCGTTCGAGGCCACGCGCGATCTGGAAAATGACGTTGAGCGGGTCAAAACCGGTCGCGTCACGCTGGACCGCAGTGACCTGGAAAGCATCTATGACCCCTCTCACCCTCTGTCAGACGAGACCGGTCACTATGATGGCTCTAACGTTGATCTGATGATCGAGATCGCCGACGCCCGTGAGGCCCAGCGCAGCTACGATGCCAACCTGAAAATGTTTGAACAAGCCCGCGGTATGTCATCCTCGTTGATGAACCTGCTGAGAAAATAACCCCGCAAGAGGAGATCCAGAATGGATATTCGCGCAATTACATCCGCCGCCAGTGGCTATACCGCCGCCCGCCCCGCAACCAAGGTTGATCCCGAGTTCCACGGCACCAGTGCCACCGAACAGGCCCGGGCCAGCTTTGAGAGGCTTTGCCAATACCCTGCAGGTCGGTGAACAAACCGCTGTCCAGTCGATGACCGCCAACGGTGATCCGCATGCTCTGGTCCAGGCGCTGGCGCAGACCGAGCTGGCTGTCGAGACGGCTGTCACCGTGCGCAACAAGGTGGTCGAAGCCTACCAGGAAATCCTGCGGATGCCGATCTAAGCCAATGATGAACGAAGGCCAATTCTACGACACACTGCGACAGGCTCTCTGGGCTGGGGTGGTCATGGCGTCGCCAATCCTGGCCGTCGCCCTGACTGTCGGTCTCGCCATTGGCCTGTTCCAGGCCCTGACATCCGTTCAGGAAATGACCCTGACCTTTGTGCCAAAGCTCGCGGCCATTGTTCTCGTGTTCTGGATGTCCATGGGGTTCATGACCCAAACACTTGTGGCCTTTTTTAACGGCCATATCATTCCTTTGATTGCAGGAGTTTCCTGATGGAAGCCGCAGGCTACGCAACCCTCTCCCGCCAGACCGGTCTGATGCGCGAAATGCGTGTGGTGGCAAACAATATCGCCAACTCCGCCACCACCGGCTATCGTTCTGAAGGGCTGATTTTTTCGGAATACGTCCAGACCGCCCCCGGGCAAGAATCGCTCTCGATGGCGCGGGCAAATATCTTCAATACATCGATGGAGCAGGGCCAGCTGACCCAGACTGGCGGCAATTTTGACTTTGCGATCGAGGGCGATGCCTATTTCATGATCGAAACCCCTCAGGGTGAACGACTGACCCGGTCCGGTGCCTTTTCCCCAAATGCTGCGGGTGACCTCGTCACCATGGACGGTCTGCGGGTGCTGGATGCGGGCCGGGCGCCCGTCTTCATTCCAGGCACTGCAGAATCCGTGCTTGTAGGGGCAGATGGCACCATCACTGCCGACGGCAATACCATCGGCCAAATCGGTCTTTTCCAGCCGGTCGACGCACATACCATGATGCGTGAAGACGGCGTGATGTTCCGCGTTGAAGGCGAAATCGAAGATTCCGAAACTGGCAGTATGGTGCAGGGATTTCTCGAAGGATCCAACGTGAATGCGATTGGCCAGGTGACCCGCATGATTGAAATTCAGCGCGCCTATGAAATGGGCCAGAGTTTTCTGGATACCGAAGACAAGCGCATCCGTGAAGCCATTAAAAACCTGATCAAGTCGTAGGAGAAAACTGATGCGTGCCCTAAAAATCGCTGCAACTGGTATGAGCGCACAGCAACTGCGTGTGGAAACCATTGCGAACAACCTCGCCAATATGAACACCACTGCCTACAATCCACGGCGTGCTGAGTTCGCCGATCTGCACTACCAGCAGGTCACCCGTGCCGGCACCGTAAATGCCTCTGACGGCACCATCTTGCCAACGGGTGTTCAGGTGGGCCTGGGTGTCCGCCCTGCGGCCATTTCAGTGCACCTGCAACAGGGCGCCATGGAGCAAACCAACAGCGATCTTGATGTCGCGATTGAGGCAAGGGCTATCTGGAAATCACGCTGCCGTCGGGTCAATCCGGCTACACGCGGGATGGCTCTCTGAAGCGGTCTGCCGAAGGGTTGATCGTGACCTCAGATGGTTTTGCAGTCGCACCGGACGTCACCATTCCTGATGACGCCCGCAGTATCTCGATCAACGCCGAGGGTGAAATCTACGCCTATTTTGACGAGGCGGCCGAAGGTCAGCTGCTGGGGCAGTTCAGCCTGGCAAGCTTCACCAACCCCAAAGGGCTAGAGGCCATTGGCGGCAATCTCTTTACCGAGACCGAAGCCTCAGGCCCCCCGAATGTGTCAACCGCCGGCGAAGACGGGCTTGGCACTTTCCGCCAGGGCTATCTGGAAGGCAGCTCTGTTGATTCCGTACGCGAGGTCACCGAACTGATCGAGGCGCAGCGGGGCTATGAAATGAACTCCAAAGTCATCTCTGCCGTCGACCAGATGATGTCAGCAACGACACAGATCCGCTAATGAAACAGGTTCTCGCCATCCTCATCGCATTGAGCGCGCAGCCCATCTGGGCCGATATTCTTGTCCCGCTGCGCACCATTCGGGTCAACGAAATTATCCTCGCCTCGGACCTGACCTTTAAACCGGTCGAGGTGGCGGGCGCACTGTCTGATGCAAACGAGGTGGTGGGAATGGAAGCCCGTGTGCCGCTGTACCCCGGTCGCGCCATGCGCCCCAGCGATATCGGACCACCCGCCATTGTCGATCGCAACGACCTTGTCATGCTCTCCTTTCACCGTGGGGCTCTCACCATCATGGCAGAGGGACGCGCACTGGGACGTGGGTCTGAAGGGAATGGATCAAGGTCATGAATTTGGCATCAAGGAGCACTGTGACCGGGCGTGTAAACGCAAATGGGTCAGTAGAGGTAAGATAATGAAAAAGAAAACAATTGCCACCAAACTTGCGCTCGTCGGCCTGGTCTTTCTTGGGGCCTGCGCACGCATGGACCATCTGGGCAAAGCGCCCAGCCTCACGCCTGCTGCTGAAACCCCGGAACATGTCGCCATGCTTTGGCAGGGCCTTCCGACCGAAATTCAGAACCAGCGGGCCGTCGATGGGGCGTCGCTCTGGAGCGGATCGCAAAACTCACTTCTGGGGGATCGTCGCGCGATAAACAAAGGCGATATTCTCACCGTTGTTATCCAGATAGATGAGGAAGCCGAGATCTCCAATGACACCACCCGCACGCGCTCTAGTGCAGAAAGTCTGGGTGTCCCACATCTGTTGGGCCTGCCGCAGCGTCTGGACGAACACCTGCCTGAAGGCGCCTCTTCTGCCACCGCGGTCGACCTGACCGGATCCAGCAGCTCCAAGGGCAACGGCTCTGTTAAGCGTAGCGAAAAACTGGAACTGCGCGTGGCTGCCACGATTGTGGATGTGCTGCCTAATGGTGTGCTCGCGATCAGCGGCAACCAGGAAGTCAGAGTGAACTTTGAACTGCGCGAACTTCTGGTCTCCGGCTACGTACGTCCCCAGGACATCAGCCGCCAGAACGAAATCACCTATGACAAAATCGCCTCAGCCCGGGTTTCCTATGGCGGACGTGGACAGATTACCGACGTGCAACAACCGCGATACGGCCAGCAAGTGCTGGACGCGATCCTACCATTTTGAGGTGACCCATGATCGCTAAATTACTTCCAGTCATATTGTTGATTATCGGAACTGGAGCAGGGATCGGTGCTGGCATCATGCTGGCACCCGCCCCCGCACCAGAGGTCGCCAAAAGCTCTGGCGATGACATGAGCGACGATATTGATCATTCAGAAGACGAGGAAGCCTCTCAAGACGAGGGAGAGGTCGACATGGACTCGCTTGGTCCGAACCCGAACCGGGAATACATCAAAATCCCCAACCAGTTCGTTGTTCCGGTGGTTGAACGTGACAGCCTGTCGTCGCTTGTGGTGATCTCGCTCAGTCTCGAAGCAAAAACCGGTTTGAGTGAAAAAATCCACCTTTATGAGCCCAAACTCCGCGATGCCTTTCTGCAGGTGCTGTTTGATCATGCCAACATGGGTGGTTTCCGGGGCGCCTTTACCCGGTCTGATGTGCTCAACCCTTTGCGCACAGCCCTGCGCGAAGCAGCCCAGCGTGAACTGGGCAAAAGCGTCTACGATGTTCTGATCGTCGAGATTTCGCGTCAGGACGTCTGAGCGCGCCCCAAATACCGCCCGCTGTTGCCAAAGAGCGGGCTCATACAACACAACGCCAGGGTCTGACATGTTCAGATGCTGGCGTTGTGGTTTTAAAACAGTCAACGCGCGGGGGCCTGCCCCGACCTCAAAATCCCGGGCCTGTTTGACTGAGTGGTCTGTTTACATGACTGGACTGGTTGACCGGGTGGACTGTCACGCGCGCCTGAAAGACCTGGCGCGGAATTCGCCAGAGCAGGCAGCCCCGGACAGAGCCCTGCTAAATCCGCGCCGCCATAGTCTGCACCAAAAAAACTGGCACCAAAAACAGTCTGGCACCAAAAAACTCAAAACAAAAAAGGAGGTGGTTTCCCACCCCCTCCTAAACCGCATCTGAGCGGGATGTCCGGTTCAGAATTGCAGCAGTTGCTCTTCTAAAGACTTGGCCCGGGCTGTCTTTATCCGGAGCTTCTCGGTCTGCGCCATCTCCCCCACGGCCGTTTTGCGACCAAAGGTCTTACGCAAACGGTCCATCGCCATCAGTTTGCGGGCTGTGACCTGCGCCAACTGCATGTTGAGATTTCGCCGCGCGCCGGTGTGCCAGCCCTGCCAAAGCAAATCCGCACCCAAGGCCTTCATCGGGATATCCTTGTCCACGTCCTGACGCGCACTGGAGACCTGCTCCTCCAGCTTGGACAACTGCCCCCGCAGGCGTGCTTCGTGATCCAGGATCGGTTTGATCTTGGCATGTTCCCTCAGATACTGCGCCTCTGTTACCGCAGCCATCTGCTGTAGCATTGCCATTTTCTGTTTCATCAGATCCCTCCTTTGGCCCGCAGGCGCCTCTCTTCGGCAAACCGGATCGCGGCCGCCACCGGCGCAAAATGCTCTTCTTCAACTTCCTCACCAATCCCGATCGTCGCATAGAGCGCCCGCGCGGTTGGCGGGTCACTATGGATCGGGATCGCATTCTCATTGGCAATGCGCCGGATGGTTGCAGCCACCTCATCGACACCTTTGGCGACACAGATCGGCGCAGTTCCAGCGCCACCTTCCCACTTTAGCGCCACCGCGTAGTGGGTCGGGTTAACAATCACAACGCTCGCCTCCGGCACCGATGCCATCATCTGGCCCATGGCGATTTCCATCGCTTTCTGACGGCGCTTGCCCTTCATATGTGGGTCACCCTCAGATTCCTTGTTTTCGTCCTCGATCTCTTTGCGCGACATCATGTTTTTGCGGCGGTGTTGTCATGTTGGAAAATCGCATCCACCACCCCGATCATCATCGAGATCAGCATAGCAATCACCATGAATTCCATGCCCAGCTCAGCCAGCATTTGAATCACGGAAAATGCGCCGGTCGCCGCCGAGGCAATCATCTCGGGCATCCGGTAGTTGAGATAGACACCAAGACACATTGAATAAAGGATCAGCTTGACGGTGCTTTTGCCGAATTCAAACAGTCCGGCCCGGCCAAACTTGTTCTTGGCATTCGAGACGATCGATATGCGCGACATTTTGGGCTCAAGCTTGGTTGGTGCGAAAACCATTGCCTTTTGCCCGATGATCGACAGCAAAACCAACACAAAGGGGATCATGAACAACGGGAGCAGCGGCCTGACGAGCGCGGCAATCATACCGCCTGTGGGCGGTGTCGCATTGTCCGAGAACATCTGTTTTGCGAGCCGCTCTGGCTGATCTATTATCGACATCAAAACCGTGCCGACCCCGGTTACAATTTCATGACCCGACGCATAAAAAGCGATCACCATCCCCATATAGGCCGCAGCGACCGAAAGGTCCGTCGATTTGGCAACTTCACCCTTGTCACGGGCCTTTTTCAGCTTTGTTTCCGTTGGCTCATATGACTTATCTGAGTCGTCGTCGCTCATTGCAGCCGGCCTCCGGGGTTGGAGAAGAAGGTCATCAGCTCACGCATCCAAACGTCCAGGATCATCGGGCTTGCGACCATCAGGATAAACAAGCCGCCAAAGGTGATCACCGGCGCACCAATAAAAACCACCATCAGCTGCGGCATGGCGCGGTTGATCACGCCAAGGGTCAGGTTGTAGATCACCGACATGATGAGAAAAGGCGCGGCCAGGGTGAAGGCCATGTAAAAGGTCTTGGCAAAACGGTTAACACCCCATTCAGAGAACACCCCAGGCTCTGGATACTCTCCTACCGGAAAGATCTGATAGGAATAGATCAGGAATTCCGCCACCCGCACATGCAGCCCCATCATCACCGCCAGGGCCAGGCCGGAAATCAGCAGAACCCCGCCAATGGCCGGGAGAGAATCGGCGCCGATATTGCCCAAAACCTGCGAGAGTGACGTGGTTTGTGCGGCAATGGTCCCTGCTATCTGTAATCCCATGATGAACAGCCGCACGCTCATCCCCAAAGCCAGACCAATCACCGCTTCGCTGGCGGCCAGACTGGCAAAGTGCAGCGGAGTCTCCGGTTCCGGGAACCGCGACAGCGCGGGCGCCACGACAAAGGTGAAAGCAACCGCAATCGCCACCTTTATCTGCATCGGAACATATTGCTCGCCAAACGCGGGCAGCACCGCGGCCATCGCCCCCACCCGCAAAAAGACAATGGCAAAATGCCAGAAACTCGCCCCAAGAAAAGCCTGCAGCTCTGGAGGAATTTCCAACAGGTTCATGCGGCAACCATTCCCACCAGCGCCGGGCGCGCTTCCAGGCCAATTTCCTCGAAGGACAGGAGCGGATTGGTAAGGCCGCGTGACTTTAGAATGGTCCGCAGATAGCGACGGCGGCGGGTCGAGGTCACCACAGCGGCATGGACGCCCTGTTCGGTCACCAGGTTGAGACGATCACTCAGACCCTCTGCCAGGCGATTGAACATATCCGGTGGCAGGGCAACATCAAGGTTACCACCGCTCACATCCACCTGATACGTCGAGAAGGTATCTTCCCATTCCGGTGCCAATTGAATGAGCGGGATGGTGCCATCCGCACGCTTCATCTCTGCCACCAGCTGGAAGCCAAGACGCTGACGCACATGCTCACAGATAATTTCTGGCTGGGTGGAGTGAATGCGGGCTTCTGCAATGCCTTCGAGGATCAGCGGGATGTTCCGGATCGAGACCCGCTCCTCCAGCAACAGACGCAGCACAGAGTGCAGTGTATCCAGCGGCACCTTGTCCGGCACCAGATCATCCAGAAGTTTGCGGTTGGCCTCGGCGCGGAAGGGGTCGGAAAGTTCTGTCATTTCATTGAGCAGCCGGAGCAGGGATTTAAAGGTCAGCAAGCGGGCAAAGTTCTGCTTGATGACTTCCAGCAGATGCGTCGCCAGAATTTCCGGAGGGGTAACCACGGTGGCCCCGGCCAAAACAGCATCTTGCTGTTGCGCCGCGCCAATCCAACGCGCAGGTGCGCCATAGACCGGCTCTGTCACATCTGTGCCGGGGGGGAGTGCTTCGTGATTGTCAGGCATCAGCGCCAGAACCATGTCCGGATGCAGCGTACCGCGGACCTGTTCGACGCCCTGAACCTTGACGACATAGGTGCCCCGTTCCAGATCCGCCTGATCCGTGAGACGGATTTCGGGCAGGATCAGACCAAAGCTGGTCGCAATGTGAGTCCGCATATTGGCGATACGCGCGTCCAGGCCAGTGCCGGCATCCAGAACCATGCTCACCAGATCAGGCGCAAATTCCAGGTGCAGATCGTCGAGATCCAGAATATCCCCCAGCGCCTTGGTTGGCGTTGGATTGGCGGTTTCTTCCATCTCGTCCTCGACCTCGGCGTCTTGCTTAGAATTGAGGTTCACCTGGATCCGATAGGCAGCAAAACCCAGAACTGCGCCCCCAATCATGAAAGGCAGAAAG
This sequence comes from Pseudophaeobacter leonis, assembly GCF_002087335.1. Taxonomy (GTDB): domain Bacteria; phylum Pseudomonadota; class Alphaproteobacteria; order Rhodobacterales; family Rhodobacteraceae; genus Pseudophaeobacter; species Pseudophaeobacter leonis. The sequence continues at coordinate 32,124 of NZ_MWVJ01000008.1, forward strand.
GGAAGGCCTGGCACCAGCGCAAACAACAACATCAACACAGCAACCGTGACCAAGGGCAGCGGGGTGCTTGCCAAACTGATCCTTCAGGGCAATATCTGTCGCCCCTGTGGCACCACCACGGGCCAGAAGCAAAGCCGCAGCAATCGAAATGATCACCGATGGGATCTGCGAGACAAGCCCGTCCCCAACCGTCAGGATCGCATAGGTTTCAAAGGCCGCTGAGACTGGCATTCCCTGCACCAGAACCCCCATCGCCAGACCCATGACCAGGTTCAACAGGGTAATGAGCAGACCGGCAATCGCGTCGCCTTTGACAAATTTCGAGGCCCCGTCCAGCGAGCCAAAGAAGGTGGTCTCCTTCTGATCATTCTCGCGACGTGCCTTGGCCGTGGCGTGGTCAATGGCGCCAGCCGCCATGTCGGCATCAATCGCCATCTGTTTGCCCGGCATACCATCAAGCGCAAAACGTGCGCCCACTTCGGCCATCCGGGCGGCACCCTTGTTGATCACCATGAAGTTCACGATCAGCAGAACCCCAAAGGTCACCAGTCCCAAAAAGACGCTGCCGCCCATGACGAACTGGGCAAACCCCTGAATAACATCACCAGCCGCATCGGTCCCGGTATGCCCCTGGTGAATGATCAATTTGGTTGATGAGATGTTCAGCGACAACCGCAGCATCAGCGAGGCCAGCAGAATCGTCGGGAACGACGAGAAATCCAACGGTTTCTCGATGAACAATGTGATGGTGAAGATCAGAATCGCCAGTCCAAAAGAAACGGCAAGACCCACGTCCAGTACCCAGGCTGGCATCGGCAAGATCATCATCACAATGATCGCCATCAGGGCCAGCGCCAAAAGCACGGTCGGGCTAAAAAGCTGTTGAGCTGTAAGTTTAGGCACAATGTTTCTCTTGTTCTGGAGCATTCAGGCTGCTGTTTTTGGCAAAGCATGGAGAGATGCACAAAAGTCCCCCACTGTGCGTGAGGTGATCGGGCAAGGCCGATCGCGCCGGAAAAAAGGCTGGGGAGTAAGACCCCGGCTGAGCCTTTGCAAAAGCCAGGGTAAAGGCCTTTGTAAAAGGCAGGGCAAAATGCTGGGCAAAAGCCGGGTCAAAAGGTTGGGCAAAGGCCGCGCCGGCCCTGTTCGGGGCCAAAAATCCCCGCATCAATGCGTGCCTTAGCGCCTTTAGCGCCTGCAGCCATAAGGCCAGGGCGCTGTATTCATAGGGCATCGACCACCGCATGCGCGGGTCTGTCATTCTGATATCTATCGGCATTCTGCCTGTCCAATCGCGGATTCTTCCAAAATCCAAATTAGGTTCAGACAGTTGACAAAGGGTTATCATTAACCACAAAGGCCGCCCGGAATGGGGCGGCCCTGAGACGATCAGATCAGAGAGACTCTGCCCTCCGCGCTGCGGGGTTATTCCGCAGCTGCATTCTCTGTTGGCGTAACGCGGCTCAACAAGTCTGCGATATTGCCACGTGTGCCAATACTGCTCTCGACCAGAGCCCGCGCATGGGCCAGCGGAGACAGGCCTTCGGGATCCTTGCTTGTCTTGGAGATCTCGCTGGTCACAGTCGCGACCTGGCCAAAGGGAGCATCCTCTGCCGGGACCCTTGTCTCGATCGCATCCAGATTCTCGGAATGCCAGAACCCACGCGCTGCCGCATTCATATCTTCTTCGACCAGCATATATTCCCCGGAGCGACTGAACTCACCATTGCGCCACAGCGCTTCGGCACGCATCCGGTTGGCGCGCGAGCCTTCCAGTCCCATCAGCTCAACAAGCGCGTTATGGGGCTTGCCCAGCGCCAAAGCTGTCTCGGCCATCATCAGGCGGCGCTCTTTGTTTTCAGGCTCCAGCGCAAGCTTTTGCAACAGAGATTGTGCCTGTTCGGCAAACCCCAGATCCAACAGACGCCGCGCCATGATTTCCGCAACAGCAGCCGCTTCGGCTGAGCTGGACTGCCGTGCAAAGGCAAGACCATAGTGCAGGAAAGTAACGTCATCCGCCCGTTCGGTCAGCAGGGTCATCAGGGGTTCCATCACATCGGCCCGAGCGGCGGGGCCCTCATGTTTGGAAATTTGTGGCAACTCTTCCAAAGCCTGGGCAAATTGTCCTGTCAGGGCCAGAGACACCACTCCGGCCCTGAGCAGACGCATGCCCAACTCGTTTTCCCGGCTTTCCAGCTCATAAGATGCAGTCAGCTCCGGCACATCCGGCGAAATCGCCTTGCGTTCCTTGTAGCTGAGGTTGATCAGATCAATCAAAGCAGAGGGCGCGCTCTCGGTACGTTCAGCCACCTCTTCGGTCAGCTTTTCGGCAACCAGCTCGGTATCGCCTTCCAACTCGGCAATAGCCGCCTCTGCAAGATGAATTTCGGGAACATATTCCATGCCAGTCCGGAGACCGACCGCAAAATTGCCTCGGCAACGTGCAGGTCTCCGGCCTTGGCAAACAAGGAGCTGAGCTGGGGGCCAAAATTCACCCGCAAGTGCACAGGCAATTTTGCAAAGGTCTGCTGGATCGCATCTGTATTAGCAGTTTTACGAATGTTGTCATCCGCCAGCGCCGCCCAAAACGCAGCAGCGCCATCACAGCCCTGCTGTCCCGAAAATGGGTGGTTTATCCCAAGAGACTCACCGTCCAGAAGGTCAGCCATCGCCAGCAGCATGGCCTGCTTTTTCGAAGGAACAGGGTCTGCGGGCAGCATTGTCAGCATTGCGCGCGCCTCTGCACCAAATCCGAAATAGAGATATAGCTTTGCAAGCGCGCGTACGCTGGCTGGGTTAATATCGTCAAATTCACGCACCAGGGCGGCCCGCATCGGACCAAGCTGATCCGCGAAAGGCTCGTCACTTCCCCAGCTGTGGATTGCCAGCCTGCGATCGGGCAGACAGTGGTCATTGGTGGAATCTTTGGGATTTCTCTCTGCAACCAGCCCCGTCTCGCGGTCAATGGCCGAGGTCACCGAGATATTATCAAGCGGGTTCAGGGGCCGGTCAGACCGTCCCAACAGCTCCAGCGCCCGGCCACCCTCGGATTCGGGCCTGTCCGCCAAAGCGATGTCCACCAGGCCCTGGTTTGCAGCCCGGCCAATCTGCTGTAGCAGGCGGCTCTCGGACGCATTTACCGTCGCGGCGCGGGAGGTCTCTTCCAGGTCGATCAAAAGATTTACTTCGGGCAAATCCGCAGGGGCGGCATCCGCCTCGTTTGAGGCCAGATCGGTCGTGACCTCTGGCTCCTCTGTCTGGGGTTGGTTCAACCCAAGCTCTGCATCCAGTCCGGCCGCCAGAACCGCAGAGCCACGCGATCCAACCGGCTCAGGTTCTACCATTCTGGCAGAACCGGCTGCAATTTCATTTGTTGTCTCGGCTGGCGGCTCGGGCTCCGCTGGCTGACGCGCTGTATCAGCCGAGCCAGGCGTGACGACCGACTTTAGATTCAGCGCAAAGCGGGCATCTGCAATGGCTCCCTGCGACAGGTTGAACCGGTAGCCTGCCGGGGACGGCGGCGTGCGTGCAGGCTCCACCGGTTGACCCAGCGACAAGCTGCCAAGACTGGCCTGCACTGGCGCTCCATTCCCATCGGCAATATCAAGAACCAGATAGCCATCTCTTTGCAGATATGAGCTGATCTCGCAGTCACAGCCAAGCTCCAGCCGCAAAGGCTGGCCTGCGCCATTTTGTGACAGCGCCTGCAGACGATCCCGCGGGATCAGGTCAAACACCCGCGAGGTATCAAATACCGCAGCAGGCGAATTAATTTTCAGGCTTGCGGCACGCCCCGATTGGTCAAGCGCACTGGACGCCATCGGGCAGGCGCATGACCAGGCGTGAGAAGCCATCGTGTTCCCCGGAACGGGTCACAATAGTCTGGGCCTGGGCTGAGCCTGCCGCCATTCCGAGGGCGGCTATCGCAAATGCGCGCGAAATCATGCTGCGTCCTGTTTTACCGATCTGAGGGCTTCTGCCAGTTCAGAGAAGCCAGGGCGAATATGCGAAGGTGTATTCTGGCGGCCAACGTCGATGCAGATGGCGGCCGCATGGTTGTGAAGGTTCGCAACCAGAACTTCGCGGATGAGTTTATAGAAGTGAGAGTCTTCTTCGGTGATGGTTTTCACCTTGTCGGCAAAAGGTCCCACCAGGCCATAGGCCAGAAAAATCCCCAGGAATGTCCCGACAAGCGCGCCACCAATCATCTTACCCAGAACCTCTGGTGGCTGGTCGATTGAGGCCATGGTCTTGATAACACCCATAACAGCCGCAACAATCCCCAGCGCCGGAAGGCCATCCGCCATCACCTGCAGAGCATGGCTGGAGTGCATGGCATGGTGGTGATTGGCCTCCATGCGTTTCTCCAGCACCTCTTCCACCTGATGCGGGTCGTCATAGTTCATCGACGCCGAGCGCATGGTGTCACAAATCAGGTTCACCGCCTCGCTGTCCGCCAGGATTTTGGGATACTTGTTGAAGACGGTCGAGTTCTCAGGGTCCTCGATGTGCTGTTCCACCTCAACCGGGTTGGCCCGGGCAATGCGGATCAGCGAGAACAACAGGCAAAGCAGATCCCGGTAGTCATCGGACTTCCATTTGGCGCCTTTGAACACCTTTCCGAGATCCTTGATAGCATGCTTGATGCTACTCATGTCGTTGCTGATCATGAAGGTACCCACGGCCGCGCCACCGATAATCATCATCTCAAATGGAAGCGCTTTAAGAATAATACCCATCTTGCCACCAGCAAGAATGTAACCGCCGAAAACCATGACAAAAATTACGACGATGCCAGCTAAACCGATCATGCGGCCACTCCAAATCTAATTTCTTTATATGAGCTTAGGCGAGTCGGATTAAGAAAGCCTGAGCACCAGAGCTCAAGTTATTCCTTGGGGACGTCGCTGTTGCGGCCAGCCATGACAACACTGATTGTATAGGCAGCTTCAGGGCTCAGCCCGGCCATGATTCCCGCCGCAGCCTCTGGGCGCATACGGCCCAGAAAACCGGCTGCAAAATTCGGATCCATCTCTTCAAAAAGAGCTGCCGATTCTTTTGGCTTCATCCGCTCATAAACCGTGGTCAGGCGCTCAACATCAGCCGCTGTGGCACCATCCGCCAGGGCGAGGGTCGAACGCAGCTCGTCCTCTGCAAGCTCCAGAGCCGCAAGTTTGCGGTCAATCGCCTCATCTGCGAGTCCCAGGGCCTTCATACGGTCTTCGATTTCAGCCTCGCGCAGAGCAAGAGCCGCTTCGCGTTCCTTAAAGGCCGCCAGCATCGCCTGCAATTCAGCCGAAGAGGGCATGCTTTTGCTTTTCAGCGATCCATCCGCAGTGGCCGTTTCGGCTTTTTGGTCGTTGATATTTGAAACTTCCCGCGCGATCGCCGGACCTGCTTCCATACCCAGGCGCACCAGCGCGGACCCCATCAGTAGCAGAGACAGCATCATCAAGGTGCTGCTGCGGCTGCGTCCGGACTTATCTACCTTGGCTTTCTTGCTCATCACGCCACCCGGTCTTTGTCACGGTTGTGACGGACAAACATTACACCCGCAGATTTGCCTGGCTCTTCCGCCGGTGCCTCAGCGGCAACTTCGGTTTCATAGGCCACTGCCAGGGCATCGCTTTCTTCCGTCTCAGCAGTCACAGCCCGTGCGGGTTGCTGCGCCGGAACATTTGTCTCGGGTACAACGTCATGCATCGAGGCCATCATGAGCTCCAGCCGTTGCGCCACCGATTCGGCGCGACCGGTGAGCTGATCCAGCGCCTGGCTGGATCCCTCTGAGACTTGCCGCGCTTTGGCAAAAGATTTGTTCAAGTCATCTACTTGCGAGGAAAGCACTGCGACGGCTCCGCCGACGCCCTTTTCCAGATCATTGAAACGTTTGAGCCGGCGCGACAGCACCAGGCAATAAAATCCGGCCCCGAGGGCCCCCGCTGCAAGCAGGATATCAGCTATAAGGTCCATCCCGTTCTCCTAGTTCAGTACGAATTCCATGATCAGCAAATCTCGTACACGCCCCTGTCCGGTGGCTATGTTGATTCGCCGCAGCATCTGTGCGCGCAGTTTTGGCAGTGCCATCGGATCAGACAGATCCTCCAGCTCCAAAGCGCGAAGATAGCTATTCAGTACATCGACTACACGGGGGAGGACTTTTTCGACCTCGGCCTGGTGGATCAGATCCACCTCTAACTGTGCGCTGAACCTCAAGTGTTTTGTTGCGCCGCCTTTGCGCAGCGTAATCACAATGGGTTCCATCTCGATGAAGGCAAGCTTGGCGATATCCTCCGCCGTCTCACCACTATCTACGCCTTCTGGCGCCTCTACTTCCGCATGAGTCTCTTTGGGCTCTGCGGGTTGACCAAAAGGAAGAAGCCCTGACTGTACTGCAAAGAATCCGCCGCCGCCGCCTGCTACTGCAAGGACGACCCCAATGATGAGGGGCAGTTTGCTTTTTTTACCCGGTGCGTCTTCTTCCGCATTCACTACAGCGTCTGTCATGGCTTTCCCTAAAACGTCGTGCAAAGCCTTCATAACCCGTGAGGAACTAACCGAATGTTAAGGCCCGTCAGTCAAAAAGGCATCACGCCGGACAGAATGCCGGTGCGACGGAGGTTAAATTGCAGCAGATCAAGAATGTCTGGACTGGTTTGGATACGCGTAAGCAGCTTATTGTGGTTGGTGCCACTGTAGCCGTTATTGCGAGTGTGCTTGCGATGTCCCACGTGGCGAGCAAGCCAACCATGAGATTGCTCTATGCCGGGCTGGAAAGCGGCTCAGCAGGAGATGTAGTTCGGTCCCTAGAACAGACCGGCACACAGTATGAAGTGCGCGGCGGCTCTATATATGTGCCGTCGAACCGCCGGGATGAGCTGCGGATGACGCTCGCAAGCGAAGGTCTGCCTGCAAATGGCGGCAAAGGCTACGAGCTGCTCGATTCGCTCACCGGTTTTGGCACCACATCACAAATGTTTGACGCGGCTTACTGGCGCGCCAAAGAAGGAGAGCTGGCCCGGACCATCGTCGCCAGCCCCCATATCAGCCAGGCCCGTGTCCATATTGCCAATACCGGCACCAGTCCCTTTCAACGCACTATAGATCCAACAGCCTCCGTATCTGTGGTGCCTCTGGGAGCGCCAATTACACCGGCACAGGCCAATGCGATTCGCTTTTTGATTGCATCCGCTGTGACAGGCCTTGCGGTCGACAATGTCGCTGTAATCGACGCCAATGGCTCTCTTATCGGGTCTCCTGAAGCCGCCGCTGCAGCGGGCGCAGGCACCGATGACCGTTCACAGTCGATTCGCGAGCGTGTTATGCGCCTGGTCGAAGCCCGCGTGGGTCACGGCAATGCCGTCGTAGAAGTCAGCGTTGATGTTGTCACCGACACCGAATCGATCCGTGAAAAATTCGTGGATCCGGAAAGCCGTGTCGCGATCAGCACAGATGTTGAAGAACGTGCCGATGTCTCAAGCAACCAATCCGGCGAGGTCACCGTGGCCTCTAATATCCCGGATGGTGATGCGGCCTCGGGTCAGGGGTCAAACAACAACACCTCTGCCACCCGGGAACGGATTAACTATGAAATCTCGGAAACCGAGAAAGAAATCATTCGCGGGCCAGGTGCGATCAAACGGCTGACAATCGCCGTGCTGATCAATGGAACCACCGTCAACAACGAGGCCGGCGAAGCAGTATTTGAGGCCCGCCCCGAAGAAGAACTGGGCGCGCTGCGGGAACTGATCTCGGCTGCCATCGGATTTGATGAAAGCAGGGGCGATGTCATCACCCTGAAATCGATGGAACTGCCCAGCATCGAGCCCGCAGGCACGGAAGCCTCCTCGTCTTTCTTTGACAACATCTACTTTGATGCCATGGGAATTATCCAGATGGCCGCTCTTGCCCTCGTGACCCTGATTCTCGGTCTCTTTGTGGTGCGGCCGATTCTGCTCGGGAAAAACGGAGCGGTTCCCGCTCTTGCTGGTCCTGACATGGGTGACATGGGTGGTCTTCCCGATTTGCCCGCCATGGGCACGGCCCCCGGCATGGGTGAATTCATGATGAACTCGGATATGGGCGCAAACCTTGCCCTGGATGGCGAAATTCAGGATGGCGGCGGCTTTGGCGGCATGGGCGACATGGGTGGCATGGGCGATATGGGTGGCATGGGAGGCCTCCCGGCACTTGGCGGTGGCGGCGAGAACCCGGTCGACCGTCTGCGTGAAATGATTGGTGAACGCCAGGAAGAAACTGTCCAGATCCTGCGCGGTTGGCTGGAAGAAAATGAGGAGAGGGTCTAATGGGAATTACGCACCTTCTGGAAGATTTTGGCCACGTCACCATCGTCCCCTCCGCGCAGCCTGAGATCTCGGAGGAACACGTCGAAGAAGAACGCCTGGTCTCCTTTGAAAAGGGCTATAGCGCCGGCTGGGATGATGCGGTGACCGCTAAAGACAAGGAAGCCGTCCAGATTTCAGCAACTTTGGCAAGCTCGCTGGAGGATCTGAATTTCACCTATAAAGAGGCCCAGTCACAGCTGATCGAATCACTGGACCCCATGTTCAAGGTTCTGACCAGTGCGGTCCTGACAGACACAATGGCCGCAAGCTTTGGCCACCACATTGTCGATCAGATGACCGATATGGCCAAGTTTCAAACCGATCAACCGATGAGTATCTTTGTCTCTCCGGGAGAAGGTGCCGGTGTTCGGGCCCTGTTGCCCGAAGCCTTTGCCACCCCGGTTCAGGTTCAGGAAGACGAGAGCCTGTCACCCGGTCAAGCCTATCTGCGCGTCGGATCCTCCGAACGCGAAATCAACAGTTCAGCTCTGATTGAATCCATTCACGATTCAATTGACGCTTTCACCTATCACGTCAGAGAGGACAGCCAGTATGGATGACCAAAAGGATCTCAACATGAAAGCCACCGACGCCAGCAATCCGTTTGTTTCTGTCCCCGTCGAAGTGGTGGTCTCTGTTGGCAAAGCCCGCCCGCTGATCCGCGATCTTGTTGCTTTGGGCGAGAATGCCATTCTGGCCCTGGACAAACGTGTCGATGATCCCGTCGACCTTTACGTGGGTGACCGGTTGGTTGCCCGTGGTCAGCTTGAAGAAATGGAAGGCGATCAGGCCGGTCAACTGGCAGTGCGCCTGACCGAAATTGCTGATTTGCAAAACGGCCTGGGATGACACGCACCGCCATCACACTCACGATCCTTGTCTCCTGCGCAGCCCTGATGCTGCCGCAGGCGGCAATGGCGCAGGATCTGAGCCTGTCGCTGGGGGATGGGCAATCCATCTCGGCCCGGTCAATTCAGCTCATTTTGCTCCTCACGGTGCTCAGCCTGGCCCCTGGCCTGCTGATCATGATCACCTGCTTTCCCTTTCTGGTCACTGTGCTGTCAATCCTGCGTCAGGGTCTTGGCCTGCAGCAGGCACCGCCAAACATGATGATGATCAGCCTGGCGCTGTTTCTGACCTATTTTGTGATGGAGCCCGTCTTTACCGAGGCCTGGCAGACCGGCATCAGCCCGCTCATCGAAGAGCAGGTCGACATAGAAACCGGCATAATGCGCAGTTTAGAGCCTTTTCGTGGCTTTATGGCCAATCGCCTGGATCCCGATACCTTTTATGCGATTGCCCATTTGCGCCCGGAACTGGAGGCCATTGACCCCACGCCGGAAGCACCGCTTTCGGTGCTGGTCCCCAGCTTTCTGCTGTCCGAGATCTCGCGTGCCTTTCAGATTGGCTTTCTGGTGTTTCTCCCCTTCCTCGTCATCGACCTGGTTGTCGCGGCCGTTCTGATGTCGATGGGGATGATGATGGTGCCGCCTGCTGTGGTGGCCCTGCCCTTTAAGCTGGCCTTCTTTGTGGTCGCTGATGGCTGGAGCCTGATCGCAACCGCCCTGGTGCGCAGCTATTATCCCTAGCCGTTAAAACAAGACATAAATCCCGCGCTTCGCTCTGCGGCGCATATCTATTCAAAAGCCCCCTGATCCATTGGGTCCGGGGGCTTTTTGTTGTGGAAATTTCCGGCGCGCCTCGCCTGTCGCAATGGCAGTGTCCAAGGCTCTGCAATGTTGATTTTACATGCTGAGAAAGCGCTCTGGCATAAAGGGGATGTCAGTGTCGCCGGGTTTGGCACCGGCGGCTGTCAGCATGGCATGAACTTGCCCGCGGTGAAGGGTTTGATGGTTGAAAAACTGGATCACAAGAAGGCTGTTTGGCTTGGTAATCTCGCGATCAATTGCGCCCAGGAACCAGGTTAACTCTCCCTGAAACCAATCCGGCGTCACCTCCTGCGCCCATTGCAATATCCGCTGATCAAACAACGCCCGATCTGCGCAGAAGCTTTCCCAATTGTTTATCATCCCGGTGGTTGTGGTATTTTCACCTTCTGGTGCTGGGGTCCCGGCAAACCGGCTCATCCAGAGCATGTCGCCCCAGAACAGATGCGAAAGTGTCTTCTGGATTGAGCCAAAGAAAGCGCCTCGATCCTTCTCGCGCTCTGATTGAGAAAGACCGTCAGCCGCTGAAAGCAGATTCTCATTTTGCCAGAGGTTATATCTGGCCATCGTCAGAGCGTAGTCCTTGTTCGGCATGGCAAATCCCCTGAGAATAGAGTCTATGTAAAGGGAACGCCAAAATTTCCGCAGAGGCAAGGAGAGCTTAACGCCGCATAGATCTCCGCGCCAAATCGGCGACAAAAAACCCCGGAAAGCCAATGGCCGTCCGGGGTTTCATTTTTGCTAACAGGCGGCTGAGTACACGCCAGAACGCCGGTTTGTCACGGTATCACCGCACGACGAATTCCGCATGCAACGCCCCTGCAGCCTTCAGGCTTTTGAGGATATCAATCATATCGCGCGGCGACACACCCAGCGCGTTGAGACCTGCAACAACTTCGGAGAGCGATGTCGTCTCGCGCACCTCTGCCAGCTGGATGCCATCTTCCTCGTCGATAGCGGCCACAGTGCGGGGCACCACAACCGTTTCGCCATTTCCAAACGGGCTGGGCTGCGACACCAGCGGCGCTTCTTCGATCCGCAATGTCAGATTGCCCTGGGCCACAGCAACACGTGAGATTCGCACATCGCTGCCCATCACAATGGTTCCGGAGCGCTGATCAACCACCACACGCGCCTTGCGCTGCGGTTCCACCAGCAGGTTTTCCATCCGCCCCAGCGCATGCGCCGTTGATCGGGCATTGGTCCGGTTGATGTCGATTTCAACCGTGCCGGAATCGCGCATCAACGCGACTGTGCGACCAAACTCAGCATTGATAACGCGTTCGATCCGCTCGGCTGTGGTGAAATCTGGTTCCCGCAAAGCCAGACGCATGCTGGTGAGAGAGGCAAGGTCAAATTCGATCTCGCGCTCAACCCGCGCACCGGAGGGAATTCCGCCCGAGGTTGGCACCCCCTGCGTCACGGTAGCGCCGTCCCCTTCGGCCACCGCACCACCCGCAAGGATGGTGCCCTGAGCCACGGCGTAAATCTGTCCGTCTGCCGCATTCAACGGCGTCATGATCAGGGTGCCGCCCAGCAGGCTTTTGGAATCCCCAATGGCAGAGACTGTGACATCCACAGTTCCGCCAACCCGGGCAAAGGGAGGAAGCGTTGCGGTCACAAAGACCGCCGCCACGTTCTTTGGTCTGAACTGTTCGCCGGTCACGTTGACCCCAAGGCGTTCCAGGATATTGGTCATGATTTCTTCGGTAAAGGGAGAGTTTCGCAACCCATCCCCAGTGCCGTTGAGACCAACCACCAACCCGTAGCCAACAAGATCATTGCCGCGCACCCCGTCGAATTCGACCAGATCCTTAAGGCGGATTGCATTGGCCTGCGCCAATGTGGGCAGCAACAGGCAGGCGATCAACATGCGTAGAAATTTCATCATCACATAAACTTCACTAGGCTGAGCTGGGCACTGCGGGCGGTCACAGTATAGAGAACTTCCAGCTGTGTTTCAGTCGACTTCAGCTTTGAGGAAACCTCGTATTGATCCGCCAGGACAATGTCGTTGTACGCAAGGCTCAGGCTGGTCATCCTGGCCTGGTTACGGGTGCTCACCCGTTCCAGCTGCGCTTCCATAAAGCCGATATCGGCCTGAACAGTGATCAGCCGGTTTGTGCTGTCGGCCAGCTCGTTGCCTGCCGCGCGTGCCAGGTCTTTCTGTGTGCCAACAGACAGCCCCAGGGATGCTTGATCAACCAATGCCAGAATTGCAAAGCTCTGCAATGAGCTTTTCAAATCCGGATCATCAGCCCGCAAACTAAGCGAAACACTGTCGCCGTCTCCAACTTCGACCGGCGAAATATTCGTTGTCGAACCATTGTACATTGCGGTATCAAAACCGGCAGGATCGGCAAACCAGTCCTTCACCGCCTGGATGATATCATCGGCATCTGTAAGGCCCGAAACCTCGCCCAGCAGCTCGGTCATCAGCGTATCCGCATCATTTAGCGGTGATGTTCCGGTTGCAGTGCCGGCAAATAGACTGCGTCCCCCGGCCCAGCCGTTGAAAGAGCTAATAGCGCTATCCAACTGGCGATCTGCCTCGGAGGAAAATCGGATTGCATCCGTTCCGGTCATGGTCGCTGAGACCGAAAAGATATCATCACGCATTTTCTGCGTGTTGTCCTGCACCCGGGACAGATTGTCCTGAATGCTGAGCGCAAACAGTTTGGTCTCATCGGTTGCGATCATCTGACTGTTGATGCGGTTCAAATTGTTTTCGATATCGGCCAGAAAGGAGAAATCGCCCCCCAATTCCTCTGTCAGGTTCGCCTTCTTGCCAGTGGAAACCTCTTGCGACAGTGTCGCAAGATTCAACTTCAACTCTGCATTCCGGTTGCGTAGAAAACTATGTGTGGTCAGATCGCCATAGGATTTATAGATCATTCATTACATCCTCAGAAGAGTGTCCATCATTTCATTGATGGTCGACAGCATTTTGGCATTTGCCGCATAGGCGTTCTCGATGAGCATCATATTCTGCAGCTCAGCGTCGGAATCCACCCCAAGGGCCAGCTCCGCCTTGGCCATCTCGGTGTAGCTGGTCGCCGCATAGCTCAACGTGTTGTTGGCGCTGTCGCTATCGCGGGCAAACCGGGACATCACAGAGGCGCTGAGCGTATTCAGATCTGCGGAAATCGTCCCCAGCTTGATCGTCGAAACTGTCCGGTTCTCAGCAATTGCGTTGGAATAGCCAATCAGCAGGCTGGCATCTCCCGGGTCGCCCAATGTGGCCGCATAGAGACCATCACGGAACCGCCAGGTTTCTGCCTGCCCGTCCAGAGCAACCAGATCGTTAAGCTCAAGCCGCGCCGACAGTCCAACGGTATCGACAGGGTCAAAAGCACCGCCACCGTCGGTAAAGATCCCGGCATCCGTCAGGCCAATGGTGGCATCCAAAGCCGGATCCTGAAAACGCTCAACCAGATCTCTTGCCATAGCATCCAGATCATTCTGCGCCTCAACGGCGACATTGTCGCGAATATCAAACGCTGCCACCAGGGTGCCGCCCCGCAGAGGTCCGGTGACCGAGGTATCCATCTCGCGGCCATTAATTTCCAGACCCGATAGCAGGCCATTCGCCTGGGTCATCTGCGGCTCGATACTGCGTTTCGCATCAAAGCTCAGCTCTGCAGCCTTGCCATCCAGCAGGGCGACGCCCCCAACTGTATAGAGCGCAACCCGGCCCTGATCCCGTTGCACGACGTTCACTGGGATCGCGGCATTTACCGCGTCGATGAGGAGGTCACGCTGGTCCTCCATCGCAGTGGTTGTCGCGCCTGCGGCCTGGGTGACAACAATGCGGGCATTGAGCCTTTCAAGCTCTTTCAGCTGATTGTTCAGATCGTCCACCTGAACATCAATAGACGTTTCAGCAGCCACCCTCTGTTTGTTCAGCCCTGCAGCCGCTTCGGTGATCGACTGAATAACCAGATCCGCCTTCACCGAAAGATCATGCAGCCGTTCGGTAGAATCTGGTCGCGAGGTCACCTCCACCAGAGCGGCGTCAAAATTCGAGATCTGCGCAGAAATCGAGGTGCTGTCATCCACCGTGCCGACAAAGCCGGACATGATGGCAAAGAAGTCCGCATAGACTCCTGATTTTGCATGTGCGGCCTCGGCTTTGCGCGTCGTGGATTGCAGCGCCGGGTCAACATTGCGTTCAACATCGCCAATTCTGACCCCGGGCGTATGTTGCCCGGAGCTCAGGTTCAGCATTTGAGAAGAGTAGCCAGGCGTCAACGCATTGGCCAGGTTCTCCGAGGTTACTTGGGATAGCCGCGCACTCGCGGTTAGCCCGGTCATCGCGGAGTTTAGGGCACTTGAGATAGTCATGTCAGGCTGCTCTTTCTAAGCCGGTGTCAAAGTATCAGCGGTGCTTACCGCTTGATATTCGTGGTTTCCTGAAGCATCTCATCGACGGTCTGGATCACCTTGGCGTTGGAGGAATAGGCACGCTGTGTCTTGATCATATCCGTCAGTTCGGTCGCCACATCGGTTGCTGATTCCTCTTGTGCATTGGAAACGACTTCGCCGGTTGGGCCTTCACCTGCATCCCAGAGGAAGTAGGATCCACTGTCTGACGAGGGCAGATAGGTCTGGTTATCCAATGATTTCAGACCGTTCAGATTCGGCACATCCACCAGGGGAATTTTATAGATAACGCGGGTGGCACCAGAATCGTAGTTGGCCCGGACGTAGCCCTGCGGGTCAACCTCGACGCCAACCATGGTCCCCACTTCGGAACCGTTTTTGGTGATAGAGGCCGGGGCAAAGGTGTCTGAAAGCTGGGTCAGGCCGTCACTGTCGTCAAGCATGCCAACAGCGATCTCCATTGGACCACCATCTACCGTCACCACCACACTGCCGGTGGCGGCATCATAGGCACCGCCAGTGATCGCCGTCACCGAGGCCAGCGTGCCCCCTGCTGTACGACTGTCATTAAAGGTCACGGTGTATTCACCAATCACGGCTCCGGCAGAGGCGCTGTCGGTGATTGTCATGGTCCACTCATTCGACGAGCCGAGTGCAGGAACTGTCGGCGTGAAGGAAATCCCAAGCGTTTGCGAGCTGCCAAGGTTGTCATAGTATTCAACCGTCAGATTTTGATCCGTCCCGGCCGCTCCAGCCTCGGTCGCCGTTGCCGGCAGGTTCACGCCCAGTCCCACTGCGGTGGTTGGAGTCCCTGACAGCTGGTTCATGTTGTACTGCACCGGCTCCAGGCCCTGGGCCGTATCACGGGGACCGTCTGACACGGTACCATCGGCATTTGCAGGCCATCCCAACAGAACCAGACCAGATGTCGTCGTCAGGTAGCCTTCGTCATTGGTACGGAAAGAACCTGTGGTGGTCATCATCATGGTCGGAGAGCCATTGCCGCTCTCGACTTCGGTCAGGCTTGCCACTGGCAGCATCCCACGCCCGCTGACGGCCAGGTCAGTCGCGTTGTTGGTGCCAACCAGAGCGCCGCGCTGATCAATCAGCCGCATGTTGGACGTTGCAACGCCGCCTGCGGTATACTTACCCCCGGAGGCGCCAACGACGATGGATTGAAAATCCGTCTGGACTCTCTTGTAACCCTTGGTCGAGGAATTCGAGATATTGTCCGAAATTGCGGCCAACGAACTCGCGTTTGCACTCAATCCGGCTACGCCGGCATTCAGAGCGGAAGAAATTGTCATGTTGCGCCTTTCTGCTGCAATAAGTCGTTCTGGAACAACAGATAGCGCATCAGCACTTAACGGGCGGCTAACAGATAAAATGCAATCCATCCAACACCGCCCGCGGGCAACTATAGTGGGGTATCACTCTCGCAAAAGGATGATTTCTACGCGGTTATTGCGCATCGCCATGGGATTCTTCACAGCCAGTTTGCGATCTGCATGCCCGGTGACACGGTGGATTCGGCTGGCCTTCATGCCACCCGATTCGAGCAGCGAGCGGGCTACGTTGGCGCGGGCATGGGACACCTCCCACACCGGGTTCTGTGCCAGAACAACAGGGTGCGACTGAATGTGGCCGCCAATGGCTATATTGTTGGTCACGCTTGTGCTGACCCGTGCCACCATGCGCACCAGATCCCGGAACAGCGGCGTTGGCTCTGCTCCGCCTCTGGAAAAGAGGGCTACACCGTCGGTCTCAAAAAGCTCGATGATCAGGCCTTCGTCGGTGACACGCGTGATGATATGGCGCGACATCTCCACTGAGACCATACTCTCGCCACCCCGCCCCTTGAGCGAATCTTCGACAGCGCGGAAGGTGACATCTTCTGCGCTCTCCTCATCGTCGCTGACACCCGTTTCACCCTGCGACTTTTGCGCATCCATCGGATTGATATCGGTCGCCCCGGTACCTGATTGTGGCTGAATATCTTCGGTGAACATGCTGTCGCCCTGGAAGGCGCCATTGCCCCCGCCTGAGATACGGCTCAGAGGGATGGACCGCGAACAGTAGTCCGCCCGACCTTTGCGTTGCTTTTCAGTTGTTGCGTTCAACAGCCACATCAACAAGAAGAACGCCATCATGGCAGTCACAAAGTCCGCATAGGCAACCTTCCAGGCCCCCCCATGGTGGCCACCGCCACTAATGACTTTTTTCTTCTTGATGATAGTCGGCGCCATTCCGTTTTGTGCGCTCATATCCACCACCACTATGTTTCACCCACATTTGGGATAACAGGTGGGACATTAACTGGCCCCTAACAGATAAATTTGCCGGCAGTTAAGACTTCTAACCAGAGGATACCGGGCCAGATTTGCCATCAACGGGTCCAGATTGCAGCCAAAACACAGCAAAAAACCCCTGCCCCCGGAACCAGATTCCCGGGAGCAGGGGTCGTTATCAGGCCTCCAGCAGGATTGTTCCGAACGATTCGCGCAGCTTGTTCTTCAGCACCTTGCCGGTTCCGCCCAAGGGCAGTTCAGTGACAAAAACCACCTTGTCAGGGATTTGCCAGCTCGCCACGCGGCCCTCAAAATGGGCCAGAAGATCTGCTTCGGTCAGACCCTCGTCGGATTTGATGGCAATCAGCACCGGACGTTCGTCCCATTTGGGGTGCTGGGCTGCAATGGCTGCGGCCTGCGCCACCTTGGGATGCGACATGGCGATATCTTCCAGCTCAACCGTCGAGATCCACTCACCGCCGGATTTGATGATATCTTTCGAGCGATCCCGGATAATCATATAGCCGTCCGCATCAATGGTGGCGACGTCACCTGTATCAAACCAGCCATCCATGGTCAGCGCTGAGCTGTCGTGGCCAAAGTAGGTGTCGATAATCCACTGGCCACGGATTTGCAGCTCTCCCTGTACAACGCCATCATTGGGCAGCACATGTCCCGCCTCATCCACAAGGCGCAGCTCGACACCGTAGGGCGGACGCCCCTGGCCTTCGCGCAGGCTGCCTTTTTCAGTGTCCGACAGGTCTTCGTGCTTTTGCAGCAGGTTGTTGATGGTGCCCAGCGGGCTGGTCTCGGTCATGCCCCAGGCATGGATCAGCTCCACACCGTATTTGTCGCGGAAGGCGGGAATCATCACCGTCGGCAGGGCAGAGCCGCCAACCACGGTGCGCGTCAGGCTCTCGGCCATGCTGCCGGTTTTTTCCAGCGCCTGCAGCAGCCCCATCCAGATGGTTGGCACGCCCAGCGCCAGCGTCACCTTTTCGCCGTCAATCAGTTTGACGAGGCTTTCGCCATCAAGCTTAGCACCGGGCAGAACCAGTTTGGCCCCGACACCGGCGGCAATATAAGGCACACCCCAGGCATTGACGTGGAACATGGGCACCACGGCCATGACGGTATCCCTGGCAGAAATCGCCAGACCGTCGGGCTGGTTGCCGCCCAGCGAGTGCAACACGGTGGTGCGATGGGTGTATTGCACGCCCTTGGGATTGCCGGTGGTGCCAGAGGTGTAGCACAGGCTCGACGGCATGTTTTCGTCCAGCTCTGGCCAGCTGTAGTCGTCGCCTTCGGCCGCGACCAGCTCGTCGTAGAACAGAATGCCCGGTACCGCCTCTGCGGCGGCCGCGTCACGCGGTCCCATCAGAACGATATGCTTCAGCGTTTTCAGATGCGGTTTCAGCTGCCCGACGGCGGCGACAAAGGTGGCATCAATAAACAGCACCTGTTCGGCGGCATGGTTGATGAGAGAGATCAGCTGTTCCGGCTTCAGGCGCGGATTGATCGTGTGACAGATCATGCCGGCGCCTGCGACGCCAAAATAGATCTCCAGATGGCGCTGGTTGTTCCAGGCGATGGTGCCGCAGCGCTCTCCCTGCGCCACCCCAAGCCGTTCCAGAGCTGCCGCCAGTTTGCGCGCGTTGCGCTCAACTTCACCCCAACTGGAATGCACCACTTCGCCGGAGGTCTCGACCGAAGTCACCGTGGTTGCGCCGTGGTAGCGGCCCGCATGCTCAATCAGCGAACTGATGGTCAGCGGTTTGTGCATCATCTTGCCAAGCATATCAGCCTGTCTCCTCAAACTTCATTCAGCGGCGCGGGCCGCGCTTGCACGGATCATATCCGCAGCCTTTTCCGCAATCATGATGGTGGGCGCATTGGTGTTGCCGCCGATCAGCCGGGGCATCACGGAAGCATCGACAACACGCAGCCCCTCCATGCCGCGTACATTCAAGTCCGGGTCTACCACAGCCATATCGTCCTGGCCCATCTTACAGGTTCCCACCGGATGATAGATGGTATCCGAGCGCGCCCGGATGTGCTGCTCCAACGCTGCGTCATCCGGCTCCTCCGCGATAAAGAGTTCTTTGTGGATATACCCCGCAAGCGGCGCAGTCTGCATGATCTGCCGCATCTTGCGCGCGCCCTTGATCAGAGTCGCCAGATCTTCGGGATCCGACAGAAACTGCGGATCAATCCGTGGCGCAGCCATCGGGTCGGGCGAATTTAGCCCAACCGAGCCGCGCGATTTGGGCCGCAGCACGCAGACATGACAGCTGAACCCATGACCCAGATGCAAGTTGCGGGCGTGGTCATCGACAATCGAGATGACAAAATGCAGCTGCACATCGGCGCGCTCAAGATGGCTTGCGGTCTTTAGAAAGGCAGCCCCCTCGGCAAAGGGCGTAGCGATCATGCCCTTGCCGGTTTTGCGCCAATTGGCGATGTGTTTCAGCAGCGACAGGCTGCCCGGCAGTGAGATGCCAAAATTGTCGCGGTCCTTGCTTTTATAAGAAAGAGTGAAATCCAGATGATCCTGCAGGTTCTGCCCAACGCCAGGTAGCTCATGCACCATGTCGATGCCATGAGGTTCGATATCCTCGCGTCGGCCCACGCCCGACAGCTGCAACAGCTGCGGCGAATTAAACGCCCCGCCACAAAGCACCACCTCGCGCCGCGCCATGACCTGTTTGTCACTGCCCGCCTGCCGGTAGGCCACACCAGTGGCGCGCTTGCCGTCAAACAGCACCTTTGTGGCATGGGCCTTGGTGAGCACGGTCAGGTTTTTGCGCGCCATCACCGGGTGCAGATAAGCAGCCGCCGCCGAACACCGCTCGCCGTTTTTATCCGCCCTATGAAACTGGGTGACCTGGTATTCGCCAATCCCCTCGTTGTCACCGGCGTTGAAATCGGCAACCTCGCGGATTTGCAGCGCTTTGCCCGCCTCAATAAAGGCGCGGGTGATCGGGCGGGGAGATTTTTGGTTGCTGACCTGCAGCGGGCCGTCGGCGCCATGGGCATCATCACCGCCGCGCACGTTGTTTTCAGACCGCTTGAAATAGGGCAGCACCGCCTCCCAGTTCCAGCCGGTACAGCCAAGATCAGCCCATTCATCATAGTCGCCAGCATGGCCCCGAATGTAGAGCATGGCATTGATCGCGCTGGAGCCGCCCAGTGTTTTGCCGCGCGGCTGATACCCCTTGCGTCCGTTCAACCCGGGTTGCGGCACCGTCTCAAAGGCCCAGTTGTTGATTTTTGGCCGCCCCGGCACCATCGCCACAACCGCCGCAGGGGCGCGCACCAAAGGCCATCGCCCTGGCCACCCGCCTCGATCAGGCAGACGGTGATTTCCGGATCTTCGCTGAGACGTGACGCCAAAGTAGAGCCTGCGGACCCGCCCCCGACAATGACATAATCGAATTGCATCATTCCTACTCAGCCCCCTCCCAGAGACGCCAATCTGTGACGTCAATCTGTGACGCCAGAAGACCCAAACCATGGGCGCCTGTCCAGTTTCACATAGCGTAACATATCTTCAGGGGTCGGCGGAACGGCGATGCATTACGTCCGAGCTGGCCGGCGGGCAATTCCGTCGCAACACAGCCTCTGGATCGAAGGGTATCCCAGAACTCACAGGTGGCGCGGCGCAACTGTCCCGCGCCACCTGTGCAGGTGCCTACCGGGGTTTGGCGTCCTGATCATCTTCGGCCTCATCCATGGCCAGCTCATCCTCAGCTGGCTCTACAGGAGAGACCTCCAGGATCTCATCCGCCTCAGATGTGTCCGGCTCCATCACGGCAGCAGCAGGCGCCGCGCTCGCTCCGGTAATCAGCGGCAGCATATGCACACCGGTGGCACTGGCCAGTTCAGGTGTTTCGGGCCGTTGCCAGCTGAGCGTGTCAAAGCTGGTGCAATGCTCGCAGACCGGCGCCCAATCCGCGTGAATATGGTTGCAGTTACTGCACACCCACTGCGGACCTCGCGGCGCACTCAGCGCCCGGGCCAGCCAGGCCTGCGTCACCGCATTATCTGCGCCCTCGCCCTTTTCAATGGCGGCCATCAGCGTCAGGGCCCGCGCATCAGGGGCACGCTCCACCAGATCACCCAGCGCGCGACGCGCCTCGGGGAAATCCACAGGACGATGTTCAGCTCGGCCATGACCAGCCGGGTTTCATCGTCCTGTGGTTTCAATCGCGCCAGTTGCTCAAAGCGCTTTACCCGTTGGGCTGGCGTCTCATCCGGCTCCACCTCGGCAAAGACATGCGCAAGGTCCGGGTGCGGTTGCGCCTCCCAGGCCTTTTTCAACACCTTGATCGCATTGCGTTTCTTACCCTGTTCCAGATAGGCGCGGGCCGCCATTGCAGCCGCTGGCACCAGATCAGGCGAGAGCCTATTGGCCTCGATCGCCTGTTCGCGCTGCTCTACCGTGGCCTCCTGGTCAACAATCGCCTGTGAGGCAGACAGCGCCAGCACCGCATCGCGGCGCCTGAACACATCGCGCGGCAGCGAGCCTGATTTCAGCTTGGCCGACAGTGTCTTGCGCGCACCGGCCCAATCCTCGGCCTGGGCCTGAAGCTGCAGCAGGGTATCCTGCACCTCTTCGTGTTTGGGTCGCAAAGCCAGCGCCTTTTCGGCCAGTTGCAACGCAGTCTCCTTGTCGCCTTCCGAGAGCTTTTGCTTCATGATGCCGCGCACCCCGACAAAGCGGGTATTCTGGTTGCCCAGCAAACGTTTGTAGGCTTCAGCCGCCTTTTTGGTATCGCCTGCCATCTCGGCCGCCTGCGCGGTCAGCAGATCGGTGAGTTCCGGTTTTTCAAGGTAGCGCGCGGCACGCGACGCCTTGGCCAGCGCCAGACGTCCCTCGCCCGAGGCCAGGGCCATCAGCCCCTCTGACAGGGCTTGATAGCCCTTTTGCTCGCGCCCCTTGTCGAAATAACGCGAAATCGCGGTCTCATCACCATTGAGGAATTTGAGCGTCGCAATCAGCAGCGACAGCAGTTTGAAAAACACCCAGACCAGCAAGACCAGTACGGCCAGCGCCAGAACGGATTGCAGCGCACCAAGGGTATATTCCACCCCAGCGACAGTGATTTGCACACCACCAGAGGTCTCCATCAGAATGCCGGCGCCAAAAGCAAGCAGCGCAATAATGGCGACAAAGACGAGAATTTTCAGCAATGACCAGAGCATGGCAGCTTCCTTATTTTGCGTTCAGGCTTTGGGCCAATTGATCAACAGCGGCGGGGGCAGCCAGACGGGCGCGGGCAGAGGCCTGCCAGTCAGCAAGCGCTGCGCGCGCCGCCTCTGGCAGTGTATCCAGCTCTTGCAAAGCGAGGTCCAGATCCCCGGAATGGATCGCTGCCTCCGCGCGGGACAACACAGCATCGGCCCCGTCGCCCTGTTGCGGGCTGGTCGAGCGGGCGGCGAGGTGGCGGTTGACATAGTCCATCAGACCACCGCTGCCCTTTGTTTCATCCCTGGCCAGCGCCAGCGCCTCACGGGCGGCCGGGGTAAAGGCCTCGCGCAGCCCGTCCAGGGTAACAACGCCGGTCTCGGCAGTGCCCGAGAGCGCTGCGGGCACCTCAACCTGTTGCGCCTGCAGCTCTGAGACCGCTGACAGATAGGCGCCCCCGGTATCCAAAGAGACGCGGATCTTCGCCAGCGCGGTCTGCGCGGCAGCAATGCGTGCGGCCTCAACGCTTGACAGTTCCATCTCGCGCGCCTCGGCCAGCATGCCTTCGACCTCAGCCCGCTGCGCCGCCAGCTTCTCTTGCAGCTTGCTCAGCTCATTTTCAAAGGCAGCAACCACCTCAGGCGAGGCGGCCTCAGTAATCGGGCGCGCTTCTATTTGATCAAGCCGCGCAGTCAAGGCTGCGAGTTTGGCAGCCGCGTCCGGGTCGGCAGGCTGGACCGCACTGAGGCTGGTCACGGCCTCTTCGACAGTGGTGAGACGTTGATCCAGCGGCGCGATGTCCGGCAGTTTTATCTCACCCAGCTGTGCCTGCAGCGCTGCTATCTGGGATTTCAGGGCAGATTGCTCGACCTCAAAAGCTGTCATGTCAACCGCAGTGGCCCCCTGCAGGCTGGCGGGCAACACCGAATTGAGCAGACCACCCTGGCCAACAACAAAGCCCAACACAGCGGCGACAGCGCCGCCCAATAGGGCCGCACCAAATCCACCGCGTTTTTCTATGATACGTTCAATTTCGCGAGGTAGATCAGGTTCGGACACTGCCTCTTCAGACACGCGTTCTGCAGTCTGGAGCTCAGGTTCAACAGCACTTTCCTCGGTCTCGGTCTCGGTCTCGGTCTCGGTCTCGTAAGACAAAACGTCGTCGAGCTCCTCCACGTCAACCGCCTCACGCGCCACCTGGTCCTCAGCCGTCAAGGAAGCCGTCTCTGAGGTCTGCGCCTCGCCTGCCCCGAGGTCCTGCGCGCCACTCTCTTGTCTGGTCACGTCATCCGCAGTCTTCTTGTCAGCCACTCCGGCCTCCCCTCGATTCTCAAATCACCAAACTCAGCACACTATCCCGCGAGCCTACTGCGCCGGGTTGTCACCCTCAAGGTGCGCCAACCGAACTGCGGCATCACGCACCATTTCAGCCATGCTGATAGCATCCGGAGCCTTACTGACCCGCAAGTCCTTGTAGTTCAAGCCCTTCAGCTCAGCCGCTACCGACTCGCTTAGCGCAATCAGAGTTAAATTCACTTGATCTAGCCCCAGGCTGGCGAAATGCCGCGCAGTGCGGGGTGAAAAATGCGGCACGATCACATTACTTTGCGCGGAAATCTCCCGTATCACCTCAGGGCTCAGTGGTAAAAGCTGCTGCTCGTAGATCACCTGACCCTTGCAGGGCAGGCCCAAAGCGGTCAGCTGATTGGCAACACCGCCACGGGTATGGCGCCCATGCAAATGCAACAGGGGTGAGAGCGGTGGTGCGGCACGCAGGCGGGTCAGCAGCGCGGCGGCAGTAGCGCCACAAAATTGCGCCTGCCAGCCGGCCTCTTTTGCCGCCTCTGTCGTGCGCTGGCCCACACAATAGGCGGGCAAAGACCCAGGGGCATGACCTGCCGCCGTGACCCCATTTGCTGAGGTAAAGATCACGCCCTGATACCCCTCATATGAGATTTGATCCCCCAGGGGGCAAATCTGCATCAAAGGCGCGTGCAGCACCTGAAGACCGGCCTGCAAGTCCTGTGGCAACTGCGAGACAAACCGCGCGGAGGCCTCTTGCGGTCGCGTCAGCAACAGCGCCACAGGATTGCGGTTAAGGACCTTGGCGTCGCGCATGCTTTGGGCTCCCGGGATTGTTTGCGTCTCGCATAGGTGCTAGCTCCAGCAGCAATCTGATGCAACGGGTAGACCATGACACAAAGCCTGACACTTTTGGGGCTGGAAAGCAGCTGTGACGATACCGCCGCCGCCGTGGTGCGGCAAGTGCCGGGTCAGCGGGCCGAGGTGCTCTCGTCCATCGTCTTTGGCCAAACAGAGCTGCACAGCGCCTTTGGCGGCGTGGTGCCCGAAATCGCCGCCCGCGCCCATGCCGAGAAACTGGACCTCTGCGTCATTGATGCGCTGGCCGCGGCCGGGCTTGGCCTGCAGGATCTGGATGCCATTGCGGTCACGGCCGGCCCCGGTTTGATTGGCGGTGTCATGTCTGGTGTGATGTGCGCCAAGGGTCTATGCGCGGCCACTGGGCTACCGCTGGTTGGGGTCAACCACCTGGCGGGCCACGCCCTGACACCGCGCCTGACCGATGATGTGGCCTACCCTTATCTGATGCTGCTGGTCTCGGGCGGCCATTGCCAATATCTGATTGCCCGCGGCCCCGAAGTTTTCACCCGCCTGGGGGGCACAATTGATGATGCCCCCGGGGAGGCGTTTGACAAAACAGCCGGCCTGCTGGGCCTGCCGCAACCCGGTGGCCCCTCGGTGCAGGCCGAGGCTGAGGCAGGTGACCCCAAGCGGTTCCGCTTTCCACGGCCTTTGATCCAGCGCGAGGATTGCAATCTGTCTTTTTCGGGATTGAAAACCGCCCTGATGCGGATGCGCGACCAGATCGTGGCTGAAAAATCCGGGCTGACGCGTCAGGATCGCGCCGATCTTTGCGCCGGCTTTCAGGCCGCTGTTGCCGATGTTCTGGCCTCTAAAACACGTCGCGCGCTGGCGCTCTATATGACAGAGGCCCCCGCACCGCCTACGCTTGCCGTGGCAGGTGGTGTCGCGGCAAATACCGCCATTCGGGCCGCATTAGAGACAGTTTGCGCCGAGCTGAACACAGATTTTGTGGCACCCCCACTGGCCCTGTGCACCGATAATGCCGCCATGATTGCCTATGCCGGGCTGGAGCGGTATCAGGCCGGCGCCCGCGACGGGATGGATCTGACTGCACGGCCCCGCTGGCCGCTGGACCAAAGCAGCCCCGCCATGCTGGGGTCAGGTCGCAAAGGAGCCAAGGCATGAGCATCGCAGTTCTGGGCGCGGGCGCCTTTGGCACCGCCCTCGCGATCTCTCTGGCCAAGGAAACGCCTGTCACCCTATGGGCGCGCGACGCGGATCACGTCGCCAAGATGCAGGCCCAGCGCTGCAACGCAAGCCGGCTGCCGGGCGTGCCACTGCCCGCTGGCCTGTCCTTGACCAATGACTTTGCTGCAGCCACCACAGCGGAGATTTTGCTGCTGGCTGTGCCGATGCAAAAACTGCGCGCGGTGCTCGAAACACATCAGGCAGCGCTGCAGGGCAAAACGCTGGTGGCCTGCTGCAAGGGCATTGAGCTGGAAACAGGACTGGGTCCAATTGCCGTGATGCGCGAAGTGCTGCCAGAGGCCCGCACAGCCCTGCTGACCGGCCCCAGTTTTGCCGCCGACATCGCGCGCGGTCTACCCACGGCTCTGACGCTGGCCTGCGCTGACGCGGACCTGTGCCGCCAGCTGCAACAGCGCCTGACCACCGCCAATCTGCGCCTGTATCGCACCAGTGACACCTGCGGCGCCGAACTGGGTGGTGCCTTGAAAAACATTATCGCCATTGCCTGTGGCGCGGTGATTGGCGCCGGTCTTGGCGACAGTGCCCGCGCCGCGCTGATGACGCGTGGCTATGCCGAGATGCAGCGCATGGCGCTGGCCTGTGGCGCAAAACCAGAGACTCTGGCCGGGCTTTCGGGCTTTGGCGATCTCACCCTGACCTGCAGCTCGACCCTGTCGCGCAACTATCAGCTGGGGCTTGCAATCGGGCGTGGCGAAGGGTTTGATCCCAAAATCACGGTTGAGGGCGCCGCTACCGCCCGCGCCACTGCTGCAAAAGCACAGACCATGGGGCTTGATATGCCATTACCGAAACCGTTGTCGGGTTGCTCAATGGCGACTTGACGATTGCCACCGCCGGCGCTCAACTGCTGGCACGCCCTTTGAAAGAAGAATGAATGCTGATTGCCCTGATTGCCCGCGACAAACCTGACCACCTGCAGACCCGAATGGATAACCGCACGGCCCATCTGGCCTATATCGAGGAGACAGGTGTTGTGGCGCAGGCCGGCCCATTGCTAGACCAGGAGGGCAACATGGCGGGCTCGCTGATTATCCTTGAGGTCGAAGACATGGCCCCCGGTGAGGCCTGGGCGGCGGCAGATCCCTATAACAAGGCAGGCCTGTTTGAAGCGGTCGAGCTGATCACCTGGAAGAAAGTCATCGGCTGATGCGCTACTGGCTGTTCAAATCCGAACCCACCACCTGGGGCTGGCCTGATCAGGTTGCCAAGGGTGATGCCGGCGAGGAATGGGATGGCGTGCGCAACTACCAGGCGCGCAATTTCATGCGCGAAATGTCGCTTGGCGACCGCGGTTTCTTTTATCACTCGCAAAAAGAGAAGTCGGTGGTGGGCATTGTTGAGGTCTGCGCCACGTCGCACCCTGACAGCTCTACAACAGATGCGCGCTGGGACTGCGTCGACATCAAGGCGGTGCGCGGATTTGTGCAACCGGTGTCGCTGGATCAGATCAAGGCGGATCCCCGGCTGGAAGAGATGATTCTGGTGCGAAATTCCCGTCTGTCGGTACAGCCCGTCACCGCCCAAGAATGGCAGTTGATTTGCGCATTGGGTCAGACAGATCCGGACTGATCTGCCTGACTTTGGCACTGGTCTGCCCGTTTTCCGCACGGGTCTGCCTGTCTCTCGTATCGCAATGCTGTGTGACTGTTCAGATGACCGGACTGTAGTTGGCCGCGCCCTGTGACGCGAGGCGTCATGGGGGCCAAAAATAAAAAAGGGAAGATCCAACAGGAGAGCAGGATCTTCCCTTCCACCCCGCGTGCTCCACAGTACCACCACACGCGTATGAAAATTCGTTCCTAGCCGTCCTGGCTGGTCTCACCTTGATAGCCTAGCTATTGTTATTTCTGCAAATCATATACTTAGACAATGTTATTCAAATCCAAAACACCCGACAGGACTGCCGGGTGTTTTGACGATATAGCGTCTGTTTGGTCAAAGCTCGCTCTCTTTAAAGAGGGCTTATCCGTAGACGGATTCTTTGCCAAAATGCTTGGTCAGCATGTAGTAGACAACGGCGCGATATTTGTTGCGTTCGGACTTGCCGTAGATCTCGACAACCTTGCCAATCGCCTCCATCAGCTCGGGACCATCGGCCAGACCCAGTTTTTTGATCAGGAAGTTATCCTTGACGGTTTCCAGCTCGCTGGCCTGGCTGGATGCCACGGTAGAGGCGTCCGCGTTATAGATCGACGGCCCACACCCGATGGTGACCTTGGTCAACAGATCCATATCCGCATCCATACCGCATTTGTTCTTCAGATCATCGGCATATTGCGCGATCAAATCATCTCTCTTACCCATAAAAGTTCTCCAGCTACATGTAAGGTTGGTCAAAGTTAAGAAATTGCAGAGGCTTAACGAGAGACTAACGCCAGTCGCGCAAGAGACAAAGGAAAAGATTTCTCTGCTTTTCCCCCCTGCCCTGCCATGCGTGGCACAGAGCAAAAGACGCAAACAAAAAGGCCGCCCAGCAAATCTGCGGGCGGCCTTTTTTTTCAGGACCTTATGAGGCTATCGCTTAGTAGCGATAGTGCTCTGGCTTGAAGGGACCTTCGGGTGTGACGCCGATATAGGCGGCCTGCTCGGAGCTCAGAGTCGAGAGTTTGACGCCGATACGCTCCAGGTGCAGACGGGCAACCTTCTCGTCCAGATGCTTGGGCAGGATGTAGACTTCGTTTTTGTAGTTGTCACCGCGGATCCACAGCTCAATCTGAGCCAGAACCTGGTTGGTGAACGAGGCCGACATCACAAACGAAGGATGCCCTGTGGCATTGCCGAGGTTCAGCAAACGGCCCTCAGAGAGCAGGATCAGACGGCTGCCCGAGGGCATCTCGATCATGTCGACCTGTTCTTTGATGTTGGTCCATTTGTGGTTCTTCAGGCTTGCCACCTGAATTTCATTGTCAAATTGGCCGATGTTGCCAACAATGGCCATGTCCTTCATCTCGCGCATGTGCTCGATGCGGATCACGTCCTTGTTGCCGGTGGTGGTGATAAAGACATCAGCGCTGTCGACGACATCTTCCAGACGCACAACCTCATAGCCGTCCATCGCCGCCTGCAGGGCGCAGATCGGGTCGACTTCGGTGACTTTCACCCGTGCGCCGGCACCGGACAGCGAGGCAGCAGAGCCTTTGCCAACGTCACCATAGCCACAGACCACGGCAACCTTGCCGGCCACCATGGTGTCGGTGGCGCGACGGATGCCGTCCACCAGCGATTCTTTGCAGCCGTATTTGTTGTCGAACTTCGACTTGGTGACCGAATCGTTCACGTTGATCGCAGGGAAGGGCAGCTGGCCGTTCTTTTGCAGCTCATACAGGCGATGCACGCCCGTGGTGGTCTCTTCCGAGACACCCTGAATGGCAGCGCGGGTTTTGGTGAACCAGCCGGGGCTTGCCGCCATACGCTTTTTGATCTGGGCAAAAATGGCTTCTTCTTCTTCCGAAGTGGGCACTTCGATCAAATCGGTTTCACCGGCCTCAACACGGGCGCCCAGCAGCACATAAAGTGTCGCATCACCCCCATCGTCAAGGATCAGGTTGGCGCCTTCAGGGAACATGAAAGAGCGGTCGAGATAGTCCCAATGCTCAACCAGGGTCTGGCCTTTGATGGCAAAAACCGGGGTACCACCGGCCGCAATGGCAGCGGCGGCATGGTCCTGGGTCGAAAAGATATTGCAGGAGGCCCAGCGCACATCGGCGCCCAGCGCCACCAGTGTTTCAATCAGGACAGCTGTCTGAATGGTCATGTGCAGCGAGCCGACGATACGCGCGCCAGCCAAAGGCTTGCTGTCACCATATTCCGCACGCAGCGACATGAGGCCGGGCATTTCGGTCTCAGCAATATCCAATTCTTTGCGACCAAAGTCAGCCAGCGCAATGTCTTTTACAATATAGTCTTCGGCCATAGTCCGCTCCGTTCTGGTTACGAGTAATGTTTGTCGCCGCAGGTAACACTGCAATAGTTTATAAGCAACGAAGATGGGCGCAATGAGAACTCAGAGTCTCTGTTTGGCTGGGGTTTCCCTTTGAAAATCTTGCCCTGCCGCAAAATAACTTTCTTCACCCGGCGCAAGCGGCTAGTCAGAAGCTGATTTTACACCACCGGAATTCGCCTATGCCCGCTAAACCCGCCCGTGCCTGGCAACGTATGCTTTCAGGACGTCGCCTTGATCTTTTGGACCCAACGCCAATGGATATCGAGATCAGCGACATTGCCCATGGGCTGGCCTTTGTGGCGCGCTGGAATGGCCAGACGCGGGGCGATTTTGCCTATTCCGTTGCTGAACACTCATTGCTGGTCGAAGAGCTGTTTTGCCGCATGCAGCCCAAGGCGCCGGTGAAATGGCAATTGGCAGCCCTGCTGCATGATGCGCCGGAATATGTCATTGGCGATATGATCTCGCCGGTGAAATCTGCGGTGGGGCCGGGATACAGCGCGTTGGACCAGCGACTGACCTCCGCTATTCACATAAAGTTTGGCCTGCCCGCACAGCTGCCAAAAACCATCAAAGCCCAGATCAAACGCGCCGATAAGGTCTCTGCCTGGGATGAGGCGGTGCAGATTGCGGGATTTTCTGAAACCGAAGCCAACAAGCTTTTTGGCCGCCCAAAAACCGAAGTGATTGCCGGGCTGACCATTGATCTGCGCCCGCCGCTGCAGGTGCGGCAATCTTTTGTGGCCCGCCATGCGGAATTGCTGAGCCAGCTCTGAGTAAGGGGCCAACACCCTAACCGGCCAACACATCAAGGGGCCGGCGCTTTACGGTGCCGCCTCGCGCCGTTTGTTCAGGGGGGCCTCAACAAAGCCAGCCTGGCCACCCACGCCTTTGTCCGTCAGGATCTGGTCGCGTTCTGCCTCGCTCAGCATCTTCCAACGGGCTGTTTCAGAGATAAAGCCGCCTCGTGCCAGATTTTCGCCGATAACCTGATGGTTCAATTCACCAAAGCTCAACCGGCTGGATTTTTGTTTGGACTTGGGCACCCATTCGGCGCGCAGTCCCCCACTCACCAGCGGTGTGCGCGCACAAAAGCTCTCGACATGTTTTGCCAGCAGATTATTGGCCCCCGAGCGGCGCCGCAGGATCATCGCGACCTCCTGGTCAGCGCGTCCCACCATGGCAAAGAGATGCAAGGCAGATCCATCCGCCGCGATAACCTTTTTGGCCGCCTTGTAACGTGCGATCTGATCGCTGAGGCTGTGCTCCTGCGGGTGAAAGATCTCGTATCCTTCGGCCTCAAGCAGCGTTTCGAGCTGCTCTTCGCCCAGCAATCCGCCCTTGCCCAACCCGAGTTTTGACCGCGAGATATAAATCTTTTCCGCGCCTTCGGCCGGGATATCAGTGGCAAAACGGTCATGCACCGAACGACGGAACCTGCGCGTGCCCTCGGTGATCTTACCCAGTCCAAACCCCTGCCCCGGCACCACCAGCTCTTCTACGCGGGTGGGCTGCGCTGCCACGTGGATCGGCAGGTCGGTGCCAAACAGAGCGAGAAAATCGCGATGAAAGCCGCGCACCTCACTGCCCACTTTCGGCCGTTGGGGAATAAAGAGGATGCCCTGAATGTCATCTTCGACACTGGGCAAAGCCCACAAACGCGAGGAGCTTTCCACCAGAAAATGCCCAAAATGCGCCCACAGCACCCCACCCCAAAGCCAGCGCCCCTCAAGGGTCTGCTTGATCTTTCTTGGCGGCCCGGGCTCGGTGGTAATCGGGCGAAACTTGCGCCAGAGTGCGGCCTCCGGGCAATAGCTTCCGTCCGAGTAGAGCACCCCGGCCGGCTGGACCAGAGCACTGATCACCGGCGGCACAACGCAGGCATCCGCCAGCGTCAGTATCTGCTCGGACCAACCGCCAGCGGGCAGCGGCTGATCATCCGGATTACTGGCGCTGTCTGACAATCTGTATCTCTATTTCGGGCTGCGTTTTGCCAAAATACGCTGCAACGTCCGACGGTGCATGTTCAGGCGTCGCGCGGTCTCTGACACATTGCGATCACACAGCTCGTAGATGCGCTGGATATGTTCCCACCGCACCCGGTCTGCACTCATCGGGTTTTCCGGCGGCGGCGGCAGTTCGTCATCGCCGCTCAGCAGTGCATTCATGATATCTGCCGCATCTGCCGGTTTTGAGAGATAATCCGTCGCGCCAATTTTGACCGCCGCCACTGCTGTGGGAATCGCGCCATAGCCGGTCAGGACCACAACCCGGCTGTCGGGGCGTTTTTCGCGCAGCACCTCAACCACATCGAGGCCATTGCCATCCTCCAGCCGCAGATCCACCACCGCAAAGGCCGGGGGCCGTGCGGCTGCGATGGCACGACCACCTGCAACTGAGCCGGCTGTTTCTACTTCAAAACCGCGTTTTTCCATGGCCTTGGCCAGACGACGCAAAAAGGGTTCATCATCATCAACGAGCAAAAGGGACTTGTCCGGCCCAATTTCCTGCAGGGCATTTTCGGCCATGACCGGTTCTCCGCCTATTCCACGCACATTGTTGAATTCGATATTAGCGACCCTGACTAGAAGGTCAAACCACTCGTTCTATTTACATATTGTCGACAAAGCAGCTGACCTTGTCCGCGACCTGCTCTGGTGTCTCGTCCCGGCGGAAGAAATCAACAAATCCCACCTCGGGCAACACCAGATAGGCAAAGGTCGAATGATCAACCAGATAATAGTCTTCATCGCCGGGCTGGCGTTTGAAATAGGTCTTGTAGGCACGGCTGGCGGCCTTGACCTGCTCAAGCGATCCGGTGAGGCCAATCATCTTTTCATGCATGTTGTAGGCAAAATCGCCCACCACTTCGGGAGTGTCCCGCTCGGGGTCGATTGAAATGAACACAGGCGCGGTGCTGATGCCGCGCTCGGCCAGCAGATCGACGGCCTCGGCATTGCGCGACACATCCATGGGGCAGATATCGGGGCAAAAGGTATAGCCAAAATACAAAAGCGACGGCTCGGTAAAGACGTCCTTGTCGGTCACGGTCTCGCCCTTGGCATTTACCAACTCAAAGGGGCCACCAATCGCGCCAGAGCCGCCCGCAACGGTACTGCTGCGACACTGGGCAAACTGGTCCTGCGGCGCACCACCACGGGTGATCAGCCAGGTGCCGCCGGCCAGGGCTGCGACAAAGAGAATGGCGAGAATTGAATAGAGGCGCGTCATGTGATCACACTTTATGTTGGAGGAGGACAGTTGATCGTTTCCGCCGCCAGACCTATCAAGAAACTCAGGCAATGCAACCAACCCCAGTGCAACTCAATGTCACAGGTGCGCGAGCCTGCCTGACCAGCCCCCATGCCACGGGAGACATACAGAATGAGCGATACAGCATGAGTGATACTCAATTTGGCCTGATGCAGGGGCAAGAACGCAGCCATTGGATTCGTCTGCGAACCCTGATCGTTCTGCGTTGGGTCGCCATCGCCGGTCAGCTTATCGCGATCACCGTGGCGCAGCAGCTCTATAACCTGCAACTGGAGCTTGGGCTGTGCCTCCTGGCTGTTGGCATCTCGGTCATCAGCAATCTGCTGGCGATTTTTGTCTTTCCCGAGAACAAACGTCTCTCAGAGTTTGAAAACTTTCTGATGGTGCTGTTTGACCTGCTGCAACTTGGGTTCCTGCTCTATCTCACAGGGGGGCTGAACAATCCCTTTGCGCTGCTGGTGCTGGCGCCCGTTACCATTTCTGCCGCCATGATGGGGCTGCGCTCAACCCTGCT
This sequence comes from Pseudophaeobacter leonis, assembly GCF_002087335.1. Taxonomy (GTDB): domain Bacteria; phylum Pseudomonadota; class Alphaproteobacteria; order Rhodobacterales; family Rhodobacteraceae; genus Pseudophaeobacter; species Pseudophaeobacter leonis. The sequence goes on from NZ_MWVJ01000008.1 coordinate 65,097, forward strand.
AATTGGCGGCACAGCCATCATTCTGGTCACGCTCATGGCTGAGTTCCACCTGCCGCTGCGCACCGCACAGGGGTTTATCCTGCGCATTCCGGATGTCTTTATCTTTGGCAACTGGACCGCCATTGTTATCGCCATTCTGTTTATCGGTGCCTATTCCTTTCGCATCAGCGCCGAGATGCGGCGCATGTCCGATGCTGTGGCCGCGACGCAGCTGGCGCTGTCGCGCGAACAGAAGCTTACCGATCTTGGTGGCGTGGTGGCCGCAGCGGCGCACGAGCTGGGCACGCCATTGGCAACCATCAAGCTGGCCAGTGGCGAGTTGATCGAAGAGCTGGAGGATCAGCCAGACCTGCGTGAGGATGCCGTTCTCATTCGCGAGCAGGCCGACCGGTGTCGCGTCATTCTGCGCGACATGGGCCGGGCCGGCAAAGACGACCTGCATCCGCGACAGGCGCCGCTCTCGACCGTGATCCATGAGGCTGCCGAGCCGCATCTGAATCGCGGCAAAGAGATCATCTTTGAAGAAGGACCGCTGGAGGATGGCAGTTTTCAGCAGCCCACGATCCTGCGCAAACCGGAAATCAGCCATGGTCTGCGCAACCTGGTGCAAAACGCGGTGGATTTTTCCCGAACCACCGTATGGATCAATGCCGCCTGGAACGACGATTGGATCTGCCTGCATATCCATGATGACGGCCGTGGCTTTCCGCCGCACCTGCTGGGCCGTATCGGCGATCCCTTTATGCGGCGGCGGCGCAGTGAAAATGACCGAAAGCAACGCCCGGAGTATCAGGGCATGGGTTTGGGATTGTTCATCGCCAAAACCCTGCTAGAGCGTACAGGTGCCGAGCTGAAATTCTCCAACGGAGCCAACCAACCCCTGCCGCATCCGCAGGATCGCCGCGGCGCCATCGTTGTGGTATCCTGGCCACGAGACAAAATTGACGCACTGGTCGGAGAGAACGCCGTCCCAACGGGGCAAAATAAATGGATAGAAGTTTAACTATTCACTTTTCGGTAATCAATTAAACTTGGGTTAACCATTTCTAGGTCACCATAGGGAAAAACGAGCACTGAAATAGGCAGGATAAAATGCAGAACCTCATCTCGATCGAGTGGTTGATGCTGGCCACACTTTGCTGCGCCACAGCTGCGGTAGCCGTGTGGTGGCTTTCGCCTGAACAAAGATCAAAGGGTATGGAGCAGGATTTGCTTATCGGAGACGGTCGCGCAGATGCGGTCTTCCTCTTTGATGATACCAGCTTGATCGGATGGTCTTCCGGTGCCCGCAAGTTCATCGGTGAACATGCAGAGCATTTCAGCTGGAACATGCTGCGCGACCAATTGGCCCGCAACTACCCCGGCCTGCCGCAAAGCCCCGGCTTTCTCAAGGATGTCGGCCCGCTGGTTCTGTCAGGCACCGCCTCGGCTGAAAGCCGCGAAGCCCATTGCGAATGGATTGATGGCATCACCCGGGTCCAGCTGCGCCGCAGCACCCTGGAAGAACAGAACAAATCCCTGGATCAAGAGCTCACCACCCTGCGTGCCGCCGTGCATCAGGCGCCCTATCCTGTCTGGCTGCAATCTGAGGAAGGCGCCGTCACCTGGTCGAACCTTGCCTATGACGATCTCAGCCACAAAATTCGCGGCCGTGACGCTGAATTCTCAGAACCCCTGTTCAACAACCTCGACGAACCCAAATCCAGCGGCAAGCCCGAGCGGATCTCGATCCCGATGCCGGAAAGCACCAAACGTCTGTGGTACAATATCTCCACCACCGAAACCGAGGCCGGCTGGCTGTGTCATGCGGTGGATGTAAACGCCGTTGTCGACGCCGAAGTCGCCCAGCGCAACTTTGTGCAGACCCTGGCCAAAACCTTTGCGCAGCTGTCCATCGGGCTGGCGATTTTTGACCGGAACCGCCAGCTGGTGCTGTTCAATCCCGTATTGATCGACCTCACTGCCCTGCCTTCCGGCTTTCTCAGCTCACGCCCGACGCTGATGACCTTCTTTGACCGGCTGCGCGATCAGCGCATGATGCCCGAGCCAAAGAACTACTCCAGCTGGCGCCATCAGATCGAAGACCTGCTCGAAGCCGCCGCCGAAGGCCGCTATCAGGAAACCTGGTCTTTGCCCTCGGGCTCTGTCTATTCCGTCTCCGGGCGCCCCCACCCCGATGGCGCCATTGCCTTTCTGTTTGAAGACATCACCGCCGAAGTCACCCTGACACGCCAGTTCCGCTCAGAGCTGGAAATGGGTCAGTCGATCATGGACCAGATGGGCGAAGCCATTGCTGTCTTTGCCAATGACGGCACCATGACCTTCTCCAACGAGACCTACCACGCGCTGTGGAAAATGGATCCTGATGCCAGCTTTGCCAAGGTCTCGATCATGGATGCGGCCCGGATCTGGCAGGATACCTGCAGCGCCACGCCCGTCTGGGGCGAAATCCGCGACTTTGTTGCCGGCAGCGAAGCGCGCACCCCCTGGTGGTCACGGGTGCAGTTGCGCGACGGCACGCCCCTGTTGTGCAAGGTCTCGGCAATCCAGAACGGCGCCACCATGGTGAGTTTTCAGGCACCAGAACCCGGCCTGCCCCCTGTTGAGCAACAAAGGTTCGCCATCACAGATCAAGGCGGCTCTGCCTGATTTTCGCACCAAGTGCGATCAAAGGCCGACCTAACCTGAGGGCGCAATCAACAGCCAGTGATTGCGCCCTTCGCGCTTGCAGCGGCTGCCTGCCAAAGGCATTGTGCAGCCATGAGCAAAAGCCCCTCTCCAGACCATTCTGACCTCCGAAATTCGCATGGAGCAACGAGTCCGTTTTCCTGCTGGCTTTCCTCTCCCGAGGAGACCACCCGGCTGGCGCAGCAGATTGCCGCGCGATTGCAGCCCGGGGACTGCCTGCTGCTTGAGGGACCGATTGGCGCCGGCAAGACCCATTTTGCCCGCAGTCTGATCCAGTCCCTGATGACCAGTCCCGAAGACGTCCCCTCGCCGACCTTCACCCTTGTGCAGACCTATGATGTTGCCGGCACAGAGCTGTGGCATGCCGACCTCTACCGGCTCTCATCTTTGGAAGAAATCGAAGAGCTGGGCCTCACCGAGGCCTTTGACGACGCGATCTGCCTGATAGAATGGCCCGACAGGTTGGCCGAGCTGACCCCTTCCCACGCGCTGCACATTGCCCTGGCGCTGGAGTCTGATCTGGACGCAGACCATGAGGACCGCCGCCACCTGACCCTGACCTGGAGCGACGCCAAATGGCAAAACCGCCTGCGAGGCATTATCCGTGAGGCATCCAATGAGCAGTCGTGACAGCCAAATCACCGCGTTTTTGCAGCAAACCGGCCGGGGCGACTGGAGTAGCGCTGTCCTGGCCGGGGATGCCTCGGCGCGCCGCTACGAGCGCCTGACCAGCCCGGATGGCCGCTCCCTGGTGCTGATGGATGCGCCGCCTGACACCGGCGAGGATATTCGCCCCTTTGTCCGTATCGCCAATATCCTGCGCGCCCAGGGTGTCAGCGCCCCTGCGATCATTGCGGAAGATGCGGCAAACGGGTTTTTGCTGACCGAGGATCTTGGCAACGCGCAGTTCTATGACGTCATCGCCGCCGACCCCCGTCAGGAACAGGCTCTGTACGCGCTGGCCACCGATCTTTTGGTCCACCTGCATCAGGCCCCAACACCCGAGCTAGAGCCGCTTGGCCCCCGTGCCATGGCCGAGCTGTCATCGCTGGTGATTGCCCGCTATTGCGGCGCGATTCACGGCGCTCCAGATCCGGACATGCAACAGCGGTTTGAAAACCAGTTCGAGGATATCCTGCGCCAGACAGTCCGCGGCGATATGGTCTTTGTGCACCGGGATTTTCACGTGCAAAACCTGATGTGGCTGCCCGAGCGCGACGGGTTGGCCCGTGTCGGCGTGATTGATTTTCAGGACGCCCGCATTGGCCACCCCGCCTATGATCTGGTCTCGCTGCTGCAGGACGCGCGCCGCGATGTCCCCGCCGCAATCGAGATGCAGATGATCGAGCGCTATATTGCGGCGACTGGCGTCGACGCCTCCGGTTTTCGCAGCGCCTATGCGGTGATCGGTTTGCAGCGCACCCTGCGCATCCTTGGCGTCTTTGCCCGCCTGTCGCTGGATTATGGCAAATCTCAGTACCTGGATCTGATGCCACGGGTCTGGCGACATGTGATCAACGGGCTGGAGCATCCTGCGGTCGCGCCTCTGGCCGACTGGCTGCTGGCGGAACTGCCTGCCCCAACCGCCGACACCCTCGCAAAGCTGCGCCGATGAACAGCCCCGCCCCCCACAGTGCGATGTTGTTCGCCGCCGGCTTTGGCACCCGGATGAAGGCGCTGACGCGCAGCTGTCCCAAACCGATGATCCCGGTTGCAGGCAGGCCGCTGATTGATCACACGCTGGATTTGGCGCAGGCGATCCAGCCGCAGGTGATCGTCGCCAATCTGCACTACTTGCCCGAGATCCTCGAGGCACATCTGGCGCCAAAATCCGTACAGCTCAGTCATGAATCCCCAGAAGTGCTGAATACCGGTGGCGGGCTGCGTCACGCCTTGCCGCTGCTGGGCCGCGCTCCGGTTTATACCGCCAATACAGATGTGATCTGGAAGGGTATCAATCCTTTCCAGCTGGCCCGCGACAATTGGGATCCCGCCAGAATGGACGCGCTCCTGGTCTGTATTCCCAGTGCGCGCTGCCATGGTCGCATGGGTGCCGGGGATTTCTCGTGCGCAGCGGACGGGCGGCTCAGCCGGGGGGGGGATCTGGTTTATGGCGGCGTGCAGATCCTCAAGACAGACAGCCTGCATCGCATCAGCGACCAGGCGTTTTCGCTGAACCTGTTGTGGAACCAGATGGCCCGAAGCCAGCGTCTTTTTGCGGTGGAATACCCCGGTCACTGGTGCGATGTGGGTCACCCCGAAGGAATTGCCATCGCCGAGGATCTGATTGCCAATGACCTTGTTTGAACCTTCTGAAACCGCCCGCATTTTTGCTGTTCCCAATGGTGTCGACTTCCCCCGCGCGCTGGTCCGGGGGCTGGTGCAGCGTGGCAAATCCCTGCCGCCCGAGGGCCTCGCTCGGGTCGAGATCATCCTGAATACCTCGCGCATGATGCGCCGCTGCCGCAGCCTGTTTGAGGCCGGCCCGGCGCTGATTTTGCCGCGAATGCGTCTGCTCACGGATCTAGCCCGCGAAGCCAGTCTGCAGGGTCTCCCGCCTGCCTTGCCACCGCTGCGCCGCCGGCTAGAGCTGTCACAGCTGATCGCCAAACTGCTGGATGCGCAGCCCGATCTCGCGGCGCGCTCCTCGCTTTATGATCTTTCCGACAGCCTTGCGGCGCTGATCGACGAGATGCAGGGTGAAGGCGTCAGCACCGATGTGATCCGCAATCTTGATATCACGGATATGTCCGGCCACTGGGCCCGGGCGCAGTCCTTTATCGGCTTCGCGGATGAGTTTGTTGAAACCCACGATGGCGCCATGGATGCCGAGGCGCGGCAACGTCAGGTGGTTTTGAACCTCATTGAAACCTGGCAGGAAAATCCGCCGCAACATCCCATCATTCTGGCTGGTTCGACCGGCTCACGCGGCACCACCCTGATGCTGATGCAGGCCATTGCCCGCCTGCCGCAGGGGGCCGTGGTGCTGCCGGGCTATGATTTTGAACAACCGGCAGAGGTCTGGACCCATCTCAAGGACGCGCTGACGGCAGAAGACCACCCGCAATACCGCTTTGCCAAGCTGGTCGCTGATCTCGACATGACCCCGGATATGGTTCAGCGCTGGAGTGCGGATCAGCCCGCATCAGAGCCGCGCAACCGGCTGGTGTCGCTGGCGCTGCGCCCGGCGCCCGTCACCCATGCCTGGATGAGCGAAGGGCCGGACCTCAAAGATCTCGACGCGGCCTGCGCCGACATCACTCTGGTAGAGGCTCCCAATCCGCGCTCTGAGGCGCTGGCGATTGCCCTGCGGCTGCGCCAGGCGGCAGAAGACGGCAAAACCGCCGCGCTGATCTCGCCGGATCGCATGCTGACCCGTCTGGTGTCAGCGGCGCTGGATCGCTGGGACATTCTGCCGGATGATTCCGCTGGCCTGCCGCTGCAACTGACCCCTCCGGGGCGGTTCCTGCGCCACGTGGCCGACCTTTTTTGCCGCCCGCTCACCGCCGATGCGCTGCTCACCCTGCTGAAACACCCTCTCACCCACGATGGCGCCAGTACTGAGGCCGCGCGCGGTGAGCACCTGCGTCACACCCGCGATTTTGAGCTGGACCTGCGCCGCAATGGCCCGCCCTTTCCCGAGGCGGCAAGCTTTGACGCCTTTGGCGACAAACGCGATCTGATACCGGGCTGGACGCAGTGGCTGACAGAGCACTACGCCGACCAGCAGGTCATGGGCACATTGCACCTTACTGACTGGGTCGCGTTGTTGCGCAGCCGTGCCGAATCAATTGCTGCTGGCAGCCAGGTTTCCGCACCTGGGGAAAGCGGCACCCTTTGGGACAAGAAGGCCGGACAGGCCGCGCTTGAGGTCATAGGAAACCTCGAAGCCGAGGCCCCTTACGGCGGCGAGATGTCGGCACGCGACTTTGCCGATCTGCTCGCCGCGATCCTGTCACAGGGTGAAGTGCGCGACCGCGACACCCCCTATGGGTCGATCATGATCTGGGGCACACTTGAGGCCCGGGTGCAAGGCGCCGATCTGGTCATTCTTGGTGGCCTGAATGAGGGCAGCTGGCCCGAGGCCGCCAAACCCGATCCCTGGCTCAACCGCCAGCTGCGCCATCAGGCGGGGCTTTTGCTGCCGGAACGCCGCATTGGCCTGTCAGCGCATGATTTTCAGCAGGCCATTGCCGCCCCTGAGGTCTGGCTGACCCGCGCTGCGCGCTCGGACGAAGCCGACACGGTGGCGTCGCGCTGGCTCAACCGGATGACAAACCTGCTGTCCGGGCTGCCAGATCAGGGTGGCAGGGCCGCCTTGGACGCGATGACAGCACGCGGGCAAGAGTGGCTTGGCTGGGTCGAAGCACTGGAACAGCCCGCGCCTTTGCCCCCGGCACAGCGCCCGTCGCCGCGCCCACCTGTGGCCACGCGGCCGCGCCGTCTCACCATCACCGAAATCCCGCGCCTGATCCGCGACCCCTATGCGATTTACGCCAAACATGTGTTACGGCTACGGCCCCTAAACCCCCTGGTGCAGGAACCCGACGCCCTGCTGCGGGGCACCGTGGTGCATGAAATATTTGAACATTTCATTCGCGATAGCCTTCAGGATCCCAGCCGTCTGAGCCGCGACACTCTGGTGGCGACCGCACGCAGCCTGCTGGAACGCGATGTGCCCTGGCCGGTGGCGCGCCTGCTTTGGCTGTCGCGTATTGAACGCCTGGCCGGGGATTTCATCCTCGCCGAGCAACAGCGCCAACTGCGGGCTAAACCCCTGAAACTAGAGGCACAGGGCGAGGCCCGGCTGGAGCCGCCGGATTTCACCATTGCCTGCCGCGCCGACCGCATTGATCAGGACGACCGCGGCTTTTTGCATCTCTATGACTATAAAACCGGCGCGCCGCCCTCGGAAGCCCAGCAAAAGAAATTTGAAAAGCAGCTGCTGATCGAGGCGGCAATGGCCGAGGAAGGCGCGTTCAAGGAGATCGGCCCCGCCGAGGTGGCCAGCGCCGCCTTTATCGGGTTGGGCAGCACATTAAAAGAAGTCGCCGCGCCCCTGCAGGACCAGCCCCCCGCCAAGATCTGGGAAGAGCTGAAACAGCTGATTGGGGCCTATTTTGAGCCTGAGCAGGGCTATTCCAGCCGCCGCATGGTACACCGGGACGACATCGCAGGCGACTACGATCATCTGGCCCGTTTTGGTGAATGGGACCGCAGTGCGACGCCAAAGCCCGAGGATCTGACATGAGACCTGCTGCCAGAAAACTCCGCGATGCCGCATCAGAAGCGCAGTTTCGCGCCGCCCGCCCCGATGCCTCTACCTGGCTGGCGGCCAATGCCGGCTCGGGCAAGACCAAGGTGCTGACCGACCGGGTGGCGCGACTGCTGCTGAAAGGCGTGCAGCCACAGCATATCCTCTGCCTGACCTATACCAAAGCCGCCGCCAGCGAGATGCAGAACCGGTTGTTCAAGCGGTTGGGCGAATGGGCAATGCTGCGCGACGCACCACTTACGACTGCGCTGATGGAGCTGGGTGCCGATGATGTGATCTCGGATGAGGGTCTGTCACAGGCCCGCACCCTGTTTGCCCGCGCCATTGAGACCCCAGGTGGTCTGAAAATCCAGACCATTCACTCGTTCTGCTCCTCCTTGCTGCGCCGCTTTCCGCTGGAGGCCGGCGTCAGTCCGCAGTTCTCCGAGATGGAGGACCGCGCCGCCGCCCTGCTGCGCGCCGAAATAGTCGAGGACATGGCCAAGGGCGATCTGGCGCATCTGGTGGAACCACTGGCCCGCCATGTTGGTGGCAGCGATTTTGAAGATCTGACAGCCGCCCTGTGCCAGCGCCGCGCCGAGTTTGACACGCCACTGGACTGGCCCGCGATGCTGGCGCGGTTTGATCTGCCCGAAGGCTTTGATCGCTCCGCACTCGAAGACCTCGTGTTTTTTGGCGGTGAAGAAGAGCTGCTGTCTCGTAGCCGTGCCATGCTGGCCTCGGGTGGCCCCAATGACCAAAAGGCGGCGATTAAACTGGCGGGAATTGCCCAGCCGGGGCTGAACGATCTTCCGGTACTCGAAAGCGTCTTTTTAACCGGCGCCAGTGCCAAAGCGCCCTTTTCGGCCAAAACCGGCAGCTTTCCGACCAAGAAACTGCGAGAGGCCAATCACAGCCTGATGGATCAGCTAGAACCATTGATGCTGCGCGTTGAGGATGCCCGCGCCAAACGTCTGGCGCTGGTGGCGGCGCAAAAGTCGCTGGAGCTGCACCAGTTTGCCGCCGCCTTCCTGCCGAAATACGAGGCGCGCAAACGCCTGCGCGGCTGGCTCGACTTTGATGATCTGATCCTCAATGCCAGGCAATTGCTGAATGATCCCGCCGTTGCTGCCTGGGTGCTGTACCGTCTGGACGGTGGCATCGACCATATTCTGGTGGACGAGGCGCAGGACACCAGCCCGGTACAATGGGATGTGATCGAGAAACTGGCGCAGGAATTCACCGCCGGGATCGGTGCCCGCTCGGATGTGGAGCGCACCATCTTTGTGGTTGGTGACAAAAAGCAGTCGATCTATTCCTTTCAGGGTGCCGACCCCGATGCCTTTGACCGTATGCAGATTGAATTTGCTGACAGACTGTCCGAATCTGGCGCTGGTCCGCAGAACGCCGCGCTGGAATTCTCGTTTCGCTCGTCTGCGGCAATCCTGCGACTGGTGGATCTGGTGTTCAAGGACAGCCCCCGCGCCGGCTTTCACAGTGATGCGCTGCACCGCGCCTTTAAATCCGACCTGCCCGGCCGGGTGGATCTATGGCCCGTGGTCGACAAAACCGAGGACGACGGTGACAGCGACTGGACCGACCCGGTAGACCGGCCCGGCACCCGGCATCACACCGTCATCCTGGCCGAGCGCATTGCCCGCCCGATTAAAGAGATGATCGACAGCAAAACCACTCTGCCAATAGATGGACCCAAAGGCCCCGGTGGTGAGATGACTTTTCAGCGTCGGCCGGTGCATGCGGGTGATTTTCTCATTCTGGTACAGCGCCGTTCCGAGCTGTTTTCCGAAATCATCCGCGCCTGTAAAAATGCCGAACTGCCCATTGCCGGCGCGGATCGGCTAAAGGTTGGTGCCGAACTGGCAGTGAAAGACATCGCCGCCCTGCTGTCCTTTCTTGCCACGCCTGAGGATTCGCTGGCGCTGGCTGAGGCGCTGAAATCGCCACTGTTTGGCTGGTCCGAACAGATGTTGTTTGATCTCGCCAATCGCCGCAACAGCCCGCATCTCTGGCCCGCCCTGCGGGAGCGACGCGCTGACTTTGCCGACACCATGGCCATCCTGGATGATCTGCGCAGCCAGACAGATTTTCTGCGTCCCTTTGATCTGATTGAACGCATCCTGACCCGGCATAAGGGGCGGCAGAAACTGCTGGGCCGGCTGGGGGCCGAGGCCGAGGATGGCATCAACGCACTCTTGTCGCAGGCGCTGGCCTATGAGCGCTCTGATATCCCCAGTCTCAACGGGTTTCTGGTCTGGATGCAGACCGATGAGCTTGAGATCAAGCGCCAGATGGGCGCCTCGGGCGATATGATCCGGGTGATGTCGGTGCATGGCTCCAAGGGGCTGGAAGCGCCGATTGTGATTCTGCCCGATACGGCAAAACGCAACGCGCCAAGCGACGCTGAAATCATGGTCGCGGAGGGCACACCGCTGTGGAAACTGCCCAAGGATCAAATGCCCGAGCTGCTGTTCTCGGCCCGCGAGGCGGCACAGGAAAAACAGCATAACGAGCGGCTGCGCTTGCTTTATGTCGCCCTGACCCGCGCCGAGAAATGGCTGATTGTTGCCAGTGCCGGGACGCTGTCAAAAGACGGCGACAGCTGGTATCAGCGGGTTGAAGCCGCCATGCGTGAAGGCGGTGCCACAGCCTGTGATCTGCCCGGCGGCGAAGGGCTGCGCCTTGCCCATGGAGACTGGGACGGGCTGGAGTTTGTGCCCCATGTGGTTCACGCCCACGAAGCGCCTGTTTTACCTGAGGTTTTCACCAAAGTCGCGCCCAGCTATGTTGCAGCTGACCCCACAGTGAAACCCTCAGATCTTGGCGGTGCCAAGGCGCTGCCTGGTGAACAGGGGCTTGATGAGGAGGCAGCCAAGGCACGCGGCACCAGGCTGCATCTGTTGCTGGAACATCTGTCAGCTTATCCAGACGCGCGCTGGCCTGAGTTGGCACAACGGCTTTTGCCGCAGGCTGATGACCGTGAGGAGCTTTTGGCCGAGGCGACTGCCGTGCTGACAAGCCCCCAGCTTACGCATATTTTTGCCGCCGATGCCCTGGCCGAGGTCGCCGTGACGGCGGATCTGGGGGCGCAGCGCCTATATGGCATCATTGACCGGCTTTTGATCACACCGGATAAGGTTCTGGCGGTGGATTTCAAATCCAACGCACAGGTCCCGGACCAGCCCCGCAGCTGTCCCAAAGGCCTGCTGCGCCAGATGGCGGCCTATGCCCACGCGCTGGCGCAAATCTACCCGGATCGCAAGATTGAGACCGCCCTGCTTTGGACCCGCACCGCCAGCCTGATGGTTCTGCCGCACGATCTTGTGACAGATGCGCTCAAGGAGGTGCTGGAACCTTGACGATTCCTTAAGCCGTACCTAGGTTCCGACTCCAGTTGCCATAGATCTCAGGAGACATTTCAATGTCCACCGTAGCCGTCACCGACGAAACATTTGACGCCGAAGTCAAGAACTCCTCTGTCCCCGTTGTGGTGGATTTCTGGGCCGAATGGTGTGGTCCCTGCAAGCAGATCGGCCCCGCTCTGGAAGAGCTGTCAGCTGAATATGGCGAGGCTGTAAAGATCGTCAAAGTTGACGTCGACAGCAACCCAAATGCCGCCGCTGCCATGGGCGTGCGTGGCATTCCTGCGCTGTTTATCTTTAAGGATGGTCAGGTTGTATCCAACCGCGCTGGCGCCGCCCCCAAGGCCGCGCTGCAAAGCTGGATCAACGATTCTATCTGATCAAAGTGATCACTCGTTTCCAAAGGCGCTCTCTACGGAGGGCGCCTTTTTTTGTTGCAAGGAGATGTCATGACCCCGGAGTTTCGCCAAAAGGCCATTGCCATTTGCACGGGCAAAATCGCCAAGAAAGGCGAAGGCGTTGGCCTGTCGTTTTATGCCTTTTTCAAGAACAAGAACGATGACCCTGCCCTGCTGATGACGATCGCGACATGGTGGATCGAAACGCATGCGCTTGACCATTTTGAGAAGGCTGTGAAAATCCGCGATATGCTTGGCGCAGATCTGTAGATGCCACAGCCTCTCTGACGCGGCTGGCCTAAAGTCTCCTTTGATTCTGGCCCTTTCCTTTCCGCCCGCCTCAGCGAGGCTGCCTGCACAGACCAACAGGAGCAGGATATGGCTAAAACACGGGTATTGGTGGAATTCGGCATGGGCACCTCGCTCAGACGCGAAGACTATACCGAGGCGGCAAAACGAGCCATAAAAGACGCGCTCTGGCACAATTCGGTCAGTGTGGCAGAGCTGTTTGATTTCCCCAAAGACGCCATGATCATCGACGCCGAAGTGGGCGTCGCCCAGCCGGATCAGGTCGATATTGCAGCCCTGAAGGCGATTTTTCCCTATGGGCAACCAAATATCAAAGTGACCCAAGGCGGTTTGGATGTGGAAAAACCCCACGCAGCCGGGCGCACGGTGATCGCAAATGCCGCGGTGATCGTCTCGTTTGATATGGAGAGGGCATGATGGAGACTGCTGACATGGCCGCAACACTGGGCGAAAAGCGCATCATTCTGGAAATGGGCACCGGCAACGATCTCTATGGTCGCTACTACACCAAGGCGGCGCGCCGCGCGGTGCAGGATGCGCTGCATCACTCCTCGATCACCCTGTTTTCCAAACTGAACATTGACCACAGCCAGATGCGGGTTGAGGTCACCATCGCCGTGCAGGACCGGGAGCAGGTTGATTGCGTTCTGGTGGCGCAGGATCTGCCGCGCGGGCGGGCCACTGTCCGGGCGGTCAAAGGCGGCCTTAACATTGCGGATGAGACATCGGACAGCCTGCATGTCGTGGCCACAGCTGCGGTCGAGGCCTGGCTGCCGGATCAAGCCCCGGCCTACAAACTCAGCAGCTGAAAAAGATAAAACCGCCCCAGATTGGAGCGGTCATCTCATCTGGCACTTCTGTGCCCCGTCTGTTGTATCCAGTCTGTTGTGACCGGTCTGTAAAATTTACAGTTTGGCGATATCCGCATAGGAAATGCCAATGTCATCCAGCTGTGCTGCGCTCAGCTGTCTCAGAGCATTCTGGGTTTTGCGCGAGTCGTTCCACACAGCCAGGTTGGCTTTGAGGTTAAAGATGCCGTCTACCAGACGAAGAACGGATACAGCGCCCAGCGGCGCATGGAGGTTTGCGGTCGTCATTGCACGAGTCCTTTAATTCGGTCTGTTTTGTTTGGTGTGTTTGGCATGGTGTCTGCCTGTGACCTCCATGTAGGAGAGCTATCTGAGTCTCACAATTGCCCGTTTAACAGTCCCGAAATGCGCCCAATGCATAGCAAATGACCAAAGTGTTAACGCGCCGTCTGTTTTGGGCGCGCAGATCCGTGACCACAGAGCGTGGCAACCTGTGACCACAGCGCCCTGTTTGGCCCGGCTCTTGCAAAGAGTTTTACCAATATTCCAGGCACAGCCTCCGCTATGCGAACCTTGTACCGAGGCAAGGATGATTCCATATAGGAGGCAACAAATCTGGAGGCAAAGATGGCAGAGGATCAATTCCCCGGCTGGCACGGAACCACCATTATTGGTGTCAAAAAGGATGGCGAAGTGGTCATCGCCGGCGACGGACAAGTGTCATTGGGTCAAACCGTGATCAAAGGCTCTGCCCGCAAGGTGCGCCGCCTGTCGCCAGGTGGCTTTGACGTGGTGGCAGGGTTTGCCGGCTCCACCGCCGATGCCTTTACCCTGCTGGAACGGCTTGAGGTCAAACTGGAGGCCACGCCAGGGCAGTTGGCGCGCGCCAGTGTCGAGCTGGCCAAGGACTGGCGCACCGACAAATATCTGCAAAAGCTTGAGGCGATGCTGATTGTCACCGATGGCTCTGAGATGTTCGTAATCACCGGCGCCGGTGATGTGCTGGAGCCAGAGCATGACGTGGCCGCGATTGGCTCAGGTGGCAATTTTGCGCTCGCTGCAGCCCGTGCCATGATGGACAGTGACCGCACAGCCGAGGCCGTGGCCCAGGATGCCATGGCCATCGCTGCGGATATTTGTGTCTATACCAATGGCCGGCTGACGGTTGAAACCATCATGCCAGCCGATAACCCTGTCGAGAGCTGACGTGACCCAGATCGAACAGAATGACATCCGCGCCGCCGTCGGCTCTGGCCTGATCAGCGAAGCGCAGGCCGCCTCTCTGATGGCGCTGGCCCATAGCCGCCGCGGCGCCCGCGAGGATCTTGCCCTTGGCGATGAGCCTTTTGAGCTGTTCAAAGGCTTCAACGAGATTTTTATCGTCATCGGAATGCTCATTCTTGCCTCTGGCTGGGCGGCTGTCACGGCTGCCTACATTGCAGGCAGCCTAGGGGGCTACATCGAGAAAACCATTTGGACCGCAGCTCTGGGTGCTGTGGTCCTTTGGGGGTTGGCAGAGTATTTCATTCGCCGCCGCCGCATGACGGCCCCGGCCATAGCGCTCTCTGTGCTGTGGGCTGGCAATGTCGGCACCGGCATCACGGCCTATTTCTCGGAACCCTTCATGGTGGCGCAGAATGATTTCTCCAGCCTGCCGCTGCCGATGATGCTGACCACCCTCGCTGTGGGCCTGTTCTGGCTGCGGTTTCGGGTGCCCTTTGCCATGGCGCTGATCGCGCTGGGGGCCTTTGCCGTGGCCCTGATGATGACCGCGCAGCAGACAGGCAGCCCGGCTGAGATCAGCGATTTCTTCCTGCTGTCGGCCTCTGGTCCCTTTGCCTGGGTGACGCTGCTGGTCGGTCTGGGAGTCTTTGCCGTGGCGATGATGTTTGATCTCAGCGATCCACATCGGGTGACGCGGCGCTCGGCCCAGGGGTTCTGGTTGCATGTGGTGGCAGCACCTGCCCTGGTGAACACCGTTGCCCTCAGCCTGCTGGAAACGGGCACCTCAAATGCGCAAATCGCACTGATGGCGGTCTTGCTGGGCTTTGCTCTGGTGGCCATTGTGATTGACCGGCGGTCCTTTTTGATTGCTGCCATCGGCTATAGCGTCACCCTTGCCAGTACCGTGTTTGATGGCGAAGGTGCCGCGATGACTATTCTTGTGCTGGGCTTTTTCCTGGTGATCCTCGGCGCCTTCTGGGCCCGGATCCGGGCGGCTCTGCTCTCTCCTCTTGCTGGTGTGCTGCCGCTGCACCGGCTTCCCCCTTCTCACTGAAACGGACCTTGCATGACTGACTTGACCCCCCGTGAAATCGTCTCTGAACTGGACCGCTTTATCATTGGCCAGAACGATGCCAAACGCGCTGTTTCGGTGGCCCTGCGCAATCGCTGGCGCCGCAAGCAACTGTCGGATGATCTGCGTGATGAGGTCTATCCAAAGAACATTCTGATGATCGGCCCCACCGGCGTTGGCAAAACCGAAATCTCTCGCCGGCTGGCAAAACTGGCCAGGGCGCCCTTTATCAAGGTCGAGGCCACCAAATTCACCGAAGTCGGCTATGTCGGGCGCGACGTGGAACAGATCATCCGCGATCTGGTGGACACCGCCATCGTCCAGACCCGGGACTTTATGCGCAACGACGTCAACGCCAAGGCAAAAAAGGCGGCTGAAGATCGCGTCATCACGGCCCTTGCCGGCGAGGACGCCCGGGGAACCACCCGCGAGATTTTCCGCAAGAAGCTGAAAGCGGGTGAGCTGGACAACGCTCTGATCGAGCTGGATGTGGCCGACACCTCCAACCCGATGGACAAGATGTTCGACATGCCCGGCCAGCAGGGCGGCAATATGGGCATGCTCAATATCGGGGATCTGCTTGGCAAGGCCATGGGCGGCCGCACCGTTCGTAAGAAAATGACCGTATCCGAAAGCTATGATGTGCTGGTCAGTGATGAGGCCGACAAATTGCTGGATGACGAAATTGTCACCCGCAACGCCATCGAATCCGTCGAGCAAAGCGGCATTGTCTTTCTGGATGAAATCGACAAGGTCTGCGCCCGTTCGGATGCCCGCGGCGGCGATGTCAGCCGCGAGGGCGTCCAGCGCGATCTGTTACCCCTGATCGAAGGCACCACGGTCAGCACCAAATATGGATCCGTAAAAACCGACCATATCCTGTTCATTGCCTCCGGTGCCTTTCACATTGCCAAACCTTCGGACCTGCTGCCAGACCTGCAGGGTCGCCTGCCGATCCGGGTCAATCTGCGCGCCCTCAGCGAAAAGGATTTTGTCCGCATTCTGACTGAAACCGACAACGCGCTGACGCTGCAATATACCGCTCTGATGAGCACAGAAGATGTCAACGTGACCTTTACCACGGACGGTATCGCCGCTCTGGCCAAAATCGCAGCCGAGGTAAACCATTCGGTGGAAAACATTGGGGCGCGTCGACTGTATACAGTGATCGAACGGGTGTTTGAGGAGCTTTCCTTTACCGCCCCGGATCGCGGCGGCGAGAAAATCTCCATCGATGCGGCTTATGTCGGCAAACATCTGGGTGAGCTGGCAAGCAAGAGCGATCTGAGCCGCTATGTGCTCTGACCGGCCCCTTGGACGCTAATAGACACTGAGGACAAACCTCCAGTTTCCAACTGGCCGCGAGCAGAGTACCTTGCGGTCAGACCAAACAGGAAGTGTCACAGGAAGTGTCCATGTCAGTTACGCGTATTTTGACCGGTGTTTGCCTTCTTTTGCTACTGGGGTGTACGGATCGCAGCTTGTCGCCGGTCACCCCAGAAGCCTTGGAAATTGGCCCGTAAAAGCCCATTTTTGCCGCCACCAACCGATCCCGCCATGAGGATGGGACATTTGGGCCGCAACGCACTGACGACTATAGTTTGTTAGAGCTCACGGTTTCCATCCCGCCCAATCATACCCCCGGGACATTGGAATTTAGCTATGCCGAACCGGATCCCTATACCCAGTTCACGATGGCAGCGCGCCATAGGTTTGAGAAGACCTCTGATTTTGATGCACGTTTGCAGGACGAGGTGCGCAGTTTTCCCCGCAATGAACGCGATGTCATCGTATTTGTGCATGGCTTCAACTCTACCCAGGCTGAAACTGTCTTTCGTGCAGCCCAGCTGACATATGACCTCGAGACCCCTGGTGCCACGGTGATCTATTCCTGGCCCAGCCTCGGCAGTCCTCTGGGCTATGCCTATGATGCCGACAGCATTCTTTTTGCCCGTGACGGGTTAGAAAATCTGTTGCGGCACTTAAAAAAGGCAGGTGCCAATCGCATCGTCCTGGTGGCCCATTCAATGGGATCTATGCTGGCCATGGAAACCCTGCGACAAATTGAAATTAAGTCTCCCAACTGGTCAGAACGAAACCTTGGCGGCGTTGTTCTGATGTCTCCGGACCTGGACATTGATGTTTTTCGCAGTCAGATGCGCCGGTTTGAAAAGGTGCCACAACCCTTTTTGGTGCTGGTGTCCCGTAAGGATACCATTCTGAATCTCTCGCGGCGGATTCGCGACTATAGGTGTCGCGAACGCCTCGGCAGTCTCAGCTCGCTCGACCTGGTGTCGGACATGCCCATCGACATCAGTGATACCACGCAATTTTCCAATAATGCAGAATCCGGGCACTTTGTCGCCGCGACCTCACCAGCGCTCTTGTCACTCTTCAACTCGGCCCGTGAAACGGCAGAAGCCTTTCAGAAAGGCAATGCTAAACTATCAGTGAATGATTTTCTTCCGGGAACTATTCTGCGGACAGGCCAGGTTACCGGGGTTTCGGTGACCCCCGTTGCAACGTTGCGACGGTAAACGACACCGCTATCGGCTACGCCGCAGATAAACGTAGTAAGCGCCTTCTCCCCCATGGCTCACATGGGCGGGAGTGACCTGCAGAACCGCCTGCGCCAGTGGCGGCAGCGCCAGCCATTGAGGCACGTGATGCCGCAGTATACCGCGTGGCACCGGCATTGGGCCGGGAACATCACGATCCTTGCCCTTGCCCGTCACCCCCAAAACGAGACGTTTGCCTGAGGCCTGCGCCGTCAGGATGAACCGGTTAAGAGCCGGATGCGCGCCATCCACCCGCATCCCATGCAGGTCAAGCTTGCCCTCTGGCCTGAGCTTGCCGCGCTTCATCCGGCGAAAGGCCTTTTCATCCATCTGCACCGGGCTGGAGGCAAGAGACATCGCCAGCGCCGGTTTCAGATCATGTTTCATGGGTTTCGACTTGGCATGGCTGCCGAGGTCGAACTTTTCCAGCCTCGGCTGCGGTGTCTTGGCGGGTTTCGGCTTTGGCAGCGGCAGGGGTGGGGGGTGCGAATGGCTGCCAGGATGCAGCCTCTCGGCATGGGCCACCACCTGATGCCAAAGATCGATTTCCTCGGAGGAAAGTTTACGCCTGCTCATCAAAACTCATCCGGCAAAAGCGCAAAGGCGCGTTGGATTGGCAGCAGAACCACCATGCGGCCAGGGTCTCGCAGACGTCCGGCTGCCTGGCCAGCGCTATCGCCGGTGCCATAGAAAATATCTGCCCGTTGCGCGCCTTTGATGGCTGATCCCGTGTCCTGTGCGATCATCAGCCGCCGCATCTGCGTCTCGCCATCCTTTTCCAACCAGACCGGCGCCCCAAGAGGAGTGTATTTTGGATCGACCGCCAGACTGCGCAGCGTTGTCACCGACCGGTTCATCGCGCCAAACGGCCCTTTTGAGGGACGAATTTTGCGAATCTCGCGAAAGAACACATAGGATGGATTGTGCAGCAGCAGCTCGGCGCCATCAATGGGGTTGCGCCGCACCCAGGCCTTGATCACCTGCGCGCTGACCTGATGCGCATTGTAGATGCCACGCCGCACCATCTCTGCCCCGACAGAGCGGTAGGGATGACCATTGGCGCCGCCATACCCGACCCGAATGGTACTGCCGTCATTCAGACGAATACGGCCAGATCCCTGAATTTGCAGAAAAAATAACTCTACTGGATCATCAACCCAGGCGATCTCCAGACCTCGCCCGCGCATCACATCGCCATTCAGGATATCGCTGCGGGGCAGCCAGGGATTGCTGCGTTTGGCCTCTGGCGGCATCTTGTAGACCGGATATCGGTAGCGTGCCGAGCGATAGCGCGCGCCATCCAGCTCTGGCTCAAAATAGCCGGTGAACAGGGCAGGGGCGCCATCCTCGATCAGGACGGGGCGAAAAAACAGCTCAAAATAGCTGCGGGCGGCCTTCTCTCCCTCAGCTCCTGTTAGGGTAGGTGCGTTTGATTGCGCCAGGGCACATAGGTTTTGCCAGTCCTGATCTTTCAGATCGGCGCAGGTCTCAAGAAACACCTTAAGCGCGGCGGCGTGATTATCCTCCTCCCAGCCCCTGAGCTGAGAGAAGTCCAGCATTTTGTAGGTCGTCTCGGCCCCTGCGGCCGGAGCCGTCATGGCAGCCCCCGCAAGTGCCGCTGCCCGGAAAAAATCCCGGAGCCCTGCAATCATCCGTCCGTAGCCACCAACTGCCAGTTCGGATCGTCAGCACCCATGCTGCGGGCAAAGACCCAGATGTCTTTTTGACGTTTCACGGCTTTTGGATCACCCTCGACAATCTCGCCGTCGCGGTTGCGCACAACCGAGGTCAGCTCAGCGACAAACCGCATGGTCACTTCGGCGACCCGGGTGGTTTCATCAAAGCTGGCATTTATCACAGCGGTTTCACGCACGCCGATAAACTCTGCCTCGATGGTCAGACCCTGATCTTCGCGCTGTGCCACCGCGTCAACAAAGCTGTCAAAGACATCTTCGGCCAGAAAGCCCTGAAGATTATCCAGCTCGCCGCGTTCAAATCCCATCAGGATCATTTCATAGGCGCTGCGGGCACCCTGAACAAATTCGCCCACCTGGAACGAAGGCTCAGCGCGCTTCATCGCCGACAGGGCCGTGGCCTGAACAGAGCCCTCTTCGACATAATCGGTGATATCGCGGTCGGGTCCGCCTTCGATCACTTCAAAATCGGGGCGACTGCTGCGCTTTTCGGTGGGGGCTGCGGCCGGCTTTTCAAACCCTTCACGCGTGCCCAAAACGCTTTTCAGACGCAGGATCAAAAACACCGCAATACCGGCTAAAACCAAAAGCTGAATCAAGGGCGACTCCATAAGAACCTCTCATTGGGTATTCATGCCCGGTTTGAAACCCGGGCGGTCTGTCCTTATGTAGGGGGTCAGGGGTAGCAAGTCTACCGTACAGCGAAAGATCAGAGGAAACCGTCAAATGTATCTTTTCATCGCCTTTCTGATGGTGCCCCTTATTGAAATCGGCCTGTTTATCCAGGTCGGGGATGCCATTGGCCTGTGGCCCACCCTAGCCATTGTTGTGCTGACCGCGATTCTGGGCACCTCGCTGGTGCGATCGCAGGGTAGACTGGCTCTGGGGCAGATGCGCAACTCGTTCCAAACCCTGTCAGACCCGGCCGAGCCGCTGGCCCATGGCGCCATGATCCTGTTTGCCGGAGCACTGCTGCTGACGCCGGGATTTTTCACCGATGCGATCGGTTTTGCGCTGCTGGTGCCACCGGTCCGCATGGCTGTTTACCGCTACCTAAGAAAAAAGGTCACCGTGGCGCAGTTCCAGATGGGGCCGGGCACAATGCAGGGGCGGCAGTATCCAGGCGGGCAGTACCCGGGCGGCCCGCACCCAGGCGGGCAGGGGCGCGGGCCTGCGGGCAGTGGCGACATTATTGACGGCGATTTTGAAGAGGTCACTCCCAAACGCCCCACAGCAAAGCCCTCTGGCTGGGTGGAAGGGCCGAAATAGGCCTTCGTGCAACTGCAGTTACCCGTAACCGTTGAGATACCCGATCCAAGCTGATAAGCACGGGTCAAGCTAATTTTTAGGAGTATCTCAATGGCCGAAAATGGTACAACCGAGGGCGCG
The DNA here is from genome assembly GCF_002087335.1 of Pseudophaeobacter leonis. GTDB lineage: Bacteria > Pseudomonadota > Alphaproteobacteria > Rhodobacterales > Rhodobacteraceae > Pseudophaeobacter > Pseudophaeobacter leonis. The sequence goes on from NZ_MWVJ01000008.1 coordinate 85,872, forward strand.
CAGCAGCCCCAAGTCCAAATGAATATCCTGGGTCAGTACATCCGGGACATGTCGTTTGAAAACGTCATGGCGCAAAAAGGTGCCGGTGGCGAAGTTCAGCCCGACGTCAATGTTTCGGTCAATCTCGACGCCAAAAAGCGCTCAACTGAAAACCAGTATGAGGTCATGACCAAGCTGAACATCGAGCCAAAAACAAAGAGGGCGGCGACGTTCTGTTTGTGCTTGAGCTGGAATATGTCGGTGTGTTCAACATCTCTGGTGTTCCCGAAGATCAGATCCACCCCTTCCTGTTGATCGAATGCCCCCGCATGACCTTCCCGTTCCTGCGTCGCATCGTTTCAGACGTGACCCGCGATGGCGGCTTCCCACCTCTGAACCTCGACAATATCGATTTTGTTGCGATCTACCGCAATGAGCTGGCCCGCCGTCAGGCCGAGGCCGCACCACAGCAGTAATCTGCAAGACCACCTGATAAAAACGGCCGCTGAGAGAATTCAGCGGCCGTTTTTTATTCTATAGATCAACGGGCCTAGCTGCTGTTCTGATTCCACAACGCCTCGTCGCCCAGTTTGGCCACAAAAGCCTCATGCGCCTCTGTCTCCGCTGCTGTCAGCCGGGATGGCAGCGGATTGGGCCGCGGGGCAGGGCGCCAGTCATCGCTTATCTGTTGCCCGCCGCCACTGGATGTGGTGGACAGACCAAAGTCCGGCTGCCGGCCGCCTATCAGTTCGAGATAAACCTCGGCGAGGATTTCGGAATCGAGCAGAGCACCGTGCAGAGTCCGGTTACTGTTGTCGATATTGAACCTGCGGCACAAGGCATCCAGCGTGGCAGGCGAGCCGGGAAAGCGTTTGCGCGCGATTGCCAGCGTATCCAGGGCCTGATCCATCGGCAATTGCGGCAGGTTTATCCAGCCAAGTTCCGCGTTAAGGAACTTCATATCAAAGCTGGCGTTGTGGATCACCATTCTGGAATCGCGGACAAAATCAAGAAAGCTCTGGCCGAACTTGGAAAAGACCGGCCTTTCGCGCAGCGTGACCTGGCCTTTTTCCGGCCGTTGTGGCGGCTCCAGCAGGTCAGGACCAATGCCATGCACGCCAAAGGCTTCCTGCGGCATGCTGCGCTCGGGGTTGATATAGACATGGTAGGTCTCACCGGTGGGCATGTGATTGAACAGCTCAACCGCACCGATCTCGACAATGCGGTCGCCGGAAAAGGGATCAAAACCAGTGGTCTCGGTATCGAGGACAATTTCACGCATCAGGCTGTGCCTCTTTGTTTTTAGTCTCTGGCGGCAGTGTTTTTCTGATTTGCTGCAACACAGTTTCTACCTGCGCGCGGGCATGGTCCGGCGTATCCGTTTCGATGACAAAATCGGCGCGGGCGCATTTTTCGTCAATGGGCATCTGTTTCGCCAGGATTTGTTCAAACTGAGCCTCTGTCATCGTGCCCCGCTGCATCACCCGGTCGCGCTGCGTCGCTGCATCGACCCGAACGCAAACGACCGCATCCATTGCAGCCTCGCCGCCGGTTTCAAACAAAAGCGGGATGTCAAAGACCAGAATATCGCTTTTGGCAACGTCGCGAAACGACTTGCGGTCTGCCGCCAGCAGCGGATGCACAATCGCCTCGAGCTGGCTGAACAGCGCAGGATCCGCAGCCAGGATCTGTTTCAGCGCGTCCCGGCTGACCGCGCCGTCAATAACGGCGGCTGGAAAAGCCTTTTGCATCGGTTGCAATCGCAGCGCCACCCTGGGCATAGATCCGGTGCACCGCGGCATCGGCATCCCAGATCTCGCAGCCCGCCTGCGCAAAGAAGCCGGCCGTGGTGCTTTTGCCCATGCCAATGGAGCCCGTCAGCCCAAGAAGAAAGGTCATGCGAGGGCGGCCGCGCGGGTGGCATCATCCACATCCGGGCGCTGGCCGAACCAACGTTCAAACCCTGGTACCGCCTGATGCAACAACATGCCAAGCCCATCAACCACGGTACAGCCCACCTCATCGGCGGTTTGCAACAGATCGGTTTTGATTGGGGTATAAATCAGATCGGTGAACACCATATCAGGGCGCAGCCCGGCCAGCGGCACCCGCAGACGCGGATTGCCAACCATCCCCAGCGAGGTTGTGTTGACCAACAGGATACCTTCTGCGATGATATTGCCCGCCTTAACCCAATCAACCACCCGAATGCGTTTGCCAAATTCCTTTTGCAGCTGTTCTGCGCGACCGCGGGTGCGGTTGGTCAGCAGGATTTCAGGCGTGCCCGACTCTAACAAGGAGGCCACAACCGCGCGGCAGGCGCCGCCCGCGCCCAAAACCACGGCCGGACCACTGGCAGGATCCCAATCCGGCGCGCCCTGCTGCAGGTTTTTGATAAAGCAATAGCCATCGGTGTTGTCGGCAAGAATACTGCCATCACTGCGAAAGATCATGGTGTTGGCCGCCCCCATGAGCTTGGCCCGGTCAGTCACCTTATCCGCGATGTCCATCACCGCCTCTTTATGCGGAATCGTCACATTGGCGCCGACAAACCCTGCCTTGGGCAGGGTGCGGATCACCGTTTCCAAATCCTCAGGCTCCACATGCATCGGCACGTAATGTCCGGCGATGCCATGGGCCGTCAGCCAGTGGCGTTGCAACTGCGGCGATTTGGAATGCGCCACAGGGCAGCCAATGACACCGGCCAGAGGAATTTTGTTATCACTCATTGTTCGATTACTCCCTGTAGTCCCAGGTAGTTGAGCAGCTCCACCAGAGGTAGTCCTAAAACGTTAAAGTAGCTGCCTTCTATGTTGGAAAACAAGCGAACCCCCTCTTCTTCGAGCTTATAGCCGCCAACTGCGTCCTGGATGCTCTGCCAGTTTCGCGTCACATAAGAAGAGAGGTAGCCGTCAGAACAGTCATGCATCCGCAGGCGAACCTGTCCCACGTGACGCCAGATCGGCTCGCCATCGCGGTATATAACGGCTGCGGACAACAACATGTGACGTTTGCCGCGCATCGCGCTAAGCTGCGCCAATGCCTCTTCGGGGGTTTTTGGTTTGGACAGAAGCTGGCCCTCAAAGTCGAGGACCTGATCACAGCCCAAAACCAGCGGGCCGGGTTTTTTCAGGCTCACCTTGCGGGCCTTTGCCTCGGCCAGGGCATCCGCAATGTCGCGCGGGCTGGCGCCTTCGGCCAGAAGAGCCGCCTTGATCGCCTCTTCATCCACACGGGCAACGGCTACCTCAAACGGCACCCCTGCCTGTCGTAAAAGCTGAGCACGGATCTGAGAGCCAGAGGCCAACAGGATGTGGGCAGACATGTGGAAAACCCCATGGAAAAGATGCACAAGTTAGTAGGATGGTTTGTATGGTTTTTCCCGGTTTTGGCAAGTGCACAGGAAAAACCGGAATTCCACGGAACTGCGCGCTGATTCCTCCTCGGGGGATAGGGATAACTTTGCAAGACGGGATATCTGCGATCTCCACGATTCCTCCAAAGGTTATCCCCATAGTAATCTTCATTAACAAAACCTTAATTTTCCTTATTTTTAGGCGTGTTAACCAAAGTGTCATCAATAAGGCAGGTACTTTGCCGCAAAGTTATGCCCGTGGGGATAAACCCGTGAGGGAGTCAATAATCCACCGAAATCCTTGTCCCTACAAAAACATCATCCTTTAAATCTTTCTTTATTATTATAAGGGTGACCAATCAGAGCAAAGAGACAGACCTATGGACCTGACAGACTGGATGTACATCCTGTACCCCTATGCGAAATCCCTGCACATCATGGCAGTGCTCAGCTGGATGGCGGGTCTGTTCTATCTCCCACGTCTGTTTGTGTATCACGTGGAGCAGGCTGAGAAGGTTCCTGAAAGCCTGGCGATCTTTGTCACCATGGAGGACAAACTGCATCGTTTGATCATGCGGCCTGCAATGATGGTCACATGGGGTGCCGGGCTGTTCATGGTGTTTACGCCGGGAATAGTCGACTGGAGCGATCTGTGGCCCTGGAGCAAGGCTGTAGCGGTGATTGGCATGACCTGGTTCCACTATTGGCTTTTGCAGCGTCAGCGGGCGTTTTCTGCTGGGGAGAACGCGCTCTCTGGCCGGCGCTTTCGCATGATGAACGAGGTGCCGACCTTGCTGATGGTGGTGATCGTCGTTTCTGTGATCTTCAAGTTCTGACACTGGAAGTTCTGACTCTGGGCGGCTTTGGCCCGCTATCGTAGCAGAGATTTGATCTGAGGCGGCTGAGAGGGTCGTAAGGCGCCATTGGTTACTTTGTTTGACTTACACAGCCTCTGCCCCTATGTATGGCCTCCAACGCGCCCGTCCGGGCATCCGTGTTCTCCGAACTTTGTAAAAAACCTCTCCCTGAATAGCCGGGGCATAAGGGCCATATATTGATGACCGTCGACTCCCTAAATCTTTCTGATCTCAAGGCGCAAAGCCCTAAAAACCTTCTGGCTATGGCCGAAGAGCTCGAGATCGAAAACGCCTCGACAATGCGCAAGGGCGAGATGATGTTCCAGATCCTGCGCGAACGTGCGGATGAAGGCTGGGAGATCGGCGGCGATGGGGTGCTTGAGGTGCTTCAGGATGGATTCGGTTTCCTGCGCTCGCCTGAGGCCAACTATCTGCCGGGTCCGGATGACATCTACGTTTCGCCAGATATGATCCGCAAACATTCGCTGCGCACCGGTGACACCATTGAGGGGCAGATCAAGGCGCCGCTGGACGCAGAACGCTATTTTGCCATGACCAGCGTCACCAAGATCAATTTTGAGGACCCTGAAAAGGCGCGCCACAAGATCGCTTTTGACAACCTGACGCCGCTTTACCCTGATGAGCGCCTGAAGCTGGAAGTTGAGGATCCAACGATCAAGGACCGTACCGCACGCGTCATTGATCTGGTGGCACCCATCGGTAAAGGCCAGCGTGGGCTGATCGTGGCGCCGCCACGTACCGGTAAAACCGTGATCCTGCAAAACATTGCCAACTCGATCGAAAAGAACCACCCTGAGTGCTATCTGATCGTGCTTTTGATCGATGAACGCCCCGAAGAAGTCACCGACATGCAGCGCTCCGTAAAGGGCGAGGTTGTCTCCTCTACCTTTGATGAGCCTGCAACACGTCACGTTGCTGTGTCAGAGATGGTGATTGAAAAGGCCAAACGTTTGGTCGAGCATAAGCGAGATGTTGTTATCTTGCTCGACTCGATCACAAGACTTGGTAGGGCCTTCAACACTGTTGTGCCGTCCTCTGGCAAGGTTCTGACCGGTGGTGTGGATGCAAACGCGCTGCAACGTCCCAAGCGCTTCTTTGGTGCTGCCCGTAATATCGAAGAGGGTGGCTCGCTCACCATTATTGCAACGGCGCTGATTGATACCGGCAGCCGGATGGATGAGGTCATCTTTGAAGAGTTCAAAGGTACCGGTAACTCTGAACTGGTTCTGGATCGTAAAATCGCCGACAAACGTGTGTTCCCGGCGATCGACATCCTCAAATCCGGCACCCGGAAAGAAGAGCTTTTGGTCGACAAAGGCGATCTCGCCAAGACCTTTGTTCTGCGCCGGATCCTCAACCCGATGGGCACGACCGATGCTGTCGAATTCCTGCTGGGCAAGTTGAAGCAAACCAAATCAAACTCTGATTTCTTTGATTCGATGAACACCTAAAACCCCAGCTGGCTGAAAAGGAAGGCCAACATGGATACGATTTTTGCGTTGGCCTCCGCCCAAGGGAAGGCCGGAGTGTCCGTAGTGCGCATTTCCGGACCCAATGCCTTGGAGGCCGCGAACCAGATCTGTGACCGTCCTTTGCCCGAAAAGGGCCGGGGGCTGCGCATTCTACGGGATGCGGACGGCAATCATCTGGACGAGGCTTTGGTGCTGACCTTCAAGGCGCCGGCCAGCTTTACCGGCGAAAATATCGTTGAATTTCAGGTGCATGGAAGCACCGCTGTGGTGTCATCTGTATTGGATACTCTGTCTGCGACCCTGGATCTGCGCCTAGCCGAGCCCGGAGAGTTTACCAGACGCGCGCTTGAAAACGGTAAGTTGGATCTGGCTCAGGTCGAGGGTCTGGCAGATCTGATTGATGCTGAAACCGAGGCGCAGCGTAAACAGGCGCAGGTGGTTTTGTCTGGCGGTGTTGGTCAATTGGCGGAACGCTGGCGCATCGATTTGATACGGGCAGCTTCGCTTATTGAGGTGACCATTGATTTCGCGGACGAGGACGTTCCGGTTGATGTCACCCCAGAGGTAACAGCGTTGCTAGAGGGTGTTGCGACCGATCTGCAACGCGAAACCGATGGTGTCAAAATAGCAGAGAGGATTCGGGACGGCTTTGAAGTTGCCATTATAGGTGCGCCAAATGTCGGAAAATCTACTCTTCTCAATGCCTTAGCTGGACGAGAAGCCGCGATTACATCCGAATATGCCGGCACGACACGCGACGTGATTGAGGTTCGTATGGACCTTGGCGGGTTGCCTGTGACGCTATTGGATACAGCCGGCCTGAGAGAGACCGACGATCATGTCGAAGGAATAGGTATTGAACTGGCGCGTAAACGCGCAGAGCATGCCGATCTCCGGGTTTTTCTCGCTGAACGCGCGGATTCCCTGGATCTCGAAATGCGCGCGGGTGACATACGCCTGATACCAAAGGCCGATACCCTTGCTGACACTTTGTCTGATACCCAGGGGGCGATTTCTGGAAAAACCGGCGAAGGGGTCGACGCCCTTGTCCTGCACATTTCCAAAGTCCTGAAGGATCGCTCGACACAGGTAGGGGTTGCAACCCGGGCTCGGCATCGCGACATGATGATGCAGGCCTTGGCGAGCATTAAGGATGCTCAAAAGGTTCTTGAGCGTGGATCAGAGTTTTATGATATAGCAGCCGAGGATATGCGGTCGGCCATCCGGGCTCTCGAGATGCTTGTTGGCCGCGTCGGTGTTGAGAATCTCCTTGATGAGATTTTCTCTAGTTTCTGTCTTGGAAAGTAAGGAGTGTTTCACGTGAAACATTCAAAGTTTGATGTCCTGGTTATTGGCGGCGGTCACGCCGGCACAGAAGCCGCCCATGCCGCGGCCCGTATGGGCGTGCGCTCGGCTCTTGTGACTCTCACGCGAGATGGCATTGGTGTAATGTCTTGCAATCCAGCGATTGGTGGATTGGGTAAGGGGCATTTGGTCAGAGAAATTGACGCCATGGATGGTGTCATGGGCCGTGTGGCAGACCTGGCAGGAATTCAATTCAGATTACTGAACCGCCGAAAAGGTCCCGCAGTCCAGGGGCCTCGGGCGCAGTCAGATCGAAGCATCTACCGCCGGGAAATGCTCAAAGCGACCGAAGAACAGCCTAATCTCGAGATCATAGAAGGGGAGGCGACCGACTTTTTGATGACAGGATCACGCGTCTCTGGCGTTGTTTTGGCCGATGGCAGTGAAATCCCCAGTCAGACAGTCATTTTGACGTCTGGCACCTTTCTGCGTGGCATTATTCATATTGGTGACGTGTCAAAGCCGGGCGGCCGCATGGGAGATCGCCCGTCGATCAAACTTGCAGAGCGACTTGATAGCTTTGACCTTCCCATGGGGCGGCTCAAGACCGGCACACCCCCGCGGCTGGATGGACGGACGATCAATTGGGACATTCTGGAAGGCCAGCCGGGCGACGAGGATCCGACCTTCTTTTCGTTTATGACTAAGAGCATATCAGCAAAGCAGGTTGTCTGTGGCATTACCCACACAAACGAAAAAACCCATGATATCATTCGGGAAAATCTGACACGGTCAGCAATGTATGGCGGACATATTGACGGTGTCGGGCCGCGATATTGCCCCTCGATTGAGGATAAGATTGTCCGCTTTGGCGAAAAGACATCGCATCAGATATTCTTGGAACCCGAAGGTGTAAATGATCACACGGTGTATCCAAACGGTATTTCGACCAGCCTGCCGGTCGATGTGCAAAATGACTATGTTAAATCCATAGTTGGGCTGGAACAGGCCGTTATCCTGCAGCCAGGTTATGCCATCGAATATGACTACATCGACCCACGGGCGCTGACGCTCGAACTGGCGCTTAAGGACGTGCCCGGTTTGTATCTTGCAGGCCAGATTAACGGCACCACCGGCTATGAAGAAGCGGCGGCCCAGGGGTTGGTTGCGGGACTGAACGCAGCCAGCTCCTGTTTAGGGCGGGATCCGGTGATGTTTGGGCGATCAAACAGCTATATTGGGGTCATGGTTGATGACCTCACCACCCACGGCGTGACAGAGCCCTATCGTATGTTCACTTCCAGGGCTGAATTTCGCCTGTCCTTACGAGCGGATAATGCAGACCAAAGGCTTACGCCACTGGCGATTGGTCTGGGTGCGTTTCAGATACCCGACGTTTTGCCTACGAGGAAAAGTGGGATCGCTTGCAAGAGACCCGGAGTGAACTGGAATCTTCGATTTTTACACCAAAACAAATTTCTCAAGCCGGGATCTATGTCAATCAGGATGGAAATAAGCGCAGCGCCTTTGATGTGCTTGCTTTTCCAGACGTCAGTTTTGACGATCTTATTCCGCTTTTGCCCAGTTGCGAAGCTGCAGATGAAGAGATACGGCGTCAGCTGGAACGGGATGCGCTTTACGTTCACTACATAGCACGTCAGGAAAAAGAGATCGCGGCAGTAAAACGGGATGAAGGACATGTCATTCCAACGGGTTTTGATTACGGCGCTATCGAAGGCCTTTCTGCTGAGCTGAAGCAAAAGCTAGCCATGGCTCGCCCTGAAACACTTGCAAAGGCCAGTCGAATTGGCGGTATGACGCCAGCAGGATTGGCTCTCATACTGGCCAGATTGCGAAGAGATAAGAGAATTCAGGAGAAAACCGCATGACTCAAATGGACCTCCCGGAGCAACTGGGTGTTTCACGTGAAACAATGGAACGGTTGAAGAAATTCGAGGAAGTTCTTTTGAAGTGGAACCCTCGTATCAACTTGGTGTCCAAAAACAGTCTTCCCCACCTGTGGCAAAGGCATATCGCGGATTCTGTCCAAGTCTATGATTGCGCAAAGGACATTGGTGAAAGCTGGTTGGATATTGGCAGCGGCGGCGGTTTTCCTGGTATCGTGATCGCTATTCTGGCCGCCGAACGCTCTCCTCATACCAAAGTCACTCTTATTGAGAGTGATCAGCGCAAATCTGCCTTTCTGAGGACAGCAGCGCGGGAATGTGGTGTGTCAATTACAGTATTGAATAAGCGCATTGAACAGGTTGAACCTCTTGGTGCCCAAATCATGTCTGCGCGGGCTGTGGCGGATCTGGATACATTGCTTGCCTTTGCTGAACGACATTTAGCTGATGGCGGTGTTGCGCTCTTTCCTAAAGGGGAAAGTTGGAAAAAAGAATTCGATGCCGCAACGAAGAGATGGCGATTTGACGTTGAAACCATTACAAGTTTGACTGAAACTGAAGCAGTTATTCTGAAGATCAAGGGAATCACGCGTGTCTGATCTATCCCGCCCGGAGGGGCCACGAATTATCGCGGTTGCAAATCAAAAGGGTGGAGTGGGAAAAACAACAACAACCATAAACCTTGCAGCAGCTTTGGTTGAAACCGGTTTGCGTGTTCTTGTTGTTGACCTTGATCCCCAGGGAAATGCTTCAACCGGGCTTGGAATTGACAGCGCGGATCGGGATGCAACAACCTACGATCTTCTTGTCGACGATGCGCCGTTAGGTGACGTTATTCGGACAACTGAGATTGAAGACCTTTGCATTATTCCGGCAACTGTTGATCTGAGCTCTGCTGATATCGAGCTTTTTGCCAATGAAAAACGCAGCTATCTTTTGCATGATGCTTTGCGGCAGACGGCCATGGACGAGTATGAGTGGGATTATGTGCTGATTGACTGCCCTCCGTCTCTTAACCGTTGGACAGTAAATGCAATGGTCGCGGCGCATTCGGTTCTGATTCCACTGCAAAGTGAATTCTTTGCTTTGGAAGGTGTGTCGCAGCTGCTTTTGACAATTCGGGAAGTCCGTCAATCCGCGAATCCAAACTTGCGGATTGAGGGTATTGTCTTAACCATGTTTGACCGCCGCAATAACCTGTCACAGCAGGTCGAGAAAGATGCGCGCGACAATCTTGGTGAACTGGTGTTTAAAACCAAGATCCCACGAAATGTACGTGTCAGTGAAGCACCTTCTTATGCTCTGCCCGTGCTTAACTATGATAGCAACTCTCTTGGAGCCAAGGCCTATCGGTCGCTGGCAGAAGAGTTGATTTCGAACAACCAGAACGTGGCAGCGTGACAGCGGAGCAGAATATGTCTGAAAAGAAAACTAAACCTCGGGGCCTAGGGCGTGGACTGTCAGCATTGATGGCGGATGTGAACCCAGAGCCGGTGAGCACAGAAGTGCAATCCCCTCGCAATGCGGAAATTCTGGTTCCGATTGAAAAGGTTATCGCAAACCCGGATCAGCCTCGTCGTCAGTTCCTGCAGGAGGATCTGGACGATCTAACTGCGTCCATTAAGGAAAAGGGCGTTCTGCAGCCGCTGATCGTGCGTCCACGTCCCGGCGATATGTATGAAATTGTTGCTGGTGAACGGCGCTGGCGCGCGGCGCAGGCCGCACAACTTCATGAAGTTCCCGTGCTGATCCGTGACTATTCCGATGTTGAGATGATGGAAGTTGCCATCATTGAAAACATTCAACGTTCCGATCTGAACGCGATGGAAGAAGCGCATAGCTATAAGCAGCTGATGGAACGCTTTGGCCACACTCAGGAAAAAATGGCAGAGGCTCTGGGGAAGAGCCGCAGCCATATTGCTAACCTGGTTCGCTTGTTGCATCTGCCCGAAGATGTGCGCACCCTGGTGCATGAGCGCAAGCTGTCAGCGGGTCATGCCCGCGCTCTGATCACGTCTGACAATGCCTCTGAGCTGGCCAGCAAGATTGTCAAAGGCGGCTTGTCTGTCAGGGCAACCGAGGCACTGGTCAAAAAGGACGCGGCGGGGCTTCAGCCAACTGCTGTCAGAAAACCCCGCAGTGCTGCAGAAAAAGATGCAGATACCAAGGCACTGGAAGGGGATCTGTCAGCGATTTTGCGGATGAAAGTCTCGATTGATCACAAGGCAGGTGGAGAATCCGGGTCAGTGACGATCAGCTATGACAGTCTTGATCAGCTTGATGAGCTTTGCAATATCCTGAGCAAGTAATCAGGAGTTTGGCCGGGTCCAGATAAAGGTCAGGACTGCTGTCAGAACGACAATCTGAATGCCCACCACATGCGCTGGGGCGCCCAGGATAAAAGACAGCATTAGGACGGCGGCAATCGAAACGGTTGCCGCTTTTTTTGCGCCCGGCCGAATAGCGCCGCGCTCGTTCCAGTCCATAATCATCGGCCCAAAGGTACGGTGAGAGATCAGCCAGGAATGCAGCCGTTCCGATGAATTGGCAAAACAGAACGTCGCCAATAGCAAAAATGGCACGGTCGGAAGAAGCGGAAGAAGCACGCCGATCAGGGCCAGGCCGAGGGACAGAATGCCGATGCCGGCGTAGAGAAATCTCATCTGTCTGATCCCATCTGCAAAAGGGTTAATCTACCAAGAGTTCCCGGAGAATGGCGTTCAAAACGGCGCGCCCCTGATCTGTAGCCTGAAGCCTGTCACCCGAGATAGTTACCATGCCAAGATTGACAAGGTCTTCAAGGCGTTCGGCTGGCAATTCCTGTCCAGACAGGCCCCTGTAGCGGGGGATGTCCATGCCTTCGCGAAGGCGCATCGACATCATCATGTACTCGATTGCGGTGTCTTCACGGGGTAGGGGCTGGCACAGGCTTTCGCCTGATCCTTCTGAGACGGCCTTGAGCCAGGCACCGGGGGCGCGATGGGTCTCGGTGGCATAGCGCTGCCCATTGAGTGGCAGACGTCCGAGCGCACCGGGGCCGATCCCGAGGTAGTCGCCATAGCGCCAGTAGATTTGGTTATGGCGGGATTCGCCGGGGCGCGCATGGTTTGAAATCTCGTAGGCGGGCATGCCATGGGGGCCGCAGATATCCTGAGTCGCCTGATACATGTCTGCGGCCGTGTCGTCGGTTGGCAGGTTTCGCAGCTTGCCCCGCGCGTAGCGGTCGCCAAATGCGGTGCCTTCTTCAATGGTCAGCTGGTACAGGGACAGATGGTCAATCGCCATGTTGAGGGCTTCGGACAGCTCATTTTTCCAGTGCTGCAGGTCCTGTCCCTGACGGGCGTAAATCAGATCAAAGCTAACCCGATCAAAGCAATCTCGGGCAATGTCAAAGGCCGCGCGGGCCTCAGAGACGGAATGGATGCGACCCAGCCGACGCAGGTCCTCATCGTTGAGAGCCTGTATGCCCATGGAAATCCGATTGACGCCGGCATCGCGATACCCGGCAAAACGAGCTGCTTCAACCGAGCCAGGATTGGCTTCAAGAGTGATCTCTATATCATTGGCAAAGGGCCATATTTCACGTGCGGCCTCGATCACGGCGGCGACGGTTTCAGGCATCATCAACGAGGGTGTGCCGCCGCCAAAGAAAATTGAGTTTAGAATCCGGCCAGAGAGCGGTGGGGAGACACGTTTCAACTCGTTCAAATAGGCTCTAACCCAGGCCTTTTGGTAGATATTGGCGGTGACGTGACTGTTAAAGTCGCAATAGGGGCATTTGGCCTGACAGAAGGGGCAGTGTACGTATAGGCCAAAGCCCCCATGCCGCCAATCATCCACTGAAGCAACCCTTGATAAAACCTTCAACGGCTTTCGCGCGATGGCTGATCTTGTTCTTTTTCCGCGATCCATCTCGGCAAATGTCACCTCATGGCCGTCTGGCACAAACATCGGATCATAGCCAAAACCGTCCACTCCGCGCAGCGGCCAAATCAGATGGCCAGGGGCTACGCCCTCAAAGACTTCGTCATGGCCATCCGGCCAGGCAAGAACCAATGTGCAGCGGAACTGTGCGGTGCGCGGGTGCGCAGCGTTAAGAGCGTCGAGCTCGCTGTTGGCGCGGGTCATGGCCATCACGAAATCGCGGCCATTGCCGGTTTCGGCCCAATCAGCGGTATATACACCAGGGGCACCATTCAGCGCGTCGATGGTAATGCCAGAATCGTCGGACAGGGCAGGGAGGCCGGTTGCCTTGGCTGCGGCATGTGCCTTGATACGGGCGTTGCCAACAAATGTATCTTCGGTTTCTTCGGGTTCTGGCAGATCCAGCGCTGCGGCGCCCACAACCTCAACACCAAAGGGCTTGAGGAGATGCGCCATCTCCTCAAGCTTGCCTTTGTTGTGGGTCGCGAACAGCAGCTTGCTGCCGTCGAATTTGCGGCTCATGCGCAGGCTGCCTTTTGCATCGCTGCGAGCTCGCCTGTGCCTTTTTCGGCCAGATCCATCAGGATGTTCATCTGGTCGCGGGAAAAGAGCGAGCCTTCGGCGGACATCTGCACTTCGATCAGCTTGCCAGAGCCGGTCATGATAAAGTTGCCGTCAACGCCGGCTTCAGAATCCTCGGGGTAGTCGAGATCAAGAATGGGCTGTCCAGCATAGATCCCACAGGAGATAGCCGAGACCGGGTCCATCAGCGGATCAATTTTGACGTCGCCAGCTTTCATCAGCTTGTTCACGGCCAGACGCAGGGCAACCCAGCCGCCGGTGATTGCGGCACAACGGGTGCCGCCGTCAGCCTGCAACACGTCACAATCGATGGTGATCTGACGCTCTCCCAGGGCAACGCGGTCAACGCCGGCCCGCAGGGCACGCCCGATAAGGCGCTGGATTTCAACGGTGCGACCGCCCTGTTTGCCTGTCGCGGCTTCGCGGCGCATGCGGGTATTGGTTGCGCGGGGCAGCATGCCGTACTCTGCCGTCACCCAGCCAAGGCCGGATCCTTTGATAAACGGCGGAACCCGTGGCTCGAGGCTTGCGTTGCACAGGACATGCGTATCGCCCATTTTGATCAGGCAAGAGCCCTCGGCATGTTTGGTGAAACCGGTCTCAATCGACACGGAGCGCATTTGGTTTAGTTCTCTTTTCGAGGGTCGCATGGGCTATCCTTTTTTTGCTGCTCTTCCGATAGCCGCCGGGGCCGCGGGGATGCAAGCATGATTGACCTTTTACCTGATCGCTCTTTAATGCAAATTGGAGCATGGGTTCCCCTCATTGCAGAAATTGACCGTAAAAACGCAAATGACCGATGCCAGAGAAATACTGAATGACATGAATGACCGCTCGCGGGAGGTGTTTCGCACGGTTGTCGAAAGCTATCTTGAAAGCGGTGAGCCGGTGGGCAGCCGGACTCTGACGCGGTCGCTGAACGAAAAGGTCAGTGCGGCGACAGTGCGCAATGTCATGCAGGATCTGGAGTATCTGGGCCTGCTGGACAGCCCGCATGTGAGCGCCGGGCGTATCCCGACCCAGATGGGGCTTCGGATGTTTGTTGACGGGTTGCTGGAGGTCGAGGACCTCAAGTCGCGGGATCGAGAAAAGATTGATGCTACCCTCGGGAAAAATGCAGGCGACGTTGGTGGTATGCTGGACCGGGTTGGCGCGGCGCTGTCTGGTGTGACCCCGGGCGCCTCCCTGGTTTTGACTCCGAAACACGAAGCAGAGATCCGGCATATTGAGTTTGTCTCGCTGGCGCAGGACCGTGCCTTGGTGGTTTTGGTGTTCTCGGATGGACGAGTTGAAAATCGTCTGTTCAGCCCGCCGCCCGGCCAGACGCCCAGCTCGATGCGCGAGGCTGCCAATTTCCTCAATTCGCTGATCGAGGGGCGGACCCTGGGTGGTTTGCGGCGCGATATGCAAAAGGAAATTGATGCCCGTCGTCAGGAGATTGATGTGCTGGCGCAGGACATGATTGAAAGCGGCCTAGCCGCCTGGGAAGAAGACAGCAGCGAAAAGGCGCGTCTCATTGTGCGGGGACGGGCGAATCTTTTGGGCGAGGGCGGGGCAGCAGCAGAGCTGGACCTCATTCGAAACCTGTTTGATGACCTCGAACGCAAGCAAGATATCGCCGAATTCCTTGAACTCACCGAAGACGGTGAAGGTGTACGCATTTTTATCGGCTCCGAAAACAAACTTTTCTCACTTTCGGGTTCCTCTTTGGTGGTCTCTCCCTATATGAACTCGGATCGAAAGATCATTGGTGCGGTTGGGGTGATTGGCCCGACTCGCCTGAATTACGGACGGATTGTGCCGATTGTGGACTACACGGCGCAATTGGTTGGAAAGCTACTTTCTGACCGGAGTTAGAGGTGAAAAATGGCAGAGCCCAGAAACGACGAGTTGTTGGACGATATCGCAAATGTCGAAGCTGAAGAGCTGGCGGCGGAAATGCTGAATGGACGATGCTGCGATTGAACTTGATGAGCTGAGAGCCGAACGGGACGAGTACAAAGATCGCTTTGTGCGCGCCCTGGCCGATGCTGAAAACTCCCGCAGGCGCGGCGACAAAGCCCGCCGTGAGGCTGAACAATACGGTGGCTCAAAGCTGTCGCGTGACATGCTGCCGGTGTTTGACAATCTCAAGCGCGCGGTTGAGTCAGCAACAGATGAGCAGAAAGAGGTTGCCTCTGCCCTGATCGAAGGTGTCGAGTTGACCATGCGTGCCCTGTTGGGAGTGTTTGAAAAACACGGCGTGCGCATTGTTTCACCGCAGGTTGGCGACCGGTTTGACCCTCAGCTCCATGAGGCGATGTTCGAAGCGCCTGTTCCGGGAACCAAGGCCGGCGATATCATTCAGGTCTCAGGTGAAGGTTTCATGCTGCACGACCGTTTGCTGCGCCCGGCGCAGGTTGGTGTGTCGTCAACACCAGCGGGCTGACGTTTATCGGGCCCAGAGGGCCCGTGCCTGCGGCGCAGGTATTTTTGGCAAGATGAAAAGGCGGCTCCGGGATGGGCCGCCTGTTTTTTATTCTGTGGCCGCGTCTTTTAGCTTGTAGAGAAGATCAAGTGCTTCACGTGGGGTGAGCTCGTCCGGGTGGATGCCACCAAGCAGCTCTTCCAGCGGTGAGGGGCCTGCCGCTGGTTTTGGTTGTGGCGGTGGGGCGGCGGCAAACAGCGGCAGATCGTCGATCTGGATTTTTGCGCCTGCGCCCTCGCGGCTGCCTTTCTCAAGAATGTCGAGCACATCACGGGCGCGGGCCACCACACTGGCAGGCAGGCCGGCCAGCTGCGCCACCTGTACCCCGTAGGAGCGGTCAGCGGCCCCTTTTTTGACCTCATGCAGAAAAATCACGTCGCCTTCCCATTCCTTTACCGTGACGGTGGCGTTTTCCACGCCTGCCAGTTTGTTCGAAAGCTGGGTCAGCTCGTGGTAATGGGTGGCAAACAGGGCGCGCGATTGGTTGACTTCGTGCAGGTGTTCCAATGTGGCCCAGGCGATAGACAGCCCGTCATAGGTGGCCGTGCCACGGCCGATTTCATCCAGAATGACCAGGGCACGATCATCGGCCTGGTTGAGGATCGCTGCGGTTTCCACCATTTCAACCATAAAGGTTGAGCGCCCGCGGGCCAGATCGTCGGAGGCGCCAACGCGGCTGAACAATTGGCTGACCAAACCGATATGGGCGGCTTCTGCCGGCACATAGCTGCCCATCTGCGCCAGCAGCGCGATCAGGGCGTTCTGGCGTAGAAAGGTCGATTTACCCGCCATGTTGGGACCGGTCAAAAGCCAGACTGCGGCGCCTTTGGTGGCGCTCAGATCGCAGTCATTGGCCACAAATCTGTCGCCGCCTTGTTGTCGCAGCGCGCGTTCGACCACCGGATGGCGTCCGCCTTCGATCTGAAAGGCGCGAGAGTTGTCGACGCGGGGCCGGGCCCAGTTTTCGCCACGTGCCAGATCTGCAAGGGCGCTGAGAAGATCCAGCTCTGCAAGGCCCCGCGCGGCACCATTTAGACGGGCTGCCTGGTCCAGGATTGCGCTTGAAAGTACGGAATAGAGCCGTTTTTCGATCTCGAGGGCGCGATTGCCAGAGTTCAGGATCCGAGTCTCAATTTCGCTGAGCTCTACCGTGGTGAAGCGCACCTGATTTGCGGTGGTTTGACGGTGGATATATTTTTCCGATAGCGGCGCCGACAGCATCTTATCTGCATGGGTTGCCGTGGTCTCGATGAAATAGCCCAGTACATTGTTGTGTTTGATCTTGAGCGAGGCGATGCCGGTATGAGCAGCATAATCCTGTTGCATTGCAGCAATGACCGAGCGCCCCTCGTCGCGCAGGGTGCGGGCCTCGTCGAGTTCATCATCATAGCCGGCGGCAATAAAGCCACCATCACGGGCCAAAAGCGGTGGCTCGGCCACCAGGGCAGCGTCGAGCAGATCCAGCAGGCTGTCAAAATCAGTAAGGTCTTTGCTTGCCTCGGAAATAAGCGGCGGCAGGTCCTCACGCGCGTTACGCGCGGCGATGGCGCTGGCCTGTTCCAACCCGTTGCGGATGGCGGCGAGATCACGGGGGCCGCCCCGGTCCAGCGCCAGTCGCGACAGGGCGCGATCCAGATCGGGGGTTTGGCGCAGGGCACTGCGCATCTCTTCGCAGAGCTGGTCGCGTTCCACCGCAAAATCAAGGGCGGCCAGCCGTGCGTTGATCACATCCAGATTTCGCGAGGGGCTTGAAAGCCGCTGCTCTAGCAGACGCGCGCCGCCCGGCGTGACGGTGCGATCTATCACCGCCAAGAGTGATCCGGCCCGCGCACCGGAAAGGGAGCGTGTGAGCTCCAAGCTTGCCCGCGTTGAGGCATCAATCTGTACAACACGGTCCTCAGATTCCTGTACAGGGTGCTGCAACAGCGGCAATTTGCCCTTTTGGGTGATCTCAAGATAGTCGATCAGCGCGCCCATGGCCGAGACCTCGGCGCGGCTGAAGGTGCCAAACCCATCCAGAGCGCCCACGGCAAACAGGTTGCAGATCCGCTTTTCGGCCGCCGTGCTGTCAAAGCTTGCTTTGCCCAGCGGGGTCAGGGGGATTTTGTACTCATCGGCCAGCGCGGCGGCTGCCTCATAGGGCGCGCCCTCGGCCACGATCAGTTCTGACGGCGCAAGTCGGGCGAGTTCTGGCGACAGGCGCACCCGGCTGATCGGCATCACGTGAAACGCGCCGGTCGAGATATCGGCCCAGGCCAGGGCAGCGTCATCGCGCAGCTCGGAGTAGGAGACCAGGAAATTGTGCCGCCGCGCCTCAAGCAGAGAGTCCTCGGTCAGGGTGCCGGGGGTGACCAGACGCACCACGTCGCGTTTGACCACGGATTTGCCACCGCGTTTTTTGGCTTCGGCCGGGGTTTCCAGCTGCTCGCCCACCGCGACGCGAAACCCCTTGCGGATCAAGGTCAGCAGATAGCCTTCGGCCGCATGAAAGGGCACGCCGCACATGGGGATGTCCTGATCGTTGTGTTTGCCGCGTTTGGTGAGGGCAATATCCAGCGCTTCGGCGGCGTTGACCGCATCGTCAAAGAACATCTCGTAAAAGTCGCCCATCCGATAGAACAGCAGCGCATCCGGATATTGTGCCTTGATGTCGAGGTATTGCGCCATCATGGGCGTGACTGTGGCCAAAAGAGGTCTCCGCATATCGGGGTAGGTTTTGCGTCGCGACCATACAACCCGCCAGCCTGCGGCGAAAGGTGAAAACGCATACCCGTTGTGGCAACTCCCCGGCTGGGCTATGAAGTTCCAGCCCCCATAGAAAGATCGACAGAACAGATGCCCAAAGCGAAGATAACCGACCAAGAAGCCCTCGCCTTTCACCTGGATCCTTCGCCGGGTAAATGGGAGATCAATGCCACCGTTCCGATGACGACGCAGCGCGATTTGTCGCTGGCCTATTCGCCAGGCGTTGCGGTGCCTTGCGAGGCTATCGCGGCCAGTCCCGAGACCGCCTATGACTATACCAACAAGGGCAACCTTGTTGCGGTGATCTCGAACGGCACTGCGGTTTTGGGTCTTGGCAATCTGGGCGCGCTGGCGTCAAAGCCGGTGATGGAGGGGAAATCCGTTCTCTTCAAACGGTTTGGCCGATGTGAATTCGATTGATATCGAGCTGGATACTGAAGATCCAGATGAGATTATCAATGCGGTGCGCCTGATGGGGCCGACATTTGGCGGCATCAACCTCGAAGACATCAAGGCGCCAGAGTGTTTCATCATTGAGCAAAGGCTCAAGGAAGAGATGGATATTCCGGTCTTCCACGATGACCAGCACGGCACGGCTGTGATCTGTGCTGCCGGGTTGATCAACGCGCTGCATATCTCGGGCAAAAAAATCGAAGATGTGCGCATTGTTCTGAACGGCGCCGGGGCCGCTGGCATCGCCTGTATTGAGCTGCTCAAACGTATGGGCGCACGGCACGAGAACTGCATCATCTGTGATACCAAAGGCGTGATTTATCAGGGTCGTACCGAGGGTATGAACCAGTGGAAATCGGCGCATGCCATTCCGACTGAACTGCGCAGCCTCGAAGAGGCCATGGAGGGTGCCGATGTGTTTCTTGGCGTCTCTGTCAAAGGGGCCGTGACCCAGGATATGGTCCTCAAGATGGCGGATAATCCGGTGATCTTTGCCATGGCAAACCCCGATCCCGAGATCACTCCGGAACAGGCGCATGAGGTGCGCGTTGATGCCATTGTCGCCACTGGGCGTTCGGATTATCCCAACCAGGTCAATAACGTGCTGGGTTTTCCCTATCTGTTCCGCGGTGCGCTGGACATCCATGCCCGCGCCATCAATGACGAGATGAAAATCGCCTGTGCCCATGCGCTTGCCGCTCTGGCGCGTGAGGATGTGCCGGATGAGGTGGCGCTGGCCTATGGCAAATCGCTGACCTTTGGCCGCGACTACATCATTCCGACGCCGTTTGACCCGCGCCTGATCCACCGCATCCCGCCGGCTGTTGCCAAGGCTGGCATGGATCCCGGCGCGCCCCGTCGTCCTATCATTGATATGGAGGCCTATGAGGTGGGCCTAAAAGGGCGGATGGACCCAACCGCCTCTATCCTGCGCGGTCTCAATGCGCGGGCGCGGTCGGCGCAAAGCCGGATGATCTTTGCCGAGGGCGATGATCCACGGGTGCTGCGGGCTGCCGTCAATTATCAGCGCTCCGGCTTTGGCAAGGCGCTGGTTGTCGGACGTAGTGAGGATGTCAAAGAAAAGCTGCAAGCCTCCGGTCTTGGCGATGCGGTGCGCGAGTTGGATATTGTCAACGCTGCCAACACCTCGCATTTTGATGTCTATAAGGACTTTTTGTACAAACGCCTGCAGCGCAAAGGCTTTGATCGCAAGGACGTTCACCGGCTTGTTGGCCGCGACCGCCATGTTTTCTCTGCCCTGATGCTGGCCCATGGACATGGTGACGGTCTGGTGACAGGGGCGACCCGCAAATCGGCGCATATTCTGGACCAGATCAATCATGTGTTTGATGCTGACCGCATTCATGGCGCGGCCGGCGTGACGGCCTTGCTGCACAAGGGGCGCATCGTGCTGATTGGCGACACATTGGTGCATGAATGGCCGGATGAGAACGATCTTGCCAATATTGCCGAGCGCGCCGCAGGCGTTGCCCGTCACATGGGACTTGAGCCACGGGTGGCCTTTGTCAGCTTCTCGACCTTTGGCTATCCGGTCTCTGAGCGGGCGGAAAAGATGCATCTGGCGCCGGCTGTGCTGGACAAACGCGGGGTGGATTTTGAATATGAGGGTGAGATGACCGTCGATGTGGCCCTGAATGCCGCCGCACAAGAGGCCTATCCCTTCCAGCGTCTCAGCGGTCCGGCCAATATCCTGATTGTTCCGGCGCGGCACTCGGCCTCAATCTCGGTCAAGCTGATGCAGGAAATGGGCGGCGCCACGGTTGTTGGCCCGATCCTGTCTGGTGTCGACAAGTCGATCCAGATCTGTTCGACCACCTCGACCGCCAATGACGTGCTGAATATGGCGGTGCTGGCTGCCCGCGGTATCGGGTAATCAGCATGGCGATCTGGAATCTGGGGTCAATCAATGCGGATATGGTTTACACCATGCCGCATCTGCCCGTGGCTGGTGAGACCCTGGCCGCGACGGGGTTGGACCAGTTTCTGGGCGGCAAGGGGGCCAATATGTCGGTCGCCGCCGCCCGCGCCGGATCACGCGTGCATCACATCGGGGCCGTTGGTCCCGAGGGAGGCTGGGCTGTGGCCCGGCTGATGGAATACGGCGTCGATACCCGACGCATTGCCACCCTGGACCTGCCGACAGGGCATGCCATCATCGCGGTGGATCACAGGGGTGAAAACCAGATCATCCTTTTTCCGGGCGCCAACCGGGCCATCACACGCGATCAGGTTGGCCAGGCGCTGTGCGAGGCCAATGCCGGCGACATTCTGGTGCTGCAGAACGAAACCAACATGCAGGCCGAGGCGGCTGAGATCGCGCGCCATCTCGGGCTCAGGGTTGCCTATGCCGCGGCCCCGTTTGAGGCGGCAGCGGTGCAGGCGGGTTTTGCCCTTTTTGGATTTTTTTGTTCCTGAACGAGGTTGAGGCGCAGCAGCTCCAGCAGGCGACCGGTAAAGCACCCGAAGAGCTGGGTGTGGCGCATGTCATTGTCACGCTGGGTGCGCGCGGCGCGCGGTACTTCAATGGCGAGACGGGCGACAGCCTTGATATTCCGGCCTTACCGGGACGCCGGTTGATACCACCGGTGCGGGCGATACATTCACCGGCTATGTTTTACCCGGGATAGATCGAGGCCTGCCAATGCCGCAGGCGATGGCACAGGCGGCGCGGGCAGGGGCCTTGATGGTCATGCGCCACGGCACCGCTGATGTGATCCCCGACCTCAAAGAGGTGCAAGACGCGCGGTTCTGATCTCCGCGCGCTTGCAGGATCACGGTCTCTTTTGGCTGAAGAGACAGACGATCAGTGCCCCTTGGCAAAGGGGGCTGCATCCCCCCAAAGCTGGGCCACCCGCGCATCGCGGCCGCAGGCCTTGCGGTAGCGTTTATAGGCTGCGGCCTGGCGTTTTGGTCCAAACCGGGTAAACACCAGCTTGCTGCCTTTATAGTAGTCCTGATGGTAGTCTTCGGCACGGTAAAAGACCGTGGCCGCCAAAACGGGCGTGACGATTTTTTGCCCCAGATCTTTTTGTGCTTTGGTCAAAGCCTGCTCTGCAAGAGCTTTTTCACCTTTGTTAGAGACAAAAATGGCGGTGCGGTATGTGTCGCCGCGATCGCAAAACTGTCCACCTGCATCCGTGGGGACAACCGAGCGCAGGAACATATCCAGCAATTGCGCGCGACCTATTTGTTTGGGGTCAAAAGTGATTTCGACGGCCTCGTAATGTCCTGTGCCCCCTTTGCCCACATCCCCATAGGTCGGGTTGCTGTTTGTGCCGCCAGTATAGCCAGACAGGGCTTCAATCACGCCGGGCACGGATTCGAAATCGCTCTCGACACACCAGAAACATCCGCCAGCCACCGTCAGCGTTTCAATGTTCTGTGCTTCGGCGCTGTGGCTGCGCAGAAGCAGGGCTACGACCATGAATGTGGTCAGCGCAATGGGCTTGGCAATGGGCTTGAGTCTGTCCAGAATCTTCATGATGGCCTCCGTTTTCACTACTCTGCTGCGCCCTGGCTCCCGGCTCAATGCCATGACATCGAATGTCACGGGGAGGTGAGCGCAAGTTACCGCTTGGAAATTGGATCCAATCCTTCTAGCGTGCGGCAAAAGGAGCATCCCATGACCGAGAAAATGAGCACGCATCAGGCGACTGAAGATCAGCGCAACGAAGAAATCCTGATCTATCTCAATGGCAAGATCGTGCCCAAGGCCGAGGCGACGGTGAGCGTCTATGACAGTGGGTTCATGCTGGGCGATGGGGTCTGGGAAGGGCTGGGGCTGTACAACGGTACCTGGGCCTTTATCGATGAACATCTGGACCGTTTGTTCGAGGCGGCAAAGGCGATAGATCTGGATATCGGTTTGGACCGAGAGGGCGTTAAAGACGCTGTGTTAGAGACACAAAAGGCCAATGGTATGAGTACGGATGCCCATGCGCGACTGATGCTGACGCGGGGGGTGAAAACACGACCCTTTCAGCATCCTTCGCTGTCGCAGCAGGGCCCGACCATGGTGATCATCATGGAGCATTCCAAACCCAATCTGCCGCGCCCTATTCGCCTCGCGACGGTGCCGCATCTGCGGGGGTTGCCAATGACGCAGGACCCAAAGCTGAACTCGCACTCGAAACTGAACTGTATTCTTGCCTGTATCGCCGCTGAAAAGGCCGGTGCCGATGAGGGGCTGATGCTGGACGTAAATGGCATTGGGAACACCACCAATGCCTGCAACTTTTTCATCGTGCGCAAAGGGGCTGTTTGGACCTCGACCGGGGATTATTGCATGAACGGCATCACGCGCCAAAAGGTCATCTATCTGTGTCGCGCCAATGGTATCCCAGTATTTGAGCGCAACTACTCGCTGGTCGACACCTATGGCGCAGATGAAGCCTTTTTGACCGGCACCTTTGGCGCGCAGACCCCTGTGGGGGATATTGATGGACGTCAGATCGGCAGTGGCGAGATGGGCCCCATGACCAAGCGCATTCGTGCACTTTATAAGGCCATGATAGAAGCGGAGTGTGTCTGATGCGGATTGCAATGTGGTCCGGACCACGGAATCTTTCGACTGCAATGATGTATGGCTTTGGCAATCGCGGCGACTGTGCCGTAGTGGACGAGCCCTTTTATGCCGCCTACCTGGCAATGACGGGGTTCGAGCATCCGATGCGAGAGGAGATCCTGGACAGTCAGTCGCAGGATCCAAACACCGTCGCAGAGGCTCTGTTGGGGCCGGTGCCGGCAGCCAAGCCCTATTTTTACCAAAAACACATGACCCAGCACATGATAGATGGCGTGCCGCGTGACTGGATGCGAGAGGTCAGCAATGTGTTCCTGATCCGCCACCCGGCGCGCGTTATCGCGTCTTACGCGGCCAAACGCGAAAACCCTGTGCTGGATGACATCGGGTTTCGCCAACAGGCAGAGCTTTATGATCTGTGCTGCAGTTGGGGGCAGTCGCCGGTGGTGGTGGACAGTCATGACATCCGCGATGACCCCGCAACCAAGCTGGAACAGCTGTGCGAGGCGGTTGGCATGCCCCCGTCGCCAAAGATGACCAGCTGGCCAAAGGGTGGCCATGTGAATGATGGTGTCTGGGCTTCGGTCTGGTACGGGGCAGTGTGGAACTCAACCGGTTTTGCCGGACCGGAAGGGCCGCTGCCAGAGGTGCCGGAGGTGCTGTTGCCGGTGCTGGAGGCCGCCATGCCTTTTTATCAGGCACTGAAGGGGAAAAAAATCTAGCTGGTGCAGTTGGGGGCTTTGGCCCCCCGCGCCAAAGGCGCTCCCCCCAAGGTATTTTTGGCAAGATGAAGCGTGTTAGCCGATCAGCTTGCCCAGTTTCATGGCGGTCGCCATATCGCCTGAGATCTTGAGCTTGCCCGTCATCACCCCCGTCATCGGGTTGAGCTTGCCTGTCAGCAGTTTTACCAGATTGTCCTGCACAGTTTGATGGTGCAGTCGGTGTCGTGATCCGTGGTGCTGGCTGTGCCATCTGCCAGGATGATGACGCCATCGTCACCGCAGTCAAATTTCAGCGAGCCATCAAAGCTTTTGCCCTGCAACCCGTCGGAGATGCCCTTGGCAATGTCTTGCAGTGTCATCGTTGCTGTTCCCTTGCGCTATTGCACCTTGGGGTAGGTCGCCGCGCGACAGCTGGCAAGCCTGACGAGGCGGCAAGTGCACGATGTATGGTGAAAAGGCCCTATAGCAGAGCCTGATCTGTCCGTTTACGTGAGGGCCTGAAGAGTAACGTCGCAGGGTGTGGCCGCAAAGAACGTCGCCAGCACTTCGGCAAAGATATCTGGAGCCCCGGGAACCGTGGCAAACAATGTCATTGAGGAGCGCAGTTTTTTGGCATCAGTCGCACCCAGAATAGTGGCCGCCTCTTGTGACTGATGGGAGAGCATCAGCGCGCTGACCTCTACCAGTCGGGCCCGCAGGATGCAATGGCCAAGATAGGCCGTGGCCTCGGAGAGATCTTCGATGCCATAGAGTTGCGCCATATGCGACTGGCCAAGCTCTGCCAGTTGCGGAAAGACGACCACATCCAGTGGCCCGTCTTTTTACCCGCGGTAAGCTCTGCCAGGACATCCGACCAAACGGTGTCCTGGGCCTCAACAAACATCTCCAGCTCTTCCTCGAAGTCGTCCTCGAAATCGCCGTCTATGTCGTCAAACTCGCTCATTTTTTCAACCGGCGCTCGCGGGCGGCCAGCAGTTTTAGCCGCAGCGCGTTGAGCTGAATAAAGCCCGCAGCATCTGTCTGATCATAGGCGCCGGCATCGTCTTCAAAGGTCACATGCGCCTCGGAGTAGAGCGAGTGATCCGACCAGCGACCAACGCAGGTGGCAGAACCTTTGTAGAGCTTCAGACGCACAAAGCCGGTGACATGGGTCTGGCTGGCGTCAATGGCGGCTTGCAGCATTTCGCGCTCGGGTGAATACCAAAACCCGTTGTAGATCAGCTCTGCGTATTGCGGCATCAGCTGGTCTTTCAGGTGCATCGCCCCACGGTCCATGGTGATGCTCTCGATACCGCGATGGGCCTCAAGCAGCAGGGTGCCGCCGGGGGTCTCGTAGATGCCGCGCGATTTCATGCCCACAAAGCGACCTTCAACAAGGTCAAGACCGACCGCAGCCGTGTTTGCCGCCGTACTCGTTCAGCTTGGTCAGGATCGTTGCAGGCGACATGGCCTCGCCATTGATCGAGACCGCGTCGCCTTTTTCAAAGCCGACTTCGATGTATTCGGGCGTGTCGGGCGCATCTTCCGGGTTCACCGAGCGCTGGTAGACGTAGTCGGGCGCCATGACGGCGGGGTCTTCCAGCACTTTGCCCTCGGAGGAGGTGTGCAGCAGGTTGGCATCGACCGAGAAAGGCGCTTCGCCGCGCTTATCCTTGGCGACGGGGATCTGGTGCGCCTCGGCGAATTCCAGCAGGCGGGTCCGTGAGGTCAGATCCCATTCGCGCCAGGGCGCGATCACCTTGATGTCGGGGTTCAGCGCATAGGCTGCCAGCTCAAAGCGCACCTGATCGTTGCCCTTGCCGGTGGCGCCATGCGCAACCGCATCGGCCCCAACGGCCTCGGCGATCTCAACAAGACGTTTGGAGATCAGCGGACGCGCGATCGAGGTGCCCAGCAGGTAGAGGCCCTCATAGACCGCATTGGCGCGGAACATCGGGAATACAAAGTCACGCACGAACTCTTCGCGGACGTCTTCGATGTAGATGTTTTCGGGCTTGATGCCGAGCATCTCAGCCTTCTTGCGGGCGGGCTCCAGCTCTTCACCCTGGCCGAGGTCGGCGGTGAAGGTGACAACTTCGCAGCCATATTCGGTCTGCAGCCACTTCAGGATGATTGAGGTATCAAGGCCACCGGAATAGGCCAGCACAACTTTCTTGGGCGCGGACATAGAATTTCCTCTCAGTCAGATCGAGTGGGCGATACCGGGTTTCAACCGCGAGGGCAAGGTTTAGCGGGGTTTTCCTTTATGGCCTACTCGCATAGCTTGTACCCGAGATCGCTGTATCACGTTGGAGAGAAATTGGATGAAATCCTGGTCTATTTTTGCGCATTCCTTTGGAATGGTCTTTCGAAACTTTCGGCAGGCCTTGCAGATTGGAGTTGTCCCGGTCCTGCTGACTTTTGCTGTCGTCTTTGCACTGCTTTCTCTTTTGGGCGTTTCTTTGTCCAGTTTTCTGAATGATGAGGAAGCCATGGACCTTCTGGTACAAACCAACTCAGGGGCCCTATTTTTGGGGCTTCCTTGGGGTCTCGTTGATCATTGCGATCATGATGCTGTGGATCGTTGTTTCCTGGCACCGGTTTGTCCTGCTTGAGGAATACCCACAGGGATGGGTTCCTCCGTTCCGTTTTGATCGTGTTCTGTCCTACTTCGGGCATGGTTGTCTGTTGGGCATTCTGATGATGGTTGCCATGATTCCTGGATTTCTGATTGTGGTGGTTCTGGGGTCCGGCGCTCCGGTATTAGGAGGAGCCGTTTTCTTTGTTCTGATGGTCACGATTGTGGTCGGGTTATACCGTTTGGTTCCAATTTTGCCTGCTGCGGCGATTGGTAAGCCGCTGACACTAAAAGAGTCGTGGTCCGCAACAGCTGGTGAAACCGGAACCTTTCTGGGGCTGATGTTTATTGGGTTTCTGTTCCAGATGGCGCTCAATATTTTTGCGGCTCTCTTCATGCTCATTCCATTTGTGGGAGTTATTTTAGTCTATTTGGTGTTGCTGGTTATGTCCCTGGTAAATGTCAGCATCCTGACCACTTTGTATGGGCACTACATCGAAGAACGTCCGATCTAGCCTGATATTCTTGAATATGCGTTGGTCTTGCCCTCTTGTCTTGGGGCAAGACTTGCGCCACTCAATACCACATGAGCGATCCAAACACCCCTTTTAGAACCGCCGCCCGCGCTGCCGAAGAGGCGATGCGCGATGTGTTTCCTGCCACACCCCTGCAGCGCAATGTGCATCTGTCCGAGCGGTTTGAGGCTGATATCTACCTCAAACGCGAGGACCTGAGCCCGGTGCGGTCCTATAAAATCCGGGGTGCCTTTAATGCGATGCGCAAACAGCCCGGCCAAGAGCTGTTTGTCTGTGCCTCTGCCGGCAACCACGCGCAGGGTGTGGCCTTTATGTGTAAACATATGGGGGTCAAAGGCGTGATCTTTATGCCGGTGACCACACCGCAGCAAAAGATCCAGAAAACCCGGATCTTTGGCGGCGAGAACATCGAGATCCATCTGACTGGCGACTATTTTGATGACACGCTGGCCGCGGCGCAGGACTGGTGCGCGCGCGAAGGCGGGCATTTCCTGTCGCCTTTTGATGATTGGGATGTGATCGAGGGACAAAGCTCTATTGCGGTCGAGATCGAGGCGCAGCTGGGGCGGCTGCCGGACCATGTCATCCTGCCGGTGGGCGGCGGCGGCATGTCAGCGGGGGTCACCAGCTGGTTCGCAGGTGCGGTGCATTGTCTCTATGTGGAACCCGAAGGCGGTGCCTGCCTGCGTGCTGCCCTAAAGGCAGGCCGACCTGTGTCGCTGGACAAGGTTGATACCTTTGTCGACGGCGCGGCTGTTGGTCGGCTGGGCGAGCGCCCTTTTGAGTTGCTGAAACATATTCCGCTGCCGGATGTCATCGCCCTGGCTGAGGATCGTGTCTGCTCGACAATGATCGAAATGCTGAATGTTGAGGGAATCGTTCTGGAACCCGCAGGCGCCCTGGCTGTTGAGGCGCTGGGCGATGTGCGCTCATGGATTCGCGGCAAGACGGTTGTCTGCGTCACATCCGGCGGAAATTTTGATTTTGAGCGCCTGCCAGAGGTGAAAGAGCGGGCACTGAGATATTCGGGTGTAAAAAAATATTTTCTGCTACGTCTGCCGCAGCGACCCGGCGCGCTGAAAGAGTTTCTTGGTATTTTGGGGCCCGAGGACGATATCGCCCGATTCGAATATCTGAAAAAGTCGGCGCGCAATTTTGGCTCTGTGCTGATCGGGATCGAGACCAAGCGGCCTGAGAATTTTTCGGATCTTTTTGCGCGGCTGGATGCAGCTGGGATGTCCTACACGGACATAACGAATGATGAGACCCTGGCGCAGTTCCTGATCTGACTCTTGCGGCGCAGGATATATCTGGAAGAAGCCCGGTGCATCTGCCAATCAGGGCTGCGCAGGATTAGCACAGGCGCATAGCGTTCCGCCTGGACCGCATCTCAGCAGGGGAGGAAGTCAGGGCGTTTAAAATAAGGCATTGATAATAATATTGTTTTATACTTTTTCGGCGTTTTCAAGGTGTCAGTTGAGACTGGGAAGCTCTGCCAGAAAGGCCACTTTTGAGCTTTCAAACTGGTCCAGAATTTCTGGAACATTGACGTTTTCTGCCTGGCCTTCTGCTGATTTGCGTTCGCCAACAAGGCAGAGCTTTGAGAAATCATCAAAGCCCAGGTTCATGGCGCTGCCCTTCAGAAAGTGCAGGTCCTGCTCCAGTTGCCCGCAGTCACCAGACCGCAGTTTTACGATTACTTCTTCGACTTCTTCGAGGAAAAGATCTACGACTTCACCAAAATCCTCTGCGCCGATTTCATCTCTCAGCTCTTTTACCCGAGGCCAATCTATCATTGCAGTGTCCCTATTTTCCGTCACTTAGAGACGTAGTCATAGTTTGAATGTAGTAAATTTATGGTAAAAAACAGGCGACAATACAATTTGTTACGTTCATATCCTTTTAAAGGTCTGCCCTGATAGTGTCATTTGAAGCGCGAGCATTAAGATTTTTAAAGAGGGGCCAAGGGTGCTGCCAGACAGTTCACTGGACAATGAGGGACAGGCCATGAGCGGGTCGATCAACCGGGTGTTGGTTGTTGACGACAGCCGTTTGCAGCGCCGTATCCTTGTCGCCTCTTTGCAAAAGTGGGGGTTTGACGTTGTTGAGGCGGACAGCGGCGAGGCTGCCATGGAGATCTGTCGGCAGGAACCACCAGACCTTATTCTCAGCGACTGGATGATGCCCGGAATGAACGGGTTAGAGTTTTGCCACGCCTTTCGTGAGCAATCCAAGGATAATTACGCCTATTTTATTCTTCTGACCTCCAAGAGCGAGAAGAACGAAGTTGCCGAAGGGCTTGATGCCGGCGCCGATGATTTCCTGACCAAGCCTGTGAGCTCGGATGAGCTGCGCGCGCGCATTTCTGCGGGCGAGCGCATCCTGCGAATGCAGCGGGAACTGTCTGAGAAGAACCGCATTGTTTCTGATACTCTGGACGAGTTGCAGAGCGTCTATGATGCCATCGACAAAGATCTCATTCAGGCCCGTAAAATTCAGGAATCGCTGGTTCCTGAACTGTCCAAAGATTTTGGATCGTCCACTGTCAGCTTGCTGCTGAAACCCTGTGGCCACATCGGTGGCGATCTGGTCGGGATGTTCAGCCCGGGGGTAAACCGGGTTGGCTTTTATTCCATTGATGTGTCCGGGCATGGCATTACCTCAGCGATGATGACCGCCCGGCTGGGCGGGTATCTGTCTTCTGCCTACTTTGATCAGAACGTCGGGATGGAGCAGCGCTTCAACCGTTTCTATGCGCTGCGGCATCCGGAAGAGGTTGCCCGCATGCTGAATGCCCGTTTGATCGCGGATACCGGCATCGAAGAATACTTCACAATGGCCTATTGCATCATTGATCTGCGCAGTGGCGTGTTGAAAATGGTGCAGGCCGGGCATCCGCATCCGTTGCTGCTGCGCCGGGATGGCAGTGTTGAGTTTCTGGGCAAAGGCGGCGTTCCGATCGGTCTGGTGCCGGATATTGGCTATAGCCAGGAAGAGGCGATTCTCCAAAAAGGTGACCGGCTGTTGCTGTATTCCGATGGCTTCACCGAAGCACGGCTGGAAAATGGCGAGATGCTGGAGCCCGAGGGGCTGTTGAAACTTATTGCCAAGTGCGATTCGCGCCAAAGTGGCAAGGAATTCCTGGACGACCTGTACTGGAATCTCACCCAGATCATGTCACAGGAGTATGGCTTGGAAGATGACGTCTCGGCGACCCTGTTCGAATACGAAGGCCCCTGAGGAAACCCTGCGATACCTGGGTGGATTGCGGTTTTTTAGCCTAGAGCGCGGGGCTCCCGCCAATCGTAAGATTATCAAAGATAATCCACTCTTGTTGGGCCCGGCAGCCCGCTAACGCGGCCTGCTGCAGCGCTCTTTTCCAAAAACAGTGAATACTGTGCAGTGTTGTTTTGCGCAGCACTTGCCATCCTGCGCTGCAGCACCATGCCCTGGCATGGTGCTACCCCCAACCCTGTTGACTGGCGATAGCCTGTCA
Organism: Pseudophaeobacter leonis; assembly: GCF_002087335.1. Taxonomy (GTDB): domain Bacteria; phylum Pseudomonadota; class Alphaproteobacteria; order Rhodobacterales; family Rhodobacteraceae; genus Pseudophaeobacter; species Pseudophaeobacter leonis. The sequence goes on from NZ_MWVJ01000008.1 coordinate 116,793, forward strand.
AAAAGGGGCGGGAGCGGCTTGGTTCAGGATTTGAATTACCTGGTCCTGGTAAATAGCTGCATTGCAAAGCTTCGGGCTGCTGGATTGCCAAGGCGCGTGATCGCCGCCTGATGGTCCAGCCAAAGGGCCTGATGCCCCTGTTCGCCGGGCGGTCCCAGCCTGCGCAAGGGGCGCGCTACATATATATGACAGAGTTTTTCTGCCCAGAGGTCGTATTCCGGCATAAAGGTGTAGCGTCGAAATGCGCCCAGTCGTTTTGGCGAGGCAATTGACCAGCCGGTTTCCTCAAAAACTTCGCGGTGCAGCGCGGGCAGGGGTGATTCACCGGGATCGATGCCGCCACCGGGCAGTTGAATGTCGAAGGCAGGCTCCATCTGACAGGTCAGCAAAAGCTGCCCGTTGCGCGGCAAAAGCGCATAGGCTCCGGGTCGCAGATGATAGGTCTGATCTCGCCGTGGTACGTCACCGAATCGTCTGATCATATTCGCCCTCTTCACTCTATTGTGGAAAACCCTATATAGGCTCGATATGCCAATCACCGGCGCTTAAGGAAACCCCATGACTCTTGGATCAAAAATCGCATGGGACGATACAGTCCTGCCCTTTCAGCTTGATGCTTCAGATATGCGTGGCCGCGTTGTGCGGCTTGATACGGCGCTTGATGGCATCTTGAAACAGCACAACTCCCCCCCCAGGTCGAGGCCCTCGTGGCCGAGATGGCGCTGCTGACTGCCCTGATCGGACAGACAATCAAGCTGCGCTGGAAGCTGTCGCTGCAGGTGCAATCCAAAGGCCCGGTGCGGATGATTGTAACCGATTATTATGCGCCACAACACGAGGGCGATCCGGCCCGAATTCGTGCCTATGCCAGCTATGATGCCGACCGGCTGACCGATGCTGCCCCCTTTGATCAGGTGGGTGAGGGCTATTTTGCTGTGATGATTGACCAGGGTGAAGGCAACACCCCCTATCAGGGGATCACGGCTTTGGATGGTGGCTCGCTTGCGGCCTGTGCGGGGGCCTATTTTGCCCAGTCCGAGCAGCTGCCGACGACCTTCAGCCTGACCTTTGGCAAATCTTCCAGCCCAGGGGTGGCCGAGCACTGGCGGGCCGGCGGCGTGATGCTGCAGCATATGCCCAAGGCCTCGCCTTTTGTCGCTTCTGCCACTGAGGGGACCGGGGCGTCCTTGCGGCCAGCGGATCTGGTTGACGGCGAAGCCGAAGAAAACTGGAACCGCGTCAATATGCTGCTGAACACTGTCGATGAGCTCGAGCTGATCGGCCCGCTGGTTACACCGACTGACCTGCTGCTGCGCTTGTTCCATGAAGAAGCGCCAAGGGTGTACGACTCGCAAGCGGTTCATTTCGGCTGCACCTGTTCCGAAGATCGCGTGCGCCAGAGCCTGTCGATCTATTCCGCCAAGGATATCGCAACAATGACCACAGAGGAGGGCCGCGTCACCGCCGATTGTCAGTTCTGCAGCGCGCATTACGATCTGGACCCAACAACCGTTGGCTTTGAAGCGGAAACCGCATCTGGTGAGTGATCTGCAGCAGAGATTACAGGCCGCCCTTGCAGCTCAGGGGCAGGATCAGGGCCGGGATCAGAGGGCGGGGTCTTCGGATTTTGACCTCAACCCTGATCTTGCCGTGCCCGGTGGGCGCAAGCTGCGTCCGGCCGGCGTTTTGGTGGCCATTTCCCTGGTTGGCCCTGAGCCCCGGATACTCCTGACAAAACGCTCCTCGGCGCTGAAACACCACCCCGGCCAGATCGCCTTTCCCGGTGGCAAGGTAGATGAGAGCGACGCCGATGTCACCGAGGCTGCCCTGCGTGAGGCCTGGGAAGAAATTGGTCTGCCAAAAGACCTCCCCGAGGTCATTGGGCTGCTGCCGAGCCACGAGACCGTGACCAGCTTTCAGGTCACCCCGGTGGTGGCTTTGCTGCACGAGGGATTTGAGCTGCGCCCCGAGGCGGGTGAGGTTGCCGAGGTGTTTTCTGTGCCGTTTGACCCTGTAATGAACCCGGCAAACTACGTTATCGCGTCGCGCAACTGGCGCGGCACCCGGCGGCAGTATTATACTGTGCCCTTTGGTCCCTACTATATTTGGGGTGCGACGGCGCGCATGCTGCGCGCGCTTGCCGGGACGATGGAGCGCTAATGCGGGGTAATGTCATGGACCTTGCGACTCAGGACTGGTTGACCGAGCCGGCCACGCAAAGCGTCTGTGCCGCGCTGGTTGCGCGCGGGGCCGAGGCGTATTTTGTCGGGGGCTGTGTGCGCAATGCCCTGATGGGGGTACCGGTTTCAGATATCGACATTGCCACAAATGCCCAACCCGATGAGGTGATGGCGCTGGCAAAATCTGCGGGCATTAAAGCCATCCCAACTGGCATTGATCATGGCACTGTGACGCTGGTGAAGGCGCATATCCCGCATGAGGTGACCACGTTTCGCAAGGATGTTGCCACCGATGGCCGCCGGGCGGTTGTCGCCTTCTCCACCGATATAGCCGAGGACGCCTCCCGGCGGGATTTCACCATGAACGCGATTTATGCGCGTCCCGATGGCAGTATTGTGGATCCCCTGGGCGGCATGGCGGATCTGGCGGCCCGGCGGGTGCGCTTTATCGGCAGTGCCGAAAATCGCATTTGCGAAGACTATTTGCGGACCCTGCGCTACTTTCGGTTTCACGCCTGGTACGGCGATAAGGACGCCGGGTTCGACCCCGATGCGTTGGCAGCGATTGCCGCCAATCTCGAGGGGCTGGCACAGCTGTCGAAGGAACGGGTAACGGCTGAGCTGTTAAAGCTGCTGTCGGCCCCGGATCCCGCCCCAGCGATTGCGGTGATGCGCCAGACGGGTGTTTTGGGGCAGGTCCTTCCCGGCGCCAATGACCGCGCCTTGGCGCCCTTGATCCACCTGAATACGGCAGCGAAACCTGATCCGATCCTGCGTCTTGCCGCGCTGGGTGGCTCAGAACTGCAGGCGTGTTTGCGCCTGAGCAAGGCCGAGGCGCGCAGACTGCAAGCCCTGCGGGATGCGGCGAGCGGGCCCAGCACAGTGTCCGAGCTTGCCTACCGGTTGGGTTTGGACATGGCCCGCAGTGCTGCCCTGTTGCGGGCGGCCCTGTTGGAACAGCCTGTTTTGCCTGACTTAGAGACTGAACTGCAGCGGGGATCAGGGGCCACTTTTCCGGTGGTAGCTGCTGATCTGATGCCCGATCTTGCGGGGGCGGCGCTGGGCGCTGGCCTGAAACAGCTGGAGCGCGCCTGGATTGAGTCGGGGTTTACCCTGAGCCGCGCGCAGCTTTTGCACCTGCTGAAATAGCACCAGCCGTCTTGAAACTTAGTGGCTGTGCTGTAATCATAGGGTGACAGGCCGCAGCATCTGTGGCTATTTCTGCTTTAGCCAAAACACTCATGCCGAAAGGATTGCGAATGTACTACGGGCTCTGGTTTAGCTAAAGCCATATCGCCCGTTTTGACGGGGGCTATGGCTTCGCCCTTTGTCTGCATTTCTGCTTTCCCTATTTGCTCAAATATCTGGAGCACACTGACATGTTTCGTTTTTTTGAAAACCTCATTGACCCCTATTGCGACTACGCTGAGACGGACACACCGCCGACGCGGCTCTGGCCCTTTCTAAAGGCTTATTCCACGCCCTTTAAGGCCGTTTTTATCCTGACTGCCTGTATGTCCGTGGTGGTTGCCGCGATTGAAATCGGGCTGATTTACTACATGGGGCGGGTCGTCGATCTGCTGTCTGGCACGCCAGAGCAGGTCTGGCAGGAGCACGGCACTGAACTGATCCTGGTGGCGCTGTTTATCCTTTTGCTGCGGCCCTTGCTGCAGCTTGGCGATGTGCTGTTGCTGAACAACGCGATTTTGCCGAACATTGGCACCCTGATCCGCTGGCGGGCCCATCGCCACGTGCTGCGTCAGTCGGTGTCCTGGTTCGAGAACGATTTTGCCGGCCGGATCGCCAATCGTATCATGCAGACACCGCCCGCAGTCGGCGAGGTGGTGTTTCAGGTGTTTGATGCCATCACCTTTTCGCTGGCCTATCTGATTGGCGCGGCGGTGCTGTTGACGGTGGCAGATCCGCGTTTGATGCTGCCGCTGCTGATCTGGTTTGTGCTCTATGGGTTTCTGGTGCGCTGGACGATCCGCCGTGTTGGCCCTGCCAGTCAGGCGGCCTCGGACGCGCGCTCTACCGTGACCGGACGGGTGGTGGACAGCTATTCAAACATTCATTCGGTCAAGATGTTTGCCCATGACACGCGTGAGCTCAGCTATGCCAAGGACGCCATCGAGAAGACGCGGGAGACCTTTCAGGCCGAGATGCGGATTTTCACCGTGATGGATGCGGTTCTGGTCTCGCTGAATGGGTTGCTGATCGTCGGCGTTGTCGGCTGGGCGCTGCATCTGTGGATGATCGGCTCGGCCTCGGCTGGGGTGGTGGCGGCAGCGACGGCGCTGACGCTGCGACTGAATGCCATGACTGGCTGGATCATGTGGGCGCTGACCTCGTTCTTTCGCCAGCTTGGCGTGGTGGCCGAGGGCATGGAGACCATTGCGCAGCCCATCGACCTTGTAGATGCCGCCAATGCGAAACCGCTACAGCTGACCAAAGGCGAGGTGACGCTAAAGGACCTGTCGCATCACTATGGCCGCGAAACAGGTGGTTTGGAGCAGCTGAACCTCAGTATCAAGCCCGGTGAAAAGATCGGCCTTGTTGGCCGGTCTGGCGCGGGAAAATCCACTTTGGTCAAACTGTTGTTGCGGTTTTATGACCCGGACTCTGGTCAGATCCTGATCGACGGTCAGGACATCTCGCAGGTGACGCAGGACAGCCTGCGCAGCAATATCGGCATGGTGCAGCAGGACAGTTCCCTGTTGCATCGCTCTGTGCGCGACAATCTGCTTTATGCCGCACCCGATGCCAGTGAGGCGCAGGTCATTGACGCAGCCAAACAGGCCCAGGCGCATGAATTCATTCTGGATCTCGAAGACCCCCAGGGCCGACGCGGCTATGAGGCCCATGTGGGTGAGCGGGGTGTGAAACTGTCAGGCGGTCAGCGTCAGCGTATTACCCTGGCGCGGGTGATCCTGAAAGACGCGCCAATCCTGCTGCTGGATGAGGCCACCTCGGCGCTGGATTCCGAGGTTGAGGCCGCCATCCAGGAGACCCTATATGGCATGATGGAGGGCAAGACGGTGATCGCGATTGCACATCGGCTGTCCACCATCGCACAAATGGATCGCATTCTGGTACTGGATCAGGGCGGCATCGCCGAGCAGGGTCGCCACGAGGATCTTTTACAGGCCAATGGTCTGTATGCGCAGTTCTGGGCGCGTCAGTCGGGCGGATTTTTGAATATCGAGGCAGCAGAATGAAGATAGGCAATCTGATAGACGCGTTTCAGCCGGCCAAAGGGGGCTCCGCCCACCACATTGGCGGCTTTCCTGCAGTGGTGCCTGTCGGGGGCCTGGCCGATGTTGGTGTTGGCGGCTGCCTTTTCAGCGATCGCGGGCGCCATGGAGGCAGGCACCGCCTATATCCTGGGGCTGGTGATTGATACGGCGCTGGAGAGTGGGCCGGAGCAGTTCTTTACCCTGTCAAATGTTCTGGTGATTCTCGGCGCGCTGGGCTTTTTCCTGATCCTGCGCCCGGTGCTGTTTGGTCTTTCTGCGGCCTCTAATGCCATCATCGTTCAGCCCAATGTTAATCCGCTGGTGCTGTCCCGGCTGAACCGCTGGACGCTGGGACAGTCGGTGCGGTTTTTTGACGACGATTTCGCCGGACGCATTGCGCAAAAACAGATGCAGACCGCCTCGGCTGTGACCTCGGTCGCCACCGAAGTGATCAACGTGGTGGCCTTTGCACTGGCCTCACTGGTGGGGTCCATGGCGCTGTTGGGGGCGATTGATCTGCGTATCACCCTGCTGTTTGTGGTCTGGCTGGTGGGCTATTTTGCCCTGATCAGCTGGTTCCTGCCACGGGTGCGGCAGCGATCGGGCAAACGGGCTGGCGCGCGGGCCACGGTCTCGGGGCAGGTGGTGGACACCATTACCAATATCAAGACGGTAAAGCTCTTTGCCCATGCGGCCCATGAAGAGCGCAGCGCCCAGGATGCGATGGTTGATTATCGTCAAACCTCATTGGATTTTGGCTATCTCGCGGCCAGCTTCCGGTTTTGTTTGATGACGCTTGCCGGGGTTCTGCCTGTGCTTTTGATCGGGGCCACATTGGTGTTGTGGCAGGCGGGCTCTGCCACTGAGGGCGATATTGTCGCGGCAGGGGCCGTGTCGATCCGTATTGCGCAGATGACCGGTTGGGGCAGTTTCACCCTGATGGCGATCTATTCCAACGTGGGCGAGATCGAGAACGGCATGAAGACCCTGACCAGACCGGATAGGGTCGAAGACAGAGCCAAAGCCGAGATTCTGCAGGTTCCGGCAGGTGAGATCACCTTTGATTCTGTTGGCTTTGCCTATGGGCGCGACGTGGGGGGCATTCGCAATGTCTCTTTGACGATCAAACCGGGCGAGAAACTGGGCATTGTTGGCGCCTCAGGCGCGGGAAAATCCACTCTCGTGTCGCTGCTGCTCAGGCTCTATGACGGCGAAGAGGGCAAGATCCTGATCGACGGGCAGGATATCTCGCAGGTGACGCAGGATACGTTGCGCAGTCAGATCGGCATGGTCACGCAGGAAACCGCCATGTTCAACCGCTCGGCGCGCGACAACATCCTGTACGGCAGGCCCGATGCCACTGAGTCGGACCTCATTCAGGCTGCCAAGCAGGCCGAGGCGCATGATTTTATTCTTGAGCTCGAAGATGGCCAGGGCAACACCGGCTATGATGCCTTTCTGGGCGAACGCGGCGTAAAGCTGTCGGGCGGTCAACGCCAGCGCATTGCCCTGGCGCGTGCCATTCTGAAAGATGCGCCAATCCTGATCATGGACGAGGCCACATCTGCGTTGGATTCCGAGGTTGAGGCGCTGATTCAAGGCGCGCTTGAACGGGTGATGCAGGGCAAGACCGTGCTGGCCATCGCCCACCGTCTGTCGACGCTGAGCGAAATGGACCGGATTATCGTGATGGAGCAGGGGCAGATCGCCGAGATCGGCAGCCACGTAGAGCTTTTGGCGGCAGGCGGGCTTTATGCGCAGTTCTGGGCCCGTCAATCTGGTGGTTTCATCTGCACCGACGGGGAAGAAACCGCCGCAGCGGAGTGAATTCCAAAGATATCGCGGCCCAATGACAGAAAACCCGTTTTTCAGGCGCGAAAGCCGGGTTTTCACCTTTTTTCATTGGGCCACAGTCGCTATCTAGCCCAGATGGAAAACGTAGCCAGAACCACAGCAACGATCACCCGACTTGGCCATCAAGGCGACGGTGTCGCCCTCGGTCCTCTTTTTGCCCCCCGTACCCTGCCAGGTGAGCAGGTCAGCGGTGTGCAGGAGGGGTCTCAGTTGACCGATATCCGCATTGAAACCCCGTCAGAGCATCGCATTCAGGCGCCGTGCCGCCACTACAAATCCTGCGGCGGCTGCCAGCTGCAGCATGCCAGCGATGATTTTGTCGCGGACTGGAAGCTGGGCGTTGTAAAAACGGCGCTTGCAGCGCAGGGGCTTGAGACAACGTTTCGCCCCATCCATACTTCGCCGGCCCAGTCACGTCGCCGCGCCACATTGGCAGTGCGTCGCACCAAAAAGGGCGCCATGGCCGGATTTCATGGCCGGGCCTCTGGTGTCATCACCCCGATCCCCGATTGCCTGCTGCTTGACCCGGCGCTGATTGCCGCGATTCCGCTGGCCGAGGCGCTGGCAATGGCTGGCGCAAGCCGCAAAACGCCCTTGTCGGTGACGCTGACCACCTCTGAGACGGGTCTCGACGTGCTGGTGCGCGAAGGCAAGCCGCTCGACAGTGCGCTGCGCGGGAGCCTTGCAGCGCTGGCCGGAGAGCACGGGGTTGCCCGCCTCACCTGGGAGGATGACAGGTTGCGATGGAGCAGCCACCGCTGCAGGGTTTTGGCACAGCCCGCGTGTGCACCCCGGCCGGATCCTTTTTGCAGGCTACCCGTGATGGCGAGGCGGCCTTGCTGGCCTCGGTGCTGGAAATCACCCGGGGCGCCAAGCGGATCGTCGATTTCTTTGCCGGTTGCGGCACCTTCTCGCTGCCGCTGGCCGCCGGGGCCGAGGTCTATGCGCTGGAAAGCGAGCGCGACATGATCGAGGCCATGCAGGCAGGCTGGCGACAGGGAAGGGCATGAAAAAGCTCAAGGCTGAGGTGCGGGATCTGTTTCGCAATCCGCTGTTGCCCCAAGCCCTCAAACCCTTTGGGGCCTTCTATGAGGCGGCGGTGATTGACCCGCCCCGCGCGGGCGCCGAGGCACAGGTGACGCACCTGGCGGCCGCCCGGATGCCGGTGATTGCCTATGTCTCGTGCAACCCTGTGAGCTTTGCCCGCGATGCAAAGATCCTTGTGGCGGCAGGCTATCTCCTCAACTGGGTGCAGGTGGGTGACCAGTTCAGATGGTCAGCCCATACCGAAGTGGTCGCCAGTTTCACACTGGATGGCTGATTGCTGTTACCCCGCACCGGGACCGAATTTGGAAAGACCCTGATGACCGTGACACACCGCCTGAGCAGGCTTTTGGAAAGCGCCAATTTCACCCGTGTTATCATGGCGGTGATCATGGTCAACGCCGTCACACTGGGGCTTGAGACCTCAGAGGTGGTGATGGGTCAGTTCGCCGGTCTGATACATCTGATTGACAACATCTGCCTCAGCATTTTTGTCGTCGAGATCCTGATCAAACTCTTTGTGCGGCGCTTCAGCTTTTTCCTCAGTGGCTGGAGCCTGTTTGACTTTGTCATCGTTGGTGTGGCGCTGATCCCCGGCGCACAGGGGTTCTCGGTCCTGCGGGCCCTGCGTATCCTCAGGGTGTTGCGGGTCATTTCGGTGGCCCCCAGCCTGCGTCGGGTGGTCGAGGGGTTTGTCACAGCGCTGCCGGGCATGGGCTCGGTGTTTTTGCTGATGGCGATTATTTTCTACATCGGCTCGGTGATGGCGACCAAATTGTTTGGCACCAGCTTCCCAGAGTGGTTTGGCACACTTGGGCGCTCAGGCTATTCTCTGTTCCAGATCATGACGCTGGAAAGCTGGTCGATGGGCATCGTGCGCCCGGTGATGGAGGTCTACCCCTATGCCTGGGCCTTCTTTGTGCCCTTCATCATGGTCACCACCTTTGCGGTGGTGAACCTGCTGGTGGGTCTGATCGTCAACTCGATGCAGGAGGCCCATTCCGCCGAAGAGGATGAGCGCACCGACGCCTATCGCGACGAGGTTCTGGAACGGCTTAAAGGCATCGAGGCGCGTCTCACTGTGGCCGAGCAGCCAAAGCAGGCGCCCTCTGTACAGCCAGACAGTAAGTTGTGATTTTGAATTTTTGGCGATTCAGGGTATGGCGCTGAAAAAGAGAGCAGGCCAGACAGGAACGAGACATGGACAGACGAGCATTTGGATTGAGCGCAGTTGCCAGCCTGGCAGTTTCAGGCTGCAGCTCGCCGAATTATGTCAGCCGATTTAAGACCTATAACGGCCCTGAAGTGACCAGCGTTGTGGTCAACAAAGGTGCGCGCAAGGTTTATCTTCTGAACGGTGCAGATGTCCTGCGGGAATTCAAGATGGATCTCGGCTTTGCCCCCCAGGGCCCAAAGCAGGTCGAAGGGGACGGAAAAACACCCGAAGGGCTGTACCGGATCGACCGCCGCAATCCCAATAGTGCCTATCACCTGTCGATCGGGATCTCCTATCCCAATGGCGAAGACCGGGCCCGTGCAAAAAAGCTGGGCAAGCGCCCTGGCGGCGAGATTTTCATTCACGGTGAGCCCAACGATGCAAAAGCCCGCAAGCGCGCTGCGCGGGTGTCCGATTGGACTGCAGGCTGCATCGCGGTGAGAAATGAAGAGATCGAGGAGATCTACGCCATGGTGACGGATGGCACGCCAATTGCGCTCAGGTCCTGATCCGAGCGCGCCTCAGCCTCGCTGACCGCGCGGTATATCATCGCAGTGTAAGCCAGAGAAACGACGGGATAAACAAAAGGGGCCCTTGCGGCCCCTCTTTACATGGATCTGTATGGATCTGTTTATGTTGGCCTAGTTGGCCATCACCAGTGTCCACCAGATTTTGCCATTGGACTCCTGAAACCCAGTGAACCCCATATTGGTTGCTTTTGGATCCAGAATTACGGCGCGCGTGCTGGGATCCTCCATCCAGGCTGTCAGGGTCTGCAGCTCGTTCTCAAAGGTCTCTGAGATGTTTTCCCCCAGCACGGTCCCAGGGTAGCCGGTACGCGCGACACGGTCCAAAGGCGAAGAGCCGTCAGAGCCAAAATGCCAGGGGCGGTTTTGCACCGACATATCGCGGGAATGGGGGGCGGCTGCCGCGTTCAGTTGTGCGTCCAGCTGCACCTGCGGCTTCGAGGATGCCTGACGCAGCGCATTGACGGAATCCAGCATGCGCAACTGCACTTTTCCCTCATTGCGGATGCGGTAGACCTTGCTGTTGCCGTCGCCAGAGTAAGAGGTCGGCGTACAGGCTGCTGCCAGGGTCAGGATTGCGGCCACTAGGGTCAGAAAAACGCGCTTCATCTTGCCTCTCGCTCTATCATTGGTTTCAGCACTTATCCTTCCTGTGGCATCTGCGCAAACAGGACAGCAGCAATTTGCCAAGAAATTTCATGGTTTGATTTGCGACTGAGGCTTTCTGGCCATATCATAGCCGCCAGCCCGTATAGAAATGCGCAGGATATATTTCAGATGACCCGTACCTCCTTTAAAGGCAGCACACGCCGACACTTCCTCGCCGGATCGGCCGCCATGATTGCTACACCTGCTTTGTCACAATTGGCGCCAGATTCTGATGAAGAACAAGCCTTTGACCCTCTGCGCCCCCCACCCGAGCCGGAGGCTCCTGTCCAGCGCAATATCTCGGCTTTTCGGGCAAAGCGGTGGCAGCCATACTTCGATCATCTGCAAAAAGGAGCGATTCTCGTCGACATCGACAGCCGCGCTTTGCACTACTGGTCTGAAGATGGGAATAACTACAGACTTTTCCCCTCATCGGTGCCCTTGTCTGATGACCTGACCCGCAGGGGACGTACGTCAATTACCCGTAAAGTCGACGGTCCTGGCTGGGCGCCAACGCCAAATATGCTCAAGCGCAACCCTGAATGGCCGGCCTATATTCCTCCGGGTCCAGATAACCCATTGGGAACACACGCTTTATATCTCAGCTGGAAGTATTATCGCATCCACGGAACCCACGATACGCGCAAGATTGGCCGCAAATCATCCAATGGCTGCATAGGTCTCTATAACGAGCACATTTCGGAACTCTTTGCTATGGCCACGGTGGGCACTCAAGTGTTGCTAATTTGACGACAAAGCCGTTTGGGAAAGGTGCGAAACATCAACAAGCAATTGCAATTCCCCGCTTTTACTGGTTAGAAAAAATCACGAGGTAAGTCTTGGGTGCGTAGATCATTTTAGGGTCTGCGCGAATTCTGGAGGTTAACATGAACAAACTTGTACTCGCAGCCGCTCTGACCGCCGCTGCATCCACCGCTACTGCTGGCAACCTGGCAGAGCCTATCGTTGAGCCCGTAGTAATCGAAGAAGCTGCTACAAGCTCTTCCAGCGGCATCCTGCTGCCCCTGCTGCTGCTGGTTCTGGTCGGCGCGGCTGTTGCAAGCAGCTAATTGCTCTGCATAAGAATTTAAAAAGGCGGTGGTTTTCCACCGCCTTTTTTATTGTCTGAAACATGCCTCACCAGAGAGAGCCTGTCAGGCAGCAGGCCCGGATTTGAGTCCGAGCCTGGCGCAGGTTTTATAAAGCGCCATTAGCGCCCAGAGCGCCCAGCAACCTCTGACAGGATCCCATCCAGGGTGGTGAGAATCATCTCGACCCCCTCGGCGTCGATGGTCAGCGGAGGGCGGATCTTCAGGATATTGTCCCTGGGGCCTTCACTGCCGATCAGGATGCGGTGATCGCGCATGCGGTTCTTCACGTAGGAACACAGCCCAGTGGCCTCAGAGCCATCTGTCTCGATCAGCTCCAGACCCAGAAACAACCCCATGCCGCGGATGTCGCCGACACAGGGGTGCTTGTGCTCCAGGGCCTTTAGCCCGGCAATCAGCGCGGCGCCCATCAGGCGGGCATTCTGCTGCAGGCCCTCGTCATCGACGATATCCAGCACCTCTTTGCCAATGCGGCAGGACAGGGTTGAGCCGCCAAAGGTCGAGAAGCACTCTGGCCCCTTGGCAAAGCTGTCGGCGATGGCGCGGGTGGTGACCAGCACGCCGATAGGATGGCCGTTGCCAATGGGTTTGCCCAGGACCACAATATCGGGGCTGGCCTCTTGGTGCTCAAAGCCAAAGTAATAGTCGCCCAGCCGCCCCAACCCGGTTTGCACCTCATCCGCAATACAGATGCCGCCGGCGGCCCGGATCTTTTGATAGACTGCCGCCAGATAGCCCTTGGGCGGGATGATCTGGCCCCCAACCGAGGGGAAGGTCTCTGCGATAAAGCCGGCAAGGCCGTGCCCCCGCGCCTGCAGCGCTGCGATGGCGGGATCCGCCAGATCGGCAAATTTTTGCGCCCGGTCTGGGTCGTCCCGTTTGAAAGACCCGCGATAGTCGTCGGCCACCGCAACCAGCTCAACCCAGTCGGATTTGCCAATGCCACCCCTGGCGTTGAATTTATAGGCGGAGACATCAATCGCCCCGGTGGTGTTGCCATGATAGCCGTGGTTCGGCGTCACCACGCCCTTGGCACCCGTATGAGCCCGCGCCAGACGCAGGGCCAGCTCATTGGCCTCGCTGCCGGAATTCACCAAAAAACACACCTGCAGGTGGTCGGGCATCTTTGACAGGATCTTGTTGGCAAAGGCTGTTTGCGCCGGGTGCAGATAGCGGGTGTTAGAGTTCATCCGCTTCAGCTGATCCGCCGCCACGGCCTGGATGCGGGGATGGGCATGGCCCACGTGTGGCACGTTGTTATAGGCGTCCAGATAGGGCCGCCCCCATTCGTCAAACAGATGGTGCTTCCAGCCGCGCAGCAGCATCACCGGATCCGCATATGTCAGGCTGAGGTTGCCACCAAAATGATCGCGGCGGCCCTGACGGATCTCGTCCTTGTTGGTGGGGGTGTAGCGACATTTGTCGTCCGCCAGATTGAGCAGGGCTGCCGGATTGGGGCAGAGGGCGCGCCACAGATACATCTCGTCAGGATCACCCACGCCGGGCCAGTCGGCCTCAATGCCCTCGGTCGAGAGCCACAGCCGAAAATGCACATGCGGCGCCCAGCCGCCATTCATGCTGGCATCCCCCAACTGGCAGAACTCGGCCCCTTTCTCCGATCCGGTCACCGGGCTGCAGCCGGTCACAGCATTCAGGGTCGAGATGGCCATAAAGCGTATAAAAGACATCACCTGCAGGGGTTTCATGGCGCAGGATGATCACCCCGCCATAGTCCAGATGCCCGGTGCGGTTTTCTACAACAAAGACCTCGCCCGCCAGGGGCGCAAACATCGGTGTGGCGGCCGGTGCAAAGGCATCTACTGCCAGATGCACCGTGCGCCGGTCGCTGGCCTTGTAGGGGCCCTTGCGAAAGGCGGGCTCGGCGTAGATCAGGCGCGGCTCATGGTAGTAGCCCAGCCAAATGCGCCCCGCGTCCTCGAATTCCTCCCCGACGCGGGCGGCCTCGGCAAGGGGCATATCAAGCGGGTTCTGCGGCCATGTTGAGTTTTCCACCGACAGCGACCCCATGGGGGCATCCGTCAGATCGGCGCCCATCAGCGGCGCAAAATTGCCGCGCTCGGCGTCCAGCCAGGCCATGACGCGATCCGCGCCCGCAACAACCGGCATATCGCAGGCGGCCCGCAGTCTTGCCTTGAGCAAACCTGGGTGAATTTGCGTGCCTTCCAGAAAGCGCCAGGCGGGGGCCTGCGAGATGGTCACATAGGGATCATCTGGGGTCTCAATGGCCATCAGGGTAGAGTTCACCACGCTGACAGCCAGCCGCATGCGCAGTAATGGCCAGATCAGATCCACCTCTTGCGGTGTCAGCGGATAGGCGCTGTGATAGCCTGCAACCAGTGCGGCCAGTGCGGCTTCAGGGTCGGGATGATCCAGCACGATATAGGCGGCGGCAATGGCAAGGTCGCAAATGCGCGGCGCTGCACACATATCGCCCAGATCAATCAGGCCAGAGACGCGGCGCGGCGCGGTCAGTTCTCCCGCCACCATGATGTTATATCATTGGCATCATTGTGGATCGCCTGTTTCGGGAGAGATTGCAAATCAGGCTCTAACTGTGCGAAGTCAGTGGCGATGTCCCGGATGAGACACTGCCGGGCGGGATCGGTGAGAGAGTCGAGCTCAGAGTCGATCCAACTCGCCTGCATCAGATCCCATTTGAAATCACGCTCTAGCCCAGGAAATTCAAAATCCGCCAGGGCCTCGCCAGCGCCGCCCAGCACTGCGCCAACCTCGTGGATCAGCGCCAGAGTTTTGGGAGCGGCCTTGGCATAACATTTTCCGGGTAGGCATTCGAGCAACCAGGCCGTCCGCGGCGCGTCTTCGCCATCGGAAATAATAGCCATTGCCGGACCATCCAGAGTGCATACAACACTTGGCACGGGAATTTCTGGTGCAGCTGACTTTATATGCTCAAAAGCTGCGATCTGCATGGCAACGAGAGCATTGCTGCAGCCGGGACGCATGACTTTCAGAATGAAAGCATCGCCGGTTGCTGACTGAGCAAGAAAGTTGAGATCGTACTCTCCGTCGAGGCGGCTGAGCTCTGCTTTGATACCCCAAGTGTCATGCAGTAGGTCAGCCCAATACGCTAGGTTCATTTATTATCTCCCCGTCTGCCAAAACGGCAGTCCAATATTGGATCCTATTTGGACCGGGGAGAGTAGATTAGTCCAGCCAGCCTTTGAGGTTATTCTCAATCACACCCGACAGGGCTTTGATGTGGTCGTCATCATCGTTGAGGCAGGGGATATACAGAAAGTTTTCGCCGCCGGCCTCTTCAAAGGCCTCTTTGATCTCTTCGTTGATCTCTTCCAGGGTCTCGATGCAGTCGGCCGAGAAGGCAGGCGCCATCACGGCGATGCTCTTTTTGCCCTGTTCGGCAAGGGCGGCGACATGTTTGACCGTATAAGGTTGCAGCCATTCTTCGGGGCCAAAGACTGACTGAAAGGTGGTGGTGATCTGTGTTTCATCCCAGCCCAGACGTTCGCGCAGCAGTCGCGTGGTTTTCTGGCACTGGCAGTGGTAGGGATCCCCCTGCATCAGGTAGCGCTTTGGCATGCCATGATAGGAAACCACCAGAATATCGGGGCGCTTGTCCGCCTTGCCATAGGCCTCCTCGACCGAGCGCGCCAGTGCCTCGATATAGGCGGGGTC
>NZ_MWVJ01000079.1 GCF_002087335.1 Pseudophaeobacter leonis
CGGCCCGTATAGGGTGTCTTTTGACATGGTATTCTTTCGCGTTTGGGCCGGATTACATATGCGTTGACCTCTATCATAAATCATTGCAATGCGACCAGTCTCGCAATTGTGAAATTGTGGTGCCCGAAATTTACGCCACAGGTGAACGGTGTCTCGGATTGACCATTAAGGCGTGCTTGGATAACTTGCTCGAGTGCATTCAGCACCAAAGTAACTCAGACAATATTTATTTTTAGGAGGCGTGTAATGACACGTACAGCTAGCAAAACAGCACCGGCCGTATCGGTTGAAGAACATGGCGTGCGAACCAAACTGGCGAAAGCATTGTGGATTGTGTCAGTAGGTGACAATAAACCTTCGGACCCGGTTGAAGCGCAAGAGGCATTTGACATTGTGAAAAATGATTGGATGCTAAATGCCATCAAGTTAAAGAAAACCCTTTCACGTCTAGGGTGTGAGGTTATCCCCGAGAAGTAGATAACATTTTGGCCTGAGGTGGCTATTAGAGTTTCGCCTCAGGTCATCATGGAGAAGAGCTGAATATTTTTTTATATTTACTTGAAAAGATTCGTTGCCGGCCAGCCAATTCGCTGGCTAACAGTTCGTTGTAGTTGTCAGAATAGTGAAATGGCGTGTGCCCCCACCTGTGGTCAGCGGGTGTGGCGCTTGGGCTTGTTAGAAGATGCCTTAAATCAATCGTGTAGTCTACTGGCCATAAAGTCATAATCTCATTGAATAAAAAATCATAATACCTCAACATGGCGTCAACTTTTTCTCTATCAGGATCTTGCCCATCATAGTAAGGGTTGAAGCTTGCTTTGTGAATGATGATATAATTCTCGTGGAAGAGTTCCCGGTTTTTGTCGTAAAACAGCTTGAGGTTTTCGCTGACCTGACTCCAGTTTTGCGGCCTGAAATGTGGAGTAAACTCAATCCCTTTCTTCCATTGCTCTGAAGCGGTCGCAAGCATCCGCCAATTGGCGGTAAAAACCCTGTCATTTCGCCTTGCTATTGGAAATCTGTCATCGATAAAGTCGAAAATGACAATTTTACCTCTGTGGTTCAGGTTGAACGATTTATTCATATCAGTCTGAGCGCACCGTTTCTCAAAGTGACGGGGCTCTTCGAAATCTGGCAATTCATCGATGGGAAGGGTATGCGTCAAACTCGCCAAATTTGACCGTGAATGGTAGTATGTCAGGGAATCCTTAATATCCCCAAATTCAAAGGCGTCTCTTGTGACGCAAGACCCAATAACACAAAACTCGGACATACTTCAAAACCTCACTCTGCCAAGTCTTCGGAGTCTTGGTATCCAAACCGTTGTGAATATGCAGTTTTCTGGAACAGGTTTTGCAGACGCATGCTCTGACCCCCTTTGAAAACTTCAGAAATCTGCTTGGAAAATGACTTCTCGCCACTCGTGTTTTCACGCCTGAATTCCAAAATGTCACATATATCTTCGTCCCTCAACCACCTGGTTAGGGCGCTCGACATATCCTCGTATCGCCCAATGATATAGTCGGCATTGTCTCGCCTTAGAACCAAAAGATCATTTGTTTTGGTCATTTCGGAAACCTGAGCGCCGTGGTTCTGTGCGATCTCGTCTTGCGCCTTGGGGCGCAGGCTTCCAGTTTGCGGCCCGACCCCTCCCGAAAGGACGGTGACTGGGCAAGGCGCTAGCCGGGTCAGGTTGCGGGCAAGAAAAGGGACGAGTGCGGCATTGGCTTCGACCGCGAGCACCGATGACAGCGCCCGGTGTCGGGCCACCCCCAGCGTAAAACTGCCTAAGAACGCACCGCAATCCCACAAGACGGCATTCTCAGGGAGAAGCCGGGCAAAGAGAGCCGCCTCCTTCGCGCTCCATTCTCCAAAATCGCAGAGCGCCTGGACAATCAGATCCTCGGGCCAGTTTGGCATGTCCATCGGCCCGTATAGGGTGTCTTTTGACATGGTTTTCTTTCGCGTTTGGGTCTGATTACACATGCGCTGACCTATATCAGAAATAAATTTGCACTTGTAAGAACGCCGGTCACTGATTGGGATGGCCGGCGCACGCCACTTATGCGCCGGAAATTGGAATTAATCCCAGGGTCGAGAAAGCTGGAGAACTACTGTAGTTGATCATGAACCGTTCAGCCATGAGATGAAGAACGATGTCTGGTTTTTCGCGCTCAATCACATCGTCATAGATATTTCCCTTGTGTCGAATAAAGAGCGACTCTGAGAAGTGTTCCGCTAATAGATCAATCGTGAAATCACTCGATGAATCATAGAAAACGACCGCTTTGGGTAGGGTGTTGCCTTCGGTTTTAAACCGAAGCGCCTCGTGGTCGCCAAGATGTGTAATGTAGTCGTCTTCGACGGGGATGCTCTTTGAATTTCGCATTTCGTCAAAGAGCTTATACCTCACCAGATGCTCTATATTTTTCCCAAGATAGAAAGACTTAAGCGCCCCCTGACAGATACTGCGCGCCTCTGCATCCATCTTGGAATACAGATCGCCACCAAAGGCTGCCAGGATTGGCTGTAACTCGTTTAGCAGGATTGGCGGAATTTGTTTGCCCCTTTTCGTCGTCACCAAATGGGCGTTCATTTTTTCAATGATATGATGATATAAGATATAGCTTCCAAGCCAGTTGATACGGCTATCACCACGGAAATAGAGGGTTCCGTATGACTTGGCATCCCGCAAGAGCTCTGCGGGGTAGCTATAGAAATCAAAATCCGGGTCAACGATTTGAACAGCAGGTCTGGCCTGAGAAAGAGGCTTGTCCGCAAAAATCTTTGGAAGGAACTCTGAGTACACAATGGACTTTTCGGGAACCGCGAACTTCAGGTAGCTGATATTTTGCTGATCCAAAGTATCGTGTCTTTCGCGAAGTGTTGATTTAGCTCGGTCGATTTCGTCCTGAGTCCAAGCTAAGTCTCCAAAGCAATAGTCCATGAAGTCAGAGCTGTCGTTGATAAGAAAAAACCAACCATATTCAGATAGCATTGCCTCTGATGGGCTTGTGATGAGTTTCACATATGTTAGGAAATCAGTCGCCGTTGTGTTGTACAACGTGGTGCGTGTGGACCACATGGAATTGTCATAGGCATCAGTTCTGTTTTCCCATCCAAGGCTGCGGACTTGATCAAGTGCAAGGAACTCCGAAAGAATTCTTCCATTTACCGCAGCGTCATCGTCGATTGAGATCTTGCAGAACTTCACACCTAGGTCTGCGCAGAGCTTCTCGCAGTCATCATTTATAGCAATGTGCGCATTTGTTAGGCCGTCGAGATCAAGGTCCAACTTAAATTTCTCGAAAAATCCCTTCATGCTTCGCCGCCAAGTTTCTATGTCCTTACGCACGGAAAGGATGAAGTATGCGTCAGGATATTCACGAATAAGGTCTTTGTAAAATGTACGCGTTGGGTAGTCTGTAAAGCAGTCATACCCAGAGGTGTCGATATAGTTTGAACCGCGCCGTGTTTGTCGGAGGCTGAT
>NZ_MWVJ01000080.1 GCF_002087335.1 Pseudophaeobacter leonis
CGGTGAAGCTGAGGAAAAAGGCGCCCAGAAACGCAACCAGATTGGCAACAAGCGGCGCCAATCCCTGCAGGACAAGAAGGGCGGCAATGCCCATATGGGCCAGGGTGGAGGCTCCCCCGACCAAAACAAAGCGCGAGACCTGCAGCGACATCTACTCCGCGCCCCCGGCTGTGATTTCTTCCGCCAGAAGATAGCCGGGACGTCCCTTCACTTCGGAAAACACCCGCGCCAGATATTCCCCCAGAACCCCGATAGAGATCAGCTGCACCCCACCCAGAAAGAAAATGGCCACCGCCAGTGTGGACCACCCCGCAAGATCATGTCCCCAGATCAGCGTTCGCGCCGCAATGAAAAGCCCGTACAGAATAGACATAAATGCCAGTGTCGTGCCAATTGCTGTCCACATCCTCAAGGGCCAGTCCGTAAAGGATGTCACGCCTGTCATTGCCAGTTTAAAGAGCCCGCGAAAGCCAAATTTCGACGCCCCAGCCTGGCGGGGTTCCAGCTCAATCGCCACCGCAACACTGCGAAAGCCAACCCAGCTGTACAGCCCTTTCATAAATCGGTTGTGCTCGGGCAAAGCACAAAGAGCGTCAACCACCTTGCGGTCCATCAGGCGAAAATCACGCGTGTCTGCGGGCACCTCTACATCGCTGCCATAATTCAGGAATGTGTAAAACGCTTTGGTGAACACACGTTTCAGCCAGCTTTCGTCCATGCGGTGCGCGCGCACGGTATAGACCATCTCGTAGCCATCCCGGTAATGCGCCAGCATCATATCCAGATAATGCAACGGCTCCTGCAGGTCGGCATCCAGAATGACAACGGCCTGTCCGGTGGCCCGTTGCAGGCCAAGCCATAATCGCCTGCTCCTTACCAAAATTGCGCGATAGCCGGAGGACAGAAACAGGTATATCCCACTGATGCGCAATGATATTCTCTATCGTCGCATCAGCACTGCCATCGTCGACAACGATAATCTCGGCAGAGGTCACCAGCATTTTGGCACGCGCGGTGACGCGTCTCAGGGTCTCGACGATACTGTCTGCCTCATTGTAGGCCGGAATGACAAAAGACAGATCCGGCACCCTTGACACAGAGACCTCTGCGGGCGCCAGGCTGGCAAAGATGTCAGGCGTTATGGCGCGAAAGTTTCCCATCAGTTTGCCCCTCCCGTTTCCGGCTTGAACAGCAGGGTATTACGTCCGAATTGGCCAAGGTTTTGCAATTGCGGGCTGTTCAGCTGCGGCACCAGACGATTGGGCACCGCCAGTGCTGCGGCTTGTGGCTTTGACAGCAGCGAGGGCAAGGCTGTGACCTCCACGGGTTCAGCCGCGCCGAGGCTGTAGAATTCGGCGGAATAGCTGCGCCCAGACACCGTGTAGATCGCGGCATCAGGATCGATTTCCCATGCGGCCTCAATCAGCGCTTTATGAGTTTTCAGGGGCATGCGATCCGGCACAAACACCAGCCCCGCCACAAAGGCTGCAAACAGCACAAAGATCGCGCTGATTGCTGTGAAAAATCCCATCTTTTGGCTGAAACCCGGCTTTTGCCCCAACCCTGGCTTTGGGCTGCCCTGATTGGTTGCAAGCACAGTCATCAGGATTGCAGCCGCAGGCAGGCCGGGAAGAGTGTACGCCGCGAGTATATTGGCAGCAGGGGTGAACAGGATCAAAGGCGCCAGGGCCCAGGCCAGCAGGTACAGCAACCAGCCAGACCGGTCCTGTGCAAACGACTGCAGCGTGCTGCGCGCCCGCCAGGCAAACAGGATCGGCACAACGCTCCAGGGCAGAGCTGCCTGCAGCCACAGCACCCAAATCATCCCCTTGGGCTGCACATGGGCCGAGCCATAAAGATGCCGCTCCAACCAGAGACCACGAACCGGTTACAGTGCTCGCCGATGATGAAGTAGTGCAAAAACCCAGGGGTGGCGATCTCGGCCGCGATATACCAGGGAGCCGCCATCAGGGTTGCCAGCGCCAGGCCCGGCCCCCATGGCAGGTGTTTGAGCGCGCCCCAGTTTCCCCCCAGGGCCAGCCACAAAAACAGCGGAATTGTGCAAAGCACAACGGTAACCGGCCCCTTGGCCAGCCGTCCAACCGCCAGCCCGACAAAGACCAGCATGCCCCAGGCCCGGCTTGGCGTCTCGCGGCAGGCGCCAGACCAGAACCCGGCCATGACCAGCACTGTCCCCAGGGTCATTGGCATATCGGTCATCACAAAGGCCGAGGCCCCAAAGAACAGGACCGGGGACATCAAAACAGTCACAGAGACCAGCGCGATATTGCGCCCAATGATGCCGCGCAGCCAGACCCAGAGCACCGCCAGCAGCAAAAGCGAGACCAAAAGGATCGGCAGACGCGCAGCGGCCTCATGGGTGCCAAACAGCTGCATCCCAAGGGCAGAAAGCCAGGTATGCAGAGGCGGCTTTCCCCAAAACGGCACGCCATAGTCGAACTGCAGGGTGATCCAATTGGCCGTTTCCACCATCTTGCGCGCGATTTCGCTATAGCGCGCCTCGGTCGTGTCGGTCAGAGGCAAATAAAACATCGCCACAATTCGCAGCGACAAAAAGGCGCTCAGAGCCATGTAGAGCACGCGCCGCAGCGTGGGCGTCAACTGGAGATCGCGACCGGAATAGGGCAATACCCCGTTGAAATGGCGTTTGCATGTCGCCGCCGGGAGGGTTTCGACTGTCGTCATATTCTTGCGTCCTGCTTGTTTCGCAGGGCAGGCATAGTTTGGCTTAGATCACCTGAGCCTTGTCGGAACTATACCAATCCGTAATCTCTGGATGGCTTGATCTTATCGAAACTTACAGTATCCCAGGATCAGTCCCCCACTTACGGAACCTACCAGACTGCGTGTCCTTGTTGTTGAAGACGATATTGAAACGGCCGAGTACATCACCTCCAGTCTAAAGGCACAGGGCCATGTGGTTGACCATTGCGCCGATGGCAAAGAGGGATTTCTCAATGCGTTGGACAACGATTATGACGTCATGGTCTTTGACCGGATGCTGCCGGGACTGGATGGGCTGACGCTGATTAAATCTGTGCGCGGCGCCGGTGTCGAGACGCCGATCCTGTTCCTGAGCGCGATGGACGGTATCAACGACCGGGTTGATGGGCTGCAGGCTGGCTCTGATGATTATCTGGTCAAGCCGTTTTCGTTTCATGAGCTCTCGGCGCGCCTGAATGCCCTGACCAGGCGTCCGCCGCTCAAGACGGAAGAGACCGTTTTACGTGTCGCTGACCTGGAAATGAATTTGATCCGCAGAACGCTGATGCGCGGCGACACCCCGATTGATTTGCAGCCCCGGGAGTTCAGCCTGCTGGAATATCTGATGCGCAATGCCGACCGGGTGCTGACCCGGACCATGCTTCTCGAAGCCGTTTGGGATTTTCATTTCGACCCGAAAACCAACGTGGTTGAAACCCATATCAGTCGGCTCCGCAACAAGATCGACAAACCCTTTGCGACAGAGCTGATCCACACCATTCGTGGATCAGGATATAGTCTGCACATGGGTAAGGTTCTGAAACTCTCCCGTATTTTTCGCTCGACCTCGGTGCGTCTGTCGCTGCGCTTTGCACTGCTTTATTCGGTGGTTACCGCATTGGTCTTTGTGATGGCCTATCAGATGGCCGACTATGAAATCACCAAATGGATTGAGGAACAGCTGCTCGAGGAAGAGACCGCCTACACCCATTTGTACCAGGAGAAAGGACTGGAGGCGGTCGTAGCACAGCTCTCCGGACTTGGTGATTTCAATTTCGAAGATCACCGGATTTTTCTGCTGCAGGATGTCAAGGGCGCGCATCTTGCCGGCAATATCGCGCGGATCAACGGGTCCGGGGCCTCCGGGTATCTAGACGCTGCCTCGATTGAGGTTACGGGGCCGGATGAGAATGAGTCCCCCGGCTACATTCTTCGCAATATCTCGCTTGGTGCGCATACCCTGATTTTGGGCACCAGCACCTATTTTGTGACCGAGCTGCTCGAAGGGCTGGGCGGCGGCTTGCTGATCGGTTTTGCGATTGTTCTGCTTGTCGGCGCTGGTGCTGGCGTCGCTGTGGGCCGCCGGACAGAACACAGGTTGGTGCAGATCTCCACCACACTTCAGGACGTTGCCAAGGGCAATCTTGAAGCCAGGGTTCCTCTGAAGTCCGGTACTGCAGATGATCTGACGCAGCTCTCTGCCGAGATAAACAAAACCATTGGTCATTTGCAAAACATGGTTGAAAGCCAGAACCAGATATCCGCCGATATCGCGCATGATTTGCGCACGCCAATGCAGCGCTTACGGCAAAGGCTTGAGGCGATTGGCCAATCCCCGGACCTGCCACAGCTGCAGGCAACGGCTGTCTATGAAGCAATTGATGCGGCCGATGATTTGATCGAGACCTTTCACGCCCTGCTGCGGATCTCACAGATCGAAGCGGGTGCGCGGCGAGAAAACTTCTGCCAGGTTGATCTCGTCTCTGTTCTGGCCCGGATCGAAGATGCCTACGGCGCGGTTGCCGAGGAAAAGGGACAGAGCCTGACGTTTACAGCCGTCCCCCCGCCCGTCACGATATCAGGTGACCGGCAGCTTTTAACTCAGATGATGGCAAATGTCGTTGAAAACGCCCTGCGCCATTGCGCAGGCGACGCGCAGATCCAGGTCGGGCTAGAGGTGCACAATGCAACGATCACTTTTGTTGTTTGCGATAATGGTCCGGGAATTCCTGCCGAGGAAAAAGAAAAAGTACTACGCAGATTTTACCGGCTAGAAAAGAGCCGAACGACCTCCGGCAACGGGCTTGGGCTGAGCCTGGTAAAAGCAGTGGCGGATCTTCATGATGCGAAACTATCCCTGACGGACGGCAATCCTGGCCTGACAGTCTCAATAGTGTTCACAGCGCCTCCAAAGGGCAGCCTTTAGCCCAAAGCCCTGCCTCTCGTATGGAAACGCTCCATCCAGACGGGGATTTTGCCTGCATGCCCCAGGTTGTCTGCATATCCCAGGCCGGAGCACATACGCGCGCAGAGCAAGGCCAAACACGCAGGTCACTCTGAAAGGGTCATGCGGCGTTTTCTTCGCCATCCTGCGGCAGTTTGCAGGCTATCCGGCGCATGTCCTCTCGGCTCATGGGCTGACCAAAGTAGAAGCCCTGGGCCGAGGTACAATTTTCCGCCCGCAGGAAGCGCAGCTCATCTTCGACCTCGACCCCTTCGGCGAGGACCGGAATGTCCAGGGCAGCACCAAGCAGCAGCGTAGAGCGCACAATGGCGGCACGCTGCGAGTTCTTATGCACGTCTTGCACAAAGCTGCGGTCAATCTTGATCTTGTCAAAGGGGAAGGTCTGCAACATCGACAACGACGAATACCCGGTGCCAAAATCATCCATGGCGATACGAATACCCAGCGCCTTCAGCCTGTGCATCACCTTCAGCGTCTGCGCCTGGTCGTGGATAATGCTGGCCTCGGTGATTTCCAGCTCCAGGCGCTCCGGGGCCAGGCCGGTTTCAAACAAATTATCCATCACGTTTTCCAGAAACGCCTGCTGCACCAGCTGCTGCGGGCCACGTTGACGGCAACGCTATAGGGGTGATCCCATTGCGCAGCCTCGCGGCAGGCCTCCCGCAGAACCCAGGCGCCGATGTCGCGCATCAGGCCGGTTTCCTCCGCCACCGGGATAAACTCGCCCGGTGACACCCGCCCGCGCGTCGGGTGGTTCCAGCGCAGGAGCACTTCGAATCCCTCCGGCTTCAATGTTTTCAGGGTGTTCTGGAGTTGATATACCAGTTCGAATTCGTCGTTTTGCAGCGCCTGACGCAGGTCATGCACGAGCTGCGTCCTGTCTCGGCTGCGGCGGTCCATTTCCGCGTCGAACAGGCAGATTGGCCTGTCTGTTTCCGACTTGGCACGGTACATTGCCACATTCGATTTATGCAGCAACTGGTTCGCATCCCGCCCGTCTTCCAGTGTCGTGGCAATGCCGATGGATGCCCCGACACGTAAAGAGACGTCCTCCAGGTCGATAGGTTCCACAATGGCCGCATGCAGCCGTTCGGCAAAGCTCTGCACCTCTTCAATGCAACCGAACCCTCGTTTTATGGCAACAAATTCATCGCCCCCAACCCGGGCTATATAGTCGCCCTCGCCCTGTTGCCTGCACAAACGCAGCGCCACCCGGCGCAACACCGCATCCCCCATGGCGTGGCCGTGCAGAGCGTTGACCTCCTTAAAGAGATTGAGATCTATCGTCAGCACCGCCGCGCGCGCGGCATCGTCCTCGGCCAGCTGCATCGCCAGGGCATCCATCTTACGGGTCAGCGACATGCGGTTGGGCATCCTGGTAAGGGGGTCTTGCAGGGCCGCGTGGTCAAGTTGGGAGCGCGACTCCCCTTCGAGGTTGACCTCAATGCTGGCGGAGGCCATGGCAATCAGCAGGATGACCCCGGTCACACCAAAAATAAGCATCGCCATAGCGGTATCCGAAATAGCCATAGGTGGCACCACGACAGAAGAGTCGAGCCGGATTTCGATCGCGCTCATTCCGGTGAAATGCATCAGGCAGATCGCCAGAACCATAGCAGCTGCAGGCCAGATCCGCCCGGCTATTCCTCCGAGGCGTTTGGCAATCAACCCGTAGCTGACGACCCCAAACCCCGCGCCCAAGAGGACAGAAGCCAGCAGCTGCGGCAGGCTCCAGACAATCGTACCCGGCAACAGATAGGCGCTCATGCCAGTGTAATGCATCGCAGTGACGCTCAGGCCAAAAATCGCCCCCGCCATGTGGGCTGCATACCGGCTGCGTCCATAGGCCAATCCAGCGTTGGCCGCCAGCGCGCCCAACACCCCAACCAGGAGCGACACACCGGTCATGACCGGCTAATAGCCATGCGCATAGCCTGGGTTATAGGAAAGCATCGCAATAAAATGGGTCGACCAGATCGTAGCCCCGGTAATCAAACCAGCCAGAGGCAGCTGCACAAGGCGGCGCCTGCCCTTCCATTGGGTCAAACGGGCGGACATATGCGTGGAGAGCACCGAGCCGATGACGCAAATAAAAGCCGCCACCGCAACCAGGCCATAAATATGTTCCTGGGCAATGCAGTCCAATAGTCGATACATGAACCAAGTCCTCGGGCCGTATGAATTCCAGTCGATTGTCCCGTTGAACAATTAATAAACCAATCGCAATTCACCCCCTACTATGGAAGAAATTGCAAATAATTCTAATCTTTCAAAAGACAATCAGCAGAAAAACGACCGGCCGACGTTGTTATACAATGCGGTGATTTCTGCGCCTGCCTCCATCGTGTCTAGACGACAAAAAGGCTGCGTCCCCCCGATTAAAAGCGCGAGATAAAGCAGGGCTTTGCGGCGACGAATCTCTAAGAAGACGCGAACGGTCGGCAAGACATCATTGGTTTTGCGGGAGCAATTGGTTATGCGAGGTCATCTGGCTTGCAGCAGCTCCGCCATCTTATCGCGCATCACGAACTTTTGCGGCTTACCTGTGATGGTCATCGGAATCTCATCTACGATCCGCACGTGTTTGGGTATTTTATAGTGGGCAATCTGGCCCTGACAGAACTGACGCACCGCCGCGTCGGAGAGGTCTTCACCTATCTTTGTCACAACCCAGGCACAGACCTCCTCCCCAAGCGTTTCATGCGGAATGCCAAAGACCTGAACCTCTGCGATCTGCGGATGGCGACAGAGGAATTCTTCGATCTCTCTGGGGTATATGTTTTCGCCGCCGCGAATGATCATATCCTTGACACGACCAACGATAGAGCAAAATCCGTCAGCGTCAAAAGTAGCCAGATCGCCGGTGTGCATCCAGCCATCCACAATCGCATCACGCGTGCGCGCCGCGTCATCCCAATAGCCCTTCATCACGGAATAGCCGCGCGTGCAAAGCTCTCCCTGCGTGCCGACCGGAACAATCTGTCCCACAGTGTCGACGATTTTGACCTCGAGGTTCGGATGGATCCGCCCCACCGTGGCGCAGCGCTTGTCAATTGGGTCATCCGTGAGGCTTTGGAACGAGACGGGCGAGGTTTCTGTCATGCCATAGCAGATCGTCACCTGCTGCATGTTCATCTGGGACGTCACCCGCTCCATCACATCAATTGGACACGGAGCCCCCGCCATGATGCCCGTGCGCAGAGAGGCCAGATTGACCGGGTTTTGCGCAAGCTCCTGCAGCATGGAAACGAACATTGTGGGCACACCGTAAACAGCGGTGCAGCGTTCCTTTGACAGGGCCGCCAGCGTTGCGGCTGGCTCAAAACCCTCTCCCGGAAAAACCATCGCAGCGCCTTTGCTGACAGCCCCAAGGGTTCCCATCACCATCCCGAAACAATGATACAGCGGCACCGGAATACACAGGCGGTCGGCCTCTGTCAGTTTGATCCGTTCGGTAACAAAACGGGCATTGTTGACGATGTTGTAATGGGACAGTGTGGCGCCCTTTGGAGCACCTGTGGTGCCCGAGGTGAACTGGATATTGATCGCATCGTCCGGGCGGAGCGTGCCCTCAATCGCCGCCAGACGCAACTGCTGGGCAGGCCCGCCGAGGGTTTTCACCTCGTCAAATCTAAATGTTCCCGGCGCGGCCTCATCCGCCATCACGATCACGCTTTTAAGCCGGGGAAGCTTTGCGGAATTAAGTCGCCCCGGCTCGGCGCGCTCCAGCTCTGGCGCAAGCTGCTGCACCATTTGCAGATACTCCGAGGTCTTGAACCGCTGCGCCAGCACCAGCGCCTTGCAGCCGACCTTGTTCAGCGCGTATTCCAGTTCTGCCAGACGATAGGCGGGGTTGATGTTGACCAAGACCAACCCAATGCGGGCCGTGGCAAACTGCGTCAAAACCCATTCATAGCGGTTGGGAGACCAGATCCCGATGCGATCGCCCTTTTCCAGCCCCAAGGCCAGAAACCCCGATGCAAGCGCATCAACGTCACGGTCAAAGTCATAATAGCTCAACCTCTTACCGGTGTCCTGAAAGACCAGCGCCTCTCTTGGACCAAAGCGCGACACCGCTTCGCGCAACAAGGTGGGGATGGTGATATATCTCAGCTCCTGATCAGCGCTGCCTTTGACGTAGGACTGGCCATCAACCGGGGCTGAACCCGTCGCAGTGTCGGGTCTGCCGCGCTGTTGCTGTGCGGATCCCAACCTGTGCGCCAGGCTTTCATTCAGAATTGACATGCTGGGTTCCTCACATTGTCCGCCAGTCGCCGCTTTGCTCAAACGCATGCGCTGCTTGATAGATTTTCATCTCGCCATAGTTCGGCCCGACCAGCATCATGCCGACCGGAAGCCCTTCCAGCAGGCCACAAGGCAGGCTCATGGCGGGCAGACCACCG
>NZ_MWVJ01000081.1 GCF_002087335.1 Pseudophaeobacter leonis
CGGCTTTAAGGCCAGCCTTGATGAGCTGGAACAAAAGCTGGATCGCGCAGGCGGTGCCGGGGGAGTTGAACAAAAGAGCTTGGGCGAGCAGTTCACCGAAAGCGATGCATTCAAGGCCTTTGGCCAGGATGGCTTTGGCCGCAACTCCAAGGCACGTATGGAGCTGAAAGCCTCGCTGACCTTGGCCACAACGGACACGGATGGCGCGGTTGGCGTCGGGGCCAGTGTGACGCGGCTGCCGGGTATTCAGGCGCTGCCACAGCGGCGCATGACGGTGCGGGATTTGCTGTCGCCGGGGCGCATGGATGGCAATACGCTGGAATATGTGCAGGAAACCGGGTTCAACAATAACGCGGCTCCGGTGCCGGGGGGCGGTAGGAAACCCGCCTCGGACATCAAACTGGCGGAGAAATCCACCAGCGCCAAGGTGATCGCGCATCACATGAAGGTGTCGCGTCAGGCGCTGTCTGATGTGTCTCAGCTGCGCTCGATGATTGATCAGCGGCTGCTGTTTGGTCTGGACTTCAAGGAAGAAAATCAGCTGCTGAATGGCGATGGCACCGGGCAAAACCTGCATGGGCTGATCCCCAATGCGACGGCCTACGATCCGGCCTTTGCGCCTGACGGCGAGACGGTCATAGATAAGATGCGGCTGGCGATGCTGCAGGCGGTTTTGGCCGAGTATCCGGCAACGGGCCATATCCTGCACCCGATCGACTGGGCACGGGTTGAGCTGACCAAGGATTCGACAGGCGACTATATCATTGGGGATCCGCAGGGCAGCGCGCAGCCAATGCTTTGGCGTCTGCAGGTGGTTCAGACGCAGGCCATCACGGTGGACAAGTTCCTGACCGGTGCCTTCAAGATGGGTGCGCAGGTGTTCGATCGTTGGCAGGCCTCAATTGAGACCGGCTATGAAAACGATGACTTCACCAAAAACATGGTGACGATCCTGGCGGAGGAACGTCTGGCGATGGCGATCTATCGCCCGGAGGCCTTCATTTACGGCGATCTCGGCTTCGCGGCCTGATCCATCTGAAAGCAATTACGCAAGCGAGGGAGGGCGGCTCAAGCGTCCTCCCTTTTTGTTCAGGCAGTCTTGCCCAGAGAGAGAAACTCCCATGGATTATAAAGTGATCCGTCCGCACCAGGGCGACAAATGGTATGATCAGGGCGCGCCGCGTGAAGCTGAAGCGCGCGACGTGGCGCATTTGGTTGCGGCGGGGGTGGTGGGGCCTGCTGATGCGGTGCAGGAAGGTGAAACTGCCTCGCAGAGCAAGGCCGCGGTGCCTTCTGAAACCGGCTCTCAGACCGTGCCTGAAACCGCTGCTGCCTCTGGCGTTCAGGCTAAAGTTGCCGCCTCCGGCGTTCAGTCCAAAGATGCTGCCTCTGGGCGTCCCACGGATGCGCGACGTGCCCCCCGCATGGCGGCAATCTGGCTGTTGGCTCAAACACAGTTTACGTCAATGGCAAACAGATCGGCAGGATCGGTGACCCTGTTGATTGCGGATCTGCAGTGGCAGTTGGCTCCGGTGACGTGTTCGCGGGCGGTTAGGGACCCGCTGGCATAGTCTTCCATTCGGCTCGTCTTTCTAGATGACTGCTCCCAGCCCGAAGGAGACGTTCCGATCCTAAGGAGAAGGCAGGAAGTATGTTGTCGCTGCAGGCGCGCAGGCTCACGAGGAAGCGGACCTTCAATATAACCAAATTGTGCGAGAGAAGCGAAAGCCCGAAGTGAACCTATTGTGTTGAAAAACACGTGTTGCTGGCGCAGAAAGCGGTGTCTGTTTCAGAACGCAAGCGACTTTCCTATCAGGCTTTGCACGTTTGCTGCGGTGCAGGAAAGATCTTAGCTAATTTGCAGAGGTTTTGGGCGGTTGCGGCGAGTAGGAATGAGCCGGGACCGTGGCCCCATTGGGGCCGCGTAAGCCCGAAGCGAACGTCATTTGCGCCGCATGGGCCGCGTAGCCGCAACCGTCCCAACCCGAGGACGCGTTTGAGGTGGGCGAAGAGCATTTCGACTTTCTTACGCAACCGCATCGAGACTTTGTATTGCTTGGTTTTTGTAATATAACGGGCAACCTGTCGGGCATCTTCATGTTCTTCGCGGGTGATCTTGCGCGCATCTGCTTTTGAGCAGCACTTCATTTTCGATTGGCAGGCCTGGCAGGTGTGTTTCAAAGCTTGGTACTTGGCGACGCCCTTGCCGGTAGGCCCACGGTTGGGGTCAGAGTATTTGCGTCGGAACTGCTTCAGCGACTCGCCCTCAGGGCAGATGTAGTGCTTGTTCTCAGGATTCCATTCGAAGGCGTTGCGCGACCATGTACCGTCAGTCCGGCCTGCTTTGTCCAGCACGAGAATATGAGGATTGATATCGCGATCCACGAGCCAACTTAACACGGGCCCTGACCCATACCGAAGCAATAACCGATCAACAACATACGGATCAGTAGCTCGGGATCGAAGGGTGGGCGACCTGTATGACTGTAGAACTCGGCAAGATACTGGCGAATGTCATCCAGATCGACAAACCGATCAATCGAGCGCAACAAATGATCTTGAGGACCGTGTTCTTATAGAGAGAATTCGTTGAACAGTGCCGCCTGAGCTTCCTGCTTTGGACCCATCATTGCCGAATCCCCCATTCAATAAAGGAATTGAAACAGGGATAGCACCACCGATCAAGGATGAGTTTTTCAACATAATTAACCCATTTCAACCGAAGCTGCATCAAACACGAAGGGCCGGTTCGCCGGATCATATCTGACGCGAACCGTCCAGGGATGCTGGGTAATTGCTAAATCTTGCGTGCGCCTAGTTTTTAATTTGCGAACCTTGGTCAACCATAATTTGGAATCAAGATTCTTATCTGGGCAGGCCACTATGATTGTTGATCAGAAAATCTATCGAAAAGCCTTTCAGGAGTACCTTCGCAAAGGCACTCCGATCTTACAATCAATCAAGCAGGAGCGAACGACGTCTCGCTATATCTGGCGTACACAACGAGACAACAAGGTCCGTTCTTCACATGCAAACAACGACGGACGGGTTTTTTCGTGGCGCAATCCTCCTTCAACCGGACATCCTGGAGAAGATAATAATTGCCGGTGTTGGGCGGAGCCAGTGCCTGAAGCTGACTCTTTGCCACCAGTTAAAATCCGAAATGAGTACTTGATTGCAGGCCCCTTCGGTCGCTGGGGACCTTGGGTTGAAATTTTTGATCTTGCGGAATCTGAGATGGGCCGTGGCGATGATGGATTTACGGTAACGCACGAGGTCGACATTGAGTTCAGTCGAAGAGGCGACGGTCCTACATCAACATTCGATGTTGAAATCGTTGGCCTCGGGCAAACTGATTGGATAACCGGTCCCGGATCGACAACTATCACTCATTCTTACGAACTGTCCGGCAGATCAGAGCTACGCTCTCCGACACGCCACAATTTCACAGGCACTCTGAAGGCGAGAGCACGAGCCCACTCGATCACCCAGAATGTCGATGCCAGGATAACATTCAGATAAGGCTTCCAACGATCCTGTAGATGGAAGGAGCCGAGGTAAGGAACCCGCTGTTTCCAATCCCAACCGTCGTCAGAACATTGAGAACCGCAATAATAGAGTAGGGGACCTGCATCTGCGGCACGGCATGCGCACGATACAAATTCAGCGAGAGTATCGACCCAATCGCGATAAGAAAAATGGGCAACGTGTGGAACGGCCCAGTTGGGTAAGTTATCTGCCCCACCTGTAGCAACCACGATATTCCGACGTTAATCAAGATAAAGATCCCGCTTTCCCTAATCATTAATCCTCCGCATATAGCATGCTTTCCTAACGCTGTGCCGATCCTGGCAGCCTCAGATACAGACACTTTGGAAGCGTCAACGTCAACTTTCTTTGTATATTGGGCAGTCGGTGATAACCACGGTTATTAACTATACGCCAAAGCAACCATTGGACAGCCTGTAGCGAATTCACACAGCCTCCGGGCGATGCCGACCTTGGAGATCCAAAATGCTGCATCAACGCGCCAATTTCTGCAATGATGGGCTGCTTTGCAGCATTCACGATGGGTAACAACGGTAAGCTCAGGAGAGAAGCGCGACTTTGCAAATGGCGCTTACTGCGCATTGCTGCCCTTGGTCCAGTGCGCAGCATCGCTCCGAGGGGCATGCAGGTTTGAATGGCCGCTAATCCTTCTCTGCCATGAAACTCTCGCAGGTGCAGAGAAAGTCCGGAATCCGCCTGACCTGCTCCCCTGAAAGGTCCGGTGTTTTGAGTTTGCCTGTTCTCCGACCGTGGCTACGATGCAGATTGGTACCGAGAAGCTCTGAAAGGAAGGGATATCATGCCCTGCATCCCAGAGCGCAAGTCACGCTCCAAGACGGTTCGGTACGACAAGCGCCGATATAGGTGGCGTAACAGGATCGAGAGGATGTTCGGCAGGCGCAAAGATTGGCGACGCGTCGCAACCCGCTATGATCGCTGCCCCAAGGTGTTCCTCTCCGCAATAGCTCTAGCTGCAACCGTCATATTCTGGTTATGAGTCCTGAACCTAGCCTCCTTCAAAAAACCATCTTAATCACAGCTCCACTGTCGCAGGGTTCGACATTCAATTGTCCCCCTTGTTGTGCAATAATCTCTGCACAAATTGTAAGACCCATTCCAGTGCCACCTGTTTCCCGTTTGGTGGTGAAAAAGGGTTCTGCCGCCTTGACTACATTAGCGGCGGAAATGCCTGTCCCATTGTCTTGCACGCTGATGATCTGTGAAGCTGTGTCAAAGGTGATCTCAACAGTTTTGGCGTCATGCTCTGCAGCGTTTTCGAGCAAATGACCAAAACAAATGACTGCGGCCTCATGAGAGACCGGTAATGGCTGATACACATCGCCGCCTATTTCAATGTGCAAGAAATCAAATTTTGCGCGCAAAATTGGCAATATGCTATTCAGATTGCCCTGCGCGGATGCCAATATATTCTGTCCGCGGGCCATTTCGCGCATTCGATCTAACAAACGGTCCATACGGGCCGCGTCAGCTTTAATTGTCGCGGCAAGTGCGGTTCTTCGTTCGTCCTGAATGTTTGGTGCTTCCAATAGTTCTGCGGCGCCCATGATGGAGGTAACTGGCGATTTTAGCTCATGTGTTGCATGCTTTGTATAGACCTGAAGCGAGGCTGCGTTTTTTCGCAGAGTTGCCCCCATGTCGATCAGGCTTTGGCCCAAACCTGCCAGTTCTTTGACACCATATCCCGGCAGGCGCGTTTCCGTTTTACCAGAGGCAATTTCGCGCGCCTGCCTTTGCAAGCTGATGCATGGGGCGGGTCAAAAAGCGCCACAAGAACGCGCCGATCAAGACTGCAGAAATTAGGACTGCGATCAAAAGCCACACAAAAATGTGGCGCTGTTGAAACAGGTATTTGTTCAGGTTGGACGGTGTGCGCGACAGGTAAACTGCACCGACAACATGGTCCGCGACAATGACCGGATGCGCCACATAAACCCGGAATTTCGTGTCACGGCTAACGGACCTTAGCGAATGATTTCGATATTCCTCCTCGCGCCAACGCGCGACGGACACGACATCCCCGTTCAGAGCACGCTGAACTTCACCAACGTGTTGAAGAGTGCCAGTGTCAGTGCCTGTTTTGGCGATGATTTTTCCCTGCGCATCAACTGCGACAAAGCCAACCAGGGTGGTTTTTTGAGAAATTCCTGCCAGCTCCGACAATGTTTTCCCAACCTGTGAATAGGCATCGTCTGTGGCACTTGCAGCAGGCACCGGGTCAGGCCGGGGCGGCAGCAGAGAGCTGTTACTCGCAATCAGATTGGATTCGACCGGATGCCAGTCCTGCGCCAGCCTCTCTCGCTGCGCTGCATTCAGACGAATGCCATCCGGGGTCGAGGTTGAGACAGCCGCAAACGCCTGTGCATAACGTGCAGCATAAATTGCGGCTTGTGAATGCAGGCTCGCCTCTGTTTCTCTGACAAACTGGTTGCTTGTCACCCGCGCTGCGACGAGTCCAAAGAATGGCAGCGCGACCAGAAGCCCGACAACAGCCGCGATC
The DNA here is from genome assembly GCF_002087335.1 of Pseudophaeobacter leonis. Classification (GTDB taxonomy): domain Bacteria; phylum Pseudomonadota; class Alphaproteobacteria; order Rhodobacterales; family Rhodobacteraceae; genus Pseudophaeobacter; species Pseudophaeobacter leonis. The sequence continues at coordinate 6,068 of NZ_MWVJ01000081.1, forward strand.
AACTGCGCTAGGGATGGGCGCCACTTATTTGGCACCCTCACGTTGTGCATGAGCCCAATCGCAGACCCACACCATGAATGGTGCGAATGATATCGCTATAGCCGAGTGCCTGGGTTTTATGGCGTAGGTTCCGGATATGGCTGTCTACTGTGCGACCCGACATCACGCTATTTGTGCCGTAAATGCTGGTGATGATCTGATCACGTGTGCGTACTCTTTCTGGAGCGGCCATCAATGTGTTCAACAGCGCGAACTCTGTCGCGGTCAACTCCAACACTTGCCCGGCCAGGTCTGCCTCAAAGGCCAGCGTGCGCAGGGTCAGGTCGCCATGCACAAGCAGGGCATCAATCTCCTTGGGACGGGCACGTGCCAAAATTGCCTTGACGCGCAGAACCAATTCTCGCGGGCTAAACGGTTTGGTGACATAGTCGTCGCCGCCAAGCTGAAAGCCCAATACGCGGTCGATCTCTTCATCACGTGCAGTCAGGAAAAGCACGGGAACGGCGCTAAAGCTGCGCAGTGCTTTGCAGGTTCAAACCCGTCAAGCTCTGGCATGCCGATGTCCAAAATCACCAGCGCGCGAGGGGTGCGACGGTGCTCGACGAGGGCTGCTTTGCCGTTTGCCGCCTCGAGCACACAAAACCCGGCGTCTTCCAGCGCCATACGAATGACCGACCTAATGCTGGCATCGTCATCCACAACTAAAATGTCGGGCTTCATCGAGCGATCTCCTCATCCCCACTAGTAATTCGCGGCTGGGTTGATGTCACGCTATCCCTTGTATTGAGCATCAGGAATTTCTGCTGCGCGGCGGCGAGGCGTGTATCGCGCAGTCCCCAGTCGCGCCAGCCCTCGGGCGCGATAAGCTGATATTGCGCTGCATCCCCACAATAAACCCTGCTCGTAGTCTTAGCATGTTCCAATAAAGCGCTGACTGCCAAAGTTGTATTCCGGCACAGATAACTGGTATCAATCCGGCCTGCCTCCCGAACAAGATTTACGCGGGCAATCACGTAGCCGAAGTTCACAAAACAACCCGCATAGAGCGTCGCAGCACAGACCCCTGCAAAAACGGAGGTCACCCAGGAGTTCGATTTGCTGAACCACAATTGCCAGGCCAGCAAAGCCATCCCCACGACAACCAGGCCCATGCCGATCCCCGCACGCACCCGCAAATAGGTCAGGCCATACACATCGACATAAAGCTCAAGCCGCGCAAAGGCCGAAGACACCAGGAAGATGTTCTGTACGATCCACACCGCCAACAGCAGCTTTAACAAAGGCGCAAAGGTGATGAACCGCTGTGAGATCAACACAAATAGGCCCGCTAAAATCGACGTGGCCATCAAGGGATAGGCCCCCTGATGTACATACTGCGCATATGTCAGTCCTTCTGGCAGCGCGGCGCCGCCCGAAGGAACGCAATGTCCGTCACATTCTGGGCTAGAAACATAACATTGAACAAGCAAAGCGAAATCGTGATTGAACGCGCGTTGATAAATCCGTCAGTGGGTTTGTGGAGACCAAAGCGAGGGGTTGCCTCCGGCCTGAAACTCTGTGCCAGCTTGGTGAAGGCAACAAATGGATAAATCGCAAAAGCTGTGCAGGCCCAGAATACCATACGCGAGGGATCGGCCAAGCTGAGATCTATCCGCGTTGCCCTCTCTAACCACCGCTCAAAAAGGGGATTGGCCCCCCAGAACAATAGCAGGAAAACGCTGCTGGCGATCAATGGCAGCAACCAGGCCATCACCGTTTCTCGGCTCGGCCTTAGCTGGCCCTGCAGGCTTGTATTACGAATGGCAAACTGGCCGGAACGATAAGAAAACACCGGCATCACGTAAGGCAAGTGAATAAGATTGCGGATGACCGGGCCAATCGCACTTGATTGCAAGGCGCACCAGATCAAAAGCCCAAGATGCCCCGTCACAAGGATGAACACGGAGGCGAGCTGTGTATATTCGACAGTTGGCAAGACGCAGGCAATCCAGATGCCGGCAATTCCTCCCCATTTTGCGAAGGTGAATTGAGGGCGAAGGCTGGCAATCGCAGCCCCGCTGAGGCCCGCGCTAAATATCACCAGCGAGATCCCAATTGAGTGCTCCCAGAAAAGGAAATCAGCGAGTAATATCAGTGCTATGATCAGTAAAAATCCAATGGGTGACGATTGGGTCGTGCAAGGAGATCGCCCATTCTGTTGGTGCTTTGCTGTGGGGGCAGGGGATGGGGCACATGTCAACCACCATCCGTCATTTGCTATCGAACCAGGTACGCCACGAACGGTGAACTCTGTCATCTTTCAGTCTCCTCACTGAGTGTTCAGTCAGAAACCTACTGTTCGCGATTGCAGATAATTCCGTCGGTTTGTGCAGACATTGTGCAGAAGGGAATTGTGCGAGCTATTCAATAGTAAAAGCTGAGCTGAGCTGATCTGGGCTGCAAAGCAAAATAAAAGAAGACTGGGTTCCAGGCCGCTGTTCGCTGCATTTTTGGCGAATGGCGGCTCTGTCGCAATGTCCAAAGTTTGCAACCTCCGCCTACCGCATTGCTGCCGCCGGTGCAGCCTGCAGCATACCGATCATCGAATCGTACAGGATCTGCAGTGGACCAAGTTTGATAGCGCCGTAGAAGATCATCAAGGCAATGAAAAGACCGCTTTGCGTCCAGCCTGCAATCCTTAAGTTGCGGTACGGTGTTTTGGCGGACGTCAGGTCAGAAGTCTTCATGTTCTGCTGCCCTTTTTCGTCACGTGTTTGGCTCGTTTTCCCAAAGTCTGACCGCCAAATTCAACTGCCTCTAACTGCCTCTAACTGCCTCTAACTGCCTCCAACTGCCTCGAACTGCATGACAGCGGTACGGCGCGCAGCCGTCGGGTGCATCTGTCGCAAACTAACAACAGTTTTACCCTTACCTTGTTGATCGAACGTCAGCAGCATTCCAAAGGCTTCGGTGTCCACCTTCGGAGCCGTGCCGTGCAGGACTTCGATTAGCGCGGGGGCCTTGATCCAGAGAGACGTCATGCGATTGGGGTAACGGGTGCCATCTGGTGCGACCACTTCAAACTAACCAAGTTAGTCTATCGAATCGAGCGCGTCTTCCTCACATATCAACTCGTTCAGGCTGCTAGTGTTGGGCGGCCTAACATCTGAATTCGGCGGGAAGGCGGCAGGGGGCTTACTGGCTGCGGCATCACCATAATGCCTCAGGAATAGCTTCATCGCATGTTGGACGCCTTCTGGTGAAACGGACCTTGCATCCGCTTCGAAATACCGCCCCTGGGTGAACGAGCCCGTGATGATTTCGAAAGATGGGTAGTAGGCGATGTTGGTGTCGTTCTTGCACAGGTTTTCTGCTGCAACCCTCAGGACCGACTTGCTGTGGCTGGTTGAGCAAATGACACTGCGATCCTCAAATGTTGCCGCCAAAGGAACGGGGGATACGGTCAGGATAATCTTAACCGTTGGATTGATCGCGCGAAGCTGGCGCACGAAATATCGGATGTCACCTTCAGTCTCGGCGACTGTGAAGTTGATGGGCGCATACCGGGCATCGTCCATTTTGCCGCCCGACACGCCCGGCGCAAGCGGATAGATTGCGCCATCGTCCAGTGACTGCCAGCCTTCGGTCAGGCCAAACGTTTAGATAAAGACGTCCATTTCCTCAAACATCTTGCAAACGGCAGCCAAATGGGTCGCACGATCATCCAGGACGTCTTGGATCGTCTCAAATCTATCCGGTTTGATTTGGGGTCTGAAAGCATCGACGAAACCGCCATCTGCGTGCGCCCAAACAGCGTCCTTTGGCACAAAGTGACCAAAAGCTCTGTCAAACAGCTGGCGCAACTGGCGAGCTGTGTACAGGTTGGCGTATCGCGCTGAAAACACGCCATAGTTATTCGCGGCGGCCTCTTGCGACGTCATATAAGGCGGGGCGGGCTCGGTTGTGAGATAGGTATGCCCGCAGTTGTTAAGAGCCTTGGAGATGTGCTGCGCAAAACAGCTTCCGGCGCTTGCAATACGTTCCTGTCTAGTGATGCGAAATTTTCCGCCTAGAACAGGATCAATGTCTTGCAGGTCGACTTCGCTGACCGATTTGCGCCAAAATTGATAGCCCGGCAGCCCCCGATAGGGGTGAGCGACCGTTTCGCTGCCCCCCACAGCGGGAGCCTTGCTTGCAGGCTCTGCCAGCATTTCTCGGAGGGTCGCACGGATGGCCGCATCGTAGCCAGCGATATCGATCTCCGGGATAAACTTGGCATCTTGTTTTGGCAGCTCCGCAAAGGAACGGAATTCTGCTGCAACGAAATCCCGTAAACCGACCACTATGCCGGCCGTGTCATCCAATCGTCCGATGGTGTTTTTTTTAAACTGAAAGCCGCTTTGGATACCCAATCGGTGTGCCAAATCCGGATAGGTTGCCCAAGCGGGGTAGGGGACGAGCCGATCCTGGATGAATTGCCAGTTATTGGCGGCAATAGTATCCAGGCCAATTTTTTCAACAATCAACTCAACGAGATCTGCCAAAGCGATCACTTTTGGATGGTTTACGGTATGCATGAAGCACCCGAATGACTGCCACCGCGCAAAGGCGGGCGCTAGGTCCAGGCCGCACAAATGAGCTTCGGCAAACAGTTCCTGCCTGGATTGTTCATAGGCCGCGAAATAGCCCAGCTTCTGGAACAAATTTGTCGCGAAAAGCGGCGCGGTCTGTGCCACGCTAAGGCCCATTTTATAGGCGCAAACAGCGATCGCTGAATGGTAGGGCCCGAATTCATTTCGAAAGGACAGGCCGTCAAATTTCAGGTTCACCATATCGGGGTGAAATCCACGGAAAATCAGGCGCGGAACGGCAACGAATTTGCTGTTGGGAGACCACCTGGCCATGTCTTCGACGGCGCTCACTGTCTTGCGGGACAGATGGTGCAATACATAATCGGCACCTCGAAAACTGCGTTGTTTGTCCTGATCAAACCTTTGCCAGTTGGCTGCGAGGAATGAGTGAACGGTCGTTTCAGGACCAAGGCGCACTCTTAAACAGTCCGCAAGCCCTGCGACCTGACAGTTTCCGATTAGCAAAATTCTCATCCTGGCCTCCATCGAAGGGCTGCATGTGGTGAGACCCGGCAATTCAGTCCCATCAAAACACATCCAGCAAAGAGGTTTGCGCCAAATTCCGCAGTGATGCCGGAGTTTTCAAACCCGTGGCCTCTAGGGCTTTGGCGCCCGGCTGGCTTTGTCGATTGTGTGCATCAACTCGATGATGTCGGGCAGGGCCGGACCATATCGATTGGCATCTTCATACACGTTGTAGCCACGATTATAGGCCGATGCAGATGCCGCAGAGGCACTCTCTGCGCTGTTTTCGGTGACATCCCATTTGCCACCATGCAGTACGTCGGGCATGTCACTCCCTTGCTGGAATACATTCATCGGCACAGCGCCGTCCTCTAACAGGCGCAACTGTTGCTCAAGCTGTTTTCGGATCTGAATGACCGGCACATCTGTTTTGCGCAGATGTTCCTTGGTACGGTCCGTTATCGGCCCCTGAGCGATCCACGCGTGGGCGTCTTGCGACAGAATATTGTCCAGAACCGGGCGGCCATCGTCATCATACAATGGCACAGTGTACCAGGGGATGACGTCTTGCACGGGCGCTTTGATCTCGCTGGTGCCCAGAAAACACCCATAGTTGATATGGTAGGTGTTGGTATCATCAATCGGCACGCGGATCTGGAACTCCTGCCTGACCTGCCCGGGTCCACCTGTTTGCGTCAGGAAGGGAAAGATGATGGTGGAATGTTCAGAACTGTGGTCACTTTCGGCCCCAAGCGCCTTGGTGTATTTGATGCCTTTCCTGAGCCCATGCCGGCTTGGCTCAAACCACAATGAGTCCATGCCGTCGCCAAGCCGGACGCGCGCATCCAGGGCATCCCTCTGGCCTTTCTCCAGGTTGTCCAACTTACCCGCCTTTTTCAAAACGTATTTGAAATACTCGCCGTGTAGCGAGGCGCTATGGGTTGGATCGCCTGAGTTTTCGTGTGCCTGTAGCCAGTTACACGGTAACTTCATTATCCCGATCTGCCGAATGGCATTGGTTTGAACAAACAAATCCCACGGTGGAAGCTGCGGGGCAGGGGCGGGCCCAAGATAGGCCCAGACAAGTCCGCCCATTTCCTGGGCGGGATATGCTGCGATCTTTATGTTACTCTTCGCGGCTGCTTCAGCCGATTCCAGCGGCATATCAATGCATTGACCCTTATGGTCGAACTTCCAGCCGTGATAGCAGCACCGCAGGCCATCATGATCGGGAAAGCCATACATCAGTTTTGCCATCCGGTGCGGGCAACGTTCCCCGACAAGGCCCACCTTGCCCTTTAGACTACGAAAGAGAACCAGATCCTCTCCCAACACGCGCACCGGCAGAACATCTTCCTGCAGAATTTGCGCACTGGGCCGGATTGGGATCCAGTATTGCCGCATGAGATTGCCCATCGGTGTGCCAGGGCCGACTTGAGTTAGTCTTTTATTCTCTTTCTCTGAAAGCATCTAATTCATCCCGAAATTGAAGTGTTTAGACAACGTATTGCCAGGAGGCTCGTAGGAGGCGACAAAATAATGAAGCCCCCTTTTTGCGTTATGGACGAGGCCCGTGTTTAAAAATCAGACGTCGGACAGGCCCGATTGGCACCAAGTATCCAGAATTGAAGCCACAGCTTCAAGTTGCGTTTCGTTGCTCTTCAATTCGAAACATGGAACTGCATCAAGCACAGGCGGATTGGCGGTGGCTGGTCTTTTGGTCAAAGTTCGATTTGAGCTCACTTCATTTGCCCACTCATATTCTTTGGTCGAAAGCAAATGGGTGGCCAGTATTTGATGCGCTTCATCCGGTGACAGGCGGCGGGTTTGAGGGGCGTCGCAAGTGCTGAGGTAGGACAGGAAAACGACAGCCCCAATCTCGACGTCTCGTGTGATCGGGACGTTCAGCGCCTTGGCCAAATCACCGACACTGTACAAAGATGCGTCAAACAGATGGTGGAAATTCGGAAACGGTTTCACCGTATTGCGCCGTATGTTGACCACAGTAGGGACGCCAACGGCCTTTAACCTTTTACCTGGCGTATCGGCCACTAACATCGCCCGATCATTTGCGACGATATTGTAGCCACGGGTGGTGCACAGGTTCAAAAGGGATGTGGTTTTGCCAGCATATTTGTTGCCTGCAATGGCGATCCCACGACCCTGTTTTGCTACCACACAGCCATGCAGGATCGGTGCGCTGTGGCCCAGTACCCATAGGCTGCGGATCAGCCGCAACACGCCGGTTCGCGTTCTGGATCCAGCTGCGCTGACGATCATGATGTCTTGCCCGTGATTGAGGGTAACATAGAGCAACCCAAGCAGCGCGTCCTCGATAACGGACGCGTCACCCAATTCAGACCGAAAGAACCGCAGATTGTAGTCTACATCATGGTTAAGCGAGGTCGGTATCAGCCGATCAGGAGACGCGGGCAGGTTGCTCTTGATCAGGTCAAAGATTGTCTGGTTCTCAACATGTGTGATGTCGCAGATACGTGCTGGTTTTGCTGCCTTGTCACCATGCGAAATGTACGGGCAAAAGAATGACCGCAAGTCATCAAGGAGTTCAGCACTGGATGACGCGAGACGCATTGTTTGCTTGTCTAAAACAAAACCCTCAGAGTGAACCGCGTCATCATGCCCAATTTTTTGAAGCGCCTCTAAAGTGATCATGCCAATACTTTCTTGCTCAATAGTCTGCGCAATTTCGTGATGCAAAAATCGTTGAATTCCCCATGAGACAAAATCCGGTGACTTATTCTGTAGCTCAAATCGAACAGGGACCAGAATAGCTGGCTTTGCGGCGTTAACACCCTTCCCGACTGTGTTGAGTACTCTTCCAAAAGACGATCCCCCGACATATTCCATTCATCCCAAAACGACGCCGCCCTGCACGCATCATAATCTGCGATATGAAATCCAACCTTTTCATTGTCGATCGAGCAGAGGTCGTCCCCGCGCAGCACTAAGTTGGCTGGAGAAAAATCGCCGTGAGTAAGTCGAATGTCTGACGCGGCGATAGCAAGGGCGCCCCCCAGATGCACGACCTGCTGCGACTGCGACGCGCTAATCACCTTGTACGCGACCAGCACAGGTAGTTTCTGATGCAGATTTGACCTCACATCTTTCAATATAGCCTCTGGTGTGGCCGTATTTGGCGGACAGTTTACGGCATGAAACGCGGCGAGTAGGCGCGCCGCCTTATCGACCACATCCGAGTTAGCATCATGATTTTCCAGCGTTTCACCCTCGATCCACTCGAACACCGTCCAGCCGTCCATGCACAACTGCGCCTTTGGGAAACAGGCCGCGCCAATAGCCCCCACAAGTTTGGTGCTCTGTTCAAAACAGGGGCCGTTCCTGTTTGCGATCCGAAGTTTGACCCTTCGACCACTGGAAAAATCAACGCGCAAAACGACTTTTTGTGGCTGTGGTAAGGGTGTGATGTCCTGGACTGCGCAGACCTTGTCATCCAACTGAGCTTCGCTGGTGCGAAGGATGTCCCGGACTTTTGAGACAGGGCGGTACGGGTTGGACTTCCCAAATTTCTTCAGAAATGGGGCAATTATTCTATGTTCCATACTGCGTCAGAAAAGAGCGAATGTTTGAATGCAATTTTATTCTGCCTCCTGAGCTAATTAAAAGATTGGTTTCCTAAATGTGGCGTGATTTGCAATGCGTTTGTAAGAGGGTGGTGCGCAATTCAATTGTGCTGGCTAATAACGTCTAACATTTCGTCGAACCGATGGTGGTACGTATGCTCGGCATAGGCCTTGCGTTGCGCGTTTTTGGCCATCTCTTCACGCTCGTCAGGATGCCTTAGATAGTAATCAATCTTTCGTTTGAGGTCTGGCATGTCGTAATAAACTTCTATTTCTTCGCCAATCCTGAACATGTTTCCGATTTCTTTCTTGTGCTCGGTGAGTTGGAACGCAGCGCAGCCAGCGGCCTCAAAGGTGCGCATATTGGTTCCTTCATACGAGTTTGTCTTGCGATGGAAATTCAGAACAATATCAGCCCCGTTCAATACCTTTATCATGGACCGCCCACGCGCCTGACCCCGATACAATGGTGAAAGCTGCGGGTATTTTCGGTCCATGTCAGGGCCCCACCAATGGGTCCAAAAATTGATATTATCGCCCACAAGCTGGCTCAGGACTTCGGGCCGGTCATCGAACAATTGCCCTACAAACGAAACAGCTCCCGCGTACTGAGCCTGGTCTTCACTGGTCAATTCTATCGGTTTGTGCGTAGGTGGATAGCAGCCAAGTGGCAGGTAAAAGACCTTTCTGGCACCGTGCTTTTTGTACTTTTCCACTGCCGGTGGATCAATGGTGAACACAAAATCATAGTGTGGGAAACTCTCCACAACATTCGGCGTCGCCTCAAAAACCACATCTCGTCCCAACCAAAGAACTGTCTTAATATTCAGTGTCTTGGACATATATTCTATGGTTTCTGGAAGAATTCGTTCGCCGGGATATGTGATGAAGATGTCTGGTTGTTGCCTTTTTGCTTGCCGCAACAACAGGCCGTTTATCAGCTGTGTTTCAAGTGACGGTATCCAGCCGGATTTGTAGCTTTGTCCGTCATGAGGCCGGAAAAGAGCAGGGTACCGGGCGCGCCATTCTTTCTTGATAATGGGGCTTGCGCGATAGTCAAATTCGACGACCTCATGTCCGAGTTCACGAAGCGCCTGCGTCCACATCCAGGCCCCGTTATGATCGGCGGGAAATTGATTGACGATTTTTCCATGGCTTTTGAGTTCTGCTCGAAACTGCGGTCCGGCAGCATTCCAATCTCCGCTGTGTAGACAGTTTGCATTAAGAATTTTCATACCTATTTGTGGCCGGAATTTCGCGGCCTGACAATAATCTATTTGTCAGGTCGCCGCCTAAGGAGGGTGCATTGCTATCGCAAAGCTTGCATGTTTGACGCTTTTTTCCCGCCGATTTTTACGATGTTTTATTAATCTCATGGAGAGTTCGCTCGGTAATTACACCTATCGTCAAGCTAGATTTTCCGCAGATAAATTGATCCGTGGTAGCGAGTCGAAACGAAAAATTCGACCGGTGATTCCCGTTAGGATGTCAGTGCTGTTTGATTGAATTTGTGCCGCTGCTAAATGCGATAGGCGGAATTTTTCCACCCAATAAGCGCCCCTGCTGCCAAAGCAACAAATGCGGAATCCGCTCTCGCTAAAGTGCAAATTTCATCTTGCTATTTCAAAGTCTTCACCTTTCCAGGCAAGGGTTGCATGGTCTTTATCCAAAACGGCACATATGTCATTGCAATCATTGCGCGCGCAGATGCCAATAAGACAACTCTTGATTATTTTCCGGGTTTTCAGCACGATACGGGGGGTGTCAACCATGCCCAATTTTTAGAATTTTTGTCACTTTTTGGGAGAGGATATTATGCCTAGTAGTAGAGAAATCACTGCCATCGCCAGCGCTTTGGCGTTGCGACTTAACCCGCGCGGTATCAGTTCCCGTCGGCCAAGCCGTAGCACGGAAGTCAGAATGGCCAGTGCCATTGTTGCCCGTTTGAACCACGCAATCCTGGCCGTCTTTCTGAGACCCGTCTTGCCAGCGCGATAGCAGTTCGTCTTGGCAGCAGCTCCAGCCGGATTTCCGATCGCAGGCTGGCCAGCGCTGTGGCCGCACGGCTCAGCACGACGACCCGTATCAGCTCAGTGGCCTCGCGTTTGTCTGGCCGCGGATCATCGGCAAGGTTGGCGAGTGCGATTGCTACCCGCCTGACGACTCCGGTGCGTACCAGTTCGGTTGCGGGCAGGCTTTCACGGGGTAGCTCCGCTCGCCTTGCAAGTTCGGTTGCAGTCGGCCTTTCGATTTCCACACTGGCAAGCGCTGTTGCCCGTCGGCTTGATTTTGGCGGAACCGCTTTGGCAAGCGCGATTGCTGTCCGGCTTGGCGAGGGTCTTCCTGCGAACGAGGTGGACCCGAAGAAAACCCGGCGTTCAAGATCAACCCGCAGTTCGAAATAGCAGGTTGAAAGCTTGCCGCGTTTTTCGTTGGAGTGACGGAAAACGCGGCCAGTGGCCATTGGTGCCAAAACCCGGCAGGCTCAAAAAAACAGTTTCCAAATTTGGTTCTTCCCCCCGCTGACGCACCTATTATGCACGTCACATGACAGGTGACGACCCGATCACAAAGGTCGACCTGTGAATTTCCGCAGGTCCCAAGGCTCAAGGTCAGCACAGATGGTTCAACACCCGCTGAGTTTGACCCATTGCAGCGACAGAAAGTATTCATGCATGGCTCAACAAGCGAAACGCGCAGAAATCTCAGCTGAACCGATTGCAATTGCACCCGAGCGTGCCGACCGTTTCGCGTGGTTCTTTGGGCCTGCAGATGCTGTGCCTTCTATTCCATTCACACCAGACCAGCTAGAACCAGCTTGCGCGTTACTGCTCAGGAACTGGAATGTACTACCGGTTACGGCCCCCAAGTTGTTCTCTTGGGTTGGTGCCAAATACGGCAATAGTCCTGAGGCCAATCATGTCCGCGATGTGACAGCGGCAGTTCGCGCCCTGGCCAGAATGCAGACATTGCTGATCAATCGCCTAGCAAATGAACTGGAGGCTCAGGGCATTCCGTATGTTTTGATGAAAGGCGCCTCTGCATCGCTTGTGCTCTACCCCGAAGCAGATTTGCGCAGGGGGTTGGATGCAGACATCGGGGTCCCCAAGCAATACATCAAAGCCGCCGAACAGATTGCCAATCAGCAAGGGTTTGTGGCGGCGGCTTTTGATGAAGAAAACCGCCATGCCTTCCGCGTCGATGAGATTGCGAAAGACCTTGTAGAGGCAGAGCATTACGAATTGGCATGTCTCAATCGGCGGCAAATCGTGCAGGGTCTCTCACCGGAAGATGATGCCGCCAGTCGCCGCAGCATCCCATTCCCGCGCCCATGGCATGAAACTGAAGATGGCGACCTTGCCTGCTACGTTACCTTGGATATCCATCACGGGATTTGCCTGGATATTGAAGTAGATGCAATGGTCGAGACCGCGCAAAGGGTCACTCGCCATGGCTATTCGGCAATGGTGCCGCAGCCCGAGTGGATGATGCTGCAGCTCATTTTCAAGAGCTACTGGGAAGGGGTGCACCGGTTCAATTCGCGCGGCATCTATCAATACGCTGATCTGGTGCGTTTGGTGGAACACATCAAAGGTGACACGGCCGAAAGGCTGTTCGCCCTTTTGGAATTTTACGAGCTTGAGGCCGGCGCGTTTTACGTATGGCGCGCTGTCGAAACCCAGCTGGGGGGGCATCTCACTCCTGAGCTTGCCGATTTTGTCGAACGTCATGCGATACCGCCAATTGATCGTCTTCCCAGTGAAGTGAACGATCAGGGGGACATGTGGCCTCGGTTGTGGGGATTTAGATGAAAAGCTGTTTTAGCCAAGGAGATTACGGTGCGTGTACTCTTTATTTATCCTGAGCCTGATGTTGCTCCCTTCTACCTCCAGTCCCCAATTGGGTGCCTTTATCTGGCCGCAGCGTTAGAGGAAAAATACGATGTTCGCATCTATGATCAGAACGTGGACGATGACCGCCTTGAAGATGTCATAAGGGAGTTCGTCCCTGACATAATCGGCGTATCCTTCACATCGGGATGTCGGATGGTCTCGCTTGATATTGCCAAAAAGTATGGCGGCAAGGACGTCATCATGTTTGCGGGGGGGATACATCCCACCTATTGCGCCGAGGAATGTATCGACGCGGGCTTTGACTTTGTCGCTAAGGGCGAGGTCGAAGATACAATTTGCGAAGTCTTCGATGCGATGTCCCCGACCCGTCCTTTCCTGCGGGATGACCAGACATTGCCCAAGGGCTATTTCTACAAGTCGGGAAAAGGCGACTACATCGACACAGGCACCGCACGGTCGCTCGACATAAACCGCTGGGTTCCTGCCCGGCACCTGTTGCCCGCCAAGTACCACCGCAGGTATTCCCACGGGGTCATGATGGGTTCCAGAGGATGCGCCTTCAAATGCACCTTCTGCGCATCGGCAAATACCGGTTTCAGAGAACGCGACCCCAAACTGATTGTTGATGAGTTGGAGTATATCGTGAACGTTGAAGGGCACAGTGCCGTCCACTTCGCAGACGATATTTTCACCTTCAAACCAAGGTGGGTGATTGAGATATGCAAAGAAATTGTCGCCCGTGATCTTAAATGCCGGTGGTCGGTCAATTCACGCAGCGACATTCCCGAAAAACACTGGGAAATGTTCGACTGGATGTACAAAGCGGGCTGCGAAATGGTTGGTTTCGGCGTCGAAGCCGTCGACCAGAAGACCCTGCAATTGAGCGGTAAGGGTATCAAACAAAGCAAAACCATGCCGGTTCTTCAGCGGGCGAGGGAGGCTGGCATCCCGATCAAGGCCAATCTGATGGCAGGCCTGCCCGGTGCCAGCTACGCAGACCATTTGCTGAGCGTCGATCTTATGGAAGAGCTTCTTCCAAACCAGATCGTGCTGAGCCTTACGACGCCGTATCCCGGGACTGTTATGGGTGACTTTCCTGAGCGCTTCGGCATAAAGCTCAAGACCAAAGATTGGTCAACGCTTTTGCAGGACGTCTATGTAGAGTCTGACAGGTTCCACGAAGTCATTGAATACGATGACATCACGACAGACGAGATTTTCAAGTTCGTCGACACGCTGCTAACGCGCTTGGCACCCTATGGCTATATTCGGGTCAGCGATGACGAGGAACATGCAGAGCGACCAGAGCGTGTCATCAAGACATTCCTGGACAAGCCGATGTTGCCGCGCCTGCGCGACGAAGCAGGCCGTGCTGATCGCTATAACCGCAGTTCTGAACCCGACTGGGTGCTTTAGGCTAGACCTCTTGGGCGATGCAGCGCGGCACGCCCATGGCATGGGCAGAGAAACGCAACGTTCGGCTGGAATATATCCAGACCGGTAGGCGCGGACCACTTCAAAGGCGGAGGGAGGGGGGCGCTCAGTTGCTGACCTTTAGGGTTTCCCTGTCATCTCTGCCGTCAATGCTTCACCGCTGACCCGCCTGTAGTTCACAAACGCATTGGCGCTGAGCAAAACAAAGAAGCTGTCCATATCGATCATGACATAGCCTTCTTCCAGAACGGCGCGGGACAGATTTTCAATGTCATCTGAATAGAGACGCCTTTTCCCCAGCAACTCTCTGACTTGTTTCGATGATATTCGGAACCGGCCATTCTCCTTGCCTCCAAATCCCTTGCTATAGAGGTTGGCCAACTGGCTTGCTGCTACTTGGAAGTGGGTCATTTTAACTCCATGTGATATATTTTTTTATCTATAGACAATAAAAATTCTCCTATGTAAAGAGCGCACATGGAGGCAGAAATATGAATCAGCACGTCACATCGATCGAGATAGACATTGATTTGTCAGAGGAGTTGCAAGCGGCTGTAGTGGCTGGCGACGCGGGACGACTGGACGCGTTGTTCCAGCGGCTTTCGCTGTCCGAAGCGCTCCGTGAGCTTCTGGAGCTGTCTCCGGATGATCGTCGGTCCGTTCTGACCCTGGTGTCACCAGAAATCGCAGCGGATTTGATCGAAGAAGCACCTCACGAGACTGGTGCTGACCTCATGGAAGACCTTGAGACGGATCGCGCCGTTGAGATCATGGATGAGCTGGACTCCGACGTTCAGGCCGATCTGATTGGCGGCATGGACACAGAGGAAGCCGAAGCAATCCTGGGGAAAATGGATGCTGAGGACGCCGCTGATGTCCGCCGTCTGTCGGAATACGAGGATGATACTGCCGGTGGCCTGATGATGTCGGAGGTGTTCGAATGCGCCGACACCATGACCGTCAGCGATGTGATAAAAGTACTCGCGAAAGACGACGAGGACGTGGACCGGTATCGCGGCCAACATCCCTACATCATTGATGAGGCGGGTAAACTGGTTGGGGTGGTGTCCTTGCGGAGCTTGCTTGCAACCAAACGCTCGGCCCTTTTGACGACTATTATGGTTGAGCCGATGACGGTTCAGACCCACACAAATCTGTCCGACCTTGGTGACATTTTTGACAAGTATGCCTTTCTGGGCGTGCCGGTTGTGGATGTCGATGGCAGGATGCTTGGCGTTGTCAGCCGCGACGCGGTTTCGCAGGCTTTGCTGGAGCGCGCTGAGAGCGAAAACCTGAAACTACAGGGTGTCGTTGGCGACGAGTTGCGCTCAATGCCGACCTGGCTGCGGTCGCGGCGCCGGTTGGCGTGGCTGTCGGCCAACATCGTGCTGAACATGATCGCAGCCTCTGTCATCTCGGCCTATGAGGAAACTCTTCTTGCTGTGATCGCAATCGCTGTGTTTTTGCCGATGGTTTCGGACATGTCCGACTGTTCCGGCAACCAGGCTGTTGGGGTCACCATGCGCGAGTTGAGTCTCGGTTTGGTGCGTCCCAAAGATGCGTTCAAGGTCTGGCTAAAAGAGATCAGTGTCGGCGTGATCAACGGTATCGCCCTGGGCATCCTGATCGCCATCGTGGCGTGGGTCTGGAAGGGCAGCCCTGCGCTGGGTCTGGTGATTGGTGCCGCACTTGCTCTGAACACCATGCTTGCTGTGTCGATTGGCGGCGTTGTGCCCTTGCTGTTGAAGCGGATCGGTCAAGATCCCGCCGTGGCAAGCGGCCCTCTTTTGACAACTGTGACTGATATGGCCGGGTTCTTCTTCGTCCTCAGCCTCGCAACTCTGATGATGCCGTGGCTGGTATGAACATGAACAAACGCACCAGGCTGAAAAAGCCAAAACCCGAACTGCTGGTTATCGGCTGGATGGAACATCTGGACTTGCCCGATCTCGATGTCTGGCAGCTTAAGGCCAAAATTGACACCGGCGCACGCACCTCTGCCCTGCATGCGAGGCATATTGAGGTCTTTGACAAGGACGGCGTTGAATGGGTGCGGTTCCAGACGCAAATCTCTGACGATACGCCCCTCCACTGGGCCGAATGCCCGACCTATGACCGTCGGGCAATCAAGAACACAAGCGGCATCCCATCACGGCGGATCGTCATTCGTACAACGCTAAAGCTGACGGACCGGTCATGGCCGATTTCCGTGTCGCTTGCGGATCGTAGCAACATGACTTTTCCGATGATCATCGGCCGAACAGCGCTCAAGAAACACAACATTGCGGTGCATACGCGTCGCGCCAACCTGACCAGTTCTTAAGGTCTGATAAGCCCCAGAGGCAGAAAGGATTTTCTTATGAAAATCGCAATGATGGCACGTAGTCCCAGCCTGTACTCCCACCGACGCCTGAAAGAGGCCGCCGAAGCCCGCGGTCATCAGCTGGATATCATCAACACGTTGCGGTGCTATATGAACATCGCCTCACGTCGCCCCGAAATGTACTATAACGGTGAAAAACTCGAAGGGTATGACGCGGTCATTCCACGGATCGGTGCCTCTGTCACCTTCTATGGTCTGGCTGTTCTGCGCCAGTTTGAAATGATGGGTGTTTATCCCCTGAATGAAAGTGTCGCCATTGGCCGGAGCCGCGACAAGCTACGGTCGATGCAATTGCTCGCGCGTGATGGCATTGGCCTGCCTGTGACTACATTTGCGCATGACCCGAAACAAACCGATGAAGTCCTGAAGCTGGCTGGCGGTGCGCCAATCGTCATTAAGCTTTTGGAAGGCACCCAGGGTCTAGGCGTGGTTCTGGCCGATACGGATCGCTCTGCCACATCTGTGGTCGAAGCCTTCCGCGCCTCGGGTACCCTCATCTTGTTGCAGGAGTTTATTAAAGAATCCGGCGGTACCGACATTCGTGCGATTGTTGTCGGCGGCAAAGTTATCGCTGCGATGAAGCGCACGGGGGCTGAAGGAGACTTCCGCTCAAACCTGCACCGTGGTGGGTCTGCGCAAGTGATCAAACTGTCGCCAGAAGAGCGCTCAACAGCCGTGCGTGCAGCAAAATCCATGGGCCTGAATGTTTGCGGCGTCGACATGCTGCGCGCCAACCATGGCCCGGTTGTCATGGAGGTGAACTCTTCGCCCGGCCTGGAAGGCGTCGAGAATGCCACCGGTTTGGATGTTGCTGGCAAGATCATCGAGTATCTCGAGAACAGTGCTGCCAAAGGCAATACCAAAACAAAAGGTAAAGGCTAATGGTGCGCCGCGCAGCGTTTGAGATTGGGGGAGTCAGTATTCCTGCAGGCACGCGACAGACTGTTGACCTACCTGTCAGCGTTTTGTCTGACCATACGCCTGTTTCGATGTCAGTGCATGTCATTCAAGGGAAGGCCGACGGCCCAACAGTGTTTGTCAGCGCCGGTATCCACGGGGATGAAGTGATTGGCGTCGAGATCGTGCGCCGTCTCTTGCGGGCTCCGAACCTCAGAACGCTGCGCGGCACACTTATTGTGGTCCCGATTGTTAACGCTTTCGGGTTCATCAACCACTCACGGTATCTGCCTGACCGGCGTGATCTGAACCGGATGTTTCCGGGCACTCCGGGCGGTTCACTTGCGTCTCGACTGGCACATCTGTTTTTGAATGAGGTCGTCGCGCGCAGTGATCTTGGGATCGACCTGCACTCTGCCGCGATTCACCGCACCAATCTGCCGCAAATACGCATTTCACCGGATAATGCATACACTGCAGAATTGGCGGAAGTATTTGGCGCACCGGTCATCCTGCAATCTTCGTTGCGCCCCGGATCGCTCCGCGGCGCTGCCAAGGACATTGGCAAAGATGTTCTGCTCTATGAAGCAGGAGAAGCCCTGCGTTTTGACGAAATGTCTGTACGCGCAGGCGTCGCTGGCATCCTGAGGGTCCTGCGGCACGTCGGGATGTTGTCTGCAAAAGGGATCGCAAAACCGAAAGCTGCCCCGCAATACTGCATGTCCAGCAAATGGCTGCGCGCTCCGTCCGGGGGGCTTTTCAGGATGTTCAAAGCCGACGGTGATGTTGTGGCCAAAGGGGATATCATGGCCATTGTTGCTGACCCGTTTGGCGAAAAGGAAGAAAACATTGTCGCTCCCTTTAATGGGATCGTTGG
>NZ_MWVJ01000082.1 GCF_002087335.1 Pseudophaeobacter leonis
GTTTGGACCAGGTCATGTGGGGTCTGTTTCCTGTGTTGCTGCGGGATGCGATTGAGACCCTAATGCGCGCCATTCCTCTATCATCTGGGCGGCATTTGCCTGTGGCAACAGCTCAGCCGGGATCAGGCTCTGCAGCCGGCTAACATCCAGTGACACCTCGACAATGGCGGTTTGCGGCGCCGGACGTATGGTAAAGGGCAGATCCGCAGCCCGCAGCAAATCCGCCATTTCAACCGGCTGCGGCTGGGCCAGGTTCAACACGGCTGGCAGGGGAGGCGACAAAGCAGCTGGCGGCAAGATGGCGCGCTGCAGCAGCTGCGCCATGACGCGCGACAGACAGCGCATCCCGATATAGCTGCGCTGCGGGCTGCGCCCATCGGCAAACTGGTCCAGAGTAAACCCCGCCCGCCAGCCGCCCAGAATGGCGTCCAGGCCAGCGATATTGCCAATGCGCAGCATACAGACCGGCACATCGAGCTGCCGCGCCAAAGCAGCGGCGCGCTGCTCCATCTCAACCTTGGCCGCACCGTAGGGCGAGGCGGGCGCCAATGGGCTGTCCTCGCTCAGCGGCCCCGGCTGGTTGCCCTAGACCGCCGCCGAGGAGGCCAGAAACACCTGCGCGCAGCGCCCGGTTGCTGCCCGTGGCCCAGCGGCGGCCGCCGCCTGCAGCGCCGCCTCGGCAAGGCGCCAGTTGTCGTGCAAATCTGCGCTTCGCCCGGCAATACTGCCGGCCAGACACAGAATCACATCACAGCCCTGTGCGGCCCGTAACAGGGCGGCAGGCTCCTCAAGCGGCGCAAATATTCGCAAATCCTGATGGGTCTGGCGGGTGCCCTCCTGTGCGGGGGCCACTGGCGGCCGGCGCCTTTGCCAGCGCCAATCACTGTCCGGAGCCCCAAGATGCGCCCACGTCGCGCCGAAACAGCTGTGCAATCCGCCCGTTTCCACCCAGTATCAATGTGGCGGGAAATCCCATGATTGCTCCTCGCTTAGTGTGGTCAGCTTGCTGTTGACGCAAGACGCAGGCCCAGTATTTTACACGAGCTAAACTCAAAGGCCTTCATTCGGGTCAAAAATCAAGCAGTTTCCTGATAGAGGCCCCATGCGCACACTCATTTTTATGCTTTCTGCCATCGGCTTGGCCCTTCTGCCCGTCGCCTGCAGCCGCCTGCCCAGTGGCGCGCCTGTCAGCGAAGAGATTCTGGCCCAATCCGCAGAAGTCGACGCCAGTTTTGCGCTCTATGCCGTCAACCGCGCCTTCCTGCCGACAGTGGCCCACTGGCCCGCGACCGGAAAACAGGAACGCCTGGCCTGGATCCAGGCCAGCCGGGGCTCCAAGTCGCAGATCCTCCAGCCCGGAGACACCCTCACCCTGCGGATCTGGGACAGCAGTGACAACTCCCTTCTGACCTCGCCGGAACAGAAAATGGTGCAGCTGCAGGATGTCAGGGTCGCCGTCAATGGCACCATCTTCATGCCCTATGTCGGCAATGTGAATGTGCTGGGTCTGACCCCCGATCTGGCGCGGGAGCAGTTGCAGGACAAGTTGGAATCGATTGTGCCCTCGGCGCAGCTGCAGCTGGACATGAAAGAGGGGCGCAACAATTCGGTGGATCTGGTCTCTGGTGTGGCCAATCCCGGCACCTACCCGATGCCCGACCGCAACTATTCGCTCATGGGGATCATCTCGGCCGGCGGCGGCATCAGCTCGGCGCTCAACAACCCGCAGATCCGTCTGGTGCGCGGCCAGAACATCTATGGCACCTCGGTGGATGCGCTTTTGAACAACCCCCGTCTGGATACCCTGCTGCGCGGCGGCGACCAGATCTTTGTCGAAGAGGACGAACGCTATTTCCTGTCCTTTGGCGCCACCGGCACCGAGGATCTGCATATCTTCACCAAAGACAATCTTTCGGCCATGGATGCGGTCTCGATCACCGGCGGCATCCAGGACAGCCGCGCCGACCCACAGGGGCTTTTGGTGCTGCGTGAATATGCCCCCGAAGCCCTGGCCCCCGGACTGCGCGGACCGCGTCACCAGCGGGTTGTCTTCACGCTGGACCTGACCTCTGCGGATGGCCTGTTCTCGGCCCGGAAGTTCCAGATCAATCCCGACGATCTGGTGATCGCAACGGAATCTCCCATCAACGACGCCCTGACCGTCTCCAATATTATCGGTAACTTCTTTGGTGTCTTCAGCCGTGCCGGGGTGCTCTAGGCGCTTTTTGATCACTGCTTGATCACTGCGACGCCGGCGGGATCTCTTGCCGGTGCTAGGAGCCAAATTCCGGGCTAAATTCTGGCCCAAATTTCAGGCCAGATTGCAGACCGGATTGCAGACCAGATTTCAGGCCGGTAATCAGACCCGGGTTCAGAAGATAAAATCATCAACTGACAGCTCAGCGGGGCGCAGATCTTCCAGCCGGATCTGGCCCGCGCCGGTCTGGATCAGCGTGTCCTCGCCCCGGCGCAAAATCTCCAGATCCTCATAGTCCAGACCCCGGATGCCAGAGAAATCCAACTGGTCGGTTTCGGGAGTGAAATCAAGGATCACGTCCCGGCCATGGCCCTTTTCAAAGATAAAGACATCGGCGCCGTCACCGCCGCTAAAGCTGTCGCGCCCTTTGCCACCGTCCAGGCGGTCATCGCCGTCAAAGCCCAGCAACCGGTCGGCACCGCCGCCCCCCTTGAGGACATCCGCCTGCGCATCGCCTTTCAGGGTGTCATTGCCACCATTGCCCAGCAGCCGGCTGGGACCTGCGCCTGCGACCAGCAGATCATGACCACCGCCACCAAACAGAAAATCAAAACCTTCTCCACCAAAAAGCTGATCATTGCCGCCGCCGCCTTTCAGACGATCCGCACCAATGCCGCCCTCCAGAGTATCATTGCCGCTGTTGCCTTTCAGCAGGTCATCGCCCGCGCCGCCAAAAAGCCAGTCTGCGCCGCCGCCGCCTGCCAGCAGATCGGCGCCCAGCTCGCCATAGAGGCTGTCATTGCCGCCGCCGCCCTTGACCTGGTCATCGCCATCGCCGCCCCAGAGCTGATCCGCGCCGCTCAGACCATTCAGGCGGTCCTCGCCGCCAAGCCCCTGCAGGCTGTCGGCACCGCCAGTGCCCTGCAGCAGATCCTTGTCGCCGGTGCCATATTGCATGTCGTCCTCAAAGCTCTGCCCCAGCGCCACCCGGCTCGGAGTGGAAAACCCGCCGGTGGGCCAGATGTCCGCCAGGGTCAGCTCTGCGCCGCTGGCGCTGCGCACCAGAATTTCGGTCACGCCAAAAGACAGGCGGATGCCGCCATTCAAATTGGCGACAGTCAATTGGCCGGGACCGTAAAGGCCTGGGATCAGAGACAGGTCCAGGCTGTCTTCGCCGGGCTGAAAATCGGTGACCCGGATCTGGCCCCGAACGGCACCAAGAGCAAAGCAGTCGGCGCCATTGCCACCGGTCAGCACAGAGCCCGCGCCCCGCGCCACCAGCACGTCATCGCCCGCCTGCCCCAGCAGCGTGACCGTCCCGGTGCCACCTTCCAGCAGATCGTCGCCAGCGCTGCCCCGCAGGGTGCCGCGCGTCGCGGTCTCCACCAGGCCCAGCTCGCTCAGATCCAGGGTAAAGCGTGAAATCCCCATCTCACTGCCCGAGCTCACATAGATTTCCAGCGCATCGCCCATCATCACGCTCTCCAGCGCGCTGACATTCTCAAGGCCAAGTCCTGCCTCATGGGACAGGCTGCGCAGGTGCAAAAGCTGGCCAGAGGGCAGCAGCTGCAGCAGGGTGAGGCCATCATCGGCGCCCGCCGCCAGCACCAGAACATGATCGCCAACGCTCACCACCTCAAGGGCGCTGGCGCCGCCAAAGCGGGTCGCCAGCGTGTCACTCACCTGATCCACAAAGTTCAGCGTGCCCGCGTTGGCACCGCTGTCGGCCACCCGAAACAGGCTGAGCGAGCCGGTGCCCGCAGCGCTCAGGATCACCCAGGTGCTGTCATAGGCGGTAAAGCTCTGCAGAGCACTGGGGCTGGAGACTGGCAGCCCATCTGCCGCCGTAAAGCTGTCGGCGGCCTGCAGCGCGCCGGTCTGGGCATTGATGCGAAAGCTGTGCAGACCCTGGCCCGCCGCATCCGCCACAAACAGCAGACCCGCCTCGTCTGAGACCTCCAGCGCCACCGCACCGGACAGCTGATAGGCGCTGTCGCCACCCGCAGTGCTCACCTCAGCCTGTGGTCTGCCCGCCGCGTCCAGCCGCCAGCCGGTCAACTGGCCAGTCGACTGGCCGGCCTCGGTGACGCTATAGACAACGCTATGTGCGCCATTCAGCTCGGCCACTGCTGCGGCGCCCACAGATCCGCCCACGGTGCCACCTGTCAGGCTCTGGGCCGACTGCGACGCCAGATCGCCATCGCTGCCGACCTGATAGGACAGCAGTCTGGAGCCTACGCTGTTGTGCTGCAAAAGATGTGTCTCACCGCCGATCGCGGCCAGGGAAAACTCGCCTGTGGCCAGTGTGCTGCCCTGATGCCAGTAGACATCCTGCAGGCTTGGCGCCGCCCCGTCGAGGCGAAACTGGCTGATGCCACCATTGCGACCCGTGGCGGCATAAAGACAGGTTCCTGCGTCGTTCTGCAGAATTTCCAGATCCCGCAGGTCCGTATCCAGGCGCTCAAATCCAGTCATGAAATGCTGCTGAAACGTGATTTCCATAATCTCTACCCCTGGCTTGGAACGACTTGAACCAAGGGCAAGATCACTGGCTGGCGCGGCCGAATACGGGATCAGAATGCGGCGAAAGGGCGGACATTGTTTACAGATTGAAGACAATCATCAAAGCCCTTAGGCGCTGGAATAATTCCCGGCATTGATCCTGAAATGAGATCAATCCGGCGCCAAATGTGATGATTGGTTCCGGCAAAAGCGGGGTGTTCCGCCGGGTATTGCCCCGGTTTTTGCCCTAATTGTTGCCCCTGTTTTTGCTCAGGTTGCTGCCCCGTTTCTTGCCCAGCCTCCTGTTGCCCAGTCTCCTGTTGCTTAGGCAGCGCACTCGGATTTAGGCGCAGCTTCGCCCGGCTCGGCCACACTGCGCGCCTTTGCTGTCCACAGTTTGCTGCCCAGTCAGTCCTGCCCGCACAGGACCTCTTCAGATCGCCGGGGCCCCGCCTGCCCCCTCACCTTTCCAGCCCCCTCTTTCAGGAGCCCGCGCGCCAATGTCCGATCTCTCCCCGATCCTCTCGCTGCCCTATCTGCTGCCCTCGCAGGCGCAAAAACATGTGACCCACAACGAGGCGCTGCAGCTGCTGGATGCGCTGGTGCAATTGCGGGTCATCGCCTTTGACGCCGAAACCCCACCGCTGGAACCCAGCCCGGGGGCCTCCTATGCGCTGGGAGACACCCCGACGGCGGCCTGGTCGGGCTGGAGCCAGCATCTGGCCATCTGGCAGGGCGAAGGCTGGCTCTTTGTGATGCCCCTGCCCGGCTGGCGCGCCTGGGGCGCAGACACCGAGGAGCTGCGCGTCTGGCAGGGCAGCACCTGGGAGCTGCCGCCGAGTGAGACCCAGAACCTCGACCATATCGGCATCAATGCCAGTGCTGATGCCAGCAACCGGCTGACGGTCGCCGCCCCTGCCAGCCTGTTCACCCATGAGGGCGCCGGGCATCAGGTAAAGCTGAACAAATCCGGCCTCGCCGAGACAGCGGCGCTGTTGTTTCAGTCCAATTGGAACGGACGCGCCGAGCTCGGGCTGCTGGGGAGCAATGATTTCAGCATCAAGACCTCCAGTGGCGGCAGCTGGCAAAACTCCCTGGGCTGAAAGCCAATGGCAGGCG
>NZ_MWVJ01000083.1 GCF_002087335.1 Pseudophaeobacter leonis
CGATTGCGGAGCAATCTGCCGAGAGGGGCCTGTTTACGAGGCGATTGCCACTGGCCCTCCCTCTCAGCGCTGCAAGCATCGCCTGCCGGGCAGTGGATGAGTTCCGCAAGCAAGGTTCCTCTCGGCTCAACGACCTCTGTGGGCCGCGACATTGGTCGGAGCGTCCTGACTTTTGGTTGACTTCATTTCGCATCATCACATCAAGCGCCTTGCAGCCCTGGGCAGGTTGACCCGATCAGACAATCGGCTGCCGGTATTCCTTTCGTTTGGTTCGCATGGCCCAGATAATCCGGGCAGATTTGTTTGCCATGGCGACTGTCGCCATGGCCGGAACGGCCTCTCCGCGAGCATTTTTGCGATCCAGATGTCTGACTTTTCTGGTTTGTCCCGCGCCATCAACGCGCGTGACGTCATCCCAAGGATCAACAGCTTTCGAATATATCGGTCTCCCTTCTTGGTGATCCGCCAAAGGCGTTCTTTGCCCGCCGCTAGATTTGTTCAGAGGTGTCAAACCCAACCAGGCAGCCAGATCGCGACCGGTCCTGAACTGATGTGCATCGCCGATCGTAGCAACAATCGCTGAAGCAGTGATCGGCCCAATGCCGGGCATGCGCACCACCAAGTCCCGTGACCTGTGGATGGCAAGAACGGCCTGCTGGTCTTCTGATTTAATCTCGACAAACCGCCCTCTCGGCGATGCTAGCATCGCCTGTCTGGTAATACATCGTTGGGCGGCGCACCGCTTCTCAGATCGCCTCGGCATCGGCGGCCTCCGTCTTGCCACGCTTAACGTACGGTTTGATATAGGCCGCAGGCATCAACCGCAGGTCATGGCCCAACTTGCGCAGGTCGCGGCCCCAATTTCGCGGCCCCAATGATGGGCCGAACCGCAAGCCTCCATGCCGATGACACAACGCGGCAGCGTTTCAAAGAACGCCAACAATTGTGCGCGTTTGATCTTCTTATTGAAAATCCTGCGTCGAGTTTCCGAAATTCCATGAACGTGAAACACATGCCTGGCCAGATCCAGGCCAACTGTTGTAACTGTCATTGGGTGGCTCCTCTCTCAGCAGTATATGACATCTGCAGTATGGCGCATTGCGACGCCGAGTGAAGCAGGAGCCATCCACCTCATCCGGTCAGGGCCGGATGTGTAAATCTGAGCATTCTTTGACTTTGCAGTTGCAGTGAACGGCAGTATTGACGTGCCACACTGCAATAATGGTGACCGTCGGCGGACGTCGGCTTTGGGCCGTGAGTGATCTCTCATTGTTGAGCTTAACGCGGAGATACTCCGAGGTCTAGAAAGTCGACATTAGTTCCTGAGGCGTCATCGGAACCAATTTTTCAAGCAACAATCCAGACACTTTCAGATGCAAGAGAAGCTCTCTTCAATCAACATTTGGATGCAGGAAACTGATTTTTTTCGTCCGTGTTGATTTCGCTCAAGCCCGAAGACAGCCGCGTCGCTTATACGGTCAAGCAAAGTTGTCAATAAATGGAGTTGAAGATGGTTCTTTTTAAAACTGGGAGTTGGGTATTGGTTGCGGATGGCCAAAAAGCCCTTTTTCTACGAAACGCCGGAGATATGAAAGACTATGATTTGCGAGTGGTCTGGCATCAGGAGACGGAAAACCCGCCCAGCGTCGCTCAAGGCAGCGACCGCGCGGGTCGAGCAAATTCCGTTCCTGGAATGCGCCGCGCTGCATTGCAGGATACCGACTGGCACCAGTTGTCCGAAGACCACTATGTCAAAGAGATCGCAGCTATTCTTAACCGTGCCGCGCAGGATGGCGCTTTCGACGAGATCGTGATCGTGGCACCGCCGAAGGCGCTTGGTGATCTACGAGTGGAAATCAGCCCAGATGCCGTGAAGAAGGTGATAGCCGAAATCCCAAAGACCCTGACAAATCATCCGATCGAGAAAATCGAAAGCCTGCTGAAGTCCGAGCTTGAACAGATGTAAAGGTGTTGCCAATGCAGCCTTTGAATCTATTCTGTTGGAATATTTCCGGCCATAATGATCGGCAGGTTTTCTGCATAGCAGGCCTAAATGCCTCAATTGTGCTGAGATAATGCATTGATGTCCGCAATTGATGGACTGCGTCGCAGCATTTGAGATTGTCGTGAACGGCAGCTATGGGCCGTTCACGTGCTGCACCATGTACAGAACCCCGCATTTGCAAATGTTGCTATCTACGCATAGCCGCCGCTCGCGCCTACCCCACACCGAAAGCTAGATTCCTGCCCCGTTTGTCGTGATCGGCTTCAACGGCGTGAACGGCCCACACCGGCCATTGATCAGGTCTATTGTACGCTGCGGTGTGGCCCGTCGAACCATACGTTCGCTGCCTGTGCAGAATTTTGTGCCTGGTGAACTCCCTCACTGCGGACATCATGGACCTGCAGCGCAGTTTGTGGCAGCATTCCAATATGATCGACTGTCGCACCCTCGCCGATGACCATTCCAACCTCGCCCATTCTCGGCTGCTTCGAGGCGACCTCCTGACGCTGCAATATGCGGAGAAGCATGGATCAATCGGTCTGGCCAGGCAAGGCACAGAGCTGGCGCAAGCCCCTGGCCGCCTGTTTGCCGAACTGATCTCAAACTTTGTACTCTAGGTCGATCATGCCTCCTATGCACGCTTTGGCGGCTGCGCCAGGACACATTGCTTCGCCGAGTGAAGCAGGAGCCATCCACCTCATCAGTTTTCCATCAGGCCTGGGCCAATGAGGTGGACCCGCCCGTTTGCCCACTAGACAGCCATCTTCACATAAAGCTGCCACACAGCTTTTCTGACCTGAACGCCAGACTGGCTGCTCCTTTTCAAGTTAAACAGAATCTGCCAGTCTCTCTGGAATGTGCTCAGCACGTCTCGATGATCGGTCCTCTCGTGTGAGATTTTTTTGGCTTTCTGATGTAGGTGCACAATGGTTGATGTCACATTCCACCGCACTTTTGAAATTGGTTCAGAAGTCGGCCCATTCCAGTTTGTAATTGAAAATCTGAATAACAATATCGGGATGGTGATTTACACGGGCCCCAATGGGTTCGAAGGGATCTACCGGATCCGTGACCTAGAGTTCGTTGATCGCCCTTTTGATCCCCTGGACCGTTTTGACGTGCTTTCGGGAACGATTGTTAGCTATCAGCAGTCTGCCAACGGTGTACTCGACTTTGAGCTTTCCAGCTTTGAACTGGATGCGGTCACCGTAATTGAGAATCCTCCTATGAAAACAAGCGCTTTCATTAACTTATTTTATGGAGGCGCAGACCGGGTTGTTGGCTCAAGTGGGAACGACACCCTTTTTGGGTATGCCGGAGGTGATCGGATACAGGGGACCCGAGGGGATGATCGCGCCTTTGGTGGCCAGGGACGCGATGTGCTGTTCGGTCAGAGTGGCGCTGACGCCTTGTATGGAGAAGCTGGCAATGACCGTCTTCTAGGGGGAGGGCAATCTGATACGCTGATTGGTGGATCCGGGGCTGACACTCTTCAGGGTAACGGAGGTCGCGACACCCTTCAGGGCGGTCCGGACAATGACAACCTATTTGGAAATGGTGGGAATGATAGGCTGGTCGGAGGCGGAGGGCGGGATGTCTTGCGTGGAGGTGCCGGTGCAGATTGGATGCAGGGTGGTCGAGGCAATGATACCTACTTTGTAGACAACGTTGGAGACCGATTGTTCGAGAACAGCCGAGGTGGGTTGGACTATGTGAATACCTCTCTAGATAGCTTCACTCTAGGTTCAGGGTTTGAAAACTTGGCACTTATTGGCTCTAGCGGAGAGGGCAACATTCGCACAGGTACCGGCAACTCAGACGACAACCAAATCCTCGGAGCTGAGAGCAATCAAAACCTTCTGGTTGGAGGAGCAGGTAACGATACAGTGGTGGGAGGAGCCCGGAACGACTCTCTTAGAGGAGAGCGTGGGCACGACATCCTTGAGGGGGGCAGCGGCGAGGATAGCCTGGTTGGTGGTTTTGGTGATGATCAACTGGAGGGGGGACAAGGCGACGATACGCTTGATGGTGGCGATGGATCGGACACCCTTTTGGGAGGTCTTGGGAATGACATCTACCTGATTTATAATGAAAATGACGTCATTCAGGAGGGTTTCGATCAAGGGCTGGACGAGGTTCAGAGCCACGCTCTCGCAGTTACACTTGCGGACAATGTCGAGAACCTCACGTTCCTTGGTGCCCCTAGAGAAGGTGACCTGATAACTGGAGCAGGAAATACACTCGACAATGAAATTACGGGTTCTGATTTCGCACGTAACGCACTCTCAGGAGCGCAAAGCAACGACACGCTGTTTGGTGGCAGCCTTGCGGATGTTCTCCTGGGCGAAGATGGGATGGACTGGCTCGCTGGGGGCGGAGGAAATGATCTTCTGGAAGGCGGTGACGGTGAGGATGTCATTGTCGCAGGCGACGGGGATGACACCCTCGATGGTGGAGCTGGTGACGACACGATGTCAGGTGGGATTGGGAATGACCTGTACATAGTAAATAGCGCAAACGACACTGTGACTGAAAGCGGCGACAGCGGAATA
Source organism: Pseudophaeobacter leonis (assembly GCF_002087335.1). Classification (GTDB taxonomy): domain Bacteria; phylum Pseudomonadota; class Alphaproteobacteria; order Rhodobacterales; family Rhodobacteraceae; genus Pseudophaeobacter; species Pseudophaeobacter leonis. The sequence goes on from NZ_MWVJ01000083.1 coordinate 4,558, forward strand.
GATACCGTTCAGACGGACCTTGCAACTTACTCTCTTGGCGAGAATTTTGAGAACCTCGTGTTGACGGGTCCCGCAGAGCCTGACGGAGTTCTGGTTGGCAACGGAAACGCGTTGGGCAACTCAATCACGGGGTCCACTTTGGACCAAAACCACCTTTCTGGCGGGGAAGGTGATGACACACTGATTGGTGGCAATGTCTCCGACAGGCTCAGTGGCGATGCCGGAGACGATAGCATCGATGAAGGTGCCGGAGATGGCTCTCTTTTTTGAGGTCTTGGGGCAGACACTCTTTTGGCCGGTGACGGCAACGATTTGTTGGTTGGCTGGCAAGACTCGAGTTCAACCTCAAACACTGATGGTGGAAATTTCCTTTCGGGAGGATCGGGCGACGACACTCTGCAGGGAGGCGGTGGAGGCAATGAAACGCTGTACGGAGGTTTGGGAAGCGATATTCTCAACGGCGGCTATCGAGATACAGAGCAAACTGAACCCACCGGAAACCCTGACCTGTTTGTATTTCGCTCAGTTGAAGAGAGCCGGAGCGGTTTGGAACTTCGTGACACGATTTCCAGCTTTGAAACCGGCTTGTCCCTGATTGATCTTTCAGAATTTGCTCAGAGTGGTGTCCGTATAGACCTCGCAATTAGCGGTTTCACTTATGAAACCGTAGTGGAAATATCGGATGACGAGGAAATTCCTGTGGTTACAACAGTCGTTAGACCTGTCGCTACCACGTTCTACTACAATGTGTCTGGCTTTGACCAAGGTGACACAGCCGAGATTATCCTTCATGTCGAATCAAGCTTTGGCTCAAAATTCTTGGTGGCCAGCACCTATGAGGAGTACAGCGGACAAGGCGCGATTGACGAAACACTGGATACAGATTTTGAAGTTGAGATCTTCTCTGACACGCTATTGGTCAGAGAGGATTTTTTACTGGCCAGCGATATAGTAATCTCATGATACCTTCGCCGCATTCATAACTTCAGAATACAGACTGAGCCAGTTTTCACGTTTAAAAGGATTTTGAGAGAGTGTCGATTTTCAATGCGAAGCGGGTCATGCTGGTAGCAAAATGCTGCGCCCTTTTATCCAGCCAATCCGTTGCAAGTGCGTCGTTGGTTCCCATGCAGATTCTTCAAAACAGTGCCGACCCGGTGCATAGGGTACAGGTCTCTGGTGGTTCAGCCGGTGGTACAGCCGGTGGTGGTACAGCCGGTGGACCTGAGGACGTCAGAGAAGAAGGTGGCGGCAATGACGCGACTGCCACAGCTTCATCCTTGAGCCCTTCACAAGTTGGCACAGCGACTTCGGTCGCAATTGAGATCGCCGGGCGCATCTGTACCAGGGCGCCGACGAACTATCGCATTGATTGCCTTAGCGCAGAACTTGCCAAAGCAGCAGAAAACCTACCCCAAAACGCGGTTTTTGGCGAAGCCAAAGCGGCATTGCAAAATGCCTCAGATCAGTTGCGTAGTATTTCAAGAGAATATCGAAACAGCACAAGCCCCCGGGTTCGGGTTGTTTCACCTGAGACTGGAAAGAGGGGTGCAAGACCTATTGTTGCTGTAAGAGATCAACAGCTTCGTCGCGCGAATTCAGAAGCACTTCAGGTGCTCGAGGAAACACAAACAATTTTACTTCGATCCGCCGAAAACTCCAGCCCGCGCTCTGGTCCGTACCAAGAAATTGCACAGGCCTTAAACTCCAACAAAATTCTCCTTCGCTCTTGAACCTGACCTGTTGCACCGCCTTTCAAGCTCATCTCTGAAGTCATCTACCCGACCACAACTCTTGAGGTCGGCTTGGTGTGGCCATTTTGAGCGCCTTATTCGACAGGGGTTTTGCAATCTCACTGAAGCCTGCCTTTTTAGCCCAGTCATCTCAGTAGTGGTAAGCGTCTGGCGTCGCCGCTCCTATGAAGCAGTTTTCCATGGC
>NZ_MWVJ01000084.1 GCF_002087335.1 Pseudophaeobacter leonis
CCCCTGAAACCCACGCGCTGATTGCTCTTGGTGTTTCGACCCCGGAGCAGGAGTTGAGCTGCCACACGGTGGGAGAGCTGCCAAAGGGGCTGCGTGATATGGAGACCATGGCTCCGGTTTTGATCCTTTACGGCCCGCTCGCCGACAGCGATCTGCCAGAAGCACTCTGACCTGATGTCGAGCCCTCCTCTCCCCACCCTCACCCTGTGTCGCAGCTGCCGCAACGCCGATGCGGCCCTGCCGGACCTGCTGGAGCAGGCGGTGGCAGGCGCGGGGCTGGAGGCCAGAGTGCAGCAGGTGGACTGCATGTCGGGCTGCAAACAGCCGCAAACGCTTGCGGTACGCCAAAGCGGCAAGACGGCCTATCTGTTTGGCGAAATCAGCGCCAGGGATCTGCCGGATATCGTCACGTTTTTACGGCTGTTCCGCGACAGCCCGGACGGCAATCTGGCGGACGCCCGCCCCTTGGGCGAATTACGCATGAAGGCTCTGGCGCGAATCCCGGCCGGGATGGACTAGACCGGGCTAGACCAGGCCCATTTCCCAGCTCAGCACCTGTCAGTGCCCATAAAAGTCGCATCTTACCCTCTGCAGGGCGGATTCAAACTTGACCGCCGGCCTCGTCAAAGGGCACAACAAATGTACATGGTGCCCAAAGATGCAAAGCATCTGGGCTGAAACGGGAATGAGGAATGGCGGACCCAATTGCGGCGCCAAGACCCGACCGCCCCCGCGACTGTGAGCGGCGAGCGGTTTTTCGACACCCACTGGGGGCCAACCTGGCCGCTGGGAAGGGGAAAAGCTGCTGTGACCTGCGAGTCAGGAGACCGGCCATGTACTGGGACGTAATTTTTGCCGTCGGGTGTGACGGCGTGGAGAATAGATATGACAACGAAGACACTGACCACCTCTGTTGCTGGCACCCGCTTTTTGCCTGCCCTGTTTGCCGTGGTTCTGGGCCTGGGTGTAATCACCCTGACCGGTCACGTTCAGGCCTCTGCCCTGCACGCCGCCGCGCATGACGTGCGTCACGCGACTGGCTTTCCCTGCCACTAAGCGCATGTTTAGCCGAATTTTGACCAGCGCGTTGTTCGCTGGCGCTGCAGCTGGGGTGTTGACCGCCCTGCTGCAGCTTCTTTTTGTGCAACCTGTGCTTTTGCACGCCGAGCTTTATGAAAGCGGCGCTTTGGTGCATTTTGGAGGCGCTGCTGTGTCCGCACAGCCTGAGCTGCCCGGTTTTGACGCCGTGCGCGATGGGCTAAGCATCGTCTTCACCATGCTCACCTATACCGGCTATGCCTTTGTCATGGTCGCCCTGATGTCCATGGCCGAGGGTATGGGGCAGGCAATTTCAGCCCGCAGCGGGCTTTTGTGGGGGCTGGCGGGTTTCATCACTTTCCACCTTGCACCGGGCTTTAGCCTCGCGCCCGAGGTTCCCGGCGTCGCGGCCGCGGATCTCCTTGAGCGACAGATCTGGTGGACTGCCACCGTTGCAACCGCTGGTATTGCCATGTGGCTGCTCGCCTTTGGTGGCACTCTGCTGAGCTACGCCATTGCGATCGCCCTGCTGCTGATTCCGCATCTGGTTGGCGCCCCCGGGCCCAGCAGCTTCACCGGTCCGGTTCCAACCGAAATCGGTGCGCTGTTTGCCGCCCGCGCCTTTGGGGTTGGTCTGGCTGCCTGGACTCTGCTGGGCTGCTTTTGCGGCTACTTCTGGCAGGCCGAAGGCGCCAGAGACACCTGAGCCAGCTGCCCTGAGCATCAACCTGCGCCGAGAGATCCTTTTTCTTTCAGCGCAGGCCACTTCTTCAAAGGATATGACATGTCGCGTTCTCTTGCTCTGTTTGCCATCGGCCTGGTCTTTGGCGGCGGCATCGGCTTTGTTACAGCTGCCGGCAATGGCATCACATTTGATGGCCATGATCACAGCGATGCAGCCCAGCATGGCAGCCCGGGACAGATGGCCGAAATGGCGGGCCATGATCATGCAACGGCGATCCACCTTCCCGCAGGCCCTGACGCCCCGGGCCTAACGATTGCCGTGACCAAAGACCCCATGGCGGGCTGGAATTTGCAGGTCACGCCGCAGAATTTCCGCTTTGCGCCTGAAAACGCCTCAGCCGCCGATGTTGCAGGCGAAGGCCATGCGCATGTCTACATCAATGGCACCAAGCTTGGGCGGCTCTACGGCAACTGGACGCACCTCAGCGATCTGCCCACCGGCAAGGTTGAGGTGAAGGTCTCGCTCAACGCCAATAGCCACAGCCCACTGATGATAGGCGGCACCCCGATTGCAGCCAGTGTGACCCTCGACAATCCGTAAATCCCAATCCCTAAACCCACTGGACGACTGGCTTTGCCGTTTTGCCCCTTTTGTACTGCGCCCGCTCATGCGGATCTTTTTTGCTTGATCTGCGGCCTTGCAGCGCAGGCGGGCTTTTGCGGCGCAGAAAGTGCTTTGGGTGATTGACAGCCCGCAGGGCTTCGTGACACCTCTGGCGGTATCGACGGTTCTATTGGGGTCTCAGACCCCTGGATGAAAAGGGAATACGGTGAGGTGTAGCCAACAGGCGCCGAATCCGAAACTGCCCCCGCAACTGTGAGCGGCGAGCCACCGGGAACAGCCACTGATCTGCAAAGCAGATCGGGAAGGCCCCGGACCGGCCCAGACCTGCAAGTCAGGAGACCTGCCGTCGCGAGCTGACCGGACCATGCCCTGTGGCGCCATACCATGTGGGGCCATGCCTTGCGGGCTGCGGTTTGGGCGGCTGTTTTGCGAAACCCTTTCAATTGTCGCCGGGGAGGCGACAGGGAGACAGACCTATGCATATCGAACCCGGCGTTGTTGACGCTGCCAAAATGACCCTTGCCTATGGCACCGCCGCAGGGGCCGTGACCTATGCCGCCAAAGAAACCTTTAGCGATCTGCGCGCCACTGGCGTGATGTCCTATGCCGCCCGGTCTGCCATTGCAGCCCTTGGCGTGTTCCTGTTCTTTGAAGTGCTGCCGCATTTCCCGGTTGGCATCTCTGAGGTGCATTTCATCCTTGGCTCAACCCTGTTTTTGATCCTTGGAGCCGCCCCTGCGGCCTTTGGCCTCGCGGCAGGCCTGCTGATCCAGGGCGCGTTTTTTGCGCCCAGCGACATGCCCATGTATTTTGTCAATGTGACAACCCTGCTGGTGCCACTGTTTGCGCTGCACGCGCTGGCCCGCCGCATCATCCCGGCCGGCACTGCCTATGTGGATCTGAAATACAGCCAGGCGCTGGCGCTCTCGACCGCCTATCAGGGCGGCGTTGTGGCCTGGGTGGCCTTTTGGGTGTTCTACGGTCAGGGCTTTGGCGCTGAGACCATGGCCTCGGTGCTGACCTTTGGCGGCGCCTATATGCTGGTGGTACTGATTGAACCGCTTGCTGACCTTGCCATTCTGGCCGCCGCCAAGGCGCTGCGCGGCGTTGACAGCCGTGGTCTGGTGACAGGCCTGGTAACACCCCGGCTCTATAACGCGAGCTAGAAAAAGCAGCTGGATCTGGGAAGGCGACCTGATCCAGACTTGAAAAAACCCAAACACGGCTCCATAGCGGGCCGTGTTTCTTTTTGGCAGGAGCCCCGTGACATGAGCGCAGGTAGCATCAACGGCAGCATCGACGACAGGATCGACGACCGTATTGGCGGCAAGATCGAGCTCTCCCTGATTGGCATCGGCACCGGCAATCCTGCGCACCTGACACTGCAGGCGGTGCGCGCGCTCAATGGGCTTGATCTGATCCTGATCCCCAACAAAGGCCGCGGCAAAGATGATCTGGCCGGGCTGCGTCAGGCGATCTGTGCCGAGGCCATCACCAGCACCCCCGGCCCGCGCATTGTTGAATTTGACCTGCCGGTGCGTGACCCGGCCATTGTGGACTACACTGCCCGAGTTGATCACTGGCATGATGCCATCGCCCGCATCTGGATCGACACCATTCGCGCCAACTTACCCCCAGGCGGCCCAGCTGCAGATGCCGCCAAGGTTGGCTTTCTGGTCTGGGGCGACCCCTCACTGTATGACAGCGCCATGCGCATCGCCGAGCGCCTGAGGCGCACCAGTGACATCAGCCTCAAGATCATTCCCGGCGTCACCTCTATTCAGGCGCTGACCGCTGCACATGCCATTCCGCTGAACGAGATTGGCGCCCCCTTTACCGTGACAACGGGCCGCCAGCTGCGCGAGAAAGGCTGGCCGCCCACGGCTGACACTCTGGTGGTGATGCTGGATGGGGAATGCTCCTTTCAGGCGATTGATCCAGAGGATGTTGAGATCTGGTGGTCCGCCTATGCCGGTATGGACAACCAGATCAGCCGCTCTGGGCCCCTGGCGCAGGTGGCAGATGACATCATCGCCACCCGGGCACAGGCGCGGGCAGAGCATGGCTGGATCATGGATATCTACCTGTTGCGCAAAACGGCTACTTGAGGCCGCGGCCCGGCGTAGCGTCCTGACGCGGGGGCCTTAGGCCCCTCGGCCTCCCCGGCCCGCAAGCCAGAGCGACGAAAGCCCGGACAACACAATCACCGTCAGGCCCAAAAGCGCCAGCGCATCTGGTAGGTCGCCAAAGACCACAACGCCAATAAAGGTGGCCGCCAGCAGCTGGCTATAGACCAGGGGGGCCACCACATTGGCGGGGGTATGGCGATTGACCCGCACCAGCAAATAGGTGCCAGCGGCAGATCCCAACGCGCTGATGATCAGCAGGCCTGTCAGCACTGGGTTGCTCTGGGCCATAGCAACGCTCTGCCCCAGATCACCCAGCGCAAAAGGAAACAGCACGACAGCGCCAATGGCCAGTTGTGAAAACAGCAAAAAGCGGGGCCGGTGCCGCCCGGCCAGCCACCGCGTCGCCACCAGAAACGAGCCATGAAAGCAGCCAGCCAGCACCGCAAACCCCATGCCAACCTGCATGCCAAATCCCGGTTTTACAACCAGTAGCACGCCGCCAAAGCTTAGCAACAACAGCAGGGCGCGACTGAGGCTGGCGCGTTCTTTCAGCAGCAAAACTGAAAGGATGAAGGCGATGATTGGTCCGACAAAAAAGCCGCCAAAGACATTGGCGATTGGCTCGGTCTTGAGCGCGGTGAGAATGCAGGAAATCCCGCCTGCAATCAGCAAAGCGCGCAAAATGACCCGCCAGTCCAGCAGCGACCA
>NZ_MWVJ01000085.1 GCF_002087335.1 Pseudophaeobacter leonis
CGCCCCGCCGCTCCCGCAACAGCCGCGTCGCTGTGGTCCAATCATGGAGTGCAAAGTCGATCTCAACGCCCGGGTAGGCTTGCCGAAACAGGCTGATCGCCTTGAGTGCGGGAAGCGGCGCGTTGGCGATGATCTTGATGTGACCACGCGCCATTGCCTCATACCCTTCCAGGCGTTCGCTGATCGCAGTGTCCAGCGCGACCAGCCGGTCTGCAAGGTCGAAAAACTCCTGCCCGGTCCGGGTAAGGGCAATCCCTTCGCGGCCACGCAACAACAGCTGCGAGCCAACCTGTTTCTCCAATTTGGCAACATGCTGTGTCACTGCGGATTGCGTCACGCCCAAACGGGTCGCAGCGGCTGAGAAACTGCCTTCGCGGACCACATAGGCGAAAGCAACGAACTGGTGGTGATTGGCACGCATGACGTCCCCTTCCTTTGGCGGCATCCATAGCGACCATTAGTTTCGCTAATATGACGTCACAAAAGTGAGAGCTCGCTTGCTTACACCGGCCCTGTCAGATGGAGGAATCAGATGGCCGAGCTGAGCATCGAGAACGTAACAAAACGCTTTGGTGAAACAGAGGTGCTCAAGGGGGTGTCTCTGGATATTGCTGATGGTGAATTTGTCTCACTTGTCGGGCCATCTGGCTGTGGAAAATCCACCCTGCTCAGGATCATCGCGGGACTGGAAGAGCAAAGTTCGGGCGACATTCGCATCCATGGCAAATCGGTGGCAGGACAACGGGCAGCGGATCGCAACCTGTCGATGGTTTTCCAGTCCTATGCCCTCTACCCACATCTGAGCGTAGGAGAAAACATCGCTGTACCGCTCAAGATGCGCCGCATGAATGGGGTGCAGCGCCTGCCCGTGCTCGGTCGCTTCATGCCGGGGGCCCGTGCCATGGCGGGTGAGATCGGACAAGAGGTCGATAACGCCGCCCACATGCTGGAGATCGGGCACCTTTTGGATCGCAAGCCAGGGCAGCTGTCCGGTGGTCTGCGGCCAACGCGTGGCCCTTGGTCGCGCCTTGGTCCGGGATCCGGTCGCTTTTCTGTTGGATGAGCCTCTTTCGAACCTCGACGCCAAACTGCGGGTGCAAACCCGCGCCGAGATTGCTCAGCTGCACCGTCGGCTGGACGCCACGTTCATCTATGTCACCCATGATCAAGTCGAGGCGATGACCATGTCCGACCGGATCGCTGTGATGATGGGTGGGCGCATACTGCAATGTGCCAGCCCTGACCTGATCTACGAAGACCCGGATACGATTGAAGTTGCCGAATTCATCGGCTCTCCCAAGATCAATATTCTGCCGGTTTCCCTTGACAGCGACGGGCGGCTTAGCTTTTTCGACCACGATCTCGACCTGCGTGCCACAACCCGGATAGAAGGCGCAATCTCGTTGGGTCTGCGCCCCGAGGCGGTGCACCTTGCCACGGACGACGCCGTTTTCAATGGCACCGTGGCCCATACGGAAAACCTTGGTGCCGAACTCTATGTTCAAGTCGATATCCCCGGCCTTGAAAACCGTATCGTGCTGCGCACTGAGGCCTCTCGCCGCGCAGATCTTAGCATCGGCACGGCTGTCGGGCTTGGGTTTGACGCCGCCAGCGCCCTTGTCTTTGACGGCAATGGGCAGCGTGTGCGCCGGATTGAGGTGCCGTCACCAATTGCAGCGCATGAGGTCGCCTGAGATGACCGTGAACGACGCAGCCCTGCCCCCCGCCAATAAGCCCGCTACCAGCGCCGCCACAAAAGAGCGCCGCGCCGCATGGTCGCTGACCGCACCGGCCCTGATCCTGATGTTCGTGATCCTGCTCGTGCCGGTTCTCATCGCCGGGGTCCTGTCTTTCACCAACTACTCACTGGGCAATAGCGGCTGTGATTGGGTCGGCACGCGGAACTACGAAAAGCTTTTCACCCGCTCGACCTACGAGAAGATGTTTGTAGCCACCTTTACCTACGTGGTGACGGTGGTGCCTATCTCAGTCGGCTTGGGCCTTGGCGCGGCGCTTCTCATCAATTCGCTTGGCCGGTTCCGCGAGATTTACAAGACGATCTATTTCCTGCCGGTCATGGCAACACTTCTGGCCATGGCGATTGCGTGGGAGTTCATGCTGCATCCCTCAATCGGCATGATCAACCGCACTCTGGAAATGGGCTGTGGCTCGCCGCTTGAAATGGATTTGGCCCTTCATGGCCGAAGGCTGTACAGATGGTTTCCCGGTCTGGCTTGGTGACAAGCGATACGCGATCTGGGTGGTCTGTTTCATCGGCATCTGGCAAGGGTTCGGCTTCAACATGGTGCTCTATCTCGCCGGTTTGACAGGCGTCCATCGCGAGCTTTACCACGCAGCCGAGATGGACGGCGCCAAATCGGGATGGGAGCGGTTTCGCCTTGTCACATGGCCCGCCCTTGGCCCCACAACCGTTTTCGTCGTCACCATTTCCTGCATCCGCGCCTTTCAGGTCTTCGATACGATCGAAGCCTTCTGGCCCCAAGGCGGCGGGCCGAACAAATCCACCTACGTGATGATGTTCGCGATCTTTGAAAAAGGCGTGCAGCAGAACCTGATCGGCATCGGCTCCGCCATCACCGTTCTGTTCCTCGTTTTCGTCATGTTTCTCACCCTGATCCAGCGCTGGCTGGTGGAACGAAAGGTGCATTACGGATGACCCGCGACTGGTGGAAACATCTGATCCTTATCCTCGGTGTGATCGTCGTCATCGCGCCCTTCTACATGATGGTCAGCTATTCGTTCAAAAGCCCCGGCGAGATCGACCGCGGCGAAGGCGGATTTTTCGGGCGCCAAGAAATGATGGTGGACGAGCGCTGCGTAAAGCTGCGCGATCCCAACCGCAAAGACGTTGCCGCTGCCGCCCACCGCTTCCCCGGTGCCTCCGATGGCGAGATCCGTGATGCGCTGGTGGCCGAGGCCGAGGCCGATTGCGCCATGCGCCCGGCCGTCTTCAACTATACCAAGGCTTTCACCGAGGCACCGCTTCTGCGCTACCTGCTCAATGGCATAATCGTCACTGGTTCGATCTTCCTCATTCAGGTGGTGGTGGCCCTGCCTGCGGCCTCGCGCTGGCCAAGCTCAAGTTCTGGGGCCGCGAGGCCGTGTTCGGGCTGGTGCTCTTCTGCCTTTTGATCCCGGTCCATGCCATTGCCCTGCCGCTCTACATCATGCTGTCCAATCTGGGACTGACCAATACCTATGCCGCGCTGGTGGTGCCATGGACGATCTCGGTCTTCGGCATCTTCCTGATGCGCCAGTTTTTCATGACCGTGCCGGATGATCTGATCGACGCCGCCCGCATGGACGGGATGGGCGAATTCTCGATCGTCTGGCGTGTCATGCTGCCCACGGCGATCCCGGCCTTGCTTGCCTTTGCGATCTTCTCGATCGTGGCCCATTGGAACGATTATTTCTGGCCCCGCATCGTCGTTACCGGCAACCGCGATCTGTTCACCCCTCCGTTGGGCCTGCGCGAATTCAAGGGCGATGGCGATGGCAGCTACTTCGGCCCGATGATGGCCACTGCCACCGTGATCGTCACCCCGCTCATCGTTGCCTTCCTGTTGGCGCAGAAGCGCTTCATCGAAGGCATCACCCTGAGCGGCATGAAATGATTTCGGGGACGCCCCGAAAGGCGCCCCCTTTACCCAGATCCCACAAGGGATGAACCCCGGGGCCCCGTCTGCAAACAAGCGGCTCCAAGACCTGGCAAGAGAGGATATCTTCCATGAAACTGACTGCCACTGCAATGGCCCTGGCGCTGACCGCCTCGGCTGTCTTCGCTGAAGACACCGTGACCATCGAATTCGCCTATCCCTATTCGCATCTCTTTGACGTAACCTACGAAGCGATGATGCCAGCCTTCAAGGAAGCGCACCCCAATATCGACGTGAAATTCCGCGCGACTTATGAATCCTACGAAGACGGCACCAACACCATTCTGCGCGAAGCCGTTTCGGGCAACCTGCCCGACGTGACCATGCAGGGCCTCAACCGTCAGCAGATCCTGGTGGACAAAGGCATCGCCAAGTCGCTGGAACCCTTCATCGCCAAGGAAGCCGATTTCGCCAGAGAAGGCTACCACGACGCCATGCTGTCGCTGTCGACCTTTGACGACAACGTCCACGGTCTGCCCTTCTCGGTCTCACTGCCGGTTGGCTATTATAACATGGACATCCTGAAAGAAGCCGGTGTCGAAACGCTGCCCCAGACCTGGAGCGACGTGATCGGCATGTGTGAAACCATGAAGGCCAACGGCGTTAAAAACCCAATTTTCTGGGGCTGGAACATCACCGGCAACTGGTTCATGCAGGCCCTGATGTGGTCGCAGGATAAAGCCATCGTCGACAACGGTCACGTGGCTATGGACAGCCCCGAAGCTCTGGCCGCGCTTGAGCAAATGCAGGAAATCTTCACCAAGTGTGAGATGAAGAACCTTGAATGGAGAAAGCCGCCCTGTCGTCCTTTTCAGCCGGTGAGATCGGCATGATGTTCTGGTCGACCTCGGCGCTTGGCGCTGTCGAGCGCTCGCAGGGCGATTTTAACCTTGTGACCGGCCCGTTCCCGGGCATGGGCGAAACCCCAAAGGCTCTCCCCGCCGGTGGCAACGCCGCCGCTGCTAACCTCGACGTCGGACGATCCCAAGGTTCAAGAGGCCGCATGGGCCTGGCTGAAGTTCATCACCTCGGGTGAAGGTGCTGCCGAAGTGGCTAAGACCACCGGTTACATGCCGCCGAACAAGGCTGCCAACGAAGTGATCCTTGCGGATTTCTACGACCAGAACCCCAACAAGCAGACCGCCGTGGATCAGTTGCCGCTGTTGCGCGACTGGCTTGCCTATCCGGGTGACAACGGTCTGGCGATCACCCAGGTGATCTATGACGGGATCGAACGCATCGTCACCGGCGACGCCACCGACATGAAAGAGCTTCAGCAGGACATGGTTGAAGAAGTCGCCGACCTGCTGCCCAACGGCTGAACCGTTTTTCCGGTCGCCTGCCCCACACGGGCGGCCGGACCCTCAATTTCAGGACGCCCCATGAAGATCATCCATATTTCCGATATCCACCTGACCATTCCCGGCGAAGAAATGGGCGGACTTGACCCCCACGCCCGCTTTACCCGCGCCCTCGCGAATGTGGCCGAAAACCACGCGAACGCCGACCGCATCGTTATTACCGGCGATCTGACCCATTGGGGCGAGGTCGCGGCCTACGAGGCGCTGAAATCCGCGCTTGCGGAGGTGTCCATTCCGGTGCGTCTGCTGATTGGAAACCACGATGACCGCGACACTTTCCGCAAGGTGTTCACCGATCATCCCGTCGATGCCAACGGTTTCGTCAATCACGCCGAAACGCTGGATGGCACCCGACTGATCTATCTCGACAGTGTTGGCGACAAGACCCACGCCGGTCACTTCTGCGCCGTGCGCCGCGACTGGCTCAAGGCCGAACTGACTGCTGCCGGGCGCGCCCGCATCTTCTTGCACCACAACCCGATGCCCGTGGGCCTACCCGCCGAAGACAAGATCGCTCTCGTCCCCGAGGATCGCGCGGCCTTCAAGGCCCTGCTTGAGGCCTATGGCGACCGCATTGACTATATCCATTTTGGCCATGTCCACGCGCCGATCCACGGGCGTTTCGCAGGCATCCCATTCGCAAGCGTCCCCTCGACCGGGAACCAGTCCCTGCCGGACCTGAACGAGACCGAGCTTCTCAAGGGTGCGCCGATGGCTCCGGCCTATTTCGTGCTGTCAATTGACGGCAATGACACCACGATCCACCAAATCCCCTTTGCATGGGACGGGCCGGTCATGGCCTCTGGCACCGGCTGGGAAGACTGGGCCAAGCCCGGCGTGGCGGCAGAATGAAATTCATACACCTCACCGACACCCATGTGAACAGTGGTGATCGCCTGTTGTACGGTGCCAACCCTGCCCGCCGGTTGGCGCAGGCAGTTGACAGCATCAACGTCGAACATGGCGACGCGGCATTCGTCATCGTCACGGGGGACATGACCCATTGGGGGGATGCAGGCGCCTATGCGGCGTTCCGGGACAAGATATCTCGTTTGCCCATGCCGGTGCATCTCATGGTCGGCAACCATGACGACACAGCAGCCTTTGCCGAGTATTTCCCAAACGCCCCACGCGACAGCAACGGATTTGTGCAGTTCACCCTTGATACGCCTCATGGCCGTGCCATCTGTCTTGATACAAAAAGCCCGGGCACCCATGCCGGTAGCTATTGCCAAGCACGGCTTGACTGGCTGAGTGCCCGACTGCAGGAAACCGACGATCCGGTGCTACTATTCATGCATCATCCCCCTTTCAAAGTTGGCATTTGTGCAATGGACGCGATCATGATGCAGGATGCCGATGCGTTTCACGACGTCGTCGCCCCCCCCACAAAGCCCGCAAGGTAGTGGTCAACGCGAGGTATATAGCAGATGACTCAAAGCCTAACGCTCGCATGTAAGGCTCCGAAGGGATCCGCCTAGAGAATCGGCGAATTTTGTTGAAAAACTCTTCTTGAT
>NZ_MWVJ01000086.1 GCF_002087335.1 Pseudophaeobacter leonis
GAAACTTCTGAGCCCCTCACGCCGACGTGCATGCATAGATCATGTGCGCAGCCAGATGAAGGTCTCTGAGCGCCGCGTTTGTCGCGTCCTGGGCCTGCACCGATCCACACAACGGCGAGTAGCAATGGGGCGTGATGACGAAGACCGGCTGGTCGCAGACATGATCGAACTGGCGCGTCAGTACGGTCGATATGGCTATCGTCGGATTGCTGCCTTGTTACGAAATGCAGGCTGGCAGGTGAATGACAAACGTATCGAGCGTTTGTGGAAACGTGAGGGGCTGAAGGTGCCTATGAAGCAACCTAAGAAGGGTCGGCTCTGGCTGAACGACGGATCATGTATCCGGCTGCGCCCAGAGTATTGCAATCACGTGTGGTCATACGACTTCGTGCAACACCGAACAGACGATGGCAGGGCCTTCAGGACATTGAACATCTTGGATGAATACAGCCGGGAGTGTCTGGCGATCCGGGTAAAACGAAAGCTCAACTCGACAGAAGTCAATGACGCCCTGACGGACCTGTTCATCCTTCGTGGTACGACAGCTTACATCAGGTCGGACAATGGCCCGGAGTTCATCGCTGAGGCCGTCAGGGACTGGGTTGAAGCAGTTGGGGCCAAGACCGCTTACATCGAGCCAGGGTCGCCTTGGGAAAACGGATATTGCGAGAGCTTCAACGGGCGGATGCGGGACGAATTACTGAACGGTGAGGTCTTTTACTCACTGCGAGAAGCCCAGATCATCATCGAAAGATGGAGGAACCACTACAACACCAAACGACCCCACAGTGCATTGGGCTACCGCCCACCAGCGCCGGAGGCCATCGTACCGATGGACCAAAGGCCAATCATGCACTAACTTTCAATTTGGACCACTCAAGTGGGGCTGCTCATGTTCAACGCCCGGATTGCCAGATCGCGTTTCATGCGATTGCTAACGTCCCATCCGATCACGCGCCGAGAATGCAGGCCCAGGATCACAGCCAGATACAACCAGCCCTCACGCGTCCAAACATAGCTGATATCGCCCGCCCATTTCTGATTTGGGGCATCCGCTGTGAAGTTTCGGTCCGGCAGGTTGCGCGCCGCTGGAAAACCGCCCAATTTCATCATAACAGCCGCAACCAGAAATCTCATCACAATCGTGAATGCGTTGTGCAAATCACGCCAAAAATGGTCCGCTAAAACCGTGTGAAAGATACAGTTGCTAGCACGCTGTCCAGTTTTACCCGATCATTTCACCCTTTGAAGTAGTCCGCTGTGGTTTGACACACCATGGTTACTGCGCCATTTTCAGTATCGAGAAGATTTGATTTCCCCTAAAGATCTTTAGAATAGATCACCTCATGGGACAATCCCTCCAAATACCCGATTAATTTAAAAAAAACATCGCAGTCTAATGAATCGAATATGCAGTCCAGTATGTCATCCTCACTCATTTGTGCGACACATGAATTTATTGCGTTGCAGTCCACCTCAGGGCGAAAAAACACCGCCTCCGACGCCAGCCTTACTACTCCTAGCGCCGACCAATCATAGGGGACCTCACTAATTTTCGCCAAATTCCCACGGGATAAAACTTCATAAACAGGCACCAAATCACTCCTTAACTCGAACTGCGATTAATAGCACTATCCCCTAAGGGGTATAATCCACATTCACGCATTTTACTTTCCGCCACTTCGAACCATAAATGGAACGGATACATTAGCTCGATTTTCAAGGGACTCTAGTCCTCTTATTGTCAGCAACCCCCAGAAATGGCCCACATGAAAGCGAGCACATAGCCTCAACTAGGCGTTTGGAACAGAACAATTTCGGGCCTGGACCTAGCGGTGAAATCTTGAACGCGAGGTCCAAAACCTGTCACCAGAGCCCTAGACTCTCAACCGTTCTGCTTTGAGCTTTAATCATTTCAAATATGTGTAAAAATTTCCCTAACTGTGTCCACCACGTGAACAATAGGGGGATTTTGACTATTTGATAATGAGTTTCGGCTTTGTTGCACAGATATTTTGAAAGGATTCGTGGCATGAATTCAGCGTGCTAGCTGGCAATCATGAGTAACTGGAAATCAACGACTTACAACTGGTCAGACTGCAATTAGGCCCTGAAGCAACGTGGCTCACTATCGATCTGGTTTGATCCCGAGATGGCCTGGGAGGCGGAACCTTCTGGCAATCGGGGTCGACAGCAAGCTTACTGTGATTCGGCCATACAAGCCTGCCTGACCATCAAAGTGTTGTTTGGTTTGCCGCTTCGCCAGACGATGGGGTTTGGGGAAAGCCTGCTGAAAATGGTCGGTCTGGATTGGGCGAAGCCAGTGTCCTACGTCAGCACTTGCGGGTCCAAATAGCGCTGTTTTATAAGAGAGTGTTTGTTGCTCATCGTAAAGGCATGAAGCATTCGCGTGGAGTGCCATACCATCCACAAACTCAGGGCAAGATCCCTCTCATGGCTTGCAGACAAGTGAGGTGCGGTAATCCCCCCATTTTTAACGGGGTCCAACCGTAGAATTCAGGCGGCTGTTTTCAGTTTCATGGCGGGTGTCATGCCCCCGATGCCCATGTTGGGGGGCTCGTTGTTGTAAGTCCAGAGCCATTCAGTTGCTTGTTCTTGTGCCTCAGCTTCAGGCGATCCGCCCGCTTGGTGCGGAACACGTAGTCCGACCCATCAAAAGGCTTCTGACGCAGGTGGCTCTGCACCAGAGCAACTAGACCGTCATGGCCCTTGCGGAAGTCGACCGGATCACTGGCCACAAAAATCCGCACCTTATGCGAGGGTAAAATCCCGTCGCCAAAGCCCGGGCGATCTCGGCGATCCGCGCCGCTAGCGTTGCCGCATCAAAACGAACCGGGACATCGCCCTTGATCACATCAAGCGGGCTGGAGGATGTGGCGGGCTGAGGCTGGGCGCCCGGCGCAGACGCCGCGATCTTAACCGGCACATAGTTCATGCCGTCCAGGTTTGGCAAAACCAGCTTGCCCTGCCGCGCCATCCGACGCCAATCAGACACCGTGCTGGGGATCAACTCATACCGCTTCGCAACCGCTTTGAACGTCTCGCCCTCAATCAACGTCTCTGCCACGATCCGGTCCTTCAGCTCCGGCGGCCAATTCCACTTGCCGTCCGCGCGGCGCGGCACACTTGCCAGAAACTCGCTTATAGCTCCCATCGAGAAACTCCCCACAAATCAAACAGGTCTCTGAATCGCAGATCAGTTGTCAGCTCGAAAGTGTGGGGGCGACGCGCCGCCTACGGAAAATTCTACTTTTGAACACACTAATTTTAGGGGAGATTACCCCTCATGAGCGCCAGCTATCACGCTGGATTCATCCTGTGAATCCTCGCAGCGCGATTTCTGCAACCAAGCCCCGCCCCCCCACAAACTGTCTATGCATTAAATACCAATTGCAAGCTTAGGACGCAAGTTTGCCACGATTCAGACACGAAGAGCACCCGCTAGCCCGTCAACCTGAACCAGTAAATATGTTTCCCGTTTGTTCTCAGGGAAGCTGAACCAGTTGAGTGGGTGCAATATGTCAGTAAATCGCGTTGAACTTCCTAGTTATAACTTGCTTTCACAACAGAGTGACTTCACATGGAACGGAGATGAGCAGTCTAATCTAGGTTTTGCTGGGGAATTTGTCTCGGCTGCCCATTTCGGATCTGGATTTGAATTCCATCGGCACGAAGTAAGTGAAGGTTCAGACTTTACGCTGGCCTCCGAACAGGTTGGTTTGAGTTTCTTGAGGTACCCCGGCGGAACCCAAACTGAAAACTATTTTGACCTGGCTAACCCTGACAATCCCGAACCTGTCGCTTTGGTCAACAACGCGGGGTCTTCCACTGACGTAACACCATTGAGCGACTTCCTCTCCTACGCGGCTGAACATGGAATCTCTACAGTAATTGTACTCCCTACTTGGCGTTTCTTTGACCAGGAAACTCGTAGGATAGACCCACAAGCTGAGGAGATAATAAAAACGTTCGTGATGGAAGTGCTTTCAGGGGCCTATGGAGACGCAAATATTCACGCTTTCGAAATTGGAAACGAATGGTTCAATAGTGCGTACAGCTGGACACCAGCCGAGTTTGCTTCTCTCCAACGATCAATTGCAGTTTGGGTGGATGAAGCCAGAAGTGATGCTGACACTGCAAATACTCCCTCAATTTGGATCCAGAGCAGTCAGCAAGGGGCTCGAGACTTTGATGCAAATGGAGTGAGTGACAACATTGAATTTTTGCAAGCTTTTTCTGACGACGACCTACGGGCCGTAGACGGCCTAGTGGATCATTTCTATCAACCCACTCGGTCCGAAGGCGTTTTAGAAGATCAATACTTGGATAATCCTTGGGTTGCGGCGACCCGAAGTGATCGATTGAGAGAAGATGGCTGGGTGGTAGATGGACCCAATGCTCTTGATATTGTTACTACAGAGTGGAATATCCGCGCAGATCGGCCAGGTAACATCACTGGCTTGGAAAGAGGGCCGATGCTGCTGCGCCTCTTCACAGACATGCTTCAAGCTGGTGTAGATGTCGCGATGATCTGGACGACGCAGGCGTTAGGTTCTGGTTCTGGTTCGCTTTTCGAGCAGGGTCAAAACGGAATGACTCCCACGGGCATGCTTTTTCAGATGATGATGAACACCTTGCAAGGCTCTAGGCTCATCGATCCAAATGGCGATGGAGAACTTTCTATTGACGAGATGACTTTTGGCACCATTTCAATGGATAATGCAGGCTATATTTATTCCTTTGCGAAAGATGGAAAGGTGATTGTCTACATTGCTTCAGGAGTAGATGAAGAGATTGAGATAAATGCGGACTTTAGCGCATTCGCTGACACTGGGTACCATCTGCATGGAACATTACTGGAGGTACGGTCAGGCGATGATCCACTGGCTGTAGATGCTGATGCCCAGATAAATGCTCTCGCTGCTATGGTGCTTGAGGGAGCTCAGCATGGTGATGGCGTCCTGAACTTTGACTTGAACCCATACGAGGTTATCCAACTCGAATTTTCCTGGGACGAAGGACAGGTGTTGAGAGGGGATTGGTATAACCCTATTGACGACGAACTCTTGGGGACATCAGAAGGAGATCAAATTTTTGGCTATGGAGGAAATGATAATCTCCGCGGCTTTTCTGGTGACGATGTCATCGATGGTGGGGTTGGCCGCGACGACATTCGGGGAGGCAATGGTGAGGACATAATTTTCGCAGGACGTGGCCGCGACACTGTAGCTGGCGGCAACGGCAGCGATGAAGTACACTTGGGGCTCGGAACCGACTTATACAAGGGTGGCTCATCCGGTACGTCCAATGATCTGGTCTATGGTAACTCAGGAAACGATCGAATTTTTTCTGGTAGCGGAAACGATGAATTGTTTGGAGGCCAAGGGAGGGACACACTTTCCGGAGGTGCTGGAGATGATATATTGGATGGCGGTCTGGGGGTTGATACGTTCCGTTTTAGAACGGATGTTAACACCGGCAACGACACCATCGTAGATTTTACTGCGGGCGAAGACATGCTGCAAATTTTGGGGCTGTCATGGGAAGATCTTTCACTGTCTGGATCTGAACGTGGCGCGACCGCAACCTGGGAAACTGGTCAGGTAGAAATTGTAGGCATCTCGACCTACGATCTAAGCCAAGACGACTTCTTGTTCCTATGAATTTGAGTTTTTCGCACTTGACTAGGCATAATCAATGACGACCACACTTTGGACTTGTCCCGATTTGGACCTGTCGCGGTTTGATGCCGCTCCTTGATAGCATATACTGCAGCAAAGGAGACTGATTATGGGACTGAAACGGACGGACGAATTCCGCCAAGATGCTGTGCGTATCGCACTGACCAGTGGGCTAACACGTAAGCAGGTGGCTGATGACCTGGGTGTTGAGCAGCCCCACTTGAGTGGTCCAACTTGAAAGTTAGTGCATGATTGGCCTTTGGTCCATCGGAACGATGGCCTCTGGCGCAGGTGGGCG
>NZ_MWVJ01000087.1 GCF_002087335.1 Pseudophaeobacter leonis
AAACCTCCGCAAGGCATAAATTCACAAAAATCATAATTCACCTCGAAATTCATAAATATACTTTATTTTCAGAATGTTATATTGTCAGATTCCTGCCTGTGCATCAATTTTGAACGCCTGACACTTCGATGCTGGGTGCGACGATGTCTTTTGGCAGCCGCTGCGGATCAACATATAGACGTCACGCGCAGCGCAACCACAAGACGGACCCCGACTCGGGTGGAGCGATAAGACTGGCGAGTCGCCTTCTTTGGCGCTTTTGTTGTCAAAAACCTGCCTCATGGCATTTCTGAGGGCCGCAGGCCGCGCCCGACACACTGATCCATCCGCGAAATGGCCTTGTGAGAACTGGACTTGGCGGAGGGCAGCAGGACACGCATAGTGCCGCCCATGGATATCTGTGCACTCACCATGGCGCATAAAGACCACTGGGCTCTGTCTCAGTGGTTTCGCCACTATAGCCGCGCGCTTGGCGCCGAAAATCTCTATGTCATTTCTCATGGCAGCGATCCCCGCATCGCAGAGATCTGCCCGGGGGCCTCGGTGCTGACAATACCGCGAAACCGGCTGCAGGGCTTTGACCACTGGCGCGGACGGATGCTCAATGGGTTTCAGCAGGGGCTGCTGGAGATCTACGACTGGGTGATCCGGACGGACGCGGATGAGCTGATCTGCGTTGACCCGTCACGCTGGCCCTCCCTGCCCCAGATGATGCGCGATCAGCAGGCTCCCGCCCTCTTTGCGCTTGGCTTTGATCTGTTTGATCTTCACGCCGGTGAAGCGGTCAAACAAGGCAGCTGTGTTTTTGCCCAGCGCCGCGATGCGGTCTTTACCGGGCACTACAGCAAGGCCTGGGCCGTTCGCCGCCCCATCGGGCTGCGGCGGCATGGCCTTCATCTGCGCCCCAACCGGCTGGCTGAGTTTCCCTTTGTCATGCCGCGCGGGATCTATCTGGCGCATCTTAAATTCGCCGACAGGACAGCCCTGACCGCCATGACCGGAATCCGAACCGAAGTCGGCAGCGTAGAGGGCAAGGGTGCTCCCGGCCGCGCCTGGCGCCAAGCCGACCAAGAGGCCACAGCAAAACTGAGCAAAGCCGCCGCACTGCCGGTGGTTTCCTGGGAAGAGGCTGAGGCTGAGGCCTGGGAGGCCCTGCAAACGCCCGTCCGGGACGAGGTGCTCTCAGTCCTGCGCAGCAAGAGCCTCAGATTTGCGCAGCGCACCGAGCTACCAGATTGGTTTGCCACGCTTTAGAGGTCGACCTCAACCACGCCATCCGGTGCGGCGGCGCGAGACTGGCACAGGATCACCGATCCATTTCGTTGCGCCTTGGAGAGGACAAAGTCGCGGTGCTCGACCTCTCCTGAGATCAGGCCACATTTGCAGACACCGCAAATCCCGTCCGAGCACTTCACATCTATATGCACGCCATGCTCCAGCAGGACATCCGTTGCGGTCTTCTCGGGCGGCACCTCGAGCACCTTCCCGGAGCGTGCCAGTTTGAGCTTGAACGCATGGTTCTCATACTCTGGCAGCTCAGGCACCGAGAAATACTCCAGATGGCGCGCCTCTTCGGGAAATCCCTGGCGCTCTGCCGCCTGCATGACCCCCTCCATGTAGCGCTCGGGCCCACAGGTATAGACATGCTGCCCCGGCGCATAACCCGCCAGTAGCTGATCCAGATCCGCCCGCGTGCCCTCGGAGGAGACATGTATATGGACCTCGCCACGCCAGGGCATCTGCGCCAGATCCTGCAAATAGCCGGCATCCTCACGATTAGAGATGGAATAGTGCAGCTCAAACGCCCGACCCAGCGCATGCAGGCGATGCGCCATGGCAATCATTGGTGTGATGCCAATGCCCCCCCCCATGAGGAAACTCTTCTGCGCCGCCTCCTCAAGCGGGAAATGGTTGATCGGCTTTGAGATAAAGATCAGACGCCCCGGTGTGAAAATCCGGTGCATCAGTTTTGATCCCCCCCGCCCGGCGTCTTCGCGCAGAACACCAATCTGGTATTTCGACCGGTCCGCCGGATCGACAGACATGGAATATTGCCGCAGATATTCAGGGGCGACCACGATGTCGAGATGGGCCCCCGCCGTCCATTCCGGCAGCGGCGCGCCATCGAGGCTCTCGAACTCATATCTGGTGACATCCCGGCTCATGGCCTCGGCGCGTGCCACCCGCACCTGCAAAACCGGGCTGTCCTGATCATTGCTGTAGCGATGATCCCAGGCACCGGTCTCTCCCCTGGCGCGGCGCGTTTTATACTCTTCAGCCGAGATCATCTGTTGATAGGCCTCAATCCCCGTCTCGCGGTCCATCGGGAACGGATAGGGCCAGGGGTGCGGCGCCAGATGTGCCGGGTAGACAGCCAGGGTCTGATCCTCGAATTTCAGGTCGAGATCCTTTTGCAGCGCGCGGGCAATCACCGGATGGCGCGTCGGGCGATAGCCGCCATCCTCCTGCATCTCAAGATCCCACCACCATTTCTTGGCCGGGTTCATCTCGCCATTGCCCAGCGCATCATCCAGTTTTGCCAACAGAGGCGCCGCCTTGGGCACATTCATCGCCGCCCAGCGAAAGGGCCGTTCCGAGAAGATCCCCTCAAGGTTCCAGGGGCAGGTTTTCATGCAGCGGCCACACATGGCGCCGCCCGGCGTGGTGATCCGGTAGGTGGTGCATTTCTGGCTGTCGCTCTTCCAGATCTCATAGCCGTTGAACATCCGCTTGGGACCGGCGGTGATCGCCCCCGAGGGGCACTCGCGGGCGCATTTGTTGCAGCTCTCGCAGAAGGTCTGCAGACCAAAATCAATCGGCTTGTTGTG
>NZ_MWVJ01000088.1 GCF_002087335.1 Pseudophaeobacter leonis
CTTAGTTTCAGCGCTATAGCCCAAAAATCATCAGGCCAAACAACAGAAAAAATGGAGCAAAGGCGCAAAAACGCGTCACCGGACAGGTCGGTGCAGCACGTCCGCCAGAATCCATCTCAAAGCCGTTGCTTAGAAAGGCGTTGCTTAGGCTGTGGCCCGCCGCCGTGAAGACGGAACCCGAAGAGCCAGCAGAGCGAGAATGGCCGCCAGGTAGATCAGCGGCTCAATCTGGAACCCCTTTGCCAACATCACATAGTGCAGCCCGCCCAGAATGGCCGCCGGATAGGTCAGAAGGTGAAGCCGCTTCCACCGGCGCCCCAATTTGCGCACTGAGAAATTGTTGGAGGTGAGCACCAGGGGCAGCATCAGCACAAAGGCAGCCATGCCAATCGTGATATAGGGACGCTTGGCGATGTCAGTCAGGATCTGTGACAGGATCTGCACATCCAGCACCAGCCAGACCAACAAGTGCAATGCCACATAGGAAAAGGTCAAAACACCAATGGCGCGGCGAAACTTTAGCAGGCTCAGGCCAGTAAGACGGCGCAGGGGTGTCACCGTCAGGCCAAGGATCACCAGTTGCAGAGCCCGCTCTCCCAGCTCGTGCTCAAGCGCCTTGACCGGATCTGGCCCCAAACCGCCCGTCAAACCCAGATACAACAGCCAGCACGGGTAAATCCCCCCCAACAGGTAGAGCACCCAAGGCGGCAGTCGACGCAGGAATTGATTGGTGAGGTTGATCATCGCGGCGTTGGTCCTGTTCTGCCTGTTCCTGCGCAACATACAAGGCCCTGCGACGCGCCAAAGATCAGCAGGAGGCCAGAGATCAGCAAGAGGATTGCAGGCGCGCGCAGCGCAGCGCCCCTGCCACGGCTTTGGTGATCACAGTATTTTCGATCTGAGTATTGATAGTCAGAAGTGTTTCGCCAAATCCATACCGTCATAGAGTGATGCAACCTCATCGCCGTAGCCATTGAACATCTGAGTGTCGGCGCGACTGGCAAAAAGCCCGCCGCCAATACGGCGCTCCGTGGCCTGGCTCCAGCGCGGATGTGAGACCTCGGGGTTCACATTACTGTAAAAGCCATACTCGCGGGCGTTGGCCATATTCCAGCTGGTTTGCGGCTCTGTATCGGTGAGAGTGATCCGCACAATGGATTTGATCGATTTAAAGCCGTATTTCCATGGCACCACCAGACGCAGCGGCGCACCGTTCTGGTTGGGCAGATCTTTGCCAAATATCCCCGTCGCCATCAGGGTCAAAGGGTGCAGGGCCTCATCCAGACGCAGCCCCTCGCGGTAGGGCCAGTCCAGCGCGCGATAGGCGGTGCCGGGCATCTCCGAGGGGCGATACAGGGTTTCAAAACCGACGTATTTTGCCCCCGCCTGCACACCTGCGAGGTTCAGCAGGTCTGCCAGCTCAAATCCGGTCCAGGGCACCACCATGGACCAGGCCTCAACACAGCGAAAGCGGTAGATGCGTTCCTCCAGGGTCATCTCGCTTAGGATCTGCTGAAAGTCATAGTCACCGGGGCGATCCACCAGACCGTCGATCTTGACGCTCCAGGGAGAGGTGGTCAGCTGGCCTGCGTATTTCGCAGGGTCGCCTTTGCCGGTGCCGAACTCATAATAGTTGCAGTAGGTGGTGACATCCTCCCAGGAGTTTGGCTCAAGCGTCTCGGCCTGTGCAGCCTGCGGCAGGCCGCCAATCCCGGCCAACCCCGCCATCCCGCCAATCCCGGCCATGATCTGACGACGGTTGAGAAAGGCGGCTTTTGGCGTCACATCAGCAGAAGTCAGGGTATTGGTCCAACGGCGGGCCATGGCACTCTCCTATAAATTGGCGTTTTATTTGGCTTACCGCAGGCGGGGCGTCAGGCCAAAACATATCCTGTCACGTCTGCGCGACCGCACTGTAACTTGGCATGATCTCATTCATTGGCCGCGACAGCCCGTTCTCTTGCATGATGCGCACATGACGACGGCGCAGCTTGCGCGGCTCGGTGACACCAACCGAATGGGCAATGGTCTCGACCTCATGGATGAGCTCTTGCGCGTAGCGCGCCACCCGTTTGTATTTGTCTTCGACCACCAGGCCCTTTTGGAAGCGAGGATCATGCGTGGTGATGCCGGTGGGGCAGGTGTTCTTGTTGCATTTAAGCGCCTGAATGCAGCCCAAAGAGAACATAAAGCCACGCGCCGAGGTGACAAAATCAGCGCCCGCAGCCAGCGCCCAGGCGACATCACCGGGATTGACCAGTTTGCCACTGGCGATCAGGCGGATGCGCTCGCTAAACCCGTATTCATCGCGCAGATTGCAGACCAGAGGCAGGGCTTCGCGCACCGACATTCCCACCAGATCGATCAAGGGCATCGGGGCGGCGCCCGTGCCACCTTCGCCGCCGTCAATGGTGATGAAATCCGGCGCATCATCAGGGCGTGCTGCCATATTGAAAAACATCTCGCGCGTCACCGCCTCGGATCCGACCACGGTCTTGATGCCAACCGGCTTGCCGGTGACCTCGCGCACATGGGCAATCATATCAAGCAGATCGTCAAAATCCGTCATTTCCGGATGCCGGTTGGGAGAGATACTGGCGACACCCTCGGGGATGCCACGGATCACGGCGATCTCGGCGCTGACCTTTTTGCCGGGCAGAATGCCGCCCTTGCCGGGCTTGGCGCCTTGCGACAGCTTCAGCTCGAACATCCGCACCGTGGGGTTGGCCGCGATCTGGCGCAGTTTTGCATCACTTAGCCCGCCTTCGGGATTGCGCACACCGTATTTGGCGGTGCCGATCTGAAACACCACATCACAGCCGCCCTCGAGGTGATAGGGGCTCAACCCGCCCTCGCCAGTGTTCAGCCAGACCCCGGCCTCACGCGCACCCCGGCTGAGAGCGCGCACCGCAGGCTTTGAGAGCGCGCCATAGCTCATCCCGGAAATATTAAAGAACGACGGCGCCAGATAGGGCACCCGAGCGCCCGCCCCAATCATCATGGGCTCGGAGCTGGCGTATTGGTCATCCAGCGGCGGAAACGGTGCGTTGACAAAGATCGCAGTGCCCGGCACCGAGGTGTTGCGGGTCGAGCCAAAGGCAACCGTATTGCCCGCTCCTTCGGCAGCACGTCCCACCCATTCGCGCTGCGCCCGGTTAAAGGGCATCTCTTCGCGGTCCATCGCAAAGAAATACTGCCGGAAGAACTCTCCCATTGTGCTGAACAGGTGCCGGAAGCGTCCCAAAACCGGATAGTTCCGCCGGATGGCATCCTGCGTCTGAAAACGGTCCACCACAAAGAGCACCAGGGCCAGCAGGGCCAGCGCTCCCAGCAGGAAAACAAAGCCAACGGCGAGAAATTCTATAGCCTTTGCTGCAAAACCCATGCAGAAACCCCTATATATAATTATGACAGGTGGCCCAGCGCTGCCCGTCTCTTGCCCCTAAACTGGGGGGGATGCTCCGATTGGGCAAGCCACTGCAGATCATATTGGGAGAAGTCAGATGAAATATTTCACCATTGCCACCAGCTGTGTCCTCGGCACCCTGCTGTTGTCCCCGGCACAGGTTCAGGCGCAAGACATGGTCAGCTTTGAAACCGGGCTGACCTATGACGATGTCACCTTTGGGGTGGAAAGCGCCATCACCGACCGGGGCTTTGTTGTGGATCACATCAGCCATGTGGGCGACATGCTTGAGCGCACCCGCGCCGATGTTGGCTCTGACGTGGTGTTGTTCCAGCAGGCGGACGTCTACTCGTTTTGCTCGGCCAAACTGTCGCGTCAGGTGATGGAAGCCGACCCGATGAATATCACCTTTTGTCCCTATAACATCTTTGTCGCCCAGCGCCCCGGCGAAGACCACGTCACCGTAGGGTTTCGCACCTTCCCTGCCGGAGAGATGCAGGTCATCCAAAACCTTTTGACTGAGATCGCACAGGAAGCAATCGAGGAGTAAGCCGTGCTCTAAACGAAAGGCCCACCAAAATTGGCGGGCCTTTTTCTCAAACAACGAAACACGCCGCCCGTATCAGACAGATCAGTTTTTGCGGGCGGCGTTCTTCTCTTTTTCGAGACGCAAAAACTCTGCAGCATTGATCTGCTCCGCTTGCGGCTTGGAAAAATCGGCGTGCACTGGGTTTGGAATATGGTCCAGAGACGAGCCGGGCGCCGCATCAATCCCAATGCCAATCACGCCACCTGCCAGAATATTGCCCGCCAAAGCTGCGCCGCCAGTTTCGCGCACCTGGGTTGAAACACTGATTGTCCGCGTCGCCGCCCCATGCCGGAAGGTCGCCATGAATTTTTGTTTACGCTCAATACGCAATATGCAGGGTGTCGTACACTGCATGCCGTTGCTTGTTTCAACCTTCAGCCCGGCCGGGTTGGATGTGAATTGCACATCTTCGCTGGTCCCTTTGGTCACAGTTGCGCAGGCAGAAAGGCTCAAAGCCGCGGTAGCAGCCAATACGAAAATCTTCACTTAAAAATCCTTTAGGTTTTTTTCTTCACAGAAAATACCCCCTAAAGGAGGTCTGAGATGGCTGTCAAGACGAGGCAGGGCCTCCGCTTTTTAACGCGCGATTTACGATTTGCACAAAACTGACGCCTGCATAAAACTGACACTCTGCGCAAAAAAGCCTGCCAAAAAGGCAGGCTTTCTCGTTTTTCAGTCTCGGCACGATCTCAGCAGGGAAATCAGTGCACGACCGCATCATCCGGCTTGGGCCGGTCGGAGGTGCCCAGCAGGTCGCCGATGATCAGGCCCTCACCCCCAGCCGATACAGGAATGATGTCGCCATCCTTGACCTCTCCGCTCAGGATCAGCTCGGCCAGCGGGTTCTGCAAGGCACGCTGGATCACCCGTTTGAGCGGCCGTGCGCCAAACACCGGATCATAGCCTTCATTCGCAAGCCAGGTCTTGGCATCGTCATCCAGCGTCAGGGAGATCTTGCGAGCCGCCAGACGCTTGGTCAGCAGACCAAGCTGGATATTGACGATACCGTCCATGTCACTGCGCGCCAGACGGTCAAAGATGATTGTCTCATCCAGACGGTTAAGGAACTCGGGGCGGAAATGTGCCCGCACCGCATCCATCACGTCGCGCTTGGCGGCAGAGGCATCCGCGCCTTCAGGCAGCTGGCTCAAGGCCTGCGCCCCAAGGTTCGAGGTCAGAATGATCAGCGTCTGCTTAAAGTTCACAGTCCGCCCCTGACCATCGGTCAGCATGCCGTCATCCAGAACCTGCAACAGCACGTTAAAGACATCCGGATGCGCCTTTTCGACCTCGTCGAACAGCACCACCTGATAGGGTCGGCGGCGCACTGCTTCTGTCAGAGAGCCCCCTTCCTCATAGCCAACATAGCCGGGAGGTGCACCGATCAGACGGGCCACGCTGTGTTTCTCCATGTATTCCGACATATCAATCCGCACCATGGCGTTGTCATCGTCGAACAGGAAGTTGGCCACAGCCTTGGTCAGCTCGGTTTTACCCACCACAGTTGGGCCCAAGGAACAGGAACGAGCCCAGAGGACGGTTCTCATCATTGAGGCCTGCGCGCGCCCGGCGGACCGCATTAGCCACCGCCGTTACCGGCGCGTTCTGACCAATGACGCGGGAATGCAGCTCATCTTCCATGCGCAGCAGCTTGTCGCGCTCACCTTCCAGCATCTTGGAGGTGGGAATGCCGGTCCAGCGCTCAACAACGCCCGCGATCTGCTCGGGACGCACGGCCTCTTCGACCATCACGCCCTGCTCTTCGCGACTTTCGGCCTCAGAGAGTTGCTTTTCCAGATTAGGAATGACGCCGTAAGACAGCTCACCAGCCCGGGCAAGATTTGCCTCGCGTTTGGCGATTTCCAGATCGGCACGTGCCCGGTCCAGCTGCTCTTTCAAATCGCGCGCACCAGCAAGCTTGTCGCGCTCGGCCTGCCACTGTGCCGTCATTTCGGCGGACTGCTCCTGCAGATCCGACAGCTCCTTTTGCAAGGCCTCAAGACGGTCCTTGGAGGCTGTGTCATCCTCAACCTTGAGGGCCTGTTCTTCGATCTGCATCTGCAGGATCTGACGGTCCAGCGCGTCGAGCTCTTCGGGTTTGCTGTCCACCTGCATCCGCAGACGGCTTGCGGCCTCATCCATCAGGTCGATGGCTTTGTCCGGCAAAAAGCGGTCGGTGATATAACGGTTCGACAGGGTCGCCGCCGCCACCAGCGCTGCATCTGCGATGCGCACCCCGTGATGCAGCTCATACTTTTCCTTGATGCCGCGCAGGATCGAGACGGTGTCTTCAACCGTCGGCTCCTGGATCACAACAGGCTGGAAACGACGCGCCAGCGCCGCGTCCTTTTCGACGTATTTGCGATACTCATCCAGAGTGGTGGCCCCGATGCAGTGCAGCTCACCGCGCGCCAGGGCCGGCTTGATCAGATTGGCCGCATCCATGGCGCCATCGGATTTACCCGCCCCAACAAGGGTGTGCATCTCGTCGATAAACAGGATGATTTCGCCTGCGGCCTCGGTGACCTCGGTCAGAACCGCCTTCAGGCGCTCTTCAAATTCACCGCGGTA
Source organism: Pseudophaeobacter leonis (assembly GCF_002087335.1). Lineage (GTDB taxonomy): Bacteria > Pseudomonadota > Alphaproteobacteria > Rhodobacterales > Rhodobacteraceae > Pseudophaeobacter > Pseudophaeobacter leonis. Next base: position 6,567 of record NZ_MWVJ01000088.1, read on the forward strand.
TTTCGCACCGGCAATCAGCGCGCCCATGTCCAGCGACAAAAGCTGCTTGTCGCGCAGGCTCTCCGGCACATCGCCATTGACGATACGCAGCGCCATGCCCTCGGCGATGGCGGTTTTACCCACACCCGGCTCACCAATCAGCACCGGATTGTTCTTGGTCCGGCGGCTCAACACCTGCATGGCGCGGCGGATTTCCTCGTCACGGCCAATGATAGGGTCGATTTTGCCTTCGCGGGCCGCCTCGGTCAGATCGCGGGCGTATTTCTTCAGCGCATCATAGCCTTCCTCGGCCGTGGCACTGTCAGCAGTGCGGCCTTTGCGGATGTCATTGATCGCTTCATTCAGTTTCTGCGCCGAGACCTCGCCTGCAGCCAGTGCATCCTTGGCCTTGGATTTGACCATGCACAGCGCCATCAGCACGCGCTCAACCGGCACAAAACTGTCGCCTGCCTTTTCCTCAATCTTTGCGGCTTCATCCAGCACTTTGGCAGTCTGGCTATCCAAATAGGTCTGAGCCGCATCACCGCTCACTTTGGGCAGCTTGGCAACAGCGGCCTCGACAGCCTCGACAACCTGAGCGGCATTGCCACCCGATTTGCCAATCAGGTTGCTCGCGAGCCCCTGGTCATCATCCATCAGTGCCTTAAGAAGGTGTTCCGGCATCATCCGCTGATGCTCTTCACGCATCGCAATGGTCTGCGCCGCCTGCACGAAACCCCGTGCCCGCTCGGTGAACTTGTTCAAGTCCATGTCTCTCTCCTTTTACAAGCGCCCGAATAGATGTGGTTGCGCCCGCTTTGCGGCACGCCCCGGTTCAGGCCTCAATGAATAATTTGGGAGGTCTTGCGGCCTCTTCAAGATCATACTGGCTGATATTTTCTGAAAAAACTCTGATATACGTCAATGTCATGCCCGGATGCCTTGTATTTTAGGCTTTCCCCGCTCTGGGCAGCGCAGTAGGAAAGCGCCATTCCCTCAGCCCTGATTCCGGAGATACCCATGTCCCAGACCACAGCCGACGACCGCCTGATTGTTGCCATGGATTTGCCAGATGCCCTCGCCGGGCTGAAGCTGGCCGAGCAGCTGGGCGATGCGGCCTCGTTCTACAAGATCGGCCTTGGCATGCTGACAGGTGGCGGTCTGGCCCTGGCCAATGAGCTGAAACAAGAGCTGGGCAAGCGTATTTTCCTCGACATGAAGCTGTTTGATATCGGGGCGACGGTTGAAAACGCGGTGCGCGGGCTGGCGCAGTTTGATCTCGATTTTCTAACCGTGCATGGGGATCCCTATGTGGTGCGCGCCGCCAAGGAAGGCGCTGCCGGCAAAGACATGAAGATCCTCGCCGTCACCATCCTCACCTCGCTGGATCGCGCTGATCTGGACGATGCGCTGATCAAAACCGGCGAGATCCGCGATCTGGTGCAGGAGCGGGCAGGCAAGGCTTTTGCCGCCGGCGCCGATGGGGTCATCGCCAGCCCGCAGGAGGCCGCGCTGATCCGCGCCCTGCCGGAAGCTGCCGGCAAGCTGATCGTCACCCCTGGCGTGCGCCCCACCGGCGCGGCCCTTGGCGATCAAAAACGGGTGGCGACCCCGGCTTCGGCCATTGCCGACGGAGCCGACCACATCGTTGTTGGCCGCCCTATCTGGCAGGCAACAGATCCCCGTGCCGCCACCCTTGCCATCCTGGATGAGCTAAAATCCCTATAAGGCTGCGACATGCCATTGAGGTGACAGCTTGGTTATTTTTACGGGTAAATTCGCAATTTTCGCGTCTTTTGCCCGTAAAATAGGCAGTTGCAGCAGTTTCACCTAACTGCTTACCAAAAGGTTAATCAAAAAATTAACCTTTTGCGCAGGTCGTTTTTCGCGCGGAAAAATCAACCGCGCGCCGCCTGCCCCTACGTCAAGACCATGTATTCAGATGATAAACTTCACGCACACTGCATCTCTGTGCCAAATCGTCACGTGACGCGAAAACCACAGGCGGCGGTTTAGCGCCCATAGAGATGAACGATGCAATTTGCGAAAACCAGCAAGATCGGTGATTCTGTCTAAGAGACACTCCCCTGACGAACTCCTCTTCCTGAGGTTCGTCTTCCTGCCCCCGCCACCGAGCGGGGGAATTTTTTCACAGCTCCAACACCCCTTTTATTGGCCTTTTGCTGGCAAACGCCGTTGGGTGTCACCCCTGCACATGATCCAGATAGTGCCGCAGCTGTTCGGCAAAATGCGGCACCGCACGGTCATGGGCACAATAGTCTCGGGGGTCCTCAACTGCCAGCACTGACCTTCCGACCCCAGCTTCACCTGCGCCACCAGATCCGGCCGGCTGGTGGCTGACAAAAAACCAGACGACTCCCCGTGGCCGCTGATAGCTTTTTGACCAGATGAGATCCGCCTTGGGGATCAATAGGCTGACTTCTTCAAACGTTTCGCGCAGCGCGCAGTCTTCGGGGCTTTCGCCTCCTTCGCGGCCGCCGCCCGGCAGATCCCAATAGCCAGGATAGGGGATATCCGGCTTGTCATCGCGTTTGATGACCAAAAGATCGCGCCCCAGGAACAGAGCCAGTTTTGCACCGGAAAAAGACATATTACATCACTTGATTGTTGCAAGCCCTACAGACAATTCAAAGCACGGCGCCTAAAATGCAGCCAAGCCCCCGCAAACAGATATAGCTCCCGCCACCCCATGCAAGCCCTATGCCGAGATTGCCTCAGTCAGATACCGCCCACGCGGCGCTGCCCCAACTGCGGCAGCCCGCGCATCACGCAGCATGCCGAACTGTTTTCCCTGCACATCGCGCATATGGACTGCGACGCCTTTTATGCCAGCGTTGAAAAACGCGACAATCCCGAATTGGCCAGCAAGCCGGTGATCATCGGCGGCGGCAAACGCGGCGTCGTCTCTACTGCCTGCTATGTGGCGCGCATTCGGGGCGTGCGCTCGGCGATGCCGATGTTTCAGGCCCTGAAGCTCTGCCCCGATGCGGTGGTGATCAAACCGCGCATGTCGGTCTATGTCGAGGTCAGCCGGGCGGTGCGCGCCCTGATGAACGAGCTGACGCCGGAAATCGAGCCGCTGTCGCTGGACGAGGCTTTTATGGATCTGTCCGGAACCGAAAAGCTGCATGGCTGCCCGCCTGCGGTGATGCTGGCGCGGCTGGTCAAACGCATGAAAGACGAGCAGGGCATTACCGGCTCCATCGGGCTGTCGCATAATAAATTCTTGGCCAAGGTGGCGTCTGATCTGGACAAGCCGCGCGGCTTTTCAGTGATCGGCAAGGCCGAGACCAGTGACTTTTTGCGCAACAAACCGGTAGGGCTGATCTGGGGCATTGGCCCTGCGGCACAGGCCTCGCTGGAAAAGGCCGGCATTCGCACCTTTGCCGATCTGTTGCGCTGGGAGCGGCAAGACCTCAACATCCGCTTTGGCGGCACCGGCGAACGGTTGTGGCATCTGGCGCGCGGCGAGGACCGCCGCCGCGTCTCTGCCAACGCGCCGGTAAAATCAATCTCCAAAGAGACCACATTTATGGAGGACACCGCCAGTCTGGAGGTGCTGGACGGCCACCTCTGGCGACTGGCCGAGCAGGTCGCCGATCGCGCCAAGGCCAAAGCCATGGCCGGGCGGGTGGTGACGCTGAAGTTGAAACGCGCCAATCACTCGGCGCTGACCCGGCGCATTTCGCTGCATAGCCCGACGCAACTGGCCGACATCATTTACCGCCAGAGCCGGGCGCTGCTGGACCAGATCGGCGATCAGGGCGCCTATCGCCTGCTGGGCTGCGGGATTTCTGATCTGGTGCCCGAACAGCAAGCCGACAGCAGTGGCGACCTCTTGGATCCTGAGGCTGGCAAACGGGCCCAGGCCGAGCGCGCCACAGATGCCATTCGCAAGAAATTCGGCGACAGCGCCATCCTCAAGGGCCGCGCCCTGCGCTAGCGATGCTGGCGAAAAGCCCGCGCGACCCGGTGGCCAGTCTACTTGGCGGCCAGTCTATTCAGCAGCCAGTCTATTCAGCAGCCAGGGGCATCTCTTCCTGGTCCATCAGGGCGATTTCAGCCGCCACCTGCCCCAACAGCTCTTTAAAGGCGAAAAAATCGCTGTTGGGCCGCACCCGGGCCTCGTCCATATAGAGAGAGCGGTCAATTTCCACCTGTACCGCGTGCTGGCCGCGCGACGGGCGGCCATAGGTCTGGGTGATATAGGCTCCGGCAAAAGGCGCGTTGCGCACAACCCGCAATCCGGCCCTGACAAAGGCGGCCTCGATCCGGTCCATCACCACCGCCGCCGCCGAAGAGCCAAACCTGTCGCCCAAAACCACCTCGGGCAGATTGGTGTGGCGCGCAGGCATTGTCGCGATGGCTTCATGCGGCATCGAGTGGCAATCGATCAGCACTGCTTGTCCAAATTTATCTTGTGCCTGCGTGAGCAACCCCTGCAAGGCATCGTGATAGGGATGCCAGAACTGGCTGATCCGCCGCTGCGCTTCCTGTCTTGGCAGTTTGCCCCGGTAAATGGCGCGGCCATTGGCCACCACGCGGGGAATCACCCCCAGCCCGGACGCCACCCGCGGGTTCTGGCTCCGGCGTGGAACATCTTCGATCAGCGCCGGATCCAGCTCTTCCGTCGCCCGGTTGAGATCCAGAAAGGCGCACGGCTTCACCGCCGCCAGCAAGGGAGCGCCGAATCTGGGAACATCGGCAAAGAGCTGATCCACAAAGGCATCTTCGGAACTGCGAATCTGCTGACCGTCGAGAATCGAAGCCTGCAAAAAGGTAGAATCGTAGTCAGAACCGCTATGCGGCGAGGCAAAAACCACCGGTGAGGTAAGGTTTTCTGGCATGCTGACGGAAAATGCGTGCTTTGACATAGGTGCTTCTGCCCTTGGTTTCCTGAAATCACCATAGAGCGAAAATTCTATAGCCAAAAGCTCTTGCGCCCCTTCGCGACTCTGATTATAGACCCCTTCACCGGCGCGGCTTTGCCCGTCCCAATCGTTTTTGGGGCACGAGGTCGCAAGGGTTTCATGGGCGCTTAGCTCAGCGGTAGAGCACTTCGTTGACATCGAAGGGGTCACAAGTTCGAACCTTGTAGTGCCCACCATGAATTCACTGTTTTGGCCAATTGGTCGAAACATCCGCAAACCCAGGCGCTGGTTCGCGCCGCAGAACAGGAGAATGACTATGAAAGTCAAGAATTCGCTCCGCTCGCTCAAGAACCGGCACCGTGATTGCCGCATTGTGCGTCGCAAAGGCCGCGTCTATGTGATCAACAAAACACAGCCGCGCTTCAAAGCACGTCAGGGCTGAGACTAAGATCTCGCTCTAAATGAAAAGGCCGCATCCCCGGGTGCGGTTTTTTTGTGTTTTCAGCGCAAAGGTTTTGAGCCCGCACCAAAGCTGCCGGTATTTCCCATCGCGCCCCGGTTTGCCGCGGGCGCCAGTTTTGGCGCGGGAGCCCGTTGGCGCCAGCGGAAGCCAGTTGGAGTCACACGCCTTTTTCCGATGGTTTTAGTCAGTTTCTATTTCCCTTGAGTGATTTTTCCTATAACTGACTAAATAAGTCAGAAACTACGCACGTAAATTGTAGATCGGAATCACTATGTTGAAAGCTACCACAATCCTCGCAGGCAGCCTTGTCGCCGCTCTCGCAACCTCGGCCGCTGCCGAAGGTGAGCTGAACCTCATTCTTCGCGTCACTACGACACCGACGAACGTCTCTACTCTGATTTCGAAGACGCCACCGGCATCACCATCAACCGGATCGAAGGCAAGGCAGATGAGCTGATCGCCCGGATGTCCGCTGAGGGTGCCAACTCGCCTGCTGATATTCTGTTGACTGTAGACACCTCTCGCCTGGCCCGCGCCAAAGATGCAGGCATTCTGCAGCCCATCGAGAGCGCCGTGCTGGAAAACAACATTCCCAGCTACCTGCAGGACGAAGACAACCAGTGGTTTGGCTTCTCGCAGCGTGCCCGCATCATCTTTTATGACAAAGCCGATGTCGCCAACCCGCCGCGCACCTATCTGGAACTGGCCGATCCCGCCTACAAAGGCCTGGTCTGCATCCGCTCTTCGACCAACACCTACAACCAGACCCTGCTGGCCTCGATCGTCACCCACCACAGTGCTGAAAAAGCCAAGGAATGGGCCACCGGAATGGTTGCCAACATGGCGCGTGCCCCCCAGGGCGGTGACACCGACCAGCTGCGCGGCATTATTTCCGGCGAATGCGAAATCTCTGTCGCCAACAGCTATTACTTTGCCCGTTCGATCCGCAAAGAGGTCAAAGGCCTGTCCGCTGACCGTGATATGATTGGCTGGATCTTCCCGTCGCAGAACGCTGAAGGCGCGCATATGAACCGCTCGGGTGGTGGCGTTGCAGCCCATGCACAAACCGCGACAATGCTGTGAAGTTCCTGGAATACCTCGCCTCTGATCAGGCGCAGCAGTATTTCTCGGTCGGCAATGACGAATTCCCTGCCGTACCCGGCGTTGGTCTGGCCCCAAGCATCGCCGCTCTGGGCAGCTTCAAGCCCGATGATGTCAATCTCTCTGAGGTTGCCAAGAACATCCCCACAGCGCAAAAAATCTTTAACGAGGCGGGCTGGGAGTAATCCTGCGCCCCGAAGCAACTGCATAAATTTCAGGCAAGGCGCGGGGAAACTCGCGCCTTTTCTGCGTCTTGTCGTGTCGCGTCGCAATTGCTGTCGCTAGATTTCCGTGAGTATTTTTCGCGGAGCATTGCCCATGTCAGCCCAACTTCGCCAGCTCTCGGGTGATGACCTGCAGGAGCACCTTGCAGCGCTCACCGATATTTTGGTCAAAACAGTAGAGGCCGGGGCCAGTGTCGGCTTTATCCTGCCGTTCCCCCCCGAAGAGGCCACCAGGTTTTTGGCAGAAAAAGGTGTTTGGCGCCGTTCAACGGGGCGATGTTCTGCTGTTTGGCGCCTTCATAGACGCGCAGCTACAGGGCACGGTGCAGCTGGGGCTGGCACTGCCACCCAATCAGCCCCACCGCGCTGATGTCGGCAAGCTGTTGGTCGATCCAACCGACCGCCGCGCCGGGCTGGGGCGCGCCCTAATGCAACATCTGGAAGCCAAAGCGCGGCATCTGGGCAAAACACTGCTGTTGCTGGACACGCGGTCTGGCGACCCGTCACAGCTGCTGTATGAAAGCCTCGGCTATCATACAGCAGGATCGGTGCCCGGGTTCTGCCGCCATCCCAGCACGCAGCAGTTTGAGCCAACCACATTCCTTTATAAAGCCCTGATTTAACGGGCTGGACCGCTGCAGTCCCAGTGCCTAAAGTCACGCAAAGACAGAGGGGGGCGGGGGCCAAAATGACCAACTATCAATGCAGTTTCTTTTTGCGCGGGGCGCGATGATGCGCCTGCCTGTGACTGTGCTCAGCGGCTATCTTGGCGCTGGCAAGACCACCTTGATCAATCGTCTGCTGGCCGAGGATCACGGCCTCAAACTGATGGTGGTGGTCAATGATTTTGGCGCCGTCAATATTGACGAGGCCCTGATCCAGTCTGAAGTGGGCGGCACCCTGGCGCTGACCAATGGCTGCGTCTGCTGCAGCATGGGGCAGGATCTGCAAATGGCGCTGCACCGCATTGCGCTGCAGCCTGATCGCCCGGATCACCTCTTGATTGAGGCCAGCGGCATCTCAGATCCGGCTGCGATTGCAGAGACCATCCAGTCCATGCCCGAGCTCAGCTATGGCGGCATTGTCTCGCTGGTGGATGCCCAGAACGCCGCCGCGCTTTTGGCGGATCCGGCCCAGGCGGCACTGGTGCGGCAACAGATCAACAGCGCCGATCTGGTTCTGGTGACCAAAACCGAGACACTGCCCGACGCCCTGCGGGCGCAACTGGTGCAGATCGGCGCACGGGGGTTGCGGCTGCTGGATGATACACCTCTGGCGAATCTGCTGTTTGATCTGCTGCCGTTGCCCAGGGGACGTACAGCCGTGGCGCATCCCGCCTTTACCACCTGGCAGTTTCAAAGCAGCACCCCACTGGACCGGCGCGCACTGGGCGACAAACTCGCGGCGCGTCCTGCCGGGCTTTATCGCATGAAGGGGTTTGTTCTCACCTCTGGCGGCGCCTATCAGCTGCATATCGTTGGCCAGAACGTCGAGGCCAAGCGCTGCGACGCGCTCGAAACCCAGCTGGTGGCCCTTGGCCCGCGCGACCAGATCAGCCGCGACCAAATCGACGCCTGGTGGACTGGGGCAGCTTAGATCCCGGCGCCCTAGGCAGTGTGTGCTGATATCAGCCCGGACGCGGCGCCGTTAGCGACGGCGCCCCACCTGACGAAAAATCAGGATCACCGGCAGCAGGCCCACGGCCATGATCACCAGCGAGGGCCCCGCCGCCCCCTCCAGTCGCTCGTCCGAGGCCAGCCGATAGGCCTGCACAGCCAGGGTGTCATAGTTGAAGGGGCGCATGATCAGCGTCGCTGGCAGGTCTTTCATCACATCGACAAAGACGATGAGCAGCGCCGTCAGCAGACTGGGCGTGAGCATCGGCAGATGCACGCGGCGCAGCATGCCAAACGGCCCCTGCCCCAGCGAGCGCGCTGCGGCATCCATATTGGCATGCACCGTGGACTGGCCGCTTTCATAGGCGCCAAGCGCTGCCGCCAGGAAGCGCACCATATAGGCGGCCACCAAAAGCCAAATCGAGCCGGTGATCAAAAGCCCTGTCCGGATCTCAAAATTTGCCCGCATCCAGGCATCAAAGGCGTTGTCAACGGCGGCAAAAGGCACCATCAGCCCCACCGCGATAACGCCCCCGGGCACCGCATAGCCCAGACGTGACATATAGGCGGCCGTCGCCGAAGGCCGCCCAGGGCGCAGGCGCTGATAAAACCCAAGACAGATCGCCGCCAGCACCGTGAGGCACGCCGCCAGCGTGGCCAGGGTGACCGAGTTCTGCAAAAAGCCGACATAGCGACGGCTCAACAGGTTTTGCTCGGACTGCAGCCCCATATTGAACAAGATAAAGACCGGCAGCAAAAAGCCCAAACAAACCGGCAAAGCACAGAGCACCCAGGCCCCAACCGCACGCGCGCCCTTGAGATCAGCCGGCGCCATCGCGGCATGTTGCTTGCCTGCCTGATGATAGCGCGCCTTGCCGCGCGTGGAGCGCTCAACCAGTGCCAGCACCAGCGCAAAGCTGAGAAGGCACAGGGCCAGCTGCGCCGCGCCGGCGCGGTCTCCCATGGAAAACCAGCTGGTATAGATCCCTGGGGCAAAGGTCTGGACGCCAAAATAGGAGACCGTGCCAAAATCGGCGAGGGTCTCCATCACCGCCAGCAACACGCCAGAGGCAATGGCCGGGCGCGCCATCGGCAGGCTGACCCGCCAAAAGGCCTCAAAGGCGCTTTTCCCCAGCGCCCGCGCCGCCAGAAACGCGCCGCCGGTTTGCTGAAGAAATGCGGCCCGCGCCAGAAGATAGACATAGGGGTACAGCACCAGAACCAGCATCATCGCCGCACCACCCAGAGAGCGGATCTCGGGGAACCAATAGTCGCGCGGCCCCCAGCCGGTCACCTGTCGCAGGCTGCTTTGAACGATGCCGGGGTGGTCGAGCACATAGGTATAGGCATAGGCCAGCACATAGGCCGGAAAGGCCAGCGGCAGGATCAGCGCCACTTCAAAAATGCGCACGCCGGGAAACCGTGTCATGGTGACCAGCCAGGCGGCCCCCACCCCAACCATCAGCGTGCCGGCCGAGACCAGCGCCACAAGGCCAAGGGTGGTCAGCGCATAGCGGGGCAACACGGGCTCTGCCAGATGCCGGATGGTTTCGGTGCCCCCCGTCACGGCCGCAAGCCCAACCGCAACCATCGGCAGGATGCAGGCGAGCGCCACGCACCAGGCCAGAAAGGAAAAGACTCCGGTTCCGGATTTACGGGAGCGGCGTCTGCCCTTTGGGGCGTAGTCTTCGGTTTGGCTCACGGCAGTCATCCGTCCGGCTCTTGGCTGTTTCCCCCTTATGCGATCATTTTGGTCGGAAACTCCAGTGTGAAACCAGTGTGAAACCTGTCACAGCCACCAAAGCCGCCCGGTTTGACGCAGCTCCTTGCCAAAAAGAAACCCCCGAGAGCCAAAAGGCATCCCGGAGGGAAGATACACCAGCAAAGGGTGCGGCGATCACGGCGGCGCTCTCAGCGAGCGCGGCGCAAGGTGTCTAGTCGTAGCTGCGCTGGTCTTCGATCACCAGACCGTCTTTGGGCAGGGTGCCAGGCGAGACCACTTCGATACGGCCCTTGAGCTTGAGAACTTCGATCACCGATTTGCCAAAACTGATCTCGTCACCAGAGGTGGCTTCGATCTGAACGGTCATGGTATCCATTTCGCCGTCGCGCGCCGCGATAACGCGGGCCTTGACGATCTCATGGTGTTTTCCAACCAGCGAGGCAACCTGCTCGGGGCGGACAAACATGCCCTTGATCTTGGTGGTCTGATCCGCACGACCCATCCAGCCTTTGATCCGCATATTGGTCCGACCGCAGGGAGAGACCCCCGGCAGCATCGCCGAAAGATCCCCGGTGGCAAAGCGCACAAGGGGGTAGTCCGGGTTTAGCGTGGTCACCACGACCTCGCCCACCTCTCCGGGGGCAACTGGCGTGCCGGTGCCGGGTGTAACGATCTCGACGATGACCCTTTCATCGACGATCATGCCCTCCATCGCGGCACTCTCATAGGCAATATTGCCCAGGTCCGCCGTGGCATAGCTTTGCAGGCAGGTGATGCCACGATCGGCATATTCCTGACGCAGCGACGGGAACAGCGCGCCGCCACCAACAGCCGCTTTGGTAAAGCCAAGGGTGATCCCCATGCTGTCGGCCTTATCCAATATGAACTTCAGGTAGTCGGGGGTGCCGGCATAGGCGGTGGCGCCAACATCGCGCGCGGCAGTCACCTGAAGTTCGGTCTGGCCAGTCCCCGCAGGCAGCACGGCCGCCCCCACGGCGCGGGCGCCGTTTTCAAAGATCATGCCGGCGGGCGTCAGATGGTAGCCAAAGCAGTTTTGCACCACATCGCCCTGGCCAATGCCAACCGCGTGCAAAAACCGCCCCATGCGCCACCAGTCATGATCAACGCCACCGGGCTCATAGATCGGGCCGGGGGATTGAAACACATGCGCAAAGCCAGAGGCGGGTTTCACCGTGAAACCCCCAAAGGGCGCATTGCCGCCCTGCGCTTTGCTGAGGTCAGATTTACGCAACACCGGCAAAGCGCTCAGGCTCGCCGCCGAGGTAATTGCGCTTGCCTCAACCCCAGCCAGGCTGCCGGCGTAGCCAGCGGCGCTTTGGGCCAGGGCAATCTGCGCGGGCAAAGCTGCGGCGAGATCGCTGGCGCGCTGGTCGTCGGAGCGCGTTTCTAGGCTATCAAAATAGGTCATATGCTCACCATCACTCCCTTAGCTCAACCACCGCTTACGGCGGCGATACGAGCGCACATCACGGAAGCTTTTGCGCCCCTCGTCTGACATGCCAAGGTAAAATTCTTTAACATCAGGGTTTTCGCGCAACTCAGCGGCGGGACCATCCATCACCACCCGGCCAGATTCCAGAATATAGCCATAGTGGGCATAACGCAGCGCCACATTGGTGTTCTGTTCGGCCAACAGGAAGGTCACGCCCTCTTTTTCATTGATCGATTTCACGATCTCAAAGATCTGCTCAACCAGCTGCGGCGCCAGCCCCATTGAAGGCTCGTCCAGCAGAATGGTTTCCGGGCGGCTCATCAAAGCGCGCCCCATGGCGACCATCTGCTGTTCCCCACCAGAGGTATAGCCGGCCTGGCTTTTGCGGCGCTCTTTCAGGCGGGGGAAATAGGTGTAGACCATCTCAAGGTCTTTTTGAATATCAGCCTTGCTGTCCGAGCGGGTATAGGCGCCGGTCAGCAGGTTTTCTTCCACGGTCAGGTGCTCAAAGCAATGCCGACCCTCCATCACCTGGATCACGCCATTGCGCACCAGTTCAGCAGGATCCGCGTCGTGTACATCCCTGCCACGGTATTTCACCGACCCCTTGGTCACCTCGCCGCGCTCCGAGCGCAGCAGGTTGGAGATCGCCTTTAGCGTGGTGGTCTTACCGGCTCCATTGCCGCCCAGAAGGGCCGTGATGCCGCCTTTGGGAACATTGAGGCTGACGCCCTTCAGAACCAGGATCACGTGATTGTAGATCACCTCGATATTGTTGACCTCAAGCAGGGTCTCGGCCTGCACATCAGTGGTGTTGGCTGCATCCAGCATCAAAGCTTGTCCTCATGCGGTTCAGGGCGCTTTAACGGCGCGGCCCGGTCTGTTCGGGGTGGCGCGGCAGCAAGCCGCCGCGCCGGATTAAGGCCCGACCCCACAAAACTGCAGGATCGGAAAAAAGTGCTTACTTACACTGGGCTTACTTACACTGGGATTCGATGTTGTTTTCCGCAGCATAAGACGCCGAGTCAGCGTCGATCAGCGGTTTGATCACATCGGTGTCCGTTTTCTGGAAGTCAGCAATCAGGCTCCAAGTTTTGGACTCGGCGTTCCACTGGGTCACACCAACCAAGCCGGGGCCACCGTGGTTTTCACAGGACACGTTGAAGGAAGGACCAAAGTAAGGCATGCCAAGCGCGGACATACGGGCTTCGGGCATTTCCAGGGCTTCCATACCATCGCGCATCATCGCCGGGGTGATGTCGGCTGTGCCGTGGATTTCCTGAGCGGTCTTGGCAGCTTCTACTGCCAGCATCGCCGCGTAGAGGCCACGGTTATACAAGACGTTGCCGACCTGGTCGCCAGCACCGGCGGCCTTGCCTGCATCAACAACATATTTCTGAATGTCGTCAAACACCGGGAAGTCACGGCCAACGTTGTGGAAGGTTACAGCCCTGCAGCCATCTGCAGCAGCACCAGCGGACAGCACGTCATGCTCGGCACCGGACCACCAGACACCAATGAAGTTTTCCATTGGGAAGCGGATGTTTGCAGCTTCCTGAATGGCAACCTGGTTCATCACGCCCCAGCCCCACATCATGACAAAGTCAGGACGCTCGCGGCGGATCTGCAGCCACTGGGATTTCTGCTCCTGACCTGGGTGGTCAACAGGCAGGGTGGTCAGCTCAAAGCCATGCTTTACAGACAGCTCTTCCAGGGTACGGATAGGCTCTTTGCCGTAGGCAGAGTTGTGGAAAACCAGAGCGATTTTCTTGCCTTTGAGGTCGCCACCGTTTTCGTCCAGCAGGTAGTTGATGATACCCGAGGCGCCATCCCAGTAGTTTGCAGGATAGTTGAACACGTTGCCAAAGACCTTACCGTTGGCAGCCGAGGTCCGGCCATAGCCCATGGTGTGCAGCGGGATGCCGTCAGCCGCGGTTTTTGGGATCAGCTGATAGGTGATACCGGTGGAGAGCGGTTGATACACCAGGGCGCCTTCGCCTTTGGTGGATTCGTAGCATTCCACACCTTTTTCGGTGTTATAGCCGGTTTCGCATTCGATCAGCTTGGTCATCACGCCGCCAACGCCGCCATCACGCTCGTTTACGAGGGTGAAATAGTCAGCATAGCCATCCGCAAACGGGATACCGCCCGCAGCATAGGGGCCAGTCCGGTAGCTCAGCGATGGGAACACCAGGTCCGCCATTACCGGGCCCGCAGCCATCACGGCGCCCAGCGCCAGAGTAGTCAGTTTCAGTTTCATCGGGTTATTCCTCCCTTGGTCTTATCCGATAGTCGTCTCATAGGCGGCGCTTGGGTATTGCTCTTATCACCGCCGTCGTTCTGGGTCCTCACCGCCTAGTGCGGGAAGGGCCATAGTCTCAGTTTTTCTTTGGTAACGCGCCAGAGCTGTGCCAGCCCATGCGGCTCTACGATCAGGAACACTACGATCAGCCCGCCGACAATCACCAGCTGGAAATGCGCCACAATATCTGGGGGCCACCCCAGCACATCAACGCCAACAACCTTTAGAACCACTGGCAAAAGCACCAGGAAGGCTGCACCGGCAAAAGAGCCAAAAATGGATCCCAAACCGCCAATGATCACCATGAACAGGACCAGGAAGGATTTGGTGATGCCAAAAGCCTCACCCACCTCAACCGCGCCCAGATAGATGGCAAAGAACAAAGCACCCGACACGCCGATAAAGAAGCCGGATACCGCAAAGGCGGTCAGCTTGGCTTTCAGCGGGTTCACCCCGATGATTTCAGCGGCAATATCCATATCGCGGATCGCCATCCAGCTGCGGCCCACGGTGCCACGGGTCAGGTTGCGGGCAACCAGCGCGCAGAGCGTCAGGAAAATCAGGCAGAACAGATAGGTCGCCCAGGCCGGAGCATTGGGACCGGTGATGACAATGCCAAACACATCCCGCTCGGGGGCGTTGATCTGGCCCGAGGCAGAGTAGTTGTAAAACCACGGCACCCGGTTGAACAGCCAGACCAGAAAGAACTGTGCCGCCAGCGTCGCCACCGCGAGATAGAACCCTTTGATGCGCAGGCTTGGCAGGCCAAACAGCACGCAGACCAGCCCGGTCACACCGCCCGCCAGCAGAACATGCACAAACATGCTCACTTCGGGGAAGGCGGTCATCAGCTTGTAGCAGGCATAGGCCCCCACCGCCATGAAACCACCGGTACCAAGGCTCACCTGGCCGCAATAGCCAACCAGAATATTGAGGCCGATCGCTGCGATCGAATAGATCAGAAAGGGCAGCAGGATGGCATTGGCCCAGTAGTCATTGATGGTGAAAGGAATGACCAGAAAGGCGAAGGCCAGCACCATGTAGTACCGATACCGATCGAACTTGATCGGAAAGGTCTGGCTGTCCTCTTCATAGGAAACTTTAAAGTCCCCGGCTTCGCGATAGAACATGCTTAGATGCTCCCCTGTTGCTGCGCGCGGTTACGGTCCACTGCGCTTATTTGATTGGATTTTCGCGCATACCCGCTCAGCTCGGCCGACCGGGCCAGACGCAGATAGGCGATGATGCCGGTAAAGAGACCCGTGGCCGCCAGCAAAGAGGCTGTCACGACCTGCGCCTCAGAAAAACCTTCGGCGCTGAGGGCCAGGTATCCAAAGGCCCAGAAGCCGGACCAGGCAATCACGTTGATGATAGCGATGAGCTTCATCTGGCATTCTCTCCTTTGCGATGCGCCAAGCAAAACTGGCGCGTCGCTGCGGGGTCTCTTGCTGCGCCCCCATCCAACTTTGTGCAGGGGCGCGGTCTTTGTCAGGGGGTCAGACCCTTTCGATGATCTTCTCGCCAAACAGACCCTGCGGTCTGAACACCAGGAAGAGCAGCGCCAGCACATAGGCGAACCAGTTCTCGGTAGCGCCGCCCACCAAGGGGCCGATGGCAAATTCAAACATCTTCTCGCCGACACCGATGATCAGGCCGCCAACAATGGCACCGGGGATCGAGGTAAAGCCCCCCAGCATCAGAACCGGCAGCGCCTTGAGAGCGATCAGCGACAGTGCGAACTGCACGCCCGATTTTGTGCCCCAGACGATCCCGGCCACCAGAGCGACAAAGCCCGCAACCGACCAGACCAGCACCCAGATGAAGTTCAGCGAGATGCCAACCGACAGAGCTGCCTGATGATCATCCGCCACAGCCCGCATGGCGCGGCCCTGTTTGGTATACTGGGCAAACAGCACCAGACCCGTCACCAGCAAGGCGGCAATCGCGGTAGCAACGATATCGAGATTGTCGATGAAGAAGCCGTAGAAATTGTCAGAGCCAAGGCCCGCGGTCATGTCTTCGATCCAGAAGGAGCCACCCTGGGGCAGGCCCACGTCCAGCGTCTTGATCTCAGAGCCCCACATAAGGTCCGAGAAGCCTTCGAGAAAATAGGCCAGACCAATGGTCGCCATGAACAGGATGATCGGCTCTTGCCCCACCAGATGGCGCATCACGATGCGCTGCACCAGCCAGGCAAAGAGCACCATGACACCCACGGTCAGAAGGATCGCCAGCAGCGCCGGCACATGCCAGCCAAAATGATGCACCTCGGTGCCAAACATCGCATTGATGATATGGCTGAAGGGCACCTGCCCCTCCATGATGCCCACCAGGGTCATGGCGGCAAACAGCGCCATAACGCCCTGGGCGTAGTTGAAAATGCCAGAGGCCTTGTAGATCAGCACGAAACCCAGCGCCACCAGCGCATAGAGCACCCCGGCCATCAGCCCGTTGAAGAAGACTTCGGTTGCAAAAAGAAACTGGTCAGACATCAGTCACTCTCCTCATATCTGTCAGAACTTTAGTCATGTGCAACACCCAGGTAGGCGTCGATCACAGCTTGGTTGTTGCGCACCTCATCCGGTGTGCCATCGCCAATTTTCTTGCCGTAATCCATCACCTCCACACGGTCGCTCAGGTCCATGACACGCCCATATCGTGTTCGATCAGGGCGATGGTGGTGCCAAATTCGTCGTTCACATCCAGGATAAAGCGGGACATGTCCTCTTTTTCCTCGACGTTCATGCCGGCCATCGGCTCATCCAGCAGCAAGAGCTTGGGCTCGGCCGCCAGAGCGCGGGCCAGTTCGACACGCTTTTTCAAACCATAAGGCAGGCGTCCCACCGGAGTTTTGCGGATGTGCTGAATTTCAAGAAAGTCGATCACTTTCTCGGCCACTTCGCGATTGGCGGTTTCTTCCTTCTCGGCCTTCCCCTTCCACAGAGCCTGCTGAAACAGACCCGTTTTCATGTGGTTGAGGCGCCCGGTCATCACGTTGTCCAGAACGGTCATCCCCTCAAACAGGGCGATGTTCTGAAAGGTGCGCGCGATGCCCTGCTGTGCCACCTCATAGGGGCGCATCTGAGGGCGGGGTTTGCCGTGGAACTCAACGGTGCCTTCCTGTGGCACGTAAAAGCCCGAGATGACGTTGAGCATCGAGGATTTTCCGGCGCCGTTGGGGCCGATGATCGCACGAATCTCGCCTTCGCGAATATCAAAGGAGATATCCTTGATGGCAACAACACCGCCAAACCGCAGGGTGATGTTCTTCATTTCCATCACCACGCCGCCAATGGTGCGACCATCTTCGGTGACATAGCTATCGGATTGGTCAAGCATGACTGACGTCTCCATTATTCCGCCACATTAAAGAATTAAGATCTCTGTGTGACACTTGGTAAAGTTGAGTAGCAAGGAGATCCCTGCAATGTTTAGTGAGTTCGAGCATACCTGCCTGTTGAAGATGGCCTTTGAATGCAAACGCAAAGGCCTGTCCCCATCCGAAAGCCGCACCTCGATCAATTTGCGAACCCGTGGGTTCAGCGCGCCCCTGATGATCCGCCAGGTCGTCCATACCGCCTTCCATCCCGAGCACTGCCCCGATCTCGTCTGAGACCGGACCAGGGGATGCACATAGCGTGAGGCGACAATCTGAGTGCCTGTTGCTCATTCTGCGGCCACCCTGTGCTGAACACCGGCTGCGAGATCCGCATCAATAATGGTGAGCGTCGCACTGATCGCGCCTTTGCGACCATCCTCGTAGGTCACTTCCGTTGTGGTCGAGATCTGGCCTGATCCGTCATACAGCGCGGTCAGGATATCAGAGAATTTCTCTTCGACGATACGACGCCGCACCTTACCCGTCCGGGTCATCTCACCATCATCCGCATCCAGCTGTTTGTGCAGGATGACAAAGCGGTGCACCTGACAGCCCGACAGCATCTTGTCTTCGGCTACAGATTTGTTCACCTCAGAGACATGCTCTTGAATCGACTGCAGAACCTTTGGGTGCGCGGTCAGCTCCTGATAGGATGCATAGGCAATATTGTTGCGCTCAGCCCAGTTGCCCACCGCCGAAAGGTCGATGTTGATAAAGGCAACGCAACGGTCCTTACCATTGCCAAACAGCACAGCCTCAAGGATATCGGGATAGAACTTGAGTTTGTTCTCGACAAATTTGGGAGCAAACATGCCGCCGTCCGCCATTTTGCCAACGTCTTTGGCCCGGTCGATAATGCGCAGATGGCCAGAGTCTTCTTCAAAGAAGCCCGCATCCCCTGTTGCGACCCAGCCTTCAGGGTCTTTGGTATCGGCGGTGCTTTCGGGGTTTTTGTAGTATTCCACAAAAGTACCTGGCGAGCGGTAGAAGATTTCGCCCTTTTCCGAGATGCGGATTTCCACATCCGGCGCCGGGACACCAACCGTGTCGGCCCGTACTTCGCCATCCGGCTGCACCGTGATGAAAACAGTCGCCTCGGTCTGACCATAGAGCTGTTTGAGGTTGATCCCAAGCGAGCGGTAAAACTCAAAAATCTCGGGGCCAATGGCTTCGCCGGCAGTGTAGCCCACGCGCACATTGCCAAAGCCCAGCGTGTCTTTCAGCGGGCCATAGACCAGCTTGTCGCCCAGCGCGTATTTCATCCGGTCCATCAGGCCAACGGGCTTGCCGTCGAGAATGCTGGGGCCAACCTTTTTGGCATGCGCCATAAAGTGATGGAACATCTTGCGCTTGAGACTACCCGCGTCTTCCATGCGGATCATCACATTGGTCAGCTGGGTTTCAAACACCCGCGGAGGCGCAAAATAGTAGCTGGGGCCGATCTCACGCAGATCGGTCATCATGGTCTCGGGGCTTTCGGGGCAGTTGACGCAGAACCCGGCCCAATAGGCCTGACCGATTGAGAAGATGAAATCGCCAACCCAGGCCATCGGCAGATAGGCGAGGATCTCATCACTCTGTTTCAGTTTGTCGAACTCGCAGGCGTTTTTGGCGCTCTCAATGATATTGCGGTTCGACAGGACCACGCCTTTAGGCTTCCCGGTGGTGCCCGAGGTATAGAGCATCACGCAGGTGCTGTCGTATGTCAGCTTGGCGCGGCGCTCCTGCAGATCGGTGATCCACTCATCATAGGCGGCGCGACCCTGGTTTTGCACATGGGAATACTCATGCAGCGCGTGGTGGTCATATTTGCGCAATCCGCGCGGGTCGAGATAGATCATATGCTCGAACTGGTGCAATTGCTCCTGCACCTCGATCACCTTGTCGACCTGTTCCTGATCTGCGGCGATCACAAAACGGGCGCCACAGTGGTCCAGCACATAGGCCATCTCTTCGGCGTTGGCATCCTGGTACAGCGGCACCGGAATTGCACCGACGGACTGGGCAGCAACCATCGACCAATACATATAGGGACGGTTGCCGCCGATGATGGCGATAAAGTCGCCCTCATTCACACCAAGATTGATCAGACCAAGCGCCAGAGCCTCGATCTCCTTGGCGGCTTGCGCCCAGGTCCAGCACTGCCAAATGCCAAATTCTTTTTCCCGGTAGGCCGGCTTATCACCGAATTCCGAAACGTTGCGTTCAAGCAGCGCCGGCAGGGAGAGTTTCCCTGCAGCGCCTGACTGCATCTGAGCCAATGTTCTTTCTCCTCCCTTTCCGGCCTTCTGTGGCCGGCGGATCGCTGTCACACGATTCTGGTCCCCATTAGGAACTGCAGCATGCTAGCGGGTCAACTTTTTCGTGAAGTTTTCACAAATCTAACGAATTGTAACAGGATGACATTTGCCCAGATCTCCCCTGTACCAGGTTTTCGCGGGTCCCGAATTTGGCAAGGCAGTTTCTGTCAAAGCCGCGAGGCTGCCTCTTTGCCATCCAGCGCTACGGTGATAGCCATGCCTGCAAGAGGGGCGCGGGGGAGCCATGAACAGATCCGACAAAACACACCCGGCAATGACCACGGCCGGGCTCAACCTGATTGCTCAGGCGATCTCGATCTATGACAGCGATTTGCGGCTGGCCGTCTGCAACAATCGCTTTCAGGAAATGTTCAACCTGCCCGATGCCCTGGTCACGCCAGGGGCGCGCTTTGACGAAACCATCCCCATATCGCCACCAGCGGCGAATACGGCCCGGTGGATGACATCGAAGAGTTTGTCACCGCCCGGGTCAATCAGGCCCTGGCGTTTGAGCCGCATTACCTTGAGCGCACCCGCGCCAATGGTCAGGTGATCTCGATCGAAGGCGCGCCGCTGCCACAGGGCGGCTGGGTTGCCGTCTATACCGACATCAGCCGCGCCAAACGGGTTGAGCAATTGCTGCGGGCTCGTTCCGAGGAGATGTCAGACCGGCTGATTTCCCACACCGAAGAGCTTTCGGCCACCAACCGCAAACTGGCCGCCACCATCAACGCGCTGGAAGAGGCCAAGCGGCAGCTGACCGAGATCGAAGGCCGCACCCGCCTCACCACCGAGATGATTC
>NZ_MWVJ01000009.1 GCF_002087335.1 Pseudophaeobacter leonis
GCATATGATCAATCATCGCATCCACAGCAGGAGAGGAAATCCCCATCAGGTTACGGCTGCCGGGCTGATTGGCGCCCTGGGCGCCCCAGTATAGCCTTTGCTCGTTGCCGCGGGCTGAGAGACAGCTCGCGCCGCACCCGCGTCAGATCAAAGTCAAACTCCGACTGCCGCCCAACATATTGTGCATTGTCAACAAGTTCAGGCGTCAAAGACACTCCCAGACGCTCAAGCGCCCGGGCATAGATCTCGATCACCGTTTTCATCTCTGAATCGCCCTGACGCAGCAGCACGCTGAGATTGAGCGGGTCTCCGCGCGCGTTGCGCAACACGCCACCCTCAACGGTCCAGCCCGCCTCGGAGAGCAAGTCCATGGCTTTGCGCAGATTTTTGCGATTGCGCTTGGTGCCGTCGCTTTGCGGCAAGGCATAGCCTTCTAGTGCTCCGGGAGGCAGTGTGTCGGCAAACGGCGCCAGATAGGCGGCCACGCGACCTGTGGCGGGACCGGGCTGCAGGCCAAGGTGAGAGTTTGAGAAATAAGAGGTGATGCGCGGTTGCACACCGCCAGTGATGGTCTCGTTGATGTATTCAAAATTGAACGCCAGCAGGAAGGCTTCGCGCACCCGCCAGTCATCAAAGGGCGCGCGACGGGTGTTAAAAGCGAGGCGGTCATGCCCGAGGGACGTTGGTGCGGGATCTCGCTTTTGACGATCCGGCCCTCGGTGACGGCGGCGAACCCATAGGCGCTGTCCCATTTATCCGCGTTGAATTCCCGAAAGCTGGTGAGCTCTCCGGCCTTGAAGGCCTCAAACAACACGGTCTGGTCCCCGAAAAAGTCGATCCGCAATTGGTCAAAGTTCTGGGTGCCAACACGAAACGGCAGATCCTTGCCCCAATAGTCAGGATTGCGCCGCAGGGTGAGCTGGCGGCCTGCCTCAAAACTTTCGATCACATAGGGACCACTGCCAATGGGCGCCTCAGAGAGGCCGGAGGCGGCAAAATCTTTGTCCTGCCATTGTGCTTTTTGCAAAATGGGGCGCATCCCGGCAATCAAAGCGAGCTCGCGGTCTTTGGTATTGAAGGTGATGCGCAGGCTTAGGGGACCGGTTTGGCGGATCTCGGAGACCTTGTTCCAAAACCCCCTATAGCGAAGATGCCCCTGGGTTCCGAGCAGCTCATAGGACCAGATCACATCCTCGATTGTGACCGGGCTTCCGTCTGAGAAACGCGCCTCATCCCGCAGGGTGAATTCCACCCAGGATCGGTCCTCAGCTACATTAACTGATTCGGCCAACAGCCCGTAAAGAGAGAAAGCTTCGTCCCAGGACCGCCCCATGAGACTCTCATATCCCCAAAATCTGAGCTGCCAGGGAGGCGTGCCTTTCTGGGCAAAGGGGTTAAGCGTATCAAAGCCGCCGGTATTGCCAAAGACAACCTTTCCCCCCTTGGGAGCGGCCGGGTTGGCATAGGGCAGAGAGACAAAATCCTTTGGCAAGGCGGGGTTACCGTACATAGCTATGCCATGGGATGATTCTGCCTGTGCAAAATGGGCCCCGCCAAACAGGGAGATTCCTAATGTTACGGCCTGCAGTTTTTGGAAAAATTCTGACTTCACTTTGGCAACAATCCCGTTCTGCCCTTATTTTCTTGGGTCAACACTTATTAGGTGCATCTCCGTCATTTCAAACTTTTAGCTTGGAGGAAAGCGCGAAATTGCGTATAACAGAGTCACTGCTCGATAGGTTTCTTGCCTGTATGAAACCTGCCTCAATAACTATACGCCCGCTTCGTGCGGGCGTTTTTTTTTGGCAGTTCTCTCTTGTTCCCGCGTAGTCTGGTCGCTTCTGTCTGGCTGCCGCAGTCTGGCTCTGTGTGGCCTCGCATGGCCTGTGGGGGCAGGCTTTGACTAAACACCTGTCTGCGTGCACCAGGAAGCCTGCAACAACAGGTGCCGGTCTAAGTAGTCCTACGCGTTTCTTTTGGCGGTGCAGCATGGCAAGATGCCGCCAACGTCTTTAGAAAAACAAGAAAGGGACAAATGATGACACTCCAGGGAAAAACTGCGGTGATCACCGGGTCCAATTCGGGCATCGGCCTTGGCATTGCACGTGAGCTGGCGCGGGCGGGGGCCGATGTTGTGCTCAACTCCTTTACCGACCGGACCGAAGACCACGAACTGGCAGCTCAGATCGCGTCTGAGTTTGGCGGCAAGGCCCGCTACAGCACCGCCGATATGTCTGACGCCGAGGCCTGCCGGGGGCTGATAGAGGCGGCGGGGCACTGTGATATCCTTGTCAATAATGCCGGCATACAACATGTGGCGCCAGTCGAGACTTTCCCTGTTGATGCCTGGAATGCCATTCTCGCCATCAATCTCAGCTCGGCCTTTCACACCACGGCGGTTGCTTTGCGATGATGCGGGCGGCTGGCTGGGGGCGTGTGGTCAACATTGCCTCGGCCCATGGGCTGACCGCGTCGCCGTACAAGTCGGCCTATGTTGCGGCCAAACACGGGGTTGTTGGTCTGACAAAAACCGTGGCGCTGGAAACAGCGGAAGAGCCGATCACCTGCAATGCCATCTGTCCCGGCTATGTTTTGACGCCACTGGTGGAGGCACAGATCCCGGACACCATGGCGAAATACAATATGTCGCGCGAAGAGGTGATCAAAAAGGTCATGCTGGACCGCCAGCCATCGCGTGAATTTGCCACCGTTGAACAATTGGGCGGCTCGACGGTCTTTTTCTGCTCGGAAGAGGCCGCGCAGACCCCCGGCACCACCCTCAGCGTGGATGGCGGCTGGACCGCGCTCTAGATCGGCTCCACGCCGCACACAGCCCACAACGACGAAGGGAAGGCGTGATGCCTTCCCTTTTTGCCATGGTCCGACAGAGGCTAGGGCCTATTCTTCAGCAGGCAGTTCCGGCGTGCTGGGGGTTTTTTGGTTTGGATAGACCAGCCCCGCCGAGATCACCAGCTTGGCAGCATCTTCGACGCCCCTATCGAGCTCGATCACATCATCGCTGGGGACAAAGAGCAAAAAGCCCGAGGTTGGGTTGGGGGTGGTGGGAAGAAAGATGCTCATCAGAGTGCCACCCGTGTCGGCACGGTCAGAGACCTCGCCCTTGGCGGTGGTGGAGATAAAGCCAATCGCCCAGATACCACGACGGGGATACTGGATCAGGCAGGCTTTCTCAAAGCTGCGCTCTGACTGGGCAAACACGGTTTCCGAGATCTGTTTGATGCCGGAATAGATCGTGCGCACCACAGGCATACGGTTGACCAGGTTTTCCGCAAAACCGATCAGCGATCGCCCAATGATGCCCTTGGCGATCCAGCCGATGACAATGGTGAACAGCAAAAAGAAGATCAGCCCGATGCCACGCAGGTTGATGCCGATATATTGCTCTGGCGAAATGGTGTTGGGCACCAGCGGCAACACCACCGCATCGACCCAGCCCACTACGGTCCACAAGAGCCAGAGCGTCAGGCTAACCGGGGCAATGACGACAATCCCGGTGAAAAACGACGAGCGCAGCCGGGCAAACAGACCGGAGCGATGGCGGATGGGTTCTTCATCAAAGGGTGTGGTCATTGGGTACAATCATTTTGGAGCAAGGCGGAACCTCAGGCAGAACCTCAGGCAGAACCTATGTATTGATAGCCGCCTGAGCAATGCCGTAGTCAAAGGAAAGTCACTCAAGAGTTAAGCGCGACCAGTTCTTTGGCGATTTCAGCGGCAAGACGCGCATTATTGCGCACCAGAGCGATATTTGCAGTCAGGGATTTGCCCTCGGTGAGCTCAAAGATCCGTTGCAGCAGGAAGGGCGTGACCGCCTTGCCGGACACACCCTGCGCGTCGACTTCGCTTTGCGCCTGGGCAATCACCGGGGCGAGCACCTCGGCCGCGATCTGAGCATCACTGGGGATCGGGTTGGCGATCAGCTGGCCACCGGGCAGACCCATCGCGCCACGGGTGGCATGCGCCCGGGCGATCTCGGCGGCATTGTCCATGCGCAGCGGTGCTGCCAGATCAGACTGGGCAGACCAAAAGGCGGGAAAGCTGTCCTGACCGTAGGCGATCACCGGAACGCCTTGAGTTTCCAGAATTTCAAGCGTTTTGGGGATGTCCAGAATGGCCTTTGCCCCGGCGGCAACTACGGTAACCTCGGTTTGCGCCAGCTCCATCAGATCCGCAGAGATATCAAAACTGGTCTCAGCGCCCTTGTGCACCCCGCCAATGCCACCCGTGGCAAAGACTTTGATATCCGCAAGACGGGCGGCAATCATGGTCGCGGCCACTGTGGTAGCTCCGGTTTTGCCCATGGCGATGCAGGTCGGCATATCCGCGCGCGAGACCTTGGCCACGTTTTTGGCCTGACCCAGAGACTGCAGCTGGTCGGGCTCAAGCCCCACATGCAAGACCCCCTGCATCACGGCGATGGTGGCAGGCGTCGCGCCGAGATCGCGAATGTCTTGTTCAACCTGGGCTGCGACCTCAACGTTCTGCGGAAACGGCATGCCGTGGGTAATGATAGTGCTTTCAAGCGCCACAATGGCTGTGCCTGCGGCCTGTGCGGCGCGGACTTCGGACGAATACTGGATTTTGATCACAGCGGCGGTTCTCCTGAAACATAGGTGGCGGCGGCCTGCAGGGCGGCTGCCAAAGCGGAATCACGGTCTTCTCCACGGGCTTCGGCTGCGATATGCGCCGCCATAAAGGTGTCGCCAGCGCCGGTGACACGGGCGACCGTGACGCGGGGCGGCTGTTTGGTGATGACACAATGGGTTGCGGCGCAGGCCTCACTGGCCGCAGCACCGCCATCGGTCACCAGCACGCGGGCCGCACCGCGATCCAGCAGGGCCATTGCTGCGGTTTCGCTGTTGGTAAAATTATCCTGACACAACAGCCCGGCCTCTTCGGGGTTCACATAAAGCGTGCCCCGGGTGCGGTTTAAAAACGGCCGCAGGCGTTCTGCCTTACCGGGAGAGGCGGGGGCGACGCGCAGGTCCGCCTTGGCAAAGGCGGGACCGGTGGCAATTTCCCCCAGCAGCGACGCCGTAAGGTTGCCGTCTAGCGCGATAGCCCCGGCGTAGGGCGCCTCCAGCGTGCCAAGTGTGCCATCCATCAGCGGGCGCAGGATCTTGTCGCCGGCGGCTTCCAGAGAATGGGCATCGGCAATCGCCGCGATCAATCCATTGCCGCCCTCAACAGCCATATAGCGATCCGTTGGCAGATCCTCGGATCGGTAGAGATAATCAGTGCGGCAGCCAAGGCGGCTGCAGGCGGCAATCAGTTCATCGCCTTCGGGGTCGCGCCCGATAGTGCTCAACAGGGTTGGTGCCAGACCAAACCGGGCTAGGGTCATGGCGATATTCATCGCAACACCCCCCGGCAGCCTGGTGATGCGTCCGGGCATATCTGAGCCACGCCGCATTTCAGCCGGGCTGCGACCGATAATGTCCCAGAGGACAGAACCAATGCAAAGAACCTGCAGGGCAGCGGCTGAGGGGGTGGCGGGAGATGAAATATCCTGTGTCATGCGGCCTCTATTGCGCCTTTTGTCGCGCCTCGCAAGCACCATAGCCACAGCAATAGGGTGAAAACGGCAGGCGAAAGGGGAGCCGTACCTAAGGGACGGCAAAAACCATCGAGGCCCAGAGCGTTTCCCAAACCACTTTGGCATCTCCCTCAACAGCGCGCAACACAACCGCATTCAGCAAATAGCTGTGCTGTGCGCGTACAGGGACCTGCACCAGCCCCGTGGTGTCGGTTTTTGCAAGGCTGCTCTGGACCACCCCGTCAGGCGCACGCTCAAAGATCTCCACCTGTGCCAATGCGCGTGGTGCGCCCTGATAAAACAGCTGTACAGGCAAAGTCACCGATCTAGGCGCGGGCGCTGCAGTCATATCGAGGGTATAGGGGTTCTTCAGCGCGACAAACTCGGTCTCAAGCCCAAAGGCGCGATCTGCGCCCTTGCCGTGATCAACCGCGACAAGCAGTTTCGCATGGCGGCTGTAGCGCTCGACAAATCCAGAGTCCGGCAGGCCGCGCTGGCTATGTTTGGCCTAAATATCGCCAAACCCCTGGTTGGCGGCAAAACGGGCAAACTTCTCCCATGTCTTGTAGGTGATCAGATCAGGGGTGGTTTCATGCAGCGCAATCAGCAGCCCCGCCTGTAGCTCTTCCAGAACCAGGGCTGGCATATCGCCCATGCGCCCCACATAGGGCGATATGCCCACCCTGTATGGTTTCAAAACGCCGGGTGCGATGCTCGAAATAGGGCAGGCGGGCTCCCTTGAACATCTGACCATTTCTAAGGCCTGCCCGCAGGGTGCCGTCGGAATTGACTTGATATTTTTCCGGCTCAATCCAAAACTCGTGGGATAATGCTGGAGCACTCCCGAAAGAGAGGCTTGCAAGACTGAGCGCAACCAGCAGAATGAGACGGAGCGAGCGGATCGAGACAGTGGGCATTTTGAAAACGGGCATTTTGAAAACTTTTCTTTTGAGCCCCCTCAGGGTGGGCATCCTGCTGATCCTGTCAAGCCTTGTGCTCTTTGGCTTGCCGGGGGTTGGCCGGAGCCATGAGGTCACGCCGACTATTGCCGACTTTAACGTAGAGGACGGCAAAATCAGCCTGAAGCTGCGCATGAACCTTGAGGCCTTTGTTGCAGGCATCGATCTGGACGGACGTGCAAATACCGATACCAGCGACAAATCGCTGGACTATGATTTGTTGCGCAATATGGATGAGGCTGAGCTGGGCCCCATGGCGCGCCTTTTTGTCGAAGACTGGCTGCCTGAGTTGCAGCTGGAGGCAGGTGGTGCGGTGGCATTGCAGCTGGACAGCCTGACGATCCCAGAGATTGAAGATGTAAGCCTTGCGCGCGCCTCATATCTCACCCTCACGGGGGACATCCCGCGCACAGCGCTTTACCTCAAACTAACGTGGCCGCAGGGTTCGGGCGCGGTGGTACTGCGGCAAAACGGTGTGCCCGACCCCTATACCGGCTATCTGCTGGGCGGAGGCCAGTCCCCGGCGATTGTGCTAAAGGGCGGAGCGGTCCAGACGCCCTGGCAGGTGTTTCAAAGCTATGTGCCGGTTGGGTTTGACCACATTCTGCCGCAGGGGCTGGATCATATCCTTTTTGTGCTGGGGCTGTTCTTTCTCAGCCTGCGAATCCGGCCGCTGTTGTGGCAGGTGACCACCTTTACTGTGGCCCATAGCATCACTCTGGCGCTTGGGGCGCTGGGCCTGGTGTCTGTGAACCCTGCCATTGTAGAGCCGCTGATTGCGGCCTCGATCGTGTTTGTTGCGGTTGAAAACATCTTTGCGCGGCGACTGCACAGCTGGCGTACCCTTGTGATCTTTGGCTTTGGCCTGCTGCATGGGCTTGGCTTCGCGACGGTTCTGGGCGAATTCGGCCTGCCGCAGGATCAGGTGGTGCCAGCGCTTTTGGGCTTTAATGTCGGGGTAGAGTTTGGTCAGTTGGCGGTGATCGCCCTTGCCTATGGCTGTTTGGGCTATTGGTTTGGCGGCCATCCCAAATACCGCGGCAGGGTTGCCATTCCTGCCTCTCTGACCATTGCGTTGATTGGCGGCTATTGGTTTTTTGAACGCATTCCGCTGTAGCCGGGGCAAATGGAAAGGGTGCCAAAGGAGAAATAGTGCCAAAGGAGCTGGGCCAAAAAAAATAGCGCCTCAGTTTCCTGCGGCGCCATTCAGGTTCAAATTCTTTGTGGCGACTTGTTCAGCCCAGGACCGCCATGAAACGGCGCAGGGTGGCGACAGGGTCGTCAGAGGTCCAGAGCTCATCGCCCAGACCAAAGAAATCCGTAAAGGGCGAAACGGTGCGCACCAGCTCTTCGGTCAGCCCGCCTTCGGCGACCACCGGAACCTCGATCATCTGCGACCACCATTCAAACAGATCACTCCCGGCGACAGCACCATCCCCAAGACCGGATGTGCCAACAGGTCCAAAGCTAACATAGTCAGCGCCTGCTTCGGCGGCGGCGATACCGTCGTGTCGCGTGGCGCCACAGAAACTGCCGACAATGGCATCAGGGCCCAGTGCCTTGCGCGCGGTGCGGACCGATTTTGACGCATCATTCAGATGCACACCATCCAGACCCAGACGCTCTGCCAGAATTTGGTGGTCGCTGATTACAATGGCGACTTCCCGAGCGTGACATACCTCGCGCAGGGCATCTCCAGCCCGGCTCAGCGTGTCCTCGTCGCGGCTGGCAAGGTTGAGGCGCAGGCAGGAAATCTCGGTGCTGTCCAACACGCGCGCCAGAATATCGGGGAACCGGCTTAGCTCAAAGCTCGGGGGGGAGATGAGGTAGATCTGCGGGGCTTCGGGGGCTTCTGAGGCATTGTCCATGCAGCTCACTCCTGTTCACTTTGAAGCAGGGGTTTTAGCGTATCTGTCGCCAAACGCAAGGTTTTGCCAGCGCGGGCAGGGGCAAATACGCAGTGCTCCTGAGGAAATTACACAGTGCCACGCAGATTTATATGGCAAGGCACCGGACAATATTGCGACGCTCAGGGGACAAACCCTAAATGAGGCGTGCAAAAGCCCGTTGAAGAGCGCAGGTGGGTTGCTCATCTGGCGTGCGCCGACTACAGCAGGGCGGTATTTTGCGGAGGAAGAGATGCCCAGCGACACGCCACAACCCGCCTTTGTTCTGGTCCGCCCTCAGATGGGGGAAAACATCGGTGCGGCTGCGCGTGCCATGTGGAATTTCGGTCTGGACCGAATGCGCATCGTGGGCCCCCGTGATGGCTGGCCCAATCCCAAAGCGGTTGCCATGGCCTCGGGCGCCGGACGTCTCCTAGATGAGGCGGTACTGACGCAGGATTTGCCTGCCGCCCTTGAGGACTGCTCTTTTGTCTTTGCCACCACAGCACGCCCCCGCGAGCTGGTCAAGCCGGTCTACAGCCCGGAAGCTGCGATGAAACTGGCGCGTGAGAAAATCCTCAGCGGCGAAAAGGTGGCAGTGCTGTTTGGCCCCGAGCGCGCCGGTCTTGAGAACGACGATATTGCCCGGGCAAACGCCATTATTTCGGTGCCGGTGAACCCCGATTTGCCTCGCTCAACCTTGGCCAATGTGTGCTGTTGACCGCCTATGAATGGCAGCGTCAGATGCAGGATGTCGCGGCCGAGGTTACCGAGTTGGGCAAGACGGACTGGGCGACCGGCCGCGATGTTGAGGCTCTGGTCAGCCACTATGAAGACCGTCTGGATGAGGCCGGGTTTTTCTTTCCTGAAACCAAGGCTGCCGGCATGAAAGTGGTGTTTCGCAATATGTTCAGCCGGATGCGGCTGACCCGCGCGGATGTTCAGATGCTGCACGGTGTCATGCGGCAGATGGTGCGCTGGAAACACAGCGCCCGTGCGGAAGGTGACGATCCTCAGACCCCTCCTGAAAAATGGTTTCTGTAGCGTTCAATCATCTGGATGCACTGGACCTTCGCGACCCGCGCCCCTAGCTTGGCGGCAGATCTGAAAGAGGCAAGCATGAGCAAGCGCAGCATTTTTGAAGAGGTCGACGGCACCAAGGCCGAGACCGCCGTAGCCACCCCCGGAATGATTGACCGTGATCGCGGCGGCGCGCGGGGCGCTATCCGGGCCTGGCTTTTGGTCCTGTTTGCCCTGGTGGTGGCGATGATCGTGGTCGGCGGGCTGACCCGGCTCACGGATTCCGGCCTTTCCATTACGGAATGGCGCCCGGTGACGGGCGCGCTGCCGCCGCTCTCTGAGGTCGAGTGGCAGGCTGAATTCGACAAATACAAACAGATTGACCAGTGGCAGATTGAAAACCAGTGGATGGAGCTGGCGGATTTCAAATCGATCTACTGGTGGGAATGGGGCCATCGCCAGCTTGGTCGCGTGATGGGCCTGATCTGGGCCATTGGCTTTTTTGGCTTTCTGCTTGCCCGCAAGATCCCCACCGGCTGGACCGGGCGTCTGGCGCTGCCCGGGGTTCTTGGCGGCGTGCAAGGCGCGATTGGCTGGTGGATGGTGTCCTCGGGCGTC
>NZ_MWVJ01000089.1 GCF_002087335.1 Pseudophaeobacter leonis
TCAACGAGCGATTTCCGACCGCTCTGAGCCAACCTTCGCGCGCCTCCGTTACGCTGTAGGAGGCGACCGCCCCAGTCAAACGGCCCGCCACGCAGCGTCCCGGATCCAGATAATGGACCGCGGTTAGATATCAAGAGTGCGAAGGGTGGTATCTCAAGGGAGGCTCCACCGAGACTAGCGTCTCAGTTTCGATGCCTAACAACCTATCCTGCACGTCTCAAAATCCTGATACCAGTGCGAAGCTGTAGTAAAGGTGCACGGGGTCTTTCCGTATAACCGCGGGAAGCCTGCATCTTGACAGGCAATTCAATTTCGCTGAGTCGATGTTGGAGACAGCGGGGAAGTCGTTACGCCATTCGTGCAGGTCGGAACTTACCCGACAAGGAATTTCGCTACCTTAGGACCGTTATAGTTACGGCCGCCGTTGACCTGGGCTTCAATTCAGAGCTCTCACCCCTCCTTTTAACCTTCAGGCACCGGGCAGGCGTCAGACCCTATACTTCGTCTTACGACTTCGCAGAGCCCGGTGTTTTTAATAAACAGTCGCCACCCCCTCGTTTGTGCCCCCAGCTCCCACTTGCGTAGAAACCAGGCCTCCTTCTCGCGAACTTTCCGGAGGTATTTTGCCGAGTTCCTTCAACATCGTTCTCTCAAGCGCCTTGGTATTCTCTACCTGTCCACCTGTGTCGGTTTAGGGTACGATCTTATAGAGGGGCTATTTCCAGGAACCTCGCAGCAGCCCATTCAATCCAATAAGGATGAACTGCCTTCGAGATCCGTCACCACCTCATGGCCCAGGAATATTAACCCGGTTCCCATCGACTACGCCTTTCGGCCTCGCCTTAGGGGTCGGCTTACCCTGCTCAGATTAGCTTTAAGCAGGAACCCTTGGACTTTCGGCGAGAGTGTCTCTCACACTCTTTGTCGCTACTCATGTCATCATTCTCGCTAGTGATCTCTCCACCGGATGGCTCACGCCCCGGCTTCATCGAAAGCTCCGTGTCTCCGACACTCATTATTTGATGTGCTACCGCATCGCTACTTGAGCACGTTTGACCGCGCCATTGATAACGAACCAGATCACATCCAATGAGTAAAAGAGACATTGGAACTATGTCACACTACGCTCTGCTACCATGCACTATGTGCATCCTCAGCTTCGGCTCATGGCTTGAGCCCCGTTACATCTTCGCCGCAGGACGTCTTAATTAGACCAGTGAGCTGTTACGCTATCTTTAAAAGATGGCTGCTTCTAAGCCAACTTCCTGGTTGTTTTGGACATCCCACCTGCTTTCCCACTTAGCCATGAATTAGGGGCCTTAGCTGGAGGTCAGGGTTGTTTCCCTCTCCACTACGGACGTTAGCATCCGCAGTGTGTCTGCCGTCTAGTACTCCCGGGTATTCGGAGTTTGGTTAGGATCAGTAAGACGGTGAGTCCCCATTACCCATCCAGTGCTCTACCCCCCGGGGTATTCGGACGACGCTCTACCTAAATAGATCGCAGAGAACCAGCTATCTCCGAGTTTGATTGGCCTTTCACCCCTAGGCACAGCTCATCCCGATCTTTTTCAACAGATGTGGGTTCGGTCCTCCAGTGCATGTTACTGCACCTTCAACCTGGCCATGCCTAGATCACTCGGTTTCGGGTCTGATCCCACGAACTCATGCGCCCTATTAAGACTCGCTTTCGCTGCGCCTACACCTAACGGTTTAAGCTTGCTCGTGAGACCAAGTCGATGACCCATTATACAAAAGGTACGCTGTCACCCCGCAAGGAGGCTCCAACTGATTGTAGGCGTTCGGTTTCAGGTACTGTTTCACTCCCCTCGTCGGGGTGCTTTTCACCTTTCCCTCACGGTACTGGTTCACTATCGTCAGTAAGGAGTACTTAGCCTTCGAAGGTGGTCCTCCGATCTTCAGACAGAATTTCACGTGTTCCGCCCTACTTAATACGTCCCATCATGCTTCGAATACGGTGCTATCACCCGCTATGGCCATGCTTCCCAACATGTTCTTCTCACACTCAAGGCTCGGCTGGTCCCCGTTCGCTGCCGCTACTAGGGGAGTATCAATTGATTTCCTTTCCTCCGGGTACTTAGATGTTTCAGTTCCCCGGGTTTGCTCTTATAAACCTATGTATTCAGTTCATAAGTACCTGGTTAAGAACATTATAAACTACCGAAGTAATTATAATGAACTTTCAGGTGGGTTGCCCCATTCAGAAATCCATGAATCAAAGCTTATTCTCAGCTCCCCATGGCTTATCGCAGAGTATCACGTCTTTCATCGCCTCTTACTGCCAAGGCATTCACCAAACGCCCTTCTCGCGCTTGATCTGATCCAGAAATAGATAGCCTTTATACTTGCACTACCGCCTATTCGGCTACTTGAGCGCGGATAGATGACAGACAAAAAGAACCATCGGGACATCGGAAGCTGGTAAGAAACCGATGTCACAATCTCCAGACCAAAAAGTTACTTTCCCGCATTCATGATGAACAGGCGTCTTACTACTAACGGCGTGATGTCGATCCCGCCCTCTTCGCAAAACAGTCATCATAAATACAATGGTTCCAAAACCTTGCGGAATTAGAACCGGGTTAGTGTACTTGACTTGGACAACTCTGTCGTTTCAGGCTGGCAAACCCTGGGACGTCCGAGGAAACAGACGTGTTCCAAAGCTCGCTGTAAATAGTCCGAAGACCACATACAGCACCAATCTGAGATCATCCCCACACTCGGGGCGATCAACAGTGTTGTTTGATTGTTTCTCTCTTAACGATGTCAATTCGTCCAATTGGACGGTTAAGAACTGCGCACAGTGCTTAACGATCTAATTGTAACAGGTATCAAACACCCCTCTGGGGTGATGGTGGAGCCTAGGAGGATCGAACTCCTGACCTCCTGAATGCAAATCAGGCGCTCTCCCAGCTGAGCTAAGGCCCCATCTTAATCCCGAAGGATGACTGGTGGGTCGAGGAGGACTTGAACCTCCGACCTCACGCTTATCAGGCGTGCGCTCTAACCACCTGAGCTACCGACCCGGTTTTCGATTTGCAAAGCAAATCAATACCCGTGTGCGACAGGGTATTGCAAAGCAATGCCCGAGAGCAGCACTCAGTGGTTATGTCACCAGGCAGCGCCAGATAACGGCTGCTGCCGCGACTTTTCTGAAGAGATATGAGGACGGCTCGGTCCAAAGGAACATCTTGCGATGCTCCGATGTTGATGCGTTTTGATTACGCATCATTGCTAAGTGTTCCACGAGTATGAACAAGTTCATGCTGACTAGGAACATCCTTAGAAAGGAGGTGATCCAGCCGCAGGTTCCCTACGGCTACCTTGTTACGACTTCACCCCAGTCGCTGAACCCACCGTGGTCCGCTGCCCCCTCCGAAAAGGTTGGCGCACGGCCTTCGGGTAGATCCAACTCCCATGGTGTGACGGGCGGTGTGTACAAGGCCCGGGAACGTATTCACCGCGTCATGTGTTACGCGATTACTAGCGATTCCGACTTCATGGGGTCGAGTTGCAGACCCCAATCCGAACTGAGACATCTTTTGGAGATTAACTCACTGTAGATGCCATTGTAGCACGTGTGTAGCCCAACCCGTAAGGGCCATGAGGACTTGACGTCATCTACACCTTCCTCCCGCTTATCACGGGCAGTTTCCCTAGAGTGCCCAGCCGAACTGCTGGCAACTAAGGATGTAGGTTGCGCTCGTTGCCGGCCTTAACCGAACATCTCACGACACGAGCTGACGACAGCCATGCAGCACCTGTCACTTGGTCTCTTGCGAGAAAACCAGATCTCTCTGGCGGTCCAAGGATGTCAAGGGTTGGTAAGGTTCTGCGCGTTGCTTCGAATTAAACCACATGCTCCACCGCTTGTGCGGGCCCCCGTCAATTCCTTTGAGTTTTAATCTTGCGACCGTACTCCCCAGGCGGAATGCTTAATCCGTTAGGTTGACACCAACAAGCATGCTTGCTGACGTCTGGCATTCATCGTTTACGGTGTGGACTACCAGGGTATCTAATCCTGTTTGCTCCCCACACTTTCGCACCTCAGCGTCAGTATCGAGCCAGTAAGCCGCCTTCGCCACTGGTGTTCCTCCGAATATCTACGAATTTCACCTCTACACTCGGAATTCCACTTACCTCTCTCGAACTCAAGACCAGGAGTTTATAAGGCAGTTCCAGGGTTGAGCCCTGGGATTTCACCCTATACTTTCTGATCCGCCTACGTGCGCTTTACGCCCAGTAATTCCGAACAACGCTAACCCCCTCCGTATTACCGCGGCTGCTGGCACGGAGTTAGCCGGGGTTTCTTTACCAGATACTGTCATTATCATCTCTGGCGAAAGAGCTTTACACCCTAAGGCCTTCATCACTCACGCGGCATGGCTGGATCAGGCTTGCGGCCATTGTCCAAGATTCCCCACTGCTGCCTCCCGTAGGAGTCTGGGCCCTCTCTCAGTCCCAGTGTTGCTGATCATCCTCTAAAACCAGCTATAGATCGTAGACTTGGTAGGCCATTACCCCACCAACTATCTAATCTAACGCGGGCCGATCCTTCTCCGATAAATCTTTCCCCCGAATGGCGTATAAGGTATTCCTCTCAGTTTCCCGAGGCTATTCCTTAGAGAAGGGCACGTTCCCACGCGTTACTAACCCGTCCGCCGCTCACTCCGAAGAGTGCGCTCGACTTGCATGTGTTAAGCCTGCCGCCAGCGTTCGTTCTGAGCCAGGATCAAACTCTCAAGTTGAAAGCATCTTGCGATGCTGTCCTTGACGTCCGAACCCCTGCACATCTTTGATTGCACGACCGCCTCTGGCTACTTGAGCGCGCCGGTCGAAACCAACAACACCCGGGGTGTAGCCAACTGCAGCACCCTCACCCGGCTAGGAACGAGAGTGGCAATCAAAAGTCATCTGTTTGATTGTGCTTCAGGTTATCCAAAGATAACAAGAAACCACTCAAACAGTGAAGCTGACACTCGATCATCGCGCCACCGCATCACCAAAAGGGCAACACCGCAGAACTAAGAGCGTTGATATACAGACGTTGATCCATCGAAATAAACCAACCCCCCCACATATCTCTTCAGTTACTATCAATTTCAAAGAGCAACACTCAGAAGGCCAAAACAAGACCAAGGCCCCAATCTCTCAGCGCGCCCGCCTCAAACAATCTTCCAAATGCCCCAGTCTCTCCTGAGCGTCAAAGCCGTCTCTCCGACCCGACCGGCTGTCTCTCCAGCCCGTCCAGAGCGTCTCCACTCCATCCCGACCGCATATCCTCGCTGCCGGTAGAGGGGGTTCTA
>NZ_MWVJ01000090.1 GCF_002087335.1 Pseudophaeobacter leonis
CCCGGGGTGCTTCAGGGCGCGCGGCCTGAGATTGGGGGCTGCAGAGACCGGCCGGGACCCGCCTATGGGCGCAGGGTAGGGCTGAAATTTTTGCAGCCTTGCCGGTGCATGACCTGTTCAATCGGGCTGCGACATAGTAAACCCTTCGCCACATAGTGCCCTTTTGGCGCGTCCTGTTCCGAATCTGTCACAAACCTGCAAACAAATTTGCTGCTGAACTGGGAAACCGCCGGTTTCTCACTAAATAGAATGTTCGTGTTTCTAAAATAGCGACTCAAGTGGATCACACTCCGAATGCAAATTTTCACCACACCTCGTTCTGTCTTTGCTGCATTGGCTGTGATCTTGTCATTGGCGGGCTGTGCCACCCAAAGCCCCGAGGCAAAGGCGTCTGGCGAGATCTTTGATCCCTACGAGAACACCAACCGGGCTGTTCACAGCCTCAACCTTGTGGTCGACCGCTTTGCGTTTCGGCCGGCCTCAAAAGGCTATGTGGCGATTGTCCCCGAGCCAATGGTCAACAGTTTTGCCTATTTCTCGGAAAATCTGTCGCTGCCCGGTCAGGCGATCAACGCCTTGCTTCAAGGCAACCCAAAAGAAGCCGGACAGGCTATGTTCCGCTTTGCTGTGAACTCAACGATCGGCTTTCTTGGCCTCGCGGATCCTGCATCAGAGTTCAATATTCCGGTGGGCGATACCGATTTTGGTGAAACCCTTGCCGTTTGGGGCGTCGGCGAAGGCGCCTATGTGGAACTGCCGGTTTTTGGCCCCTCTACCGCCAGAGATGCCACAGGTATTGTTGTCGACTTCTTTACCAACCCCGTTGGATACGCTCGGAACAATCCCGCTCATAACATCAGCCCAATCGCTGAAGTGGTGCGTCGCATGGGAGACCGTGGCAGATATACCGATACCATAGATTCGCTTCTCTATGAGAGTGCTGACAGCTATGCTCAGGCCCGCCTGCTCTATCTGCAGAACCGCCGGTTCGAGCTGGGGGAAAGCGCCGAAATCAGTGAGATCGACCCCTTTGAACTGAATACCGAAGGATTTTAAAAGATGTATCGTCGTAGCTTTTTGACCGGCCTCACCGCGAGTGCAGCCCTGGCGCCCGGTGCTCTCTGGGCTTTGAATGAAAACGGCGCCAGCACGCTGATCAACAGCCTGGTCACCGACATCAATAGCGTCATCGCATCGGGCAAGTCCGAGAACGGCATGTTCCGGGAGTTTGAACGCATCTTCAAGCGCTACAGCGACACATCCTATATTGCGGCCTATGCCTTGGGGGTTGATGCCCGGCGCGCGACATCGTCGCAGAAAAGAGACTTCTCCAAGGCGTTCCAGGCCTATATTTCGCGCAAATATGGCAAGCGCTTTCGCGAATTCATTGGCGGCAGCCTTGAGGTCACCGGCGTGAAGCGCGTGAAGAAGTGGTACGAGGTGAGCACCATCGCCCACCTGAAGGGTCAGTCCCCCTTTGAAGTGACCTTTTTGGTCTCTGATCGCTCTGGCAAGGATCTTTTCTTCAATATGTACATTGAAGGGGTGAACCTGCTGCTGACTGAACGGACCGAGATCGGTGCCATTCTGGATCGCAACAAAGGCGATATCGACACCATGATCGCTGAGTTGAAGCGTCAGAGCTGAGGCTAGCCTGTTTCGCGGGCCAGCCTGGCGTTGCGAGACAGGGTTATGACTGACACATTAAAAGGCTCCCCAGCGGGAGCCTTTTTGCCGTTCTGGGAGACAGGTACAGGTCTCTTGTCTGGCCTCTTGTCAGGCCGGATCAATTCTGACCTGTATAATCTGGCCTGATCAATTCTAGCCTGATCAGTTCCGGCCAAATATATCCCGCAGCAATCCGTTGACAGCACGGCCCAGCTCTTGTCCCGGCTTGTTCCGTTCGCGGCGCGGCTGGGCGGGCTGCACCGGCGCGGCAATGGGGTCTGGCGCCAGCATCGGCAGCGGTTTTGGGGTCAGGCCGGCGTGCACCCGCACCATGGCTTCCTGCCAGATCTCGGCCGGAAGGCCGCCGCCTGTGACCCGGCTCAGCGGGGTGTTGTCATCATAGCCCATCCAGACACCGGCAACGTAGTCTGCGGTAAAGCCGATGAACCAGGCGTCCCGCGCCGCCTGCGTGGTGCCGGTTTTGCCTGCGGCTTGCCACCCGGGGATCTGTGCCCGCCGACCCGTGCCCTCAGAGATGACTTTCTCCATCATCCAGACCAGTCGCTGTGCAGCCTCGGGCCGGATAACCCGCTCTCCCATGCCACCGCTACGCCCCATCAGGGCAACATTATCTGTCACCAAACGCAGCTCGTTCACCCCGTAAGGCGTCACCGAAGAGCCGCCATTCAGAATACCGGCATAGGCGCCGGTCATTTCCAGCAGAGTGCTCTCGGACGCCCCAAGCGCCAGGGCAGGCCCTTCGGCCATGGCATTGTCGATGCCAAAATCGCTGGCCACGCGGCGTACCAGATCACGCCCCACCGCCTCGGAAAGTTTCACCGCCGGGATATTGAGAGAGTCGCGCAGCGCTCGGGTCAGAGTGACCTCGTCATAATATTTGCGGGTATAGTTCTTTGGGCACCACTCACCGGAACCCGGAACATCCAGACAATAGGGTGCGTCCAGCACCACATCGAGCGGCGAGTACCCCAGCTCAAGCGCCGTGGCATAGACAAAGGGTTTAAAGGCCGAACCCGTCTGTCGTTTGGCCTGGGTGGCGCGATTGAACACGCCTGATACGCGGGTTTTACGGCCGCCAACCATGGCCCGAACCGCGCCATCCGCGCTCATCACCACAATCGCCGCCTGGGCTTTTGAGCCCTCACGACCCTTGTTTTCAAAAACATAGGTCACCGCTTCTTCGACGGCCGTCTGCAGCCGCTGATCCATGGTGGTGCGGATCACCACATCTTCGGTGGTTTTCACCCCAAAATAGTTCGGCACGCTGTCCATGACCCAATCGGCAAAATAGCCGCCAGCGCGCGCCTCCGCAGCCGAGCTGAGCTGCGCAGGAGCCTCCTGTCCTGCCTGGGTTTCAGCGACACTCAGATAGCCCTGCTCCTGCATCAGGCGCAGCACGGTTGCCGCACGATCCTGCGAGCGCTGCAGATTATTGGTCGGAGCCAGAGAAGAGGGAGCCGTCAAAAGCCCGGCAAGCATGGCGCCTTCTGCCGCGCTCAGCTGGTTGGCGGATTTGCCAAAATAGCGCTGCGCCGCCGCCTCGGCCCCATAGGCGCCGCCGCCCATATAGGCACGGTTCATATAGATAGAGAGGATCTCGTCCTTGCTGTATTTGGTCTCCATCGCCAGCGCATAGATCGCCTCGGTGGCCTTGCGCCACAGCGAGCCCTGACGGCAATCCTTCTCATAGGCGGCCTCATTGTCCCAGTCATCCGGGTCATAGACCCGGCCAAGACAGAGCAATTTGGCAGTCTGCTGGGTGATCGTAGAGCCACCATGACCGGACAGGGGGCCGCGCCCTTCGCTGAGGTTGATCCGCACCGCCGAGGCCACGCCGCGCGGCGAGATGCCAAAATGGCGATAGAACCGTTTGTCCTCGGTGCGACGATGGCGTTTTTCAGATGCGGCGAGACGGTGTCTGCCCGCACCACGCCGCCAAACTGATCGCCGCGCCAGGCAAAGACCTCGCCCTCGCGGTCCAGCAGGGTGACAGAGCCGCGTGCGCGCCCGTCAAGCAGATCGGCGACCTCTGGCAGTTTCAGGTTCTGATAGCCCACAGCCATGGCAACCAGCGTGATGCAAATCATCCCAACCCGCCAGCTGAAGCCCCAGATCAGCCGCAACAGCCAGCGAAACGGCGCCAGCAGGGTGCCAATCAGCCCACGGGGTTTTCGGGCTGGCCGTTTGCGGGA
The DNA here is from genome assembly GCF_002087335.1 of Pseudophaeobacter leonis. Taxonomy (GTDB): domain Bacteria; phylum Pseudomonadota; class Alphaproteobacteria; order Rhodobacterales; family Rhodobacteraceae; genus Pseudophaeobacter; species Pseudophaeobacter leonis. The sequence goes on from NZ_MWVJ01000090.1 coordinate 3,882, forward strand.
TTTCAACGCCGGTTTGGATTTGGCCTGCGATTTGGCCTGTGGTTTGGCCTGTGATCTCGGGCTAGCGGCGGATTTAGGTTTGGCCCGACCGGAAAAAAGACCAAAGAAGCCGCCAGCCGGTTTGGCGCCACGCCCCTTGGCTGACCCCTTCTTGCTGCTTTTTGCATAGCGTTTGTCCGCCACCAGCGGCCGTCGCCCTGATCCCTGCGCCATCTTGAAAATCCTGCCCGGTTTGCCCGTTTTTATCAGTCTAGCGCCTTCACCTGCCTTTGTAGAGAGGCGGTTTATGGGGAATTATCATTTGCTGAACGCCCAAAATATAGGCGCATGCCTAATTTTTCGCATCTTTTTTAAACCTGACGCCAACTGCCACGCCTGCAAAGCCCCCGCTGCGGTTCCCCCGACTCGGCGCCTCAGTTTTTCTGCAGGTGCAAATACGCGGGTGCCCCCCAATGCTTTCGGTGACAGGTGCCCCCCAGAAAGGATGTCGAAATGAAAATGATCATCGCTGCCATCAAACCCTTCAAACTGGAGGACGTCCGCGAAGCACTGACAGGCATCGGCGTCTCGGGGTTGATGGTGTCCGAAATCAAAGGGTTTGGCGCCCAGGCCGGCCATACCGAAATCTACCGTGGCGCTGAGTACGAAGTGAACTTTGTCCCCAAGCTGAAACTGGAAATCGTGGTGCCCGCCACTCTTGCAGATCAGGTGGTTGAAACCATTTCCAGCACCGCCCGCACCGGCAAGATCGGTGACGGCAAGATCTTTGTTATCGACGTAGAGCACGCCCTGCGGGTGCGCACCGGCGAAACCAATCAAGACGCGCTTTAAGCGCCGCATTTGGAGGAAAACTGATGCGTAAACTCTCTCTTTCTCTGTCAGCCCTGGCGCTGACCACCCTGCCGGGCCTGGCTCTGGCACAGGAGACCGCAGCCGCAGCCCCTGCTGATATCACCCCTTATATCTTTACCACCCTGCTGTTTCTTATTGGCGGCTTTATGGTGTTCTGGATGGCGGCTGGCTTTGCCATGCTTGAAGCGGGCCTCGTGCGCTTCCAAGAACGTGACCATGCAGCTAACCCAGTACATCGCGCTGTTTTCAATCGCGGCCATCATGTACTGGCTGGTTGGCTTTAACCTGATGTACCCCGGTGACGCCTGGTCGATCTCTGGCCTGCTTGGCGCCTTCTCACCCACCGCGCTAGAGCCTGTTGGCCTTGCTGCTGCAGACGCCTCGCTGGACTATGCCTCTGTTGGCTCTGACTTCTTCTTTCAGCTGATGTTCTGCGCCACCACAGCGTCGATCGTGTCGGGCACCCTGGCTGAGCGCATCACACTGTGGCCCTTCCTGATCTTTGTTGCCGTGCTGACCGGTGTCATCTACCCAATCGGTGCTTCCTGGCAGTGGGGCGGCGGCTTCCTGTCCGAGATGGGCTTCTCTGACTTTGCCGGCTCTACCGTGGTCCACGCAGCTGGCGGTTTTGCAGCCCTGGCAGGTGCCCTGATCCTGGGCTCCCGTATCGGCAAATACAAAGGCGACAAGACCATCCCAATGCCCGGCTCGAACCTGGCGCTGGCGACCTTGGGTACCTTTATCCTGTGGCTCGGCTGGTTCGGCTTCAACGGCGGATCACAACTGGCGATGGGCACCGTGGGTGACATCTCAGACATCTCCCGCATCTTTGCCAACACCAACATGGCGGCGGCTTCTGGTTCAATCACCGCGCTGATCCTGACCCAGGTCATGTTCAAAAAGCCCGACCTCACCATGACCCTGAACGGCGCGTTGGCCGGTCTGGTCTCGATCACCGCAGGCCCGCTGGACCCAACCCTGTTTGGCGCACTCTGGATTGGTGCTGTTGGTGGCGTGATCGTGGTCTTTGTTGTGCCACTGCTCGACAAGCTGAAGATCGATGACGTTGTTGGCGCCATCCCGGTTCACCTGGTTGCCGGTCTCTGGGGCACCTTTGCGGTTCCCTTCTACACCGCCGACACCTCGTTCATGACCCAGATCACCGGCTTTGTTGCCATCGGTGCCTTCACCTTTATCGTCTCCGGCGTGGTCTGGCTGATCCTGAAGTCAACCATGGGCATCCGCGTCAGCGAAGAAGACGAGATCACCGGTCTCGACATGGCAGAGCTGGGCATGGAAGCCTATCCTGAGTTCAAAGCAGGCTAAACACTGCCTGATACTCCAAACTGATTTACAGAAACGCGGCCCCCCCGGGGTCGCGTTTTTGCTTGTCTGCGCCCCACCACAAGACAGCGCTGGCGAGACAAAAGAAAACGCGCCCCAAGGGGCGCGCTGTGTCAGTTCAGAAATTTCAGGTGTCTGTAATCAGACGCCTGCGTCGATGATTGCCTTGGCCAGCACAGGTATGGTGGCAGAGTTCAGACCCGCGATGTTCATCCGGCTGTCGCCCACCATGTAGATACCGTTATCAACCCGCATTTTCTCCACCAGATCCGGCGTGGTTCCCAACAGCGAAAACATGCCACGGTGCTGGGCAATAAAGGAGAACCGCAGAGCCCGACAGGCGTTGCAGCTCATTGGCCAGATCCTGGCGCAGACCCAGCATGCCAAGCCGCACCTCTTCCAGCTCTGCCTGCCAGTCAGCCCGCAGCGCGTCATCGTTGAGGATCATGGTCACCAGACGCGCGCCATGATCCGGCGGGAAGGAAAAGTTCTGCCGGTTGAGGAAGGTCAGAGTGCCCTGGTTCAAGACCTGCGCCGAGGCATCCTGCGACAGGGCCATCAAAAGGCCGGTGCGTTCACGGTAGATACCAAAGTTTTTCGAGCAGCTGGCCGCGATCAGCACTTCGGGGCAGCTGGAGGCCACCAGACGCACGCCCAGCGCATCTTCTTCCAGCCCGTCGCCAAAGCCCTGATAGGCAATGTCGATCATCGGGATCAGGCCGCGCGCGTTCATCAGGGCAATGACCTCCTGCCACTGGGCCTCGTTGAGATTGGCGCCTGTGGGGTTGTGACAGCAGCCGTGCAGCAGGATCACATCGCCCTTGGCGGCCAGCTTCAGGTCTTCGATCATGCCGTCAAAATTGACGCCACGGGTCTCGCGGTCGAAATAGCGGTAGGTGACGGTCTCGATGCCAACATATTTCAGGATCGACACGTGGTTGGGCCAGGTCGGGTCAGAAACATGCACCTTGGCCGCAGGGTTGGCCATTTTGATCATCTCAAAGGCCTGGCGCACGGCACCGGTGCCGCCGGGCGTGGCGGCCGCTGCGATATTTTCACGCGGCACAACACCGCCCAGGATCAATTTGATCATGGCATCGGAATAGGCAGGATCACCAGCAAGGCCAACATAGGACTTGCTGGTCTGCTCTTCCCAGAGCTGGTGCTCGGCGGATTTGATCGCACGCATCACCGGCGTCAGGCCTTCGGCGTTTTTGTAGACACCGACGCCGAGGTCGATCTTGTTGTCGCGCGGGTCTTCGCGGAACATCTGCATCAGGGCCAGGATTTTGTCAGCTGGCTGCGGCTTCAGGGTTTCGAACATCAGTTCTCTCCGGTTGCAACGGGAAGGGTCGGGAAGGCACCCCATTCCGACCAAGAGCCATCATAGAGCGCGTGATCGGTTTTACCGATCCGCTCCAGCGCAAGGCTCAGGACGGCGGCGGTGACGCCCGACCCGCAGGTGGTAATCGCAGGTTTGCTCAGATCAACACCGGCGCCCGTGAAGATGGCGCGCAGGGCGTCGTCCTCTTTCAGAGTGCCGTCAGCCTGCAGAAAATCGGTGTATGGTGTGTTTTTGGAGCCCGGAATATGGCCCGCACGCAGACCGGCACGGGGCTCTGGCACCTCACCGCGAAACCGGTTGGCGGCGCGGGCGTCAAGGATCTCGTGGTCGCCAAGCTTGGCCGCAGAGGAGACCTGCGTCACATCGCGCACCAGGTGATTTTGCACCCGCACCGTCATGTGACGATCCCGGATCACCGGTGGCAGATCCTCGGTCTCGCGGCCCTCAGCAACCCATTTGGGCAGACCACCATCCAGCACCGCGATATTGCTCTGCCCCATCAGGCGAAACAGCCACCAGACCCGGGCGGCGGATTTCAGACCAGCGCCGTCATAGACCACCACCTGATGCCCATCGCCAACCCCCATGGCGCGCAGACGCGACATGAATTTCTCAACCGGAGGCACCATATGCGGCAGTTCTGAGCGATGAGCAGAGATATCGTCGATATCAAAGAACCGCGCATTGGGAATATGAGCGGCGTCATATTCCGCTTTGGGGTCACGCTCTTCCTGCGGCAGATACCATGAGCCATCCAGCACCCGCAGGTCCGGATCTTTCATATGAGCGGCCAGCCACTCGGTGGATACAAGTGTTTTTGGATCGTCGCGCATCAAAAGCCTCCCCGCACATGCCATTGCGCCTATGCGTACTACCCAGAGTTCGGAGTCGCAAGAGAGGTGGGGCGGGTTCCCGGCATCTCTTGCCCCCGTAGTTCACACCCGTAAGTCACGCCGGTCAGTCACCTCTGTGTGTCGGCAGAGCCTTCAGGGCCTTCCGCCCTAGCGCACCAGCTGCAGATGCGGGCGGCCTGGGCTATACTTCGAGGCTCTGTCGCCGGCAGGAAACCGATCCGCAAAGGACAGGCCCGCGCGGATCACATCCGGATCCATGGTGCAGGCGGACACATCAGCCACCGCGTCACGGGCGCGACCGGTCTCATCACGCCCCCTATGGTGCAGCATGCGCAAAAAGGCCCGCTCGTCCCGGGTGACAAAGCCGCGATCCTCGATCGCCAGCGGATCAATGGCGTTGAATGTCACCCGGCGTGCCTTGCTCGTGAACTGAATCAGCTTAAACAGAGCATTGGCCACCGGCAGCCCCAGCGTCTCTCCCCAGCGCTCAGCGGCAATTTTATAGGCAAATTGCCAGCTCTGCCTTTCAGGCTCAGCGAGGCTCATCATGAAATGGCGCAAAACCGGCAAGAGGCCCTCTTCAAACTCATCCAGATCGCAAAAAGACAGCGCGATTCTGTCGGCTGCCTGTGATGCCTGTGTTTTTGGGTCGTCCTGCGACCGGGAGCTGTTCGCGCTGATCAAGGTGCTCGTCATGGGGTGTCCTTTGGCCCGGTGGCCGAATTTGGCTGAACAAAAAAGAGGCCGGGCGGGATCACATGGGATCAATCTGACTGGGCTGCGCAGTACCTGACAAAAACAATCAGAATACGCAAGCCCCATTTTCCTCCCGCAGCTGCCTGCTTTCTTTTGCAGGAGCCTGCTTTCTTCTGCAGGTGCCTGCGCTGCCCCACCACGCCAGCCGCTCCAGTGTCAGGCGCAGCGCAGCCATGCTGTCAGCCTCTCCCCGCCGGAAAGACTGTGCCGGTTCGAAATATGGGAAGTGGCGCGTCGTGTTGGATCAGACCCGTGGCGAGATCAGCGGTGATCTTTCAGCAGGCGGCTCTTCTGGCGTGACCAGTCACGTTTTGCCTCGGTCTCGCGCTTGTCATGCGCCTTTTTACCCTTGGCGATACCGATCTTGATCTTGGCGCGGCCCTTGTGATTGAAATACATCACGATGGGCACCAGGGTCATGCCCTTGCGCTGTGTCGCGTTCCACATCTCCGAGAGCTGTTTGCGCGAGACCAGCAGCTTACGACGGCGACGTTCTTCGTGTTTGAACATCTTCGCCTGCGAATAGGGCGGCACATAGGAATTCACCAGCCACAGCTCGCCATCCTCAACCGCCGCATAGCTTTCGGCAATATTGGTTCCGCCCTCGCGAAGTGCTTTCACCTCCGAGCCTTCAAGAATGATGCCGCATTCCACGTCATCTTCAATTGCATAGTCAAACCGCGCGCGGCGGTTTTCGGCAATCACTTTGTAATTCGGGTCTGATTTCGTCTGGGCCATGGCAGGCAGATGTAAGCGCCTGTGCGGGCGGGCGCAAGATGACTCAGCGTTTGGAGCTGCGGATAAGGGTGAAGAGGCCACTGCTGACGATCACCGCACTGCCCAGCAGGTGCAGCGTATCGGGGCTTTCGGCAAAGACCACAACGCCCAGCGCCATGGCAAAGACCAGCCGGGTATAGCGAAACGGCGCCACGACCGAGATCTCTCCGTGCCGCATTGCGCCTGTAAGCGCGTTATAGGCCATCACGCCAATGGCAGTGGCCAGCCCCAGATACAGCCAGGCCTCGCCACTGGGCCTGACGGCTCCACCAGTCCAGCCCAGCGCCATACCGCCGGCAATCACCAGCATGGCAAAACCAAACAGCCCCAGTTGCAGATTGCTCATGGATTTGGGCGCTGCCCGCGTCGCAAGATCTCGTCCGGCAAACCCCAGCGTGCCAACAACGGCAAACAGCGAGGCCGCCTCAAAGCCCCCCACACCGGGGCGCAGGATCAGCAAGACCCCGACAAAGCCCAGCCCGATGGCCAGCCACCGCCGCCAGCCAACCCGTTCCCCAAAAAGCACCACCGCGCCGCCCGCGACCACCAACGGTGTGGCCTGAAGAATCGCCGAGGCCGTGGACAGCGGTGTCAGGGCAATCGCCAGGGTATAGCCGAGCCGCCCCGTCACCTCTGCCAGCGCACGCGCCACCAGCGGCCGCGTGCAAAAACCCGGATGCCAAAGAGGCTGACGCTGCGCACGCGCCAGAGCAGCAAAGACCGCCATGCCGCCAAGTCCAAACAAAATCAGCACCTGCCCCACGGGCAATTCCCGCGTCACGATCTTGATAAACATGTCTTCCAAAGCAAAGGTCGCCATGGCCAGAACCATCAGCAAGCTGCCGCGCAGTGTCTCCATCCGGTCTCTCCCTGCGCCCATGCTATGATCTCTGAGGTCTTGGTAGGCGGCCACATTCCTGCCGACAAGGGGCAAGCTGTTTACCAGGCAAAAAACAGTGCCACCCAAGTGCCGCCTATGCGATGTCAGCTGCCCCGACATGACGCGGATAGTGATGCATATTGAGGAATGCCGCACCCTGGGCACCAGCGCGATAGCCATGCGTCTGGTCGGCTTTGAACCGCAGCCCCTCGCCGGTTTTCAACGCAACCCACTGCTCCGCGCGCAACACCTCCAACTCTCCCTGCAGCACAAACACCTCTTCACAGACCCCGGTCTCATGCGGCTGCGAAACATGGCTTTGGCCCGGTTTCAGACTGATCTGAAAAGTCTCCGCCCCAAGGCCCGGATCAAAGGGAAACACGATTTTCACGGCGATGCTGCCGGGAAACTGCACTGTCCTGAAGGTGGCACTCTCTGCTGCCTTCTCCGGGACGGGCTCGCCAATAAGCCGGGACAGCGGCAGGTGAAAGCCCTTGGCTATTTTCCACAAGGTCGCAATCGTCGGGCTGGATTCGCCCCGCTCAATCTGGCCCAGCATGGCTTTGCTGACCCCGGTTGCCGCCGCTGCCTTTGACAGGCTCATACCCGAGGCCGCGCGAATGTTGCGCAGATTAAGCCCGATGGTGTCTTCGGTCATGTTGCGTGCTCCACAGGGGACATTCAGGAAAAGGATCCGGTCAGGATCGTCTAAAAAAAGATCTTGTGCGTTATAGCGCACAGAGCGTAGTGTGCGCTATAACGCACACTACCCTAGCGCAGAGAGACCGAAAGGACACCCCAAATGCTGTCGCAGCTGAAACTATCGCATCTGGCGGCCGGTGCCGTTGCGGTTCTGGTCGGCTATACCAGTTCGGTCGCCATCATCTTTCAGGCCATCGAGGCCGTGGGGGCGACACAGGCCCAGGCCAATAGCTGGCTTATGGCGCTGGGGTTAGGCATGGGGGTCACCAGCCTTGCACTGTCGCAGTGGTTTCGCATCCCCGTGCTCACCGCATGGTCGACACCTGGTGCTGCGCTACTGGCGGTGGGCCTCAAAGATGTGCCCCTTTAGCAAGCCGTCGGTGCCTTTGTTTTCTGTGCATTGCTGCTCACCCTCACCGGCCTCACGGGCTGGTTTGAACGTCTGACCCGCCTTGTGCCCGACAGTCTGGCCAATGCCCTGTTGGCCGGGATCCTGTTTCAGTTTGGCCTGTCGGCTTTTAGCGCCCTCAACGAGGACACGTCTCTGGTCGCGGTGATGGGACTGGCCTTTCTGGCCGGACGTCTGTGGTTTGCACGCTACACCATTCTGGGAGTTCTGCTGGCCGGTGGTCTCTGGGCCGGGCTCTGCGGCAGCTTTGGCGACATGGCACAGCTGAACACCAGCCTGACCCTGCCGCAGGCGGTGCGCCCGGCGTTTTCTTTGCCGGTGCTGATTGGCGTTGGGCTGCCGCTTTATATTGTGACCATGTGTTCGCAAAACATGCCCGGTGTCGTCACCCTGCGGGCCGCGGGCTACACCCCGCCTGTCTCTGCCAGCCTGACAGTCACCGGGGTTGCATCGCTGCTTCTGGCTCCCTTTGGCGGCTTTGCCTTCAACCTCGCGGCAATCACCGCCGCCATCTGCGCAGGCCCCGAAGCCGATGACGGCCCCAAAACGCGCTATCTGGCCAGCGCCAGCGCCGGTGTGCTGTACTGCCTTGTCGGTCTTGGCGGCGCCACGGTGATCAGCCTGTTCCTGATCGCCCCCAAAGCGCTCATCGCGGGTGTTGCCGGTCTTGCGCTGCTGTCGACCATCGGCAACAGCCTGTCACAGGCGCTGCAGGACGCGCGCGGCCGTGAAGCCGCCCTCATCACCTTTATGACCGCCGTTTCAGGCATCAGTTTCTTCGGAATAGGTGCGGCCTTTTGGGCACTGCTGGTTGGGTCTGGTGGTGAATCACCTGTTCAATCGTCAGGGCCAATAGACCCGCAGAAAACCGGCAGCCTCTACAGACCAGTGCCTGGCGGCCACGAAAACACGTCGCTTTGTTTAGAAATACCCGCAGACAAGAGGTCTCACAGAGACAAAAGAACCAAATACCGCCCCCGGATATTGCGTTTATTGCGCAAATCGTGTGTCTGAGGGCAAAGATAAGGGAAACAGCTCAGATGCCATGGTACCGATCCAGAACCTCCACGCACGGCCGTAACATGGCGGGTGCCCGCGGCCTGTGGCGCGCCACCGGCATGCAGGACGATGACTTCGGCAAGCCGATCATCGCCATTGTGAACTCCTTCACCCAGTTTGTGCCCGGCCACGTGCACCTCAAAGATCTGGGCCAGATGGGTGCCCGCGGAGTTGAGGCCGCCGGCGGCGTGGCAAAAGAGTTCAACACCATCGCGGTGGATGACGGTATCGCCATGGGCCACGACGGTATGCTCTACTCGCTGCCCTCGCGCGAAGTGATCGCGGATTCGGTGGAATACATGGTCAACGCCCACTGCGCCGATGCTATGGTTTGTATCTCCAACTGTGACAAGATCACGCCGGGCATGATGATGGCCGCGATGCGGCTGAATATCCCGGTGATCTTTGTCTCCGGTGGCCCGATGGAGGCCGGCAAGATCGACATCGCCGACCTTGATATGAAAAAGATCGATCTGGTTGATGCCATGGTTGCCGCCGCCAGCGAAACCATGACCGACGAGCAGGTCAAGCACATCGAAGAAAACGCCTGCCCTACCTGCGGGTCTTGCTCTGGCATGTTCACCGCCAACTCGATGAACTGTCTGGCCGAGGCTCTGGGTCTGGCGCTGCCCGGCAATGGCTCGACCCTGGCGACGCACGCGGACCGCAAGCATCTGTTTCTTGAGGCCGGCCGCAAAATCGTCGAGATCACCAAACGTCACTACGAGGGCAATGAGGCAGGCCTGCTGCCGCGTGAGATCGCCACCTTTGCGGCCTTTGAGAACGCCATGAGCCTGGACATCGCCATGGGGGGGTCGACCAATACGGTGCTGCACCTGCTGGCGATTGCCCATGAGGGCGAGATCAAGTTCACTATGGACGACATCGACCGGCTCAGCCGCAAGGTGCCCTGCCTGTGCAAGGTCGCACCCAACATCGAAAATGTGCATATGGAAGACATTCACCGCGCCGGTGGCATCTTCTCGATCTTGGGTGAGCTGTCACGCGCCGGCCTGTTGCACGATGACTGCGCCACCGTTCATTCCGCCTCGATGGGCGAAGCCATTGCCAAATGGGACATCAAGGTCGCCAACAACCCCGAGGCGGAACAGCTGTTCAAGGCGGCTCCGGGTGGGGTGCGCACGACGCCGGCCTTCTCTACCGAGAACCGTTTCAAAGAGCTGGACACCGATCGCGAAGGCGGCGTCATCCGCTCCAAGAAACATGCCTTTAGCCAGGATGGCGGCCTTGCCGTGTTGTTTGGCAATATCGCCCTGGACGGCTGTATCGTAAAAACCGCCGGCGTTGATGCCAGCATCCTGCAGTTCACCGGCTCGGCCTATGTCTGCGAAAGCCAGGATGCCGCGGTCAGCGACATTCTGACCGGCAAGGTCAAGGCGGGTGATGGGGTGGTGATCCGCTATGAAGGCCCGCGCGGCGGCCCCGGCATGCAGGAAATGCTCTACCCAACCTCCTACCTGAAATCCAAAGGTCTGGGCAAAGACTGCGCCCT
>NZ_MWVJ01000091.1 GCF_002087335.1 Pseudophaeobacter leonis
CCTCAAGCGCCGCAAGGGCCTCGACGCGCTCCAGCACCAGCTGGCCAATGCGGGTCAGGATACGGCCCCGTTCCAGCGCTGTCTTGCGCCCCCATTCGCCCGCCAGCGCCACCTCGGCGGCCGTAACCGCAGCATCGATATCGGCCGCGCCGCCACGGGCAATCTGGCACAGGGCAGAGCCATCCGAAGGGTTCACCAGCGGCAGGGTCTTGCCGCCAGCTGCGGGCTGCCATCTGCCGCCAATCAGGCAGAGGCTGGGGTCGAACCAAGTTGGATTTGCATTAGTCATTTTTGGGTCCTGCAATGTCAAATGTGTAGCTTTTGGTCTGGTGTTCAGTGAAAGGCGCGCCCTCGCGCAGCTCGCTAACCCCTGGCAGTACGCTGAGGCAGGTGCCCCAAAACGCCAGCGCCTGTTTTGAATGCCCAGAAATCCCCATGCGCCAGCGCCCGGGGAACTCCTGCAACAACAGGCTGGCGGCTTGCTGTCCCAACCCCTTGCGCCGGTGCTGCGGCACAATGGAGAATTCGGACAGCTCGCGTCGATCATCCGGCAGGTTCAGCACCAGGGCAAAGCCGATGCGGCCGCGCCCCCGGCGGATCCAGAACGCGGTGACATCCTGACGGTGCAGCATCTGCTTGGCACGGTCCGAGATATCGACCTCAATACTGGGCGCAACATCGTAGAAATAAGGCGCCAGAACAGAGGCAAACAGTGCCTGTTCCCGCGGCATGATCAGCGCCAGCGAAACCTCATGGGCTGTGGTCATGCTGCCCCCAGATTGATCTCGGGCAGCACCGGAGCTGCGGCAATCAAGGCGCGGGTGTAGGGGTGCTGTGGCGCGGTAAAGATGTCTTCGGTGGCGCCCGCTTCGACGATCTCGCCCCTTTGCATCACCAGACAGCGGTCAGTGATGGTACGCACCACGCTCAGATCATGGCTGATGAACAGATAGGTGAGACCAAAGGCCTCGCAAAGCTCTGCCAGCAGATCAAGGATCTGGGCCCGCACGGATACATCCAGCGCCGAGACGGCCTCGTCAAACAGGATCAGTTCGGGGCGGGTGATCAGGGCGCGCGCGATGGCAATGCGCTGGCGTTGCCCACCAGAGAACTGGTGGATGTATTTTTGCGCATCCTCTGGCTGCAGGCCCACGGCGCGCAGGGTGTCAGCGATAAGGTCCATCCGCGCCACGCCCTTTGGTGGGTCAGGCAGGGAATAGAACGGCTCGGTGATCAGCTGGTCGACCCGGTGGCGTGGGTTAAAGCTGCCAAAGGGATCCTGAAACACCACCTGCATCCGGCGGCGGATTTCCGGGTTTTGCGGCGTGGTGATCTCGATGCCATCAAGGTGGATTTGCCCGGCCTGCAGGGGCTCCACACCCAAAATGGCCCGCGTTAGGGTCGATTTCCACAGCCAGACTCGCCGACCAGCCCCAGACGCTCACCGCGATTGAGGGTAAAAGAAACCTCTTTGACAGCGCGAAAATGCGCGGGCCGGGCAAACAGCGATTTGCGCGGCAGGGCATAGTCGCGCACAGCGCCGGTGACTTGCAATAGCGGCGTGGGGGCAGGTGGTGTGGGCAGTGTCACCTGGTGGGTCGAGGCGGCAAACAGCATGCGGGTATAGGGATGCTGCATATTGTGCAAAAGCCCCTGTGTAGAGCCTGTTTCCACCACTTCTCCGTGGCGCATCACCACAATGCGATCTGCCAGATCCGCCACCACGGCGAGGTCATGGGTGATGATCATCAACCCCATGTCGAACTCGCGCACCAGATCGCGCAGCAGCTCAAGAATTTGCGCCTGTGTGGTGACATCCAGCGCGGTGGTGGGCTCATCCGCGATCAGCAGTTTCGGGCGCAGCGCAATCGCCATGGCGATCACCACGCGCTGACGCTGGCCGCCGGACAGCTCATGCGGGAAGCGCCCCAGCGGAAAACGATCGGCGGGCAAACCCACCCGGTCGAGCAGGTCACGGGCGCGGGCGCGGGCCTGATCCGGTGGCATGGCCTTGTGGATCAGAATGGTCTCCATCACCTGGTCGCCCATGGTCTTTACCGGGTTGAGCGCGGTCATTGGCTCCTGGAACACCATGCCGATGATCTGGCCTCTGACGCCGCACATCTGGGCCTCGCTCAGGCGCAGCAGGTCGCGGGTTTCCAGGGTGATCTCGCCACTGGTGCTGGCGGTCTCGGGCAGCAGCCCCATAACGGCAAAGGCGGTCATGGATTTACCCGACCCGCTTTCGCCGGTCACAGCGACGATTTCGCCCGGCGCCACCGCAAGAGAGACATCCTTTAGGATGGCGTGGGTGCCAATCTGCAGGGACAGGTTTGAGATTTGCAGCAGGGTCATCAGCGCGCCAGCCTCAGTTTGGGATCAAGCCAGTCACGCAACCCGTCTCCCAACAGGTTAAGCCCCAGCACCGTGATCACAATGGCAGAGCCGGGAATGAGCGCCAGATGTGGCGCAAAGCTCACCATGGTCTGGGCATCCGCCAGCATGCGGCCCCAGCTGGGGGTCGGCGGCTGCGCCCCTAGTCCCACGTAGGACAGGCCTGCCTCGGCCAAGATCCCCAGCGAGAACTGGATGGTGCCCTGCACGATCAGCAGGTTGGCGACATTGGGCAGGATGTGCTCGGCCGAGATGCGGGCTGCGCCCTTGCCTGCCACCCTTGCGGCCAGAATGAACTCGCGTTCCCACAGCGACAGCGCCGCACCACGGGTGATGCGGGCAAAGACCGGGATGTTGAAAATGCCGATGGCGATGATCGCATTGATGGCCCCGGCGCCAAAGATGGCGGTGATCAGAATGGCAATCACCAGCGAGGGGAAGGCAAAGACCAGATCATTGCCGCGCATGATCAGCTCATCCAGCCAGCTGCCCTTTCTGGCCGCCGCCATCAGACCCAGCGGGATGCCAATTCCCATGCCAATGCCAACAGCGACCAGCGCCACCGCGATTGAGGTGCGCGCCCCCACCATGACCATCGAGAAGATATCGCGGCCAAAGTGGTCGGTGCCCAGCCAGTGCTGCCCGTTGGGCCGCTGCAGCTTTGCGGGAATATCCATCGCCGCGTGATCAAAGGGCGTCCAGACAAAGGAGACCAGCGCCGCCAAGAGTACCACAGAGGACAGCATCAGCCCGACAAGCAAATTCCGGTTCATGCGCGGCTCCTGAGGCGGGGGTCAACCAGCGCATAGGCAAGGTCGACCAGGAAATTGACGCTGATCACAGCAAAGACCAGCAGCATGACCACCGATTCCACCACGATCAGATCGCGTGAGGAAATGGCCTGAAACACCAGCCGTCCAAGACCGGGCAGAAAGAACACCTGCTCGATGATGATGGCACCGGCCAGCAGAAAGGAAAACTGCAGCCCGATGATGGTCAGCACCGGGATCATCGCGTTGCGCAGCCCGTGGCGCCACAGAGCCTGACGGCGACTCAGGCCCTTGGCGCGGGCGGTGCGCATAAAGTCCTCGCCCAGAATGTCCAGCAGCGCTGAACGCATGACGCGGGCCAGAATGGCGGCCTGTGGCAGCGCCAGCGCGATGGCGGGCAGGGTCAGGGATTTCAGGGCGGCGCCAAACCCTTTGTCCCAGCCGGCAAAACCACCGGCGCCAAACCAGCGCAGATTGATGGCAAAGATCAGCACCAGGATCACCGCAACCCAGAAATTCGTCACCGCCACCCCCAGTTGGGTCGCTCCCATCACCGCCA
>NZ_MWVJ01000092.1 GCF_002087335.1 Pseudophaeobacter leonis
TTGGTTGCGGGGGTAGGGTTTGAACCTACGACCTGCAGGTTATGAGCCGGACGAGCTACCGGGCTGCTCCATCCCGCGACACTTATTCGGGCTACCGCGCGGAGCGCTACTTGAGCCCAGATTGTCCTATCGCCTATTCGGCTGCTTCAGGACGTTTGCAGGATTGCCGGTAGCAATGCTGCGTGTCCCCTTCAGGGTTTGATTGTCTGAAGGGTATTATGTGTTGTTATCGTTATGAGTTATTGGATTTTACTAAGATTGGCAGTGACCTACTCTCCCACGACTTAAGCCGCAGAACCATTGGCGCTAAGGCACTTAACTCGGAAGTTCGGGATGGGACCGGGTGCTTTGCTCTCGCTATCGCCACCAAACTGAGAAAAATTCAAATAACCTGCGGTTCTTGGATTTTTTTCAGTTGGCGGTCGGCAGGGTATTTGCATCGCAAATGCCCGAGAGACCGCGCCCCTGTTATGTCACGAAGACATTTCCAAGATCGCAGGGAAACAATCGAACAACGTTGTCACAAGTCATGTGGTGCTTTTTGGTCTTGAGGCTGTCTATTACTAGATCAGATCAAGCCTATCGGGCGATTAGTACCAGTCAACTGAACGTGTTTCCCACGCTTACATCTCTGGCCTATTGCCGAGGTGGTCTACCTCGGCCCTCAGGGATACCTTGTTTTGAGGGGGGCTTCCCGCTTAGATGCCTTCAGCGGTTATCCTGTCCGAACATAGCTACCCAGCACTGACGTTGGCACGACAACTGGTCTACCAGTGGTTCGTTCACCCCGGTCCTCTCGTAATAGGGGCAGCTCCTCTCAAGTATCCTACACCCACGGCAGATAGGGACCGAACTGTCTCACGACGTTCTAAACCCCGCTCACGTACCTCTTTAAACGGCGAACAGCCGTACCCGTGGGACCTGCTCCAGCCCCAGGATGAGATGAGCCGACATCGAGGTGCCAAACACCGCCGTCGATGGACTCTTGGGCAGTATCAGCCTGTTATCCCCGGCGTACCTTTTATCCGTTGAGCGATGGCCCTTCCACTCGGGACCACCGGATCACTATGGCCGACTTTCGTCTCTGCTCGACTTGTCAGTCTCGCAGTCAGGCTGGCTTTTGCCTTTGCCCCCAACGAGCGATTTCCGACCGCTCTGAGC
>NZ_MWVJ01000093.1 GCF_002087335.1 Pseudophaeobacter leonis
TTTCAACCTCATTCCCCATACGCGGGACTATTACCAATAAAGATTTTTCCTATTTAGCAATTGAGTGGCTCAAGGGGATTAATAAAAGTACGGTTTTGGATGATGCTGTCGACAGGCAAATGTTTGATGATGATGCTCGAATTCTTTCTAAGAGCGGTGAATTATTTTGCTTAAAATCAATTGAGGCTGATACCGTCTCGGCCATAGGCTTGCGCCACGAAATTCCCGATGAAATGGGGAGGGTTTGGAGAACGGAATGCATAGTTTCTCGCTTTAAGGCGACCGCATGGGTTCACGTTAAAAGTCAGTGCCTAATTTCCAACCCAGACGTTCAGCAGATTTCCCCAAAAAAACCATTCATAATAAAGATGATGATAAAAAACGGATGGGCTATTGATGATGGCAACTGGCCCGTCGCCGACACTCCGTACGCCTTGACTTCAAGTAACTTAGATCTTGCAGAGAGAATTGTATCCGGACAAGAGCTAACTGATCTCCCATTTGTTTATGTCAGTAGAGACGATGCCAACGAACTTATCGTTGCCCCTGAAAAATTAGCCTTTCAATTGGGTGGTTTAGCGCACGTTGTCGTTGAGCCTACGAGGTTTTTCTCCCGAAAGCTCAATGTAAAATGCCAGGGGCGCAACCCTTACGGTGGTACAGTTGGCCTTTGCGTGCCATCAAAAGGTTTGGTTTCCAAATTTTATATTCGAAATGAATTGGATCGAGGCACAAGAATTTTTGATGCCATTACTTCGGCGGCCTCAAGGTACCTTTCAAGCCTAAAAGGGCACGGAGCACTTGATTGGAACGAGCTGCAAGAACTACAGGGCAGGATTCTTCGCGAAAAGCTTGCAAAAGAAATTCGGTCAGGAAATGGATCCGACAATCAAGCGTTAGACGAATATATGCATACATTTGACGCAGATATAGCTGCCAAAGATGCCCAGATAGTTGAATTAAAGAGAGCGCTAAAGGCATCCGAGGAGGCAGTCGATGCTCTCAACATACATGATATGGGACTGCTGAATAGTGCCATTTCAGACACGGTGTCCACAGAGCTTTATCATGGTGAGGTATCAGACCGAGTTAGAAAATTGGTGACGAATGCTGTGGCTGGATCTACAATAGACTTATCGCCTAGGGATAGTTTCTTGTTGAAAAGCTTATTGAGCTGTTCGGCATATACAGGAAAGTCACTTGGGTTAGTAGAACAAATCAAGTCTGCTGGTAGAGACCACACAACAATGGCCAAACGCTTAGGTGGCTTGCTGTCTGATTTTGGGTTTACAAGCTCGCAAGACGGGAAGCATCTAAAATATATACCACCAAAGCGTTTGGGTGGGCTCAAGACTGAGATTTTGCCCAAAACACCAAGTGACCATCGGGCGGGACGAAACAAAGCAGCCGACATTATTGATAGTTTTTCGATTAGAGATCTCCACAAAGACTGAAGACCTATTTGGTCTTAGCCTATAGAGGTCTGCTTCGGGCTCCATAAACGTCCGCTATGTTGCGTAAGAAAAAACAATATGCCATTGTTGAAATCTAATCAAATCAAGCTGTGGGCGCGGTGCATTAATCTGGTTCGCATTTCTTTGCGATCTGATAACCTGAAACTATGCGGACCGGCTATGCTAGAGTATCTGCTCAAACCCAAGGCCTCTAGCGTTAGTTCAGCATGGATGATGTGCTTGTGATTGCTGAGTGGGACCGCACTCGATGATGGATGGCATTTGCGGTAGATGTGCGTGAGCGAATTACTGGCCGAGCCAACGACGGCAGAGTGGCTGGCTAAGGCTCGTGAAGGTTTTTAAAAAAAACGACGATAGCTTTGGAGGGGTTAATGTTTAGGGTTTTTTTATTTGCAGCGGCAGTTTCGAGCATATCCGCACTCGTGAATGCTCAATCGGCTGATCCGGAAATGTCGAAGTTATTGAGTGCCACAAGGGCTCTTGAGGAAAGAATTCAAAAACTAGAAAATATTTTGATAGCGGGCATTCCAAGAAATGCGGTTGTCGCCTTTGATCAACCTAACTGTCCGGCAGGATGGGACCCTTACCATCACGCAGATGGGCGGTTCATTCTAGGCTTGGGGGATGACAACAGTCTCGGAGCGACCGGCGGATCAGAGACACACCGACTGACTATTGAAGAGATGCCTACACACGATCATGGTGCAGTGTTCGGCGGTGATGGTGGAAAAGCAGGTATGTTGAATGAGTGGTCTTACCATGCATCCGGGTATGAGCGGATGAGACCAGCGGGAGGTGGGAGAGCTCACGACAATATGCCACCCTTTATTGTGTTGATTTATTGCAAGAAGTCCTGAGGTGATCGGTATGACTGAAGATAACGATAACAAGGCTGATGGCGTTTCCAATGACGCTAGTACGAGTGTATCAAAAGAAAATGAGGTCACAGGCAGCACCAGCTGTAAGAATGAAATACTAGGGGAATGCAAAAAAAATATTTCGTCTGAGATCGAGCGTTTCGAAGGAAAGCTCAATCAGTTTATTTCTCTGTTCAAGTGGTCTGCTGGGATATTTATCACTTTGGTTTTGACGATTATTGGCCTTGGGTGGATGATTATTGAAGATCGCGCTCCAGCCGATGCAAAGCAGAAAATGGCGGGGTTAAGTGCTCATTCATGCCGCGCGCTAATTCATGGCGTTAACGCGCGGCAACGGTTACTTTCTGAAGAACTTAGGAACTTTCAGGGGCAAGCTTCACAGCTTGAAAAACAAATATCCAATTTACCAGTTCGATCTCAGTGGTTGCAATCAGCAATCACTAACTTGGAACAGACAGTTACCGTTCTTGTCTCCGACATTTCTGACATCCAAGCTGAGTTGGGAAGGGCGGAAGATCAGGCTGAGAAATTTAGACTAGAGACCGAACACCAGAAAATCGAAGACCAGCATGATCGAAACACCAGCGAACTAAGGCGTCTCAAACTCGAACGCTCGCAACTGCCACAGAGGTCAAGTGAGCTGAGCGCGAGTTTGTCTAGCCTTCAGGGTCGGCTTACTGCAGCGCAGAGCGAGTATAGCAACCTAGCTACTGAAAGTTCAGATTGCCGATCTAGAATTGGAAAACCTTGATCGAATAAAATTAACAAAATGAACTCTATCGATGCTTGAATCAGTTTGGCTCCAAGCTGGAAGCCGACTTTGGAGTAAGTGCCGCGAACGGCAGCTCCGTCCGCTGAGCCGCCCTCTGGCCAACAAAATTGCTGTACAATGTGTTGAACGGCTGCTTCGGGGAAGCTGCGATGCAGCACTTGGAGATCTGGCCAAAGGCGGGTGTGGACCGTTCGTGTCGATCGTCAGGAGGGGCGGGTTTGGGCCTTCACTTTCAAACAAGTCCGTTTAAGGGCTAGCTGGTGATTTTGAGTTCTACACCTTCTGAGGCGTCTTTCACGCTTGCCCAGCTCTCTTTACACACTACTGCCTGCAACACGGCGCGCCCATCTGGCAGATAAGACTGCCAGATGGGCGCGCCGTCCATTTTGGCATCGGCAGGCAGGTTGTGTAATTCGCAAAGCGCGCGAGCAGCGCGTTCCCGTATGGGCTTTGGTTTGCGCATCACCGCATTCCTTTTCTGAGATTTCCGGTATGATAGATGGTCAGATGTTTTCGCTTCGATTGAAAGCCCTTTGCAAAGGCCTCTCATGGGGCTCTTGGCATTGCTGGATTAAGTTGCTCTCCAACTCTTATTGAAATCACGGGATAGTTTTCTGATTGTGGATCAGGAGGACTGGGCGCAGACCCGGTTTAGCCACGGCCAATTCTCAAACTTGTCGCCAGCAGATCGAATGTGGCTATATCGTTGAAGGCTTTGCCAACTACGATGGCCCGAGACACTTGCTACCAATGGAATTGTGCGACCCATCTCAAACAGCCGGCTAACTCCATTGGTGACGCAGATCATGAAACCGCAGATCATCGATCCCCAAGAGAGCGCAGGTGCGAATAAAGGAAGCTGAGATATTGTTCGCCCGGTATGGGAATATTGAGGCATCTGCAGAATCGATTGGCATGGAGTTGATAATCTCCATTGCCTCCGGGGTGAGTTCGCACCATACGTCGTTTCCGATTTTCTCCCCTGGATTTTTCATATCTCGAACCAGTACCCGGCTATTTTCAGGCTCAAAATCTCCCCATTTCATCCGCACTATTTCGTCTTGGCGGCGGGTAGAGAATATGGCGAATGCAATTATCTTGTGCATAGGCATGTGACCCCGAATGGCACTGTCCTCATAGTGCGCTAGGAGTTTGTCCAGCTCCACAAGGGATGGGCGTCTGTCGCGGCGATTCGATTTGGAGACTAGGCCCAATTGTTTACAGACCACGAGAGCGTCAACCATGGCGGCTGGGTCGAGATCGATGTTCCAGGCGGGGCGGGCGAGTTTGAAGACGGGGGCAAGGTGGGATAGGTAGTTTCCTACCGTAGATGCGGCGCGTTCTTGTCCATACTCTCTCGCGAAATCTACAATTGTTTGGCTGGTAACATCTTCGCAAGCCAATTGCGCCAGATCGGTTTCTGTCAATTTTGCAAGGACTTGGGCCTTTGATCTTCCATAGGTCTTTTTATGGTCATCAATGTAACGGTTAATCGCGTCGGACAGGGTGGGGCGGGGGGCTCTGGCTTTCTCTAGAGCGCCTGGTTCCCGCAGTTCCTTCTCGCGCCGTTCCATCCAGGCTTTTGCGGTGGCACGGCGTGGAAACTGTCGCGATTCCCTGAAAGTTGGTTCACCCTTGCGTTTGCGGATGATTTGAGCCTTATAGGCGATGCGGCCGTCGGATAGCTTGCGCTCTGCAATCGTTCCCATGGTGCCCCTGCTGTTTGGTATGCCCTGAGTGCTAAGGTATGCCTTGGGGGCATACCATTAAAAGGGAATGATCGTAAACGCAGGTAAATAGGCGGAAAACATACGTGGTTATAGGCTTGGATTTGCGTCTGTTATTACGGTAACGCATTGAATTATAAGGGGTTTTACCTCTGAAAGTGGTCGATTTGTAACCGGATTGCGGGCCACTTTAAACATTCCGCTAAAGAGGTCAGGACGTGAAGGACCCCCTTTCGCTTGGCCGGACGGGGGTTTTTTTGTTGCGCAAAGGCGCAGGAGGTCATGAGATGAGTGAGAGCTGGAACAACCGCACCAAGCTGGTGCATGGGGGCACGCGCCGCAGTCAGTACAACGAGGTGAGTGAAGCGATCTTCCTGACCCAGGGGTTTGTCTACGACACAGCCGAACAGGCCGAGGCACGGTTTGTTGAGTGCGGCCCGGATGAATTCATCTATGCGCGCTATGGTAACCCGACGGTGGCCATGTTCGAAGAACGGATTGCCCTGCTGGAAGGGGCCGAGGATGCCTTTGCCACTGCCTCTGGCATGGCGGCAGTCAATGGCGCGCTGACCTCGATGTTGAAGGCCGGCGATCATGTGGTTTCGGCCAAGGCGCTGTTTGGCTCTTGTCTCTATATTCTTGAAAATATCCTGACCCGTTTCGGGGTTGAGGTGACATATGTCGATGGCACCGACCTGGACCAGTGGCGTGCGGCGATGCGCCCGGACACCAAGGCTGTGTTCTTTGAAAGCATGTCGAACCCGACACTGGAGGTGATCGACATCACGGCGGTTTCTGAGATCGCCCATGCGGTGGGGGCCACTGTAGGGGGGGATAACGTGTTCTCTACGCCGGTTTTTTCCAAGGCGATCGAACAGGGGGCGGATGTTGTGATCTATTCCGCCACCAAACATATCGACGGTCAGGGCAGGGTGCTTGGCGGGGGGATCCTTGGCACGCGTGAGTTCATCCGTGGCACGGTTGAGCCCTATATGAAACACACGGGCGGCAGCCTCAGCCCCTTTAACGCCTGGACCCTGCTCAAGGGGCTTGAGACCATCGACCTGCGCGTCAGAGCCCAGGTGGAAAGCGCTTTGCAGATTGCCGAGGCGTTGCAGGGGCATCCGACACTGGAGCGGATGATCTATCCCGGTCTGAAAACCCATGCACAGCATGCTCTGGTGCAAAGCCAGCTGCAGGGCAAAGGCGGCACTGTTTTGTCGCTGGATATCAAGGGAGGCAAGGAGGCAGCCTTTCGTTTCCTAAATGCGCTGACCATACCGGTGATTTCAAACAACCTTGGGGACGCCAAATCCATCGCCACCCATCCGGCGACCACCACCCATCAGCGCCTGCCGGATGCGCAAAAGACCGAGCTGGGGATCACGCCGGGCTTGGTGCGGTTCTCGGATGGTCTTGAGGATGCCGGGGATTTGATTGCGGATCTCACCCAGGCGCTTGCCGCGGCACAGGGCTAGGGAGACAGCGATCTGGCCCGGATCTGACCAAAATGGCAGATCCGGGCCAGATCCTGCCGTATTTGATTGATCCGTTTTGAGCTTTGCTGCGTAAATGTCTAAACCAGTTAAGGTGCTGCCAGTTAAATTTCTGCCAGTTAAATCGCTGCCAGTTTAGCTGCAGCCAGTATCGAGCGGTAAAAACGGAGACCTTTGTGCCATGAACATTCCGACGCGTGATGTGTCAGAAGCCCCCGACCGGCAAGCCCCCGACCGGCAAGAGGCCGAAGCGGCGCTTATCCTGTTGCGGCGCTGGGCCGAGGTGGCGTCACCGACAGAGGTTGCGCTCCTGCATCCGGCCATCGCACGGCTGCTTCCGGGGGGCGAGGTACGCAACTACCCTGTTCTGTCGCGCGACTACCCGCAGGATTTCAAATCAGACGAGGCGTATCGCGCAACGCTGCCTGATTTGCAGAACGGACCTGCCAGCCTCATTCGCGGCGCCAAGGAGCAGATCCAGCATGTGGGGATCTCGAACTTTCGCCTGCCGATCCGCTTTCACAGCCGCGACGGCGGCGACCAGACTCTGGAGACCAGCATTACCGGATCTGTCAGCCTAGAGGCCGACAAGAAAGGCATCAACATGTCCCGGATCATGCGCTCTTTTTACAAACACGCCGAAAAAACCTTTAGCTTTGAGGTGATGGAAGCCGCACTCAGCGACTATCTCATTGATCTCGAAAGCATGGATGCGCGTATCCAGATGCGCTTTTCTTTCCCGATGCGCATTGAAAGCCTGCGCTCTGGCCTGTCTGGCTATCAATACTATGATATCCCGCTGGAACTGCTGCACGCGGAGGGGCAGCGTCATAAGATCATGCATCTGGACTATGTCTATTCGTCTACCTGCCCCTGTTCGCTCGAGTTGAGCGAGCATGCCCGCCAAACCCGGGGCCAGTTGGCGACGCCGCATTCGCAGCGCTCGGTGGCGCGGATCTCGGTCGCTGTGGACCCCGAGAGCGAATGCCTGTGGTTTGAGGATCTGATAGCCCATTGCCGCCAGGCGGTGCCCACAGAGACGCAGGTCATGGTGAAACGCGAAGATGAACAGGCCTTTGCCGAATTGAACGCAGCAAATCCAATCTTTGTTGAGGATGCGGCGCGTCTGTTCTGCGAAAAGCTGCAGAATGACCCCAGAATCAAAGATTTCCGGGTCGTGGCCAGTCATCAGGAAAGCCTGCACAGTCATGATGCCATCAGCATTTTGACCCAGGGGCCGTTGTTTGCAAACAAAAGCCTGGACCCAAGACTGTTTTCTACGCTGATCCATCAGGGCTGAGGCCCAGCCGCGGGCTATCTGTGGTCGGTCCAGGAGGGGGGCTGCGGCGGGCTGTGTGGCGTCTTTGACTTGACAGTTTCTGCAAGGCAGGCCAACGCTCGCGGCATGTTGGATATTCCGACCCGTTGGATATGTGATCGGCCTTTTGGTTGTGATCCTGGGCGCCATGATGGTGTTTCCCTTCCTTGCTGACCTGATAGAGGGGCGGGGGGAGTGGCCTGTCTTTTTGCAAAGCGGTCTCATCACGATCCTTGGCGGCGCTCTTCTGGCCCTGAGCTGCGACAGTGATAAGCACGATGGATTGAGCATTCAGCAGACCTTTTTGCTCACGACCTTTGTGTGGGTTGCCCTGCCTCTGTTTGGGGCTCTGCCCCTGATGCTTGGGGCGACGGAGCTCAGCTTTACCGATGCCTTCTTTGAGGCGATGTCCGGGCTGACCACCACCGGGTCGACGGTGATTTCTGGTCTTGATGATCTGCCCAAGGGGCTGTTGCTGTGGCGCGGAATCCTGCAGTGGCTGGGCGGTATTGGCATCATTGTTGTCGCAATGGTTTTTCTGCCAGAGCTACGTGTCGGTGGTATGCAGATTTTCAAATCGGAAGCCTTTGATACATTTGGAAAAATCCTGCCCCGGGCGCAGGCGATCGCCAAGCAGATCTCGTTGATTTATGTCGGCCTCACGGTGGCCTGCATGCTGGTCTACTTTAGCCTTGGAATGGGCGGGTTTGACGCCCTGGTGCATGCCATGACCACGGTCTCTACCGGTGGGTTTTCCAACTATGACGGGTCTTTTGGCACCTTTTCGGGTCCGGCAGAATACGCAGCCGCGGTCTTTATGATCCTCGCCGCACTGCCCTTTGTGCGCTATGTGCAACTGGTGAACGGCCATACGCAACCGATGCTGCTGGACAGCCAGATCCGGGTTTTTCTGGCCACCATCCTGGTTCTGGTGGTGGTAACGGCCGGTGTTCTGGTGACTGTTTTTCCGCATCACCCAGAACAGGCCCTGCGCGAGGCGCTTTTTAATATCACCTCGATCATATCGGGCACCGGCTATGCCAGCGTTGACTACATGAAATGGGGCAGTTTTCTCATTACGGTGTTTTTCTTTATCGGTCTGATTGGCGGCTGTGCGGGCTCCACCGCCTGCTCGGTAAAGATTTTCCGCTATCAGTTGCTGTTTGCCTCCATTCAGGTGCAGATCCAGCGCATCCGCTCGCCGCATGGTGTTTTTGTGCCGCGCTTTGAGGGGCGGCCCGTCGGGCCGGATGTCCTGAGCTCGGTGATCTCGTTCTTCATGTTTTTTGTTCTGACCATGGGCATTGTTGCCTGGGCGCTGGCCCTGACCGGGCTTGATTTTATCACGGCAATTTCAGGCGCGGCCACTGCGGTGGCCAATGTGGGGCCGGGCCTGGGCGAAACCATTGGGCCTGCTGGAAATTTTGCCACGCTGAATGAACGCCGCCAAATGGATCCTCAGCAGTGCGATGTTGATTGGGCGTCTGGAAATGATGGCCGTTTATGCCATCCTCACGCCGCTGTTCTGGCGCTCTTGAAACGGCGCCATTCCAAAGCGCCAGGGCTCTGTTCAGGGCGTTTCACTCAGGGTCGATCAGATCGTTGGCGATCTCAAACATCTCCGCAGGACGGATATGCACAATCGTTTTCTCTGACAGGCGCTTTGACGCCAGCGCACCAGTGCTGTCGGTGCCGGTGATCTTGCCATCCATGCCGTAAATATAGCGCACTGTGCCACCGGGCAACAGAACGCGCAGGGTAAAGGCACCATCCTCTTTGCGCAGAATTTCAAAATTGCACTCGGTCAGGATTGCGCCATCCTGGGCCGCGCAGGGCAGGTGGCCAATGGCGTTGACGCCATCGGTGCCGGCGATAGTCGCGGCGCGCGCAACAGAGCCAAGGGGCAGCGAAAGGCTGAGGGCAAGGAGGGTGTGTGCAATAAAACGCATGGGCTTCTTTCATCTACCAAGTCTGCCAACAGCCTCGCACCGATGGAGCGCCGCGTAAAGTGCCCCGCAGCGCCGCAAGTGGCGCCTGGTCGCACGTGTGCCTGCGGCAGATCGTCGGCGGGGTGTATTGCTACAATACGCAGCCTTGCCCTTGAAACCGCTGTCGCCTAAGAGGCAGGGAACGGAAACAGCGAGCGCACGGAGACTTTTGCCCATGCCCGTTCTAGTAATGAAATTTGGCGGCACTTCGGTCGCCAACCTCGACCGGATCCGGCGCGCAGCGAAACGCGTCGGCGTCGAAGTGGCCAAAGGCTATGACGTCATTGTCATCGTCTCGGCTATGTCCGGCAAGACCAATGAGATGGTCGGCTGGGTCAATGAGACCTCGCCGATGTTTGACGCGCGTGAATATGATGCGGTGGTCTCTTCTGGCGAAAACGTCACGGCGGGACTGATGGCCCTGACGCTGCAGGAAATGGATGTGCCCGCGCGCAGCTGGCAGGGCTGGCAGGTGCCGCTGAAAACCAACAGCGCCCACAGTCAGGCACGCATCGAAGAGATCCCGCCGGAAAACATCAACGCAAAATTTGCCGAAGGCATGCGCGTCGCTGTGGTGGCGGGCTTTCAGGGCATCAGCCCTGAGGGTCGTATTACCACGCTGGGACGCGGTGGATCTGACACCACGGCCGTCGCCTTTGCTGCTGCTTTTGAGGCTGAGCGTTGCGACATCTATACTGATGTCGACGGGGTCTACACAACGGATCCGCGGATCTGCGACAAGGCGCGCAAGCTCGACAAGATCGCCTTTGAAGAAATGCTGGAGCTGGCCTCTCTGGGGGCCAAGGTGCTGCAGACCCGCTCGGTTGAACTGGCCATGCGCTACAAGGTGAAACTACGCGTTCTCTCAAGCTTTGAAGAACAATCCGATGAGGCCGGCACGCTGGTCTGTGACGAGGAGGAAATCATGGAATCCAATGTTGTGGCCGGTGTGGCCTATTCCCGCGACGAAGCCAAGATGACCCTGATGTCGGTTGCCGACCGTCCGGGCATTGCCGCGATCATCTTTAATGCCCTGTCCGAGGGCGGGGTGAATGTCGATATGATCGTGCAGAACATCTCGGAAGACGGCCGCACGGATATGACCTTTTCCTGCCCCACCGATCAGGTGGGCCGGGCCGACCAGGCGCTGCTGGCCATCAAGGAACAGGGTGAGCTGAACTACGCCGAACTGGTGGCCGACAAGGCGGTTGCCAAGGTCTCTGTTGTGGGGATCGGCATGCGCTCGCAGTCCGGTGTTGCGGCTAAGATGTTCAAAGTGCTCTCTGATGAGGGGATCAACATTAAGGTCATTACAACCTCGGAGATTAAGATTTCCGTTCTTATTGATCGGAAATACATGGAACTTGCTGTGCAAGCACTGCATGATGCCTTTGAATTGGACAAGGTGGCCTGATCACTCGGGGCTGCCTGCCACAAAAAGAATATGTGAACAGGGCCCATGGTCGAAAGTACTGAATCTGAAAGCCGCAAGCTGCTTGGCCGCCTGCGCGAGGCTATGGCTGGGGATACCCCCGGCCAGGCCCGTCTGGACAAGATCACCCATCTGATTGGCGACAGTATTGGAACCGAGGTCTGCTCGGTCTATCTGTTTCTTGATGACGAAACACTGGAGCTCTGTGCCAGTGAGGGTCTGAACGTCGAATCCGTGCACCAGACCCGGATGCGGATCGGCGAGGGGCTTGTGGGGCGCGTTGCCAAATTCGGCAAGGTGATCAACACGCCTGATGCGCCCAATGCCAAGGGCTTTCGCTATATGCCGGAAACCGGCGAAGAGCGGTTTTCCTCGTTCCTGGGTATTCCGATCCAGAGGCTTGGCGAAATGCTTGGCGTGCTGGTGGTGCAGTCCAAAGAGGCGCGCGAGTTCTCGGCTGATGCGGTCTACGCACTGGAAGTGGTCGCCATGGTCATCGCTGAGATGACCGAGCTGGGCGCCTTTGTCGGCGAGGGCGCGGTCCCTGTCGCCGCTGCACCAACAACCCGTGATGCTGCCGGGGACGGCGGCCCAGGAAGGCGCGGCTGAGGGGCACGTCTGGCTGCATGAGCCGCGCGTGGTGGTGACCAATCCCATTGCCGATGATCCCGAGCGCGAGCTGGTGCGCCTCAAAGAGGCGGTCGAACAGCTGCGCGTCGGCGTCGACAAGATGCTTGAGATCTCGCAGAACGGTGACAAAGAACAGCTGCAGGTGCTTGAGGCCTATCGCATGTTTGCCAATTCCAAAGGCTGGATGCGGCGTATGGAAGAAGACATCTCGCGTGGCCTGAGCGCCGAGGCGGCTGTCGAAAAAGAACAATCTCAGGCGCGCTCACGCATGTCCCAGGTGCAGGACACCTACCTGCGTGAGCGGCTGAGTGATCTCGATGATCTGTCCAACCGTTTGCTGCGGATTCTGACGGGGCAGGGCGCCGAAACCGGCGCAGAGCTGCCGGACGATCCCATTTTGGTGGCGCGCAATATTGGCCCTGCAGAGCTGCTGGAATACGGCCGTAACCTCAAGGGCATCGTGCTCGAAGAGGGCTCGGTCGGCTCACACGCTGCCATTGTTGCCCGGGCGCTGGCGATCCCGCTGGTGGTCAATACCAATCGCATCACCAATGAGGCCCTGAACGGCGATCACATCATGGTGGATGGTGAGCAGGGCGTTGTGCACCTGCGCCCCGATGACAGTGTTGTCA
The DNA here is from genome assembly GCF_002087335.1 of Pseudophaeobacter leonis. Taxonomy (GTDB): domain Bacteria; phylum Pseudomonadota; class Alphaproteobacteria; order Rhodobacterales; family Rhodobacteraceae; genus Pseudophaeobacter; species Pseudophaeobacter leonis. The sequence continues at coordinate 12,349 of NZ_MWVJ01000093.1, forward strand.
GCGCCTTTCGCGACAAGATTGCGATGCTGGCCCAGGCCCAAGAACGCTATGTTTCGATCCGTGATAAGCCTGCTGTGACACGCGATGGCCAGAAGGTTAATCTGGTGATGAATGCCGGGCTGATGGCCGACCTGCCATCGCTGGAAAGCTCCGGCGCCGAAGGTGTTGGCCTGTTTCGTACCGAGCTGCAGTTTCTGGTACGCAACCAGATGCCAAGGCGCTCTGAGCTTGTTGCCCTGTACAAACGTGTGTTGGACGCCGCCCAGGAAAAACGCGTGGTGTTTCGCACCCTGGACATTGGCTCGGATAAGGTGCTGCCCTATATGAAGCCCAATGACGAGCCCAACCCAGCCCTGGGGTGGCGTGCCATTCGGGTGGGTTTGGACAAGCCGGGCATTATGCGGATGCAGTTGCAGGCCCTGATGCGGGCTGCCAATGGGCGTCCTTTGACGGTGATGTTTCCCTTTGTCGCCCAGGCCGAGGAGTACCGTGCCGCACGCGATGAGGTCACCAAAACACTGGAACGCGAACGTATTTTGGGCCACGCCTTGCCCGAAAGCCTGGAGATTGGCGCCATGCTGGAGACACCCTCTCTGGCGTTTGCACCGCAAAAGTTCTTTGATGAGGTTGGCTTTATCTCCATCGGCGGCAACGATTTGAAGCAGTTCTTTTTTGCTGCGGACCGTGAAAATGAACGCGTGCGCAAACGCTATGATAGCCTGAACGTCAGTTTTCTCAGCCTGATCGAGCAGATTGTTGAGCGCTGCGCCACCTCGAAAACGCCGCTCAGCTTTTGTGGTGAGGACGCAGGGCGGCCGATCGAAGCCGTCTGTTTGGCGGCAATGGGCGTGCGAACCCTCTCAATGCGCCCCGCTTCAATTGGGCCCGTTAAGTCTCTGTTAATGAGAGTTAACCTTGAGGATCTGCGTAGGGTTATCTATGAATCCCGCCATCGGGGCGATCAATCCGTCCGGGAAGCCGTCATGCGCTACCTGCGCGAAATTTGAGGTTTGGCTGCATTCTGCTGGCTTTGGTTTGTCTCAGGCAGGGTCTGAGTCCTGCAGCCGCTGCGCAGACTGACGGCGCCTGGTTTCAGCGATTTTCTTAAGGCATAGCCCTGCAGCAGCCGGACTACCCCGGAAACCTATGTCTTATCCCCAGTCTTTTATCGTGAAATTCATGAAAAACCGCGGAAATATTAAGGAAAAATTTACAATTATCAACTTTTCACATCTTAGGGGCGAAGGGGCGAAGCCTTTTGTCCACCTCTGCCGCTGACTCAGGAAAGATCCTGTCGTGTTGATCTGAGGCGTGTCAGGGAAAGCGATCCTGGGCCTTGTGTAATTTCGACGTTGTCCACAAAAAATCCCCTGATTTTTCCACTTAAGAATATCCATTAAAATTTTGTTAATTAAGTGAGAAATGGATTGTCCACAAAATCCTGCCAGGCCAGTCAGTGACACATCGACCTGCTGTTATCCTTCTTTGCGCAAGAATTCGACAGGTTCAGAGAGCGGGAGCAGGGAATGGGGCCAGGAGGGGGCAAAGCTCTGGTGCAGATCCAGGCCAAAATTAGCTTCAAGCATAAAACTTTAAGCTTGAAGTTTTTGAGGGCTGACCTATCCTGACTGTAATATCCAGAGTCAGGAGAGAGTGGGCCATGAAAGTTGCATGTTTGGGGGGCGGCCCAGCTGGGCTCTATTTTGCGATCTCATTGAAATTGCGGCAGCCCGATGCCGAGGTGACAGTTTTTGAGCAGAACAAGGCGGATGACACCTTTGGCTGGGGCGTGGTTCTCTCGGATGATGCGCTGGAAAACCTCAGCAAGAATGACCCTGTCAGCGCCCAGGCCATCAAAGAGAGTTTCGCCTATTGGGACGACATCGCCGTTGTGCAGCACGGAGTGCGGACCGTTTCTCAGGGCCACGGGTTCGCTGGCATCGGTCGTAAGAAAATGTTGCTGATGTTGCAGGAGAGGGCTCGAGAGCTTGGCGTTGATCTGCAGTTTGAAACCCGCGCAAAACCGGCTGCGGCCTATCAGAAAGACTATGACGTGGTTGTTGGCTGTGACGGCTTGAACTCGTCCGTGCGCAGTGAGTTTGCCGAGCACTTTAAGCCCAATATCGATGTGCGGCCCTGCAAATTTATCTGGTTGGGAACACACCAGAAATTCGATGATGCCTTCACGTTTGTGTTTGAAAAAACCAAACACGGCTGGGTCTGGATTCATGCCTATCAATTTGACGATGACACGGCGACCGTGATTGTTGAATGCTCTGGCGAAACCTGGGACCGTTGGGGGTTTGAGGATATGTCCAAGGAAGAGATCATTCGCACCTGCGAAGAGATCTTTGCCGACCATCTTGGCGGCCATAGCCTGATTTCAAACGCCGACCACTTGCGTGGATCAGCGGTCTGGATCAATTTCCCACGGGTTCTGTGTGACAAATGGCACCATGAAAACGTTGTGCTGCTGGGAGATGCCTCGGCCACGGCGCATTTTTCCATCGGATCGGGCTCACGCCTGGCCTTTGACAGCGCCATCGCGCTGGCTGAACTCATTTCATCCGAGGACAGTCTTGAGCGGGCATTTGAGCGCTATCAGGAAGAGCGCCGGCTGGATGTTCTGCGCCTGCAGTCGGCGGCGCGCAATTCGCTAGAGTGGTTTGAGGATGTTGAGCGCTACCTTGGTATGGATCCGGTACAGTAACTATTCTCTGCTCACACGCAGCCAGCGGATTTCCCATGAAAACCTGCGCCTGCGCGATCCTAACTGGCTGAAGTCGGCGGAAAAATGGTTTCAGGAAAAGGCCGGAGCGCCCAATGACGCGCCAGTGCGCCCGCCGATGTTTGCCCCCTATCAGCTGCGTGATATGCAGCTGAAAAACCGCATCGTCGTGTCTCCAATGGCGCAATACAAGGCGGTCGAGGGCTGCCCCACAGACTGGCATCTTATCCACTATGGTGAGCGGGCCAAGGGCGGCGCCGGGCTGGTTTACACCGAAATGACCTGCGTGAGCCCCAAAGGCCGCATCACCCCGGGCTGTCCCGGTCTCTATGCACCAGAGCATGAGGCAGCCTGGGCGCGACTGGTGGATTTTATCCATCAAGAGACAGATGCAAAAATTTGCTGCCAGATCGGCCACTCGGGTCGCAAGGGGTCGACCCAGGTCGGTTGGGAAACCATGGATGCGCCCTTGCCAGCGTGGAACTGGGATCTGGTCTCTGCTTCGGCCATTGCCTGGTCACCGCAGAATGACACCCCGCGTGAAATCAACCGGTCGGAAATGGACCAGATAAAGGCTGAATTTGTCTCCGCCACCGAGATGGCGGCGCGCTGTGGCTTTGATATGATCGAACTACATGCGGCGCATGGCTATCTGATTTCCTCGTTTATCTCGCCAAAATCGAACATTCGCACGGATTCATATGGTGGCTCGCTGGAAAACCGCATGCGCTATCCGCTTGAGGTCTTTGCAGCCATGCGGGAGGTCTGGCCTACGGAAAAACCGATGTCGGTGCGGATTTCTGCCACGGACTGGCTGGGCGACGAGGGCGTGACGCCAGAGGAAGCCGTTGATATTGCACGCGCCTTCTCAGAGGCTGGTGTGGACATTGTTGATGTCTCGGCAGGGCAGACCCGATTGAGGGCCAGCCCGTTTACGGTCGCATGTTCCAGACGCCGTTTTCCGACCGAATCCGCAATGACGCGGGGCTTGCCACCATGGCGGTTGGCAATATCTATGAGGCGGACCATGCCAACTCGATCCTGATGGCGGGACGGGCGGATCTGGTCTGTGTGGGCCGACCGCATCTGGCAGACCCCTATTGGGCGCTGCATGAGGCCACCAAGATCGGCGACCGGTTCGGCGCGTGGCCGCTGCCCTATCAGGCTGGACGGGATCAGTCCTGGCGCCTTGCGGACCGCGATGCAGAGGTTATCCGGGCATGAGCTTTGAGGGAAAACATGTTGTAATCACTGGCGGAGGCTCGGGCCTCGGGGCTGAGCTGGCGCGTCAGTTTGCACGCAAAGGCGCGCGCGTGACCATCCTTGGTCGTCGCCTTGAGGCCCTGGAAGAGGTTGCGTCACAGACCGGGGCCTTGCCGCTGTCTTGTGATGTAACGGATCGGGCCAGCCTTGATCAGGCCCTGGATGCGGCCACGGCATCAAACGGCGCGGTAACTATTGCAATGGCGAATGCCGGAGCGGCCCCGTCGCAGCCCTTTGAGCGGATGACGCCAGAGGATTTTACGCAAGCTTTGGGCGTCAATCTGCTTGGCGTCTTTAACCTTTGGCAGGCCTGTCTGCCTGCAATGAAGTCTGAAGGCTGGGGGCGTCTGATCGCCGTGGCCTCAACCGCTGGTCTAAAGGGATACCCTTATGTTTCAGGCTATTGCGCCGCAAAACATGGCGTTCTGGGCTTGACCCGGTCGCTTGCCATTGAACTGGCCAAGACCGGTGTGACGGTAAATGCGCTTTGTCCGGGGTTCATAGAGACGCCTTTGCTGCAAAACGCGCTGGATACCATCGTCGCCAAGACCGGTATGTCGCCGGAGCAAGCCGCCAAATCCCTGCGCCGGGGCAACCCACAGGACCGCTTTATCCAACCCATTGAGGTGGCAGAGGCCGCGCTGTGGCTGGCCAGTTCCGGGGCGGGATCGGTCAACGGTGCAGCCCTGCCTATTTCGGGGGGCGAGATATGACCGGGTCGGATACCTCAAAAGATCGCCTGCGGCTTTGGCTGCGGGTGTTGGAGGCGACGCGCAGTGTCGAAAACGCGGTGCGCGAGAACCTGCGCCAGAACTTTGCCACCACGCTGCCCCGCTTTGACGTCATGGCGGCGCTGACCCAGCACAGGGAAGGGCTAAAGATGAGCCAGCTCTCGACTGTGCTGAAGGTTTCCAACGGCAATGTGACCGGAATCGTTGAGCGCCTGGTCGAGGATGGCCATGTGCTGCGCGAAAAGGTGCCTGGTGATCGCCGCGCCAGTCGGGTGCGGCTGACAGAGGCCGGAGAGGCGGAGTTTGCTCGCCAGGCAGCGGCCCATGAGGCCTGGATTGATGAAATTTTTGCCGGTGTCGCCCCTGAGGCGGCCCAGGGCATGGCCGAGGCACTGGATGAGGTGGCCCGGCGATTGGAAAACAAGGACAGCACAACATGACCCAGATGGATACCAAGCATTTTCTGTGCGAAATCAAAGATGGCATTGCCACGGTCTCGCTGGACCGGCCTGAGCGCAAGAACCCGCTCACCTTTGACAGCTACGCTGAGCTGCGCGACTGGTTTCGCGATCTGCATTACAACGATGAGGTCAAGGCCGTGGTCTTTGCCTCCAACGGCGGCAACTTTAGCTCTGGCGGTGATGTGCATGATATCATTGGCCCCCTCACCAAGATGAGCATGAAAGAGCTGCTGGCCTTTACCCGGATGACCGGCGATCTGGTCAAGGCGATCATCAATTGTGGCAAGCCGGTGATTGCAGCCATTGATGGCATCTGTGTGGGCGCAGGCGCAATCATTGCCATGGCCTCGGATTTGCGCATTGCCACGCCGGAGGCCAAGACCGCCTTTTTGTTTACCCGCGTTGGACTTGCGGGCTGTGACATGGGGGCCTGTGCCATTCTGCCCCGCATCATCGGCCAGGGTCGTGCGGCAGAGCTGCTCTATACCGGTCGCTCGATGAGTGCCGAAGAAGGCGCCGCCTGGGGCTTTCACCACAAGCTGGTCGCGGCTGAGGATCTGAGCGCCGAGGCGCAGGCGCTGGCGGCGCGTATCGCGGCGGGGCCGAACTTTGGCAATATGATGACAAAGACGATGCTGGCGCAGGAATGGTCGATGTCGATCGAGCAGGCCATCGAGGCCGAGGCGCAGGCCCAGGCGATCTGCATGCAGACGGCAGATTTTGAGCGCGCCTACCATGCCTTTGTGAACAAGGAAAAACCCGTCTTTCAAGGGGACTAAGAGGGCGCGACATCGTGCAATGGATAAAGGCGCGATGGCAATGACACAGGTGCGGCGCGGAGGGTGACGACCACCAATCCGGCCAAGAGAGGACAGACATGGCGGATAAGACATTTCTCAGCTGGCCGTTTTTTGACGAAACCCATGGCGCATTGGCGCGCGACCTTGATGTCTGGGCCTCTGAGGCCCTGGCCGGGATCGACCACAGCGACACGGATGCGGCCTGCCGTCGCCTTGTGGCCTCCCTTGGTGAGGCCGGCTGGGCGCAGCATAGCGCCGCGATGAGCGGCGAGCGTCTGGATGTGCGCACACTCTGTTTGATCCGCGAAACTCTGGCGCGCCATGATGGTCTGGCTGATTTTGCCTCTGCCATGCAGGGGCTTGGCACCGGAGCGATCTCGCTCTTTGGGTCGCAGGCGCAGCAGGCCGAATGGTTGCCGCTGACGCGTAGCGGCAAGGCGATTTCTGCCTTTGCCCTTACGGAGCCCCAGTCTGGATCTGACGTCGCAAATTCTACCATGACGGCAACCCTGGACGGCGACCACTATGTGCTGAACGGCGAGAAAACCTGGATTTCAAACGGCGGCATTGCCGATGTCTACACGCTGTTTGCCCGCACCGGCGAAGCACCGGGGGCCAGGGGGCTTTCGGCCTTTATCGTGCCTGCAAACCTGCCGGGGTTTGACGTGGTGGAGCGCCAGACTGTGATCGCGCCGCATCCTTTGGCAACGCTGCGCTTTAGCGATTGTCGCATCCCTAAATCAGCGCTGCTGGGGCTGGCTGGTGACGGCTTTAAGATCGCCATGTCGGTGCTGGATGTGTTTCGCTCCACTGTGGCGGCGGCTGCATTGGGCTTTGCCCGCCGGGCGCTGGATGAAGCGCTGGAGCGGGTCTCGACCCGTCAGGTACAGGGGGCGCCTTTGTTTGAATTGCAGATGGTGCAGGGGCATATTGCCGATATGGCGCTGGATGTGGATGCCGCGGCCCTGCTGGTGTACCGCGCCGCCTGGGCCAAGGACAGTGGCGCGGCCCGCGTCACCCGCGAGGCCGCCATGGCCAAGCTGTTTTCAACCGATCAGGCGCAGCAGGTGATCGACAAAGCGGTGCAGCTGCACGGTGGCGACGGCGTGCGCCATGGTCAGAAGGTCGAAGAGCTTTACCGTGATATCAGGGCCTTGCGGATCTATGAGGGGGCATCGGATGTGCAGCGGGTGGTGATCGCGCGCCAGACCCTTGGCGCCTATCAGGCGGACACATTCCAGGCTGGCACCAATCCGTCCAAGCCGCAGGAGGGCAAGTGAGATGCTGAGCGTGAGCGCCCATAGTGATAGCTTTACCCGCGATAATCTGCCGCCCGCAGAGCAATGGCCAGAGTTTCTGCTGCAGGGGTTCGACTACCCCGAGCGGCTGAATGTTGGGGTGGAGCTGACCGATGCCATGGTGGCCAAAGGATTTGGCGACCGCACTGCTCTTATCGGCAATGGCCGCAGGCGTACCTATAAGGAACTGACGGACTGGACCAACCGCCTGGCCCATGTGCTGAGCGAAGATTTGGGCGTAAAGCCCGGAAATCGTGTGTTGATCCGCTCGGCCAACAACCCGGCCATGGTGGCCTGCTGGCTGGCTGCAACCAAGGTTGGCGCGGTGGTGGTGAATACCATGCCGATGCTGCGCGCAGGCGAGCTGGGACAGATTATTGATAAGGCCGAGATCAGCCATGCGCTCTGTGATACCCGGCTGATGGACGAACTGGTGCTCTGCGCCAAGGACTCTGCCTTTCTGAAATCCGTTGTGGGCTTTGATGGCACCTCTAATCACGATGCCGAACTGGACCGTTTGGCGCTGGAAAAATCGGTGAGCTACACCGCCGTCGCGACCGGGCGGGATGATGTGGCGCTTTTGGGCTTTACCTCGGGCACCACCGGCTCACCCAAGGCGACGATGCATTTTCACCGCGATCTGTTGATCATTGCCGATGGTTATGCGCGTGAGGTTCTGGATGTGCAGCCCGAGGATATCTTTATCGGCTCGCCGCCTCTGGCCTTTACCTTTGGCTTCGGTGGCCTCGCGATCTTTCCCTTGCGGTTTGGCGCGGCGGCGACGCTGCTAGAGAACGCCTCGCCGCCAAAACTGATCGAGATCATCCAGAAATACCGGGCCACGGTTTGTTTTACCGCACCAACGGCCTACCGCGTGATGCTGCAGGCGATGGAGGCGGGGGCGGATCTCAGCTCGCTGCGGGCTGCGGTTTCAGCTGGGGAAACCCTGCCTGCGCCGGTCTACGATGACTGGATTGCCAAAACCGGCAAGCCCATGCTGGATGGTATTGGCGCCACCGAAATGCTGCATATCTTTATCACCAACCGGTTTTCCGACCATCGCCCCTCTTGCACAGGTAAGCCGGTGCGGGGCTATCAGGGCCGTGTTCTGGCAGCCGACGGCGCCGAGGCGCCGCGCGGAGAGGTTGGGCGTTTGGCCGTAAGGGGCCCTACCGGTTGCCGCTATCTGGCAGATGATCGCCAGCTGAGCTATGTGCAGGATGGCTGGAACGTAACAGGCGACAGCTTTATGATGGACGCGGACGGCTATCTGCATTTTGCCGCCCGCAACGATGATATGATCATCTCGTCGGGCTACAAAATGCAGGCCCAGAGGTCGAGGCGGCGCTGTTGGCTCATGACGCGGTGGCGGAATGCGCCGTGATTGGCGCCCCAAACGAGGCGCGCGGTGAGATTGTCGAGGCGCATGTGGTGCTCTCACCGGGGCATAGTCCGTCGGACGCACTGGTCACGCTGCTGCAAGATCACGTAAAGGCCAGCATCGCGCCCTTTAAGTACCCGCGCTCGGTCGTTTTTGCCAAGGAGCTGCCAAAGACGGAAACGGGTAAGATTCAACGCTTCCGTCTCAAGGGCTAGCGGCCTGTCGCAACAGGACACATAAGAAGAGGCTGGGCGTCGTGCGGGGCATCAAAAGGCAGCAACGCGCTGCGCTGTCCTGTTGTGTCCTGGCCTGTCCTTTTGTTACGCAGCCTTTGCGCCCAGTTTTTGTGCTTTTTGAAGCCAGCCCTCCACGGCCTTTTTCTTGGGGTGCGAGGCCGGGGCAAAATACGTGGTTTTGACCGGCTTTAGGCCAATAAATCCAAGGATTTGCCGCTCGATCTGATTTATCATCGCTTTTTTGTAGAACAGCGACAGGGCCCAACCTGGGGTGTCTGATGTTACGAACACCCGACCGCTGCGGCCTTTCAGCAATGGCGCAGGAATGCCCATCGTTGTGTTTCTTGGATCAAAAGCTGTGCCTGGCAACAGGGCGCGGTCAAACAGTCCTTTCAGCTTTGCTGGCAGCCCGCCCCACCACATTGGCGTGGTCAGGACAAAGTGCTCACACCATTCCAGATCGCGCATGAACCCTTCCAGATCCGGCTCGAGTGGTTTGATCTGGCTGTAGCCGGCAAAGCCGAAATCAATATCAAACTGCAGATCGTTCAGGTTGCTCAGGCGCAGCTCATGGCCACTGCCCTTGGCGGCGCGACTATAGGTGAGGCTCAACTCTTTCGACAATGACGTCTCGGCGGGATGGCCGTTGAGAATAAAGATTCGGGTCATAAGGGGCTCCAAAACTGACTGTGGTCACTTATCGGCTTAAAATTGACCGTAGTCAATAATTATTTGACCGCAGTCAATTTCCTGTGCCGACAAGGCGAAAGGGACAGCCATGGCTGCTCTCTGTCGTGAATTGGAAAAAACGATCCGGCCGGAGCCAGCTGCGATGTCAGCGTATCAGGGCCAGCCTAGGGGAAATGGGTCACGGGGTCGCCATCGTGCCATTGTGGATATTTCTGCATGATCGCTTCAAAGCGGCGGCTGGTCAGAAACCGTTCAAGCCAAAGCTGCAGTGCGGGCCAGGGCTGCTGGTCAAACCAGGGTTTGTCGATAAAGGCAAACTGGCGCACGAAGGGCAAGATTGCGTAGTCAGCAATCGAGGCCTGATCAAAGATCCAGGTGTCAATTTGCATGTTCAACGCGGCCAGAAAGCGGGCGGCCTTCTGACGTTGAGTGTCCGGGTCGGCCTCGGGGTAGCGGCTGGCGTATTTAGTCTGGTCCAGCGCGGTCTTGAAGGGCCCGTCAGATCTGGCGATCCAGTCCCACCCAGCCTCGGGCATAGACAACCAGCCTTCCGGGTCGTTTAGCTGCAAGGCCCAGACCATGATGTCCAGGCTTTCATCATTGGTCTGCGCATTGGTCACAAGACACGGGACGGTGCCACTGGGCGAGGCCTGTAAAAACGCTGCAGGTTTGTCCCGCAACACCACCTCGCGCAGCGTGACGCTCTGCGCCGCAGAGGACAGTGCCAGGCGGGCCCGCATCGCATAGGGGCATCGGCGAAAGGAGTAGAGAATAGGGGTCATGAGATCTGACTTTTCTGTCCGGAGTAAAACCGGAGGAGCTGGAGCTGGTCTGGCCAAAAAGCAGGATTTTGGCCGCTTTGTCGAGAGGCGGGCAGAACGTTTTTGCCGCAGGAGGCGGCGCAGGCCTTCCTTTCCAGATTGTGCGCGGCTACTTCTGTCTGAAGTGTTTCAAAAGCTATAGGGGCGCGCGGCCACATGACTTCTTTTCCAAAAATCTGGTTTCTGCGTCACGGGCAAACGGAATGGAACGCTGAGCGGCGCATCCAGGGGCAGTTGGAGTCCCGGTTGAGCCCCCTGGGACAATCCCATGCGCAGCAACAGGCCGTTTTGCTGCGTCCTATTCTGAGGCAGGCACCGCAATGTTTTGCTTCGCCGCTTGGACGCGCCCAGGAGACGGCGGCTATTGCTTTGGCCGGGACGGATTTTGCCACTGACCCGCGTCTCGCTGAGGCCGACGCGGGCGCGCTGCAAGGGCTCACCATGAGGGATGTTGAAAGCCGTTTTCCCGAGATCTGGGCTGCCAACCCCAAACATCTGGATCTTTTCTGTGCCGCGCCAAATGGCGAAGGCTACACGAGTTTTCATGCGAGAATTCTGTCCTTTATGCAGGCTTTAACAGGGCCGTCCGTGGTGGTTGCGCATGGCTTGCTGGGGCAGGTGATGCGCGGTATTGCGCAGGGGCTGTCACGTCAGCAGATGGCCGAACTCTCTAATCAACAAGGCTGCATTTATCTGCTGGAGGACGGCACCGAGAGGCTTTTGCAATAATCGTTTTTTTTGAAAAAAATGCCGGTGCCCCTCTTGCGCCGGACCCGGTCTTTGGCTAAATCCCAGCGTGT
>NZ_MWVJ01000094.1 GCF_002087335.1 Pseudophaeobacter leonis
CCGATGACGGGCTGCGTATCCGGGTAGGCCATTGGCTGCCCGCCGCAGGTGAGACGGCAAAAGGCACCGTTCTGATCTTTCCCGGCCGCACTGAATATATTGAGAAATACGGCCCCGCCGCCATTGACCTCAACCAGCGCGGCTATGCCGCCCTTGCGGTGGACTGGCGTGGACAGGGGCTGGGCGATCGCATGTTGCCAGACCGCCGCCTTGGCCATGTCGAAGACTTTGGCGATTTCCAGCACGATGTTGCGGCCGTGGTCAAACTGGCAAAACAGCTCAAATTGCCAGAGCCCTGGTTTCTGTTGTGCCACTCCATGGGCGGAGCCATCGGCCTGCGCGCCCTGATCAACGGGCTTCCGGTCAAGGCCTGCGCCTTTTCCGCGCCGATGTGGGGTATTCTTATTCCCAGCAGCCTGAAACCACTGGCCCGCATCCTGGGCGGGCTGGCGCCTGCCCTTGGGCTGGGCAAAAAGCGGGTGCCAACCACAACACCAGGACACTATGTGGAAACAGCCCCCTTCAAGGGCAACACCCTGACCAATGATCCGGCGATGTATCAGCTGATGATCGACCAGCTCGCAGCGCAAAGCGATCTGATTCTGGGCGGGCCCACGATCAACTGGTTGAGCCAGGGCCTGAAGGAATGTGAGGCGCTGGCCCAGATTGCCTCGCCAGCCCTGCCCTGCCTGACCTTTCTTGGTACGCAGGAACAGATCGTCAACAGCGAGGCGGTGCACGACCGCATGGCGCGCTGGCCAGGTGGCGAGCTGGAAATGATTGATCCCGCACAGCACGAAGTCGTTATGGAAGGCCGTGAGATCCGGCAAAAGGTCTTTGACGACATAACCCGGCTTTTTGACCAATACCGCTAGCTGTTCTCGGCGCGGATGAAACCCCGATTGAAAACCTGTAAAGGCTTTCATCTCTTGGCAAACTCCGGCTTCTAAATCTGGCTTTTAAATCTGGCTGTGAACCCTCTGCCCGTTTTGGGAGAGACCGTTTTGTTTCTGGAGACATGCGCCGCTTCGGGGCTTGCACAGCCGCGCACGGGGCATACACAGCCTCGCACTGGCCTTGGCTTGTGATCTTGCCATGCGCGCCTTAGATGTTGTGCAAAGCCAAAACCCCAAACATGCCCGCCAAGGAGGCCTCGTGTTGAATCTGCCCTTCCCTGCCCTGACCACCCCCTCAAAGACCCTGCTCCGGGATGCCAATGCGCCTTCCGGCACCAAGGAACTTGGAGACCTGCCCGAATGGGATCTGAGCGATCTCTACAGCTCGCAGGAGGCCCCCGAGCTCAGCCGTGACCTCGACTGGCTTGAGGGCGAATGCAGCGCCTTTGCCGCCGACTACGAAGGCAAACTGGCCGCTCTGGATAGCGCAGGGCTTTTGAACTGCGTGCTGCGCAATGAAAAGATCAACAGCATTGCCGGGCGCATCATGTCTTTTGCTGGCCTGCGCTACTACCAGCTCACCACCGATGCCGAGCGCGCCAAATTCATGTCTGACATGCAGGAGAAGATCACAGTCTTCACCACGCCGCTGGTGTTTTTCACGCTTGAGATCAACCGCATCGAAGACGGACAGCTGGAGGCTCTGTTTGCCGACAATGCAGATCTTGCCCGGTACAAGCCGGTGTTTGACCGTATTCGCGCCATGAAGCCCTATCAGCTCTCGGACGAGCTGGAGAAATTCCTGCATGATCTGGGTGTTGTTGGCGATGCCTGGGAGCGTTTGTTCGACGAGACCATTGCGGGGCTCACGTTTACGCTGGACGGCGAAGAGCTTAACATCGAGGGCACGCTGAACCTGCTGACAGACCCGGATCGCAGCAAACGCGAGGCAGCCTCGCGTGAATTGGCGCGGGTGTTTCAGGACAATATCAAGACCTTTGCCCGGGTGCATAACACCCAGGCCAAAGAAAAAGAGATCGTAGATCGCTGGCGGGGCATGCCGACGCCGCAAACCGGTCGCCATCTGTCCAACGATGTGGAGCCCGAAGTGGTCGAGGCCCTGCGCGAAGCCGTGGTTGCCGCCTACCCCAAGCTTAGCCACCGCTATTAAGAGCTAAAGCGCAAATGGCTGGGGCTGGACCGTATGCAGGTATGGGACCGCAACGCGCCGCTGCCGATGGAAGACACCCGCGTGGTGGATTGGGAGACCGCCGAGAAGACCGTGATGGAGGCCTATGAGGCGTTTGATCCGCGCATGGGCGAGATCGCAGCACCCTTCTTTTCCAAAGGCTGGATTGATGCCGGCGTAAAGCCCGGCAAAGCCCCTGGTGCCTTTGCCCATCCCACGGTGACGGATGTGCATCCCTATGTGATGCTGAACTATCTGGGCAAGCCCCGCGATGTGATGACCCTGGCGCATGAGCTGGGCCACGGGGTGCATCAGGTGCTGGCCGCCGCACAGGGCGAGATGCTGTCGTCCACGCCGCTGACCCTGGCCGAAACCGCAAGTGTGTTTGGTGAGATGCTCACCTTCCGCAAGATGCTCGACGGGGCCGAGACCCAGGCAGAGCGCAAGATCCTGCTGGCCGGTAAGGTCGAGGACATGATCAACACCGTGGTACGTCAGATCGCGTTCTACGATTTTGAGTGCAAACTGCATGACGCCCGCGCCAAGGGTGAGCTGACACCGGATGACATCAATGTGCTCTGGATGTCGGTACAGGCCGAATCACTGGGCGAAGCCTTTGACTTTATGGAGGGCTATGAGACCTTCTGGGCCTATATCCCGCATTTCGTGCACTCGCCCTTTTACGTCTACGCCTATGCCTTTGGCGACGGGTTGGTGAACGCGCTCTATTCGGTCTACGCCGAGGGCGGCGAGGGTTTTGAAGAGAAATACTTCGACATGCTCAAGGCAGGTGGCTCCAAACACCACAAGGAGCTTCTGGCCCCCTTTGGTCTCGATGCCTCTGACCCCAAGTTCTGGGATAAGGGCCTCAGCATGATCTCGGGCATGATTGACGAGCTGGAAGCCATGGAGGACTGATGTGCCTCAGCCTGTGCCCGGTAGCCTCAGACGCGTTTGATCTTGTCCGCCATATCGCGGTGCAGCCCGATCAGATCCTGTTTTCAGGCACTGTCGCGCAGGCGTTTCAAACCAAAGAGGACGGCGTGGATTTCCATGCCATCCTCATCAACGAGACCGCCATCGGTTTTTTTAAGATCGACCGGTGCTACGGCATTGCCAAAGACAACGAGCTGGGCCTGCGCGGATTTATGATTGATCAGCGCCACCAGGGCAAAGGCCACGCCACCAGCGCCCTGCGCGCGCTGCCAGACTATTTGCGTCCCCCCTATCCAGATCAAACAAGTCTGCTGCTGACAGTCGACATACAGAATGTCGCCGCCATTGCCTGCTATCGCAAAAGCGGCTTTCTCAATACCGGACAGCTCTATTTTGGTGGCTTTTCAGGCCCACAACAGGTGATGCGCCTGCCCCTCCTGGCAGCCTGACGCCGCCTCCACCCCTGTTTTGCCCCTCAAAGTGTTACCGCCAAAGTGCTGTCCCGCAAAACAGCCGGTCAGCCACAGCACCAACCGCAGTGCGTTATCCATATATGCCGCTGCTTTTTTCAAAGAATTCAAGCGCTAAGCAAAAGATCGGCAAAGCTGCGTCATCCATCAGCACGCGCCGTGCCCCCCCGAATACCCGACAATACCCGACAATAACTGTCAACTATTTGATTTTATTGGTTTATTTCAAATTTCCGATTGACGCCCTCTTTCAAGATGCGTATCAATACCTCAAGAACTGCAGCAAGCCGGAATACAGGCCGCAAGCAGCAAGCTACTCCAGCCAGTCCAGGGCACGCCCTGAGACAAGCCAGACAGCAAGCAACGCCAGCACCCGACTATTTCACGCCAGCCACCTCTCCAATTATGGTTCTTGTTGTCTTGACTGCGGCCGCCACGCAGCCAGGAACGCAGGCTCATGCCAGGTTTCGATCCCGCACAGCGACGCCAAATATTTGGCCAGCCCGCAAGACAGACCCCCAGCCCTCGCGCCTGCAGTTTTGCCCCCGCCCCCTCTCTGCGCTCCGAAATCAATCAGGGCCTCGGCGCTGCCTTGAGCGAGAGTATCTGAGCTGGCGTCTCTGAGCCCAGCCGATGCAGAATTAGGCAGCCCCAGATAGCCCCAGATAGCCTCAGGCAGCCCAGACAGAGAAAAGGCGGAGCCCGATGGCCCCGCCCTTCAAATCTTCTTTTATACTGTGCGCCCAAAAGGCTTTAGTGAGAGGCCAGCATACCTTTGTCCGAGGCCAGTGCGCGCATTTTGGTTTGCAGCTTTTCAAAAGCCCGCACTTCGATTTGGCGAATCCGCTCACGGCTGACACTATACTGGGTGCTCAGCTCCTCCAGCGTCATCGCTTTATCCGCCAAACGGCGCTTGGTCAGGATGTCCTTCTCACGATCGTTCAGCACATCCAGACCATGTGCAAGCAGCTCACGACGGGCCTCAAGCTCATCGCGCGCCTCATAGTCGCCAGCCTGATCAGCATCCTCATCTTCAAGCCAGTCCTGCCACTGCATGGTGCCTTCGCCATCGCTGCCAACGGTGGCATTCAGCGAAGCATCCCCCCCGGACATACGGCGGTTCATCGAGATCACCTCGGCCTCGGTCACGCCAAGGTCATGCGCAATACGGGTGACGTTTTCCGGACGCATATCGCCCTCTTCCAGGGCACCAATACGGGCCTTGGCTTTGCGCAGATTGAAGAACAGTTTCTTTTGCGCCGATGTGGTGCCAAGTTTAACCATCGACCAGGACCGCAGGACATATTCCTGGATCGAGGCGCGGATCCACCACATTGCATAGGTTGCAAGGCGAAAGCCTTTTTCGGGATCAAAGCGCTTCACCGCCTGCATCAGGCCAACATTGGCCTCAGAGATGACTTCGGCCTGCGGCAGACCATAGCCGCGATAGCCCATAGCGATTTTAGCTGCGAGGCGCAGGTGCGACGTGACCATTCGATGCGCCGCGCCGGAATCTTCTTTTTCCACCCAGGCCTTGGCCAGCATGTACTCTTCTTCCGGCTCCAGCAGCGGAAATTTACGAATTTCCTGCATGTAGCGATTCAGACCACCCTCAGGGGTCGGTGCGGGTAGATTTGCGTAATTAGCCATTCAGTCGGTCCCTCCCAATGTATAAGGACTTAACATTAGTCCATATGGGTTAGCGCCAAACGCCTTTCAAGGGGCGTTAACAAGAAACACTATATATTTCGCTACCAGAACTATCTGTGATTTAGCTCACAGAGGGTTCTAAAAACAATATTTACTTTTCAACAGGTTGCTGAAGAACAGAAATAAGCTCTGCCATATCATCCGGCAACGGCGCCTCAAAACGCATCGCCGCGCCCGTGACGGGATGGATGAATCCAAGCACCGCCGCATGCAGCGCCTGACGTGGAAACGCCTGCACCGCGGCGATGGCTGCGGGGCTCAATGACTTGGCCGACAACTTACGTTTGCCGCCATAGGTCGGGTCGCCAACAAGACTGTGGCCCGCATGGGTCATATGCACCCGGATCTGATGGGTGCGCCCGGTTTCAAGCCAGCATTCGATCAGCGCCGCCACGCCCGGCGTGCCAAAGGATTCGACAATGCGCGAGCGGGTAACAGCATGGCGGCCACCCTGGAACAGAACGGCCTAACGCTGACGGTCAAATTTGTGACGCGCCAGCTGCGTGGTCAGTTTCAGAATATTGCCGGGCCCAAAACTGGTGCCACGCACGCCCCGCAGGCGCGGATCATTTGCATCCGGCACACCGTAGCAGATGGCACGATAGTAGCGCTCAACCGTGTGTTTTTCAAACTGTGCGGCAAGCCCCTGATGCGCCACATCCGTTTTCGCAACCACCAGCAGCCCGGAGGTTTCTTTATCAATCCGGTGCACAATACCGCGGCGTTTAACGCCTCCGACACCAGAAAGATGCGCACCGCAATGATGCAGCAACGCGTTGACCAGTGTTCCCGAGGGAGTGCCGGGGGCCGGATGCACCACCATGCCGCAGGGTTTGTTGATAACGATCAGGTCGTCATCCTCATAGATCACATCCAGCGCAATATCTTCAGGTCCGATATGGCTGTCTTCAGCCTCTTCGACCGTGATGTTGATCACAGCACCCTCACTGACGCGGGCCTTGGCATCCTGGACCACGACACCATCAATTTGCAGGCTCCCCGCTTCGATCAGGCGCGCCAGACGTGTGCGCGATAATGTCGCCTCTTCTGGCACATCGCGCGAAACCGCTTTATCAAGCCGCTTAGGCGGGTCTTCCGCGATGACAAACTCAATCCGGCGGCTGCCCATGACAGATCCTTCCATGCCTGATCCTTCCGTGCCTGAAATTCAGGACGAGCCGCCGCAGCTCAAGTTCCTGCGCCGACTGGTGACCACATTAACAGTGGTGATGATTGGCGGGCTTGTAGTGGTAATCAGCCTGCTTGTCATCCGCTTGTCTGCAGATGGCCCCAGCCTGCCAGCCGAGATAACCCTGCCCAAAGGGGTAAAAGCCCAGGCCGTCACCTTTGGGCAGGGCTGGATCGCGGTGGTGACCACGGACAACAAGATCCTGATTCTTGATCCCGCCAGCAGCGCCGTGCGCCAGACAATCCCCCTGAAATAGCGGCAAAGCCAGAACGGGCGGGCTCAAATAGGCGCAGATCACTTTACCAGTTAACACAACGGGGTAAGCTAACGTAACGGGGTAAAGGCCGCACAGCATTTGGCCGTTTCTCCGACACAGAACAGGCAGTGTGTCCAATGCTGCAAACAAAATAACGCCCCGCAACCAAAGCGGCTGGAGGGCGTTTGATGATCTTTGAATGTCAAATCAAGCAAAAGCACAAACGATCTGAGCCAACTTGCATTTTTGCCCGAGTGCTTAGCTCAGCTTGACACGCCGGATATCCGGGTAGTGGCCGTTTCCATCACTGCCGCCGTCTTTCTCCCAGCTCACAGTGACCCGTGTGAGCTGGCAAAGAACGCTTCCTTCAGAGTCTCCGCGACACGCTCGTGGAACGGGGTGGAGGTTGTGATCATGCCGTAGCCATTGACGCCGGGTTGGTTTTGGTTCGCCCGTTGCAATGGAGCGCCCGGACCACGGTCATCGGTTTGGTCTAAAAAGAACGAGGCATAGCTGCCGTGGTCCGGGTCGATATCAAATGCCGTGACTTTTCCTGATGCTGTTTTGGTCATAAATTAGGTCCTCTAAATACGATAAACTGATGCCAGCCTCGGCCCAGCTGAAATGTGTAAAAATAAATTACTTGTTACCTACATGTTCACAGAGGATCTAAAATATATCCCATGTGAATTTCGTCCCTCGACGCTAGGTCCATTCGCCTTATACACCTATGGCGGTATTCCCTACCTAACTGATTCCCGAAATCCGGCGCCAAAACCCGGACCGCAAGGACAGATTTACGCCACGCGCAGCCCCCTGAACGTCATGCAGCATATGTCTGAATGGGCGTGGAATTGCCGACAGGCCAATCAAGGCTCCGCTGCCAGGCGCTGATGTCAGGTGTCGGTGTCGGTGTCGGTGTCGGTGTCAGCTATGCGCGGGTTGCGACCTTTGTAAATGTCGGCCTGGTTCTCAAAAGCGGGCCTCGGCGTTGTGCTGTTTCAACACATGCGATACGGTTCACGGGTGAGGTTTTTCGAGCATATAACCACAGTACTCCTTGTTGCTGTTCTTGTCCTGGTCAGCGGGGTCGGAAGTAGTGTCCATGCCTTGATGGATGACCGTGCCAATGGGCATTGTGACACGCATGCGGTCGGTGCAACGCACGAAGCTCATGCTGAGCGGACGGTGATGGAGCACGAGGCTGGAGATCTATCCAATGAGGATAGAGTGGAAGCCGACGATTGCTGCACATTCCTCTGCAATGGCCTGGCGTTTTCTCCTTTGCATTCTGTCGTAGCGCATCGCCAGTTTGCAGCCTTGTCGGGCTGGCCAATTGTGCATCTCTCGCCCCTGAATGAGCCGCAAAGTCTGGACAGACCACCTAATACATGACGCAGGTTTTTAACGCTGTTCCCACCGGTGGAGAGCGTTCTGGCGCGCCGCGACACTGAGCGGCCGCTCCCTGTTTCACAATGTTAGGACTACTCAATGACCCGAAGTTTCCTTCTGTTGGGCGCTTGTGCTGTCGCAGCTTTTGCGGCCTACAATCTTCTTCGCTCTGGACCGTCTGAAGAGGGTGCTCAGACGATGCCGCGCCAAAGCAACGCTATCGTGGCACTCCAGATGCCCCCTCTCGCGGGCAACGCCGCCATTGGGCAGCGCGTATTCGAGACCGCCTGTTCTGCCTGCCACGGGAGCAACGCCGCGGGCAACGAGGATGCCGGGCCTCCCTTGATCCATATTATCTATGAGCCAGCTCACCACGCAGACGAGGCCTTTCAACGCGCAGTCGCGATGGGGGTAAAAAGCCATCACTGGCGTTTTGGGGACATGCCCCCGGTTGCAGGTCTGACCCGGGGTGATGTTGCTATGGTCATCGCCTACATCCGCGAAATTCAACGCGCCAATGGAATTGACTGAGGATCGGCCCAATGAAAAACCTTACCATTCTCGCCTTGATGAATGCATTGGCCAGCGGCGCGTTGGCGCACTCCGGTGTGGATAGCATCCTGCCCAAAGACGGCGCGACACTTGCAGAAGTTCCGTCTGAAATCAGCTTCAGTTTCAAAGGCGAAATCCGCCTGACACGGGTAGATATGATCCATCAGGACAATCCCGCCATTCGGCTCGATCTCAGCGATCAGACCAGCTTTACCCGTGTGTTCTCCCTGCCGCTTGATGGCAAGGGAGAGGGTATTTATCGCATCAAATGGCGGGGCTTAGGCAAAGATGGGCATGCCATGCAGGGCGAATTCACCTTCACGGTGGATTGAGAATGCCTGATCTGTGGAGCATCGCCGCGATCCTTACGAAACTGTTGCTGTACATCGGCATTTTTGGCTCTGCCGGGCTTGTGCTCATTCGAGCTGCTTTTTCCGATCTGGTCTCTCCCCTGAGCGATCAAATACGGCTGCAGGCTGTGACATTAGCGGGGCTGGCTCTTGCTGCCGCCGTCCTCGGCTTCATGCTGCGAGGTGCCGCCCTGACGGGCACATTCGATGGCATGACCGATCCCGAGATGCTCAGCCTGTTGTGGCAAACTCCGGTGGGCGACGCTCTGATCTACCGGGTCATGGGGGCTGCTTGATTATTGCAGGGATGGTCCTGTCCGGTGGCGGACACTGGATCGCTGTTGCCGGTGGGGGTATTGCGCTCTGGTCCTTTGCGCAAATCGGCCATGTGCCCGAACTGGAGCAAACCGGCGCCCGTCTGCTGCTGTTTTTTCATATATTGGGCATAGCATTCTGGATCGGCCTCCTTGGCCCGTTGCGCAGCTTATCACTGCGACCGCAATATCTGCACCGCGCCGCCCTTCTGGGCCATCGGTTTGGGCAGGCCGCCTTAGCCATTGTTCCTGCGCTTGTATTGGCGGGATTGCTTATGGCATGGTTTCTGTTGGGCGATCTGTGGGCTCTTGTAACAACCGGCTATGGTCAAACCCTTTTGATCAAACTGTTGCTTGTCGGCGTGATCCTCATATTGGCCGCCGTGAACAAACTCCGTTTCGTTCCCGCCCTGCGCGCTGGGGATGAAAAAGCAGCCCGCCACCTGGCGCGTTCCATTGCAATCGAAACTGCACTCATTCTGGCAGTGCTTGCAGCCACTGCGACGCTGACCAGCGTTGTGACCCTACCGAATTGAGGTATCTCATGAACAGACGCGACTTCCTGATCACGACCTGCGCGGCGGCTCTGGCTCCAGGCCTCACACTTGGCGCGCCAACGGTGGATTTGATCGCAGAGCCGGTCCGCGCACAAATCCTGCCGCAGGGAGAGCCCTCACCACCGATGCTTGGCTTCAATGGCAGCACACCCGGCCCAGTGCTTCGGGCCCGTCAGGGTGAGGTCTTTCACATCCGTTTCCTAAACCGCATTGGGGAAGGCTCGGCGGTTCACTTGCACGGTCTGCGCTCTGACAATGCGATGGATGGCGTGCCGGGATTGACGCAAAGCGTGGTCGATACGGACGCCGCGTTTGCATACCGGGTTCAGGCACCCGATGCGGGGACCTTCTGGTACCACTCCCACAACCGTTCCTGGGAACAGGTTGCCAAAGGGCTCTATGGCCCGCTGATCGTGGAAGAACTGACGCCACCAGATGTGGATCACGATCTCGTCGTCATGATCGACGATTGGCGCCTGACGCAGGCTGGCACGCTGGCCGAGGGGTTCGACGACATGCATGATCAGGCGCATCAGGGGCGGCTTGGAAACTATGCCCGCGCCCTTGTTCAGCCGAATGCGCCGGTCCGTCGCGGTGATCGCATACGCCTGCGACTGATAAACGTGGCTACGGACAGGATTTTTCCACTTGAGCTTGAAGGCATTTCCGGCAAGGTCGTTGCGCTGGATGGAATGCCGCTTGCAGACTCGCAGGACACGTCCGACCTCATTCTGGCCCCCGCCCAACGGGTGGACATCATCGCCGATGTCACTGCAACCGACCAGATTGGCTTTATCTTTCCAACACGTGACGGTCCATTCCATTTGGGAAAAGTCCCTGTGGCGGGGGAGAACCTGAGCGGCGCCTGTCAGATATCCCAATGTTGCCGGCAAAAGAGACAGCGCAGCCCCACATGGCCCACGCCGTTCCGCTGACCCTCACCATGGAAGGCGGGGCCATGAGCCGTCGCATGATGCAAGGCATGACAGGGAGCGGCATTTGGGCGTTCAACGGCCAGTCCGGCCTTACAGAAACCCCGTTTCACCGGTTTGAACGCGGCCAGACAGCGCGCATCCGTTTGGCGAATGATACGCGTTTCCCCCATGGCATCCATCTGCACGGACATCACTTTTTTGAGGTCGGGGCCGACGGTAGTTTGGGCGCTTTTCGCGACACAACACTTGTAGATGCAGGCGAGATTCGCGACATCATCTGTGTTTTCGACAACCCCGGAAACTGGTTGCTGCACTGTCACATGTTGGGACATCAGGCCGCGGGTATGAAGACCTGGGTGACGGTCACATGAAACGCGGTCTTGCCATCGCAACATGTATTGTCGCCACCTGTGTTGTCGCCACCGGTGCCACAGCCGGTCACGAACTGGACAACAGGGATGTAATCAATGGCCCGGCCCTCTACAGCCTGCATTGTGCGTCCTGTCACGGCTCTAATCTCGAAGGGCAGCCCGCCTGGCAAACGCCTGGAGAAAAGGGCGTTCTGCCAGCCCCGCCTCATAATGAGACCGGGCATACCTGGCACCACGACAACCAGCTCCTTTTTGAGTACACCCGACTTGGCGGCAATGACGCGTTGGCGGCGCGTGGCGTCCCGGGTTTTCCAAGCGGAATGCCCGGTTTCGCCGACGTGCTCTCCGAGGACAGTGTTTGGGACGTTCTGGCCTATATTCAATCGACCTGGCCGGAGCGCATTCGAGATGCTCAAGCCAGCCGCAATCCACCACATGATTAGCGTGACACCAGGTACTGTCACACCTTCGCAGTCGCCAAGAGCTTGCCTCCAAGCCAGCGCCGCCTCTTGCTGCGCCTTCCAGGTGGAGGCTAGTCAGGTGGCGGCAGGCAGGTGGTGGCAGGCAGGTGGGTGTAGTCTGGCATGACAAGAGCGCCCCCCCGCCTGCATATTCTGCACGTCCCGCCATTTCCCGCGATTTATTCCCAACAATGACCGAGGCTTATTCCCCTCGGTCATTGCCCAAGAAAATCATCATTCAAAGTAACGCGGTCATTAAGGGACATTGTTCGTGCTTCAGTGTCAAAATGGCGCTTTTTGTCCCTCATGAAAGGTGACGGCCCTGTTCGTTACCGCGCCCCGATCCGCACATTCGTGCCATCGAAGGTAGGTAAATTCATCACAAAATCATCCATTGGATAACAGATGGCCTGCTCTTCCAGCAATCCGATGGCTATTTCCTCGCCCATTCTCAAGCTGTCATAATAATCTGAGAAATAGTGAACACCTGCCATATTGCGGCCAATTGAGATGTTTGATGCAAGTTTGTTCAACTCTCCCTCAAGCGTCAGCGGGCAACCCTTTATTTCCTTGGATGTCAGCTTATTGCCATCTTTATCCGGCTCAAAACAGACCGGTTTCGAAATAGTGCGATAAAACCCTGCTTTACCAAAGTTGCATTTCTTCTCGCCGGTCTTCTTATCAATCTCTGCATTGACGCCGAGAACAGCACCTGTGTCGCAGAATGCCTTCCAAAATCGTCGTGCATGCCCCAGCGACAGCGGCGTGGCCTGCTCCGTATGTTGGGTGCATGGGTGAGCCTTCTTGAAAGGCCATAGGCAGCAGGAAATTACCATTTGGCAGGGCTGCATCAGGGCGGTTGTGCCCATGAATTTTTTCCAGGGTCTGATCCAGATCTTTGCGCATTTTGCTCAGGTGACCACAGATAGAGGGGAATTCCGCTTCCAGTCCCTCGACTCGGGAAATTCGGCCTGCCAGCGCTTCGGGCCGCAACCTCAGGTGGGTGTTGAATTTCTGAAAACGAACCGCCTTGAGCGCCCGCGTTGCGACCTCGGTCACCAGCGTCAAAATATGCGGCCCACCCCAAAGAGCAAACCCGCCCGCGTTCTGAGCGATGCCATCTGTGTCGCCTGGCCCATACATGTTACGCATGCCTGAGAGCTTGGCAAAGGCGGGGTCGAACGGTGTCTCCATCTTCAAAAGTATCAGTGCCGCATTCAAATAGGCCTGGTACAGCGCATCGAAATGAACATAGGTCGCCAGATCCCGGGGGGTACAGATAAAGCGACGATTGCAGTCAAGCGTCTGACCTGGCGTACATTTATTGACATCATAGCCATTTTGAACACGCAGCCATTCCTGCCATGTTTGCATAAAGTCCTCATCGGGCTTTGCAACCGGAACACGTTGATTAATTTCCTGCGCACCATAGCTGATGAAGCCGTCGGAAATTTCATGGCACTTGTCAGCTTTAGTCTCTTTATGGGACTCATCATTTCCAATCCAAAGAAACTGCGACACGTAGGGGCCAATTTCGACGTTGACCGATGAGCCCCGAAAGGCGGTTTGTCGGTCAATCTTTGCAGTATCATCCGCCTTGCGCGGCCTGTTCGGGAATCCAGCTTTCGCATATGGCAATGCGTTCAGGCGATCAATTGATGCTTGAAGATCAGCCTGACATGCACCGCCACCGCTGTCAAAACTCGTCAATGGCACATCGCGCAGCAAGGCAAGCTCATAAACCTCGGCCATTTCAAAGGTCAGCTCGTCGCTGCAAAGCCGCGGCGCCGGCTGCATGGTCACGGCCTGTGCATCCGGCCCTTCCAGATCATAGACAACGCCGGCGGTCGGGGCTTCCCACTTCCGGCGCGGCTCATCCGTGGGAACATAAACGCGCGAGGTGAAGGGTTCAGCAAACCCCTCATTAATACAGCCGCGAAAAGCCTCAAAATGGGAGGGATCTTCGACGACCCCAAGCACATCGTGATGCTTCAGTCCTTTTGTAAAACTCATGGCATAATGCGCCTGAGCATACCGCTGTTCGTCTCCGTTTGCCTCGTGTTTTGGATGCGGGCGGTGCCGGGCTTTCGAAGCAGCTTCAACACGAACTCGATAAGATTCTTCTGACCGATCAGGTTTCATGGGGAAATTCTCCAATAAAAAAATTTGGGGTAAAGCCCCTTTATTTTCCATTGAATTAGCGCCACTGTCAATATTAACGAAAATCATTAACGCATGCGATTGATACCCCCCCCCAAATAACACCGCAATTTTTACTTTAAATCACAGAAGCCGGTCAATCAACGCCAAGTGATTACACAATAGGCACTCAATAACTGAGAAATTCCCCCGCAATAAACAGCGCATAAAAAATGCCATTAGCGCAATCGCTACGAACGCTCACTTCGTCCGCAGCGCCGCGGCTCGTTCAGGGCAAAGCCTTGGCCAGGGTCACGGCTGCTCGCCGAAGAAAGGCGCTGCACAGCTGGATCCGGGGTCGAGAGGATCAAGAACTATGAATCAGCTGCGCTGGGTTTTCCATGATCTTTAGCACCGTAATGCTGCGCCTTCTCCTATCGGGCAGTCCGCCGCCAATTAGGGAGCCGGAGCACCACAGAGGGCGCTAAAAATCCTAAACCTAAAAAGACTACCGAACCCGGTCTTGTTTACTCAGCTAGCATCAACCTAGCCCCTGCGTGATTCAGATATAGACGCAATGGTTTGCCATCAGGCTCCTCAATCAGGGCGCTCATATTGTGGCCTCCACCAGCCCGGCATCCTCAATGTCCTCAGCCCAGATGCGCAGTCTGGTGACAGTCATGTTCCCGATGGACGCGACATCGGGCGACCTTGCAATCAAATCAGGCAGAGCGGACAGCGGGCTGACGGATGTTGTCGCCCCGTCAGATGCGCCCTGAATAGAGCTGGCAGTGTGTCTGAAAGCATAGCGGAATGGCACATCGACACCGGGCGCTTTGTCATCGCCAGATGTGGCTGCGGCGGCCTGCACACCGTCAGCTTTGCTAACGAAAAACATCTGCCCTGTGCTTGTGGTGTTCGTGCTGAGCTCCGCCCTAATCCGGTTGCCGGTATCCTCGGACCAGACAAACGGTATGACGGTCGCAAACGCATCCTCATCCTCATAGGTCATATAGCCCTCAATGGCTATTGAGACAGCAGCGGGCATAGTAACCTGGCGGAGGGTTACGTTGTCGACGCGGCAGGACGTTGCCGTCGTGAGGTTGCGCAACCCAATCTGGTTGGCGCTCATGTCGGCGGTGAACAGATATGAATTGCGACCGGGGCCGAACCCGCCAATGCTTATGGATTCGGCCTGGTATACTGTCCCTGACCCGCCGCTCGCATCAAATTCAAGAATATAAACATCTCCGGGATTGAGGCCAATAAACTGGACAAGCCCAGCAGCTCCGGTGTCATTTGCAAGCACCAGCTCTCCATCGGACACAGATGCAAGGCCACCGGCCTCACTCGTATCTGTCCACCCCGTCAGGCCATCTGCGAAGTCACCGTTGGACACAAATTCAGGTCCCGGGGCTCCAACGGCCCTGGCAAGGGCGACATGGTTTACTGACAGGGTTTCACCGGCGACTGTTACGGCAGAGGCATCTGTTGAGATATAGCCGGTTGGGTGGCGCGCCTCTGCCAATTGCAGCGCTGTGATTGTGTGCTCACCTGTCGTCTCTGGGTCGGACGCACCTGTGGCATCGGTGGAGGCCGGGAATATCTGCGCGGTGAGAACACCGGAGAACCCCGTGGTGCCTATGACAAACCAACAGAACCAGTGGTCGCCCCTGTCCTCGACTTGCCTTTCCACAACCCGCGCGTCCCAAAGAGAGAGCAAGCTGCCGTCAACAGCGTTGACTGACATGCCGCAGTGGTAACTGGTGCCGCTGACGCTTTGATGCAGGCGGAGGCCAAAATGTGACGTGGCTGCGTCCTGCTTGGCGAGCAGAAAACTGGCACAGTAGGTATCGCCGCTGAGGCCCGAAACCTGCTGTTCAAGGTGGGTATGCAGATCGGAGCGCTGGTCGCTGACCTCAAACGCCGGAAGGCCAGCAAGTGTACCATTCGCAACAGAGCTTGCACTTGCAGAAAAGCTCCAGGCCGACGCCCCATTGATCTGGTTCTGGCTGTCGGCGAACAGATTGGTCGCTCCGACAGAGGACACGGAAATCCCAGCCGGAACCAGCGTGCCATTTTGCCAGATGTGGTGGCCTGTGCGCGCCTCTCCCGCAGGCACAGGCGTGATGTGCCCTAGGGCGTTGACCTTCCAGGCCGCAGACAGGCGGGAAAAGGCGAACAGATCAGCGAAAGCCATAGCGCCGCCATTGACGGCATAGACCCCCGCCGCAAAATCGCCAATCAGTGCAGGCGCCAGGCCTGCCACGCGGGAACGTGCCACCGGCGAAGCCTGCGCAGCACAAACCCCCAGCCCAAGGCCCAGTATCATAGCCACCCCACAACTGTTGCAGTGGTGCCGGTTGCCTCAACCCCCACAGCAGAGAACTGCAGAATTTCGCCAGCGGCTACGGGATAAGCGATCACATCACCACTGACATCGCGCAGGGCGACAGCGCCCGAGGTCAGAGCGCGCAACACGCGGGGGCGGATTGGCAGATCAACGCCATCGGCCGGCACAACGGCAAAATGCCGAGTGGCAGGGCTGTTCAGACCACGGATCTGGGCGGCAAATGGATCATATGCGGGCATGGTTAGGTTCCTTGTAAGGTATTGAACTGGGTGGCCCAGCTGCGGGCCGGGGTCTTTCAGGCTCTCGGCAACGCGTGCCAGCTTACCTTCGGCACAGGTACGCCCCCGCGCCTGGGTAAGCAGAGCCTCTCACAGCTGTTGCAGCCAAAGGCATTGGTCCAAGATAACCTTGATAGGGTTGCAGAAGCGCAGCAGGCACGTTCGCGGATATAGCAACGTTTGTGTCGGGCGAGCCTCGACCGGTCGCACAGCAGGAGCGCCCAGCAACGGCGACAAAGGCACACTACGGGTAAGCGGTCTGGCGCAGCCGCCCCTATGAA
>NZ_MWVJ01000095.1 GCF_002087335.1 Pseudophaeobacter leonis
TTTGAGAACCGCCGCTGGGCCGCCGCAAAGGCGAGCTTTGGTCAGGCCGTCCAGCTGGCCCCGTCGGATGCCCTGGTGCTGGCCAGCTATGGCCGGGCTCAACTTGCGGCAGGTGAGGCGAAAGCTTCCTTGAAAACAATGGAAAAATCACGCAGTTTGGACTTTAGAAACGCCCTGCTGCTAAGAGATATGTCACAAGCCTATGCCAAAACGGGTCAAAACGGTATGGCAGCACTGGTGACCGCCGAACGATACGCCCTGGTTGGACGTATTGAGGATGCAGGCCTTCATGCAAAACGTGCAACCGCACTTTTACCACGTGGCTCCGCCACTTGGCGGCGGGCACAAGATGTATTGCTGGCCTTTGAACAGAGTCAGAAAAGGAAAAGACGATGAAACCTCTTTCACGCATGGTCACAGGGGCTGCAACCGCGCTGGCACTTGTGCTGGGCACCCTGCCCGCGCAGGCCTTTGATCTTGGCGCCATGTCAGAAGATGAACGCACTGCCTTTGGCGCCGAAGTGCGCGCCTACCTGATGGAGAACCCGGAAGTGATTCTGGAGGCTGTCAATCTGCTGGAACAACAGCAGGTCGAGGCCGAGAGCCTGCGGGACGAAGACCTTGTTGCGGCCAACCTTGAGGCGCTGCACAACGATGGGTTTTCCTGGGTCGGAGGCAATCCCTACGGCGACATCACGCTGGTCGAATTCATGGACTACCGCTGTGGCTATTGCCGCAAATCTGCTCCCGAAGTGGCAAAACTCCTGCAGGAAGACGGCAATATCCGTCTGATTGTAAAGGAATTCCCTATCCTTGGTGAGGCATCCGTCTTTGCCTCCCGCTTTGCGGTGGCGACCAAACAACTGGCTGGAGATGACGCCTACGAGCAGGTTCATGACGCCTTGATGGAAATGGGGGGCGAGCCTAATGAAGTGACCATGCGCCGTCTTGCCGAAGGGCTGTCATTGGACGGCGACGCGATTTTGGCCGCCATGGACAGTGATGCCGTAACCGACGAGCTGCGCAGCACCCGCGCCCTGGCGCAAGAGCTTGCGATCTCTGGCACGCCGACCTTTGTTCTGGGAAACCAGTTGCTGCGGGGCTACCTGCCTGCGGACCAGCTGAAAATCATCGTCGAAGAGCAGCGCGAAGAAAACAGCTGACCCTGTCGCCGCCCCCTATCGCCGCACTATCATCTGAAAACAGCAAGGGCGCGAGTGAGGCGCCCTTTTTGATTCCGCAGCGTGGTCCTGCAGCGGTTTTGATCCCAGTCGACCTCAGGCCTCGGACCTCAGGCCTCGCGCGCCTCGGCAGCTTCGATCTCAGCGGCCTTTTTCTCGACCTCTTCGACAATATGCTCAACCATGGCCTCGTTGCTCATCTTGTGGCTGGCCTTGCCCGCGAGATAAACCATGCCCGCCCCGGCCCCACCGCCGGTAAAGCCAACATCGGTCATCAGCGCCTCGCCCGGCCCGTTCACCACGCAGCCAATGATCGACAGGCTCAGCGGCGTGCGAATATGTGCCAGCCGCTCTTCCAGGGTCTCTACAGTCTTGATCACGTTAAACCCCTGCCGCGCGCAGGAGGGGCACGAGATGATATTGACGCCCCGATGGCGCAGCCCAAGGGATTTGAGGATCTCAAAGCCGACCTTGACCTCTTCGACCGGATCCGCCGACAGGCTGACACGCAGAGTGTCGCCAATGCCCATCCACAACAGCTGGCCCAGGCCAATGGCCGATTTGATGGTGCCAGAAACAAAACCGCCCGCCTCGGTAATGCCAAGGTGAATGGGGGCGTCCGTGGCATCGGCCAGCTGCTGATAGGCGGCTGCGGACATAAAGACGTCAGAGGCCTTCACCGAGATCTTGAAATTGTGGAAGTCGTGATCCTCAAGAATACGGATATGATCGAGGCCACTTTCCACCATCGCCGCCGGACAGGGCTCGCCGTATTTCTCAAGCAGATGTTTTTCCAGCGAGCCTGCGTTGACGCCGATCCGGATGGCACAGTCGTGGTCGCGGGCTGCCTTGATCACCTCGGCCACACGCTTTTCATCGCCGATATTGCCTGGGTTGATGCGCAGACAGGCGGCGCCAGCCTCGGCAGCCTCAATGCCACGTTTATAGTGGAAATGGATATCTGCGATGATCGGCACCGGGCTTTCAGCCACGATTTCCTTCAGCGCCTTTGACGAGGCCTCATCCGGAACCGAAACCCGCACCAGATCTGCCCCGGCCTCAGCTGAGGCGTGGATCTGCGCAATGGTGCCTGCGACATCGGTGGTGAGCGTATTGGTCATGGTCTGTACCGCAATCGGTGCATCGCCACCGATGGCAACCTTGCCGACATGGATCTGGCGGCTTTTGCGGCGCTCGATATTGCGCCAGGGACGGATGTGATTCATGGACATGCAGGCTGATCCCGGTTGATCCTCGTTGCGTGATAGATACGGTCTCTGCCGAGGCGCTGCAATGGGTGCGCTGAGCCGCAGGGCAACTCAGTGGGCTTCTCTGTGGGTTTTCTCAGGGGATTTACCCCGGGATTTTCTCTGTGGGTTTTCTTTTCATGACGCCACAGACCACAGTCGCCAACACGGCAGTAACAAATACTGCCCCCAAACGACTGGCCCGCAATGCCAGCCCCGACAAGAGAGAGCCGCACCGTTGCACGATTTGGAAGGGAATTGGTCAGAGGCGGGCCAGTCGGAGGCCGCCTATTCGGAGGCGGACCATTCGGAGGCGGCCTATTCGGGGGCGGGCTGTGCCTGCAGTTGGGCAACCATTGTGGCCAGCGCACTGTTTTTGCCGTCTTCCAGATCAGCAACCTCAAAGCGCTCCAACACACCATCAACCGAAAGGTCAATATTCTTACTGACCTGACCGCGTTCACCAACCGGGCCAAAATGGCCGCCGTTGACAGCAAAATAAATTGCGCCGCTTTCGCCGGTCCGCAGCTTGGGCGCCTCTTCGGTCAGGGGCACTGTGAAACTGTCACCAGCGTTCATAATACCCTCGTAGATGACAGAGCCATCGGCAGAGGTCACCTGCACCCAGGAGGGGCGTACTGCAACCATTTCGACCCCTGGGGTCACATCTTCAACAACCTGTGGCACAGCCTGGCCCAAGGGCCGGTCGCAGGCAGGCTCGCCTCGGCGAGCGTCAGGCTTGGCAGCTCAGGCACGGCAAAATTGCCCAGGCTCCGTGGGTCAAGCGTGGCAATTGGCGCGTCACGTGCGGTCAGGACCGGCACATCCAGCGCCTGTGGCCGGTAAAGACGGTCCAGCGCCTCAGCGGCAGGATCGCTGCCGACGGATGCCAGAGCCTCAGCTCCCAGAGGGCGGCGCGCCGCATGCAGGGGGTCAACATCCGCCAAAACCAGCGGGGTCTGTTCAACTGGCGCAAATTGCACCTGCTGAATTTCTTTCAGAATGCTCAACCCGCCATAGCCAATGCCGCCAATCAGCCCGACAAGCACCAAAAGAGAGCCAATGGCACGGGGTTCAACCTGGCTGAAGAGACCGCCAACGGCCGGCGCAAAAGGCGTGGTCGGCGAGGTAAAAGCCCCACTGCCCAACCCACCGCCAGAAGAAATCTGCGTGGCCACAGGACGGCGCGATGAGGCTTCGGAAGACATTCCGTGCGCGACGGTAAAGCCGCTTTCCAGGCAAAACGTCTCAAACGCGACATTCGGATCCATATTCAGGTAGCGCGCATAAGAGCGCACATAGCCGGCAATAAACCCAGGGGTGTCAAAAACAGAGGGGTCAGAATTTTCGATGGCGGCAACATAGGAGGCTTTGATGCGAAGCTCGCGCTGAACATCCAGGAGGGATTTCCCCATGGTTGCGCGCTCTCCGCGCATCATATCGCCAAGGCGTAATTCATAATCATCGAAGCTCTTAGGAGCAGATGAGTTCTCATGCTCCTTAGATTTGCGCAAAGTGAGGCGCCTAATCATGCCCGCTGTCCCATCTTAGCCTGCCGTATCCGACATCTTTCGGCGCTAAACGAATCACCCCAGCGATTCACCTGCCCCTTTTCATTGATGGAAACATAACACACTCAACCATTTTGCACACATTTCTGTGCGTTAACCTGCTAATTCGGCACGATTCAGCGCACAATGCGACCACAGGCTGTCCATTGCATTGACCAGGTGATTGATTTCAGCGGGGCCATGCACTGGCGAGGGAGTAAAGCGCAGTCTCTCGGTGCCCCGCGGCACGGTCGGGTAGTTGATCGGCTGCACATAGAGGCCGAATTCGGACAGCAGCATATCGCTGAGCTTTTGGGTATGCACCGGATCGCCAACAATCACCGGAACAATATGGCTGCCGTGGTCGATGATTGGCAGGCCCAGCCCTTTCAGGCGCAGCTTCAGTGCTTTGGCCAGTTCCTGATGCTTTTCACGCAGCTCAGGGGCCTCTTTCAGATAGGCCACCGACGCGGCCGCACCTGCGGCCACGGCAGGGGAGAGCGAGGTGGTGAAAATAAACCCCGGCGCGTAGGAGCGGATCGCATCGCACATTTTGTCCGAGGCGGCGATATAGCCACCCATCACGCCATAGGCCTTGGCCAAGGTGCCATTGATAATGTCAATCCGGTGGGCAAGGTTATCGCGCTCGGTGACACCGCCACCGCGTGGACCATAAAGCCCAACCGCGTGCACCTCATCAATATAGGTCAGGGCGCCAAATTCATCCGCCAGATCGCAGATTTCTTCGATGGGACCAAAGTCACCATCCATGGAACAAACCGATTCAAAGGCAATCAGCTTGGGGGCCTTGGGATCATCCGCAGCCAAAAGTTCGCGCAGATGCGCCACATCATTGTGCCGGAAAACACGTTTTGCGCCGCCATTGCGCCGCACGCCTTCGATCATCGAGGCATGGTTCAGCGCATCCGAATAGATGATCAGTCCCGGAAACAGCTTTGGCAGCGTTGAGAGCGTCGCATCATTGGCGATATAGGCAGAGGTGAACAGCAGGGCCGCCTCCTTGCCATGCAGATCCGCCAGCTCGGCCTCAAGACGTTTGTGATAAACAGTGGTGCCCGAGATGTTTCGCGTGCCACCAGAGCCTGCCCCCGTGGCGTCAATCGCCTCGTGCATCGCCTGCAGCACAACAGGGTTTTGCCCCATGCCGAGATAGTCGTTGCCACACCAAACCGTGATATCCTGACTGCTGCCATCGGGACGGGTCCAGACCGCGTGCGGAAACTGGCCATTCTTGCGCTCGATATCGATAAAGGTGCGATAGCGCCCCTCATCATGGAGACGATCAATAGCAGCATCAAGTTTCGCGGAATAGTCCACCGGCTTCTCCATAGCTTTCTGAGGCGCTCATCTGAAAAGCGCAGGCTGTGTATCTTTGGCGCAGTTCCTGGGTCAAAACCCATTCACATTAATGAATGAGTAGCAAATGCGCGTCTCCATTTCAACCGGATACGCACACAGGCCCTTCGCAACTTTGATACAGGTCAAATAGACCTATAGCGAAAGCCCGACAAGACGGGCTGCGCCTGCTTTCCCACCGATTGCGCCACTCTGGCTGCGACAAATCCGGCAAATGCAGCATATTGGAAACCGTACTGCCCATATACGCGCCCTGTCACCCGCGACCTAAGGCGAACTTTGCAGGGACTCAAAACGGATTCGCCCCCCCCTTCGCCATGATGCGCCTCAGAATTCTGCCTCCGGCAGATCTGGCCCTGCGCATTTTGGGCTGCTAGGGTCTGCGCAATCGACCCTCTCAACCCCCTTCATCTGCCGGAGAAAACGATGTCGCTAAACGACGTGCTTGATCGGATTGACACTGACCTTGATGCCGCAACCGAGCGCCTGCTGGAGCTGCTGCGCATTCAGTCCATTTCCACCGACCCTGCCTTTAAGGCGGACTGTGACAAGGCTGCAGACTGGCTGGTTGCCGACCTGAAGTCGATCGGCATCAAGGCGGAAAAGCGCCCCACGCCGGGTCATCCCATGGTGGTTGGCCATATCGGTGAAGAAAACACCGAGGCCCCTCATGTGCTGTTTTACGGCCACTACGACGTGCAGCCGGTTGACCCACTAAACCTCTGGACCACGCCACCGTTTGAGCCACAGCTGGAAGAGACCCCCAATGGCACTGTGATCCGGGGCCGTGGCGCGTCAGATGACAAGGGCCAGCTGATGACCTTTGTCGAGGCCTGCCGCGCCTGGAAGGCCATTCACGGATCGCTCCCCTGTCGCATCACCTTTTTCTTTGAAGGCGAAGAGGAATCCGGCTCGCCTTCCCTGATTCCCTTCATGCAAGAAAACGCCGCTGAGCTGAAAGCGGATTACGCCCTGATCTGTGACACCTCGATGGTGTCGCGCGGTGTGCCCTCGATTGCCTCGCAGCTGCGTGGCATGCTGAAGGACGAGTTCACCCTTGTCGGCCCGCGCATCGATCTGCACTCGGGCCACTACGGCGGCCCCGGCCTCAACCCGCTGCGGGAAATCTCGCGCATCATCGCATCTTTCTATGACGAAGAGACCGGCGCTGTTAGCGTTGATGGCTTCTATCAAGGCGTCCATGAGGTTCCCGCCGAGCTGCTGCGCCAATGGGAGGCCTCAGGGTTTGACGCCAAAGACTACCTCGACAATGCGGGCTACACGCAGGCGCATGGCGAAAAAGACTATTCCATCCTGGAGCAGCAATGGGCCCGGCCAACGCTGGAGGTGAACGGCATCTGGGGCGGCTACAATGGCGCCGGATCAAAGACCGTGATTCCCTCAGAAGCACATTGCAAGATCACCTGCCGCCTTGTTGGCGACATGGACCCCGACGCCCTGCGCGACGCCATCCGCAAACATGTCGAAGCCCAGCTGAAGCCCGATTGCAAAGTGGTCTGGGACAATGATCTGGAAGGCTCGCGCGCCTCTGTGATGGATATCACCCGCCCAGAGTTCGAGGCCGCCCGCGGCGCCCTGAGCGATGAATGGAACCGCGAAGCGGTGTTCTGCGGCATGGGGGGCTCGATCCCGATTGCGGGCTTCTTCAAATCCATCCTCGGCATGGAATCAATGCTCATAGGCTACGCCAACGATGACGATGCCATCCATTCCCCGAATGAAAAGTATGACCTGAAGAGCTTCCACAAAGGCATGCGGTCCTGGGCCCGCATTCTGGACGCCCTGACAAAGTAGGCGAGACTAAAATCCGGGCGGGCACATCCCGTCCGGCTCTTCTCCGGCCTATCCCTGCCCCCTTTCTGGCCCCAGCTGATCGGGTCAGGCGCCCTGCCATCCTGACTGATATCCTGGCTGCCACCCTCTGCAGAGCAGCCTCGCGCCTGGACTGCGCGAAGCTGTGCCCGCTTAAGAATTGCTTATCAAAAATTCGCGATACTGGCCTCTGATGCGTGATTTCGACGATTGGAGACGAGTAATGACACAGAGCAAGTTCAAGCGACCGGCCGGTTTTGAAGGGAATCAAAAGGATCCGGAAGAAAGCTACCGAGCGGGATATCAACATGGCGTTCGCGTATTGCTGCACCATATTGAAACACACAAAACACCAGACATGGAACGTTTAACACAGTGGCTCAACACCGAGCTGACCCAGTGGCGCCACGACACCACGGCTGAGCCAATGCCGCCTTCTCCGTGACAGGCTCACAGCCCCCCTGAACTCGCCATAGGGCGCGCGGTCCCAATTGGGGCCACGAGAGGCAGCACCATGTTGAGTTCAGGGCGCTTACCGCCACGCAGGTGAGCCCACAGGTGACAGCCGAAGAACCCGAACAAGTGCTGCTTCAAAGCAGATCGCATTTCATAAAATCTTGGATTGAAAAGTGGCGCGGTTGACGGGGCTCGAACCCGCGACCCCCGGCGTGACAGGCCGGTACTCTAACCAGCTGAGCTACAACCGCGCATTTTCTCTTCACAGTGGCCGAGACCACATTCTCCATCCGGAGCGGGATTTGAGTATGCCCAAATCAGACAGGCAGCAGTGGCGCGGTTGACGGGGCTCGAACCCGCGACCCCCGGCGTGACAGGCCGGTACTCTAACCAGCTGAGCTACAACCGCGCATCTTTGCCTTTTCAGACTGCCCAAACGGGCAAGGCGTCAAAAGAAAAGTGGCGCGGTTGACGGGGCTCGAACCCGCGACCCCCGGCGTGACAGGCCGGTACTCTAACCAGCTGAGCTACAACCGCGTGCTGCCCATCCAACGTCGCCGCTGAATGTTGGGCTGTAATATTCCCAGCGCTCGGGGATCGTCAAGCGGTGTTTTGCCATTTTCTCCGCTTTGGTCAAAAAAAATAACTTTCACGCTCTAACCAGTTGATTTTCATGACTTCGAAAGAGTCTTTACCAAAATTGAAAGGGAATACCCCCTCTGCCGCCCCTGCGCTCGGTCCTCCACCAGCAACAAAATCCCCAAAGCGCGCCAAAGAGAGCGACATGACCGGGAAGCGGACAGCGGATTTTTAGGAGTACATGACCGGAGAGGGACATACTTGCCCGTCAGTCAGCTGTCAGTCAGCTGTCAGTCAGGCTGACCAGCCCGCGCGATGGCATGCAGCACCCAGCTCCTCCATTGCGTCACAAACTCTTCAGCCAGACGAGAGAGAGGCCGTTGATGCGGCGTCAGTATCGAGTAGCCAAATGGAACGTCCGGCTGGAACGCCCGAAAGACGATGCGCGCCGCATCGCCCTTGCTGCGCAGATAGGAATAGGCGCTGAGCACATCGACCACAGCACAGATCTGGCCCGCCTCAATGAACGGGAAAAGCGGCAGGAAATATTGCATATCTATGCGAATATTAAAGTCTGCCCCCTCGGAGGCAAAGGCCGCTTGCGTGTTGGCAAAGGTCGAATGTGTCGGCTGCAACGCCCCCATGGGGTGGCCATCCAGATCCCTGGCAGTGACAATGGTTTGGGCCGC
The DNA here is from genome assembly GCF_002087335.1 of Pseudophaeobacter leonis. Lineage (GTDB taxonomy): Bacteria > Pseudomonadota > Alphaproteobacteria > Rhodobacterales > Rhodobacteraceae > Pseudophaeobacter > Pseudophaeobacter leonis. Next base: position 8,913 of record NZ_MWVJ01000095.1, read on the forward strand.
CAGCGGGTGATCACAGGGCAAGGCACAGAGGCAGTAGCTAGAGATGTCCTCGTTAAAAAACAGCCGGTCGGGCCCCTCCAGCACCTCAAGGTCGCAAAAGCCGACATCAAAGCCCTGCGCCGAGATCAGATTGCGCACCTGCAGCGAGCTTCGGGTCGCAACAGACACCTGCACCTCGGGCCGGTCCGCGATAAAACTACTTATGAATTCGGGCAAAAGATAAGCCGAGGGTCCAGGCATGGCCACCACGCGCAGCCGGCCAGTTCTGCGGTCCCGCAACGCGGTCAGGTTCTGCTCCGCAACACTCAGACGATCCAGCACCTCCGAGGCTTCGGCCAACAGGTATTGTGCCTCGGGAACCGGCACCAGCCTGCGCCCCTCCCTCAGGAACAGGGCCAAGCCCAGGTCCTCCTCCAGCGTTTTCAAAGAGGCACTCACGGCGGGCTGGGTGCGATGCAGGTTGCGTGCAGCCTGGCTGACAGAACCGGATTTCATAATTTCGCGAAAAGTCGCCAACTGCTGCAAGTTCATCGCATCCCCAATGCATAACTGATTTTTATGGATACCATAATATTTCGAGTTTGCATTTATCAAACTGCGCCTGCACCCTTGAGAAATTGCATTTTAGGCTGGCAGTCCCGGATGACATGGGGCGCACAAAAAGCAACTGGGAGACGAATGACATGAGTATTTTTGCCACAATCACCGAGGCCGCGCTGGCCTGCACCATGATGACAGGCGTCGCCGTGGCGCAGGAAATGACCTTTTTCCGTATCGGTACAGGGGGTGCCGGCGGCACCTATTTCCCTATCGGTGGCATCATTGCCAATGCGATCTCAAACCCACCCGGCTCTCGGGCCTGTGAAGAGGGCGGCAACTGCGGCGTGCCGGGCCTGGTGGCTATTGCGCAGTCGACCAATGCCTCGGCCCATAATGTCAACGCCATTCAGGCGGGGCAGATGGAGTCTGGTCTCTCCGGCGCCGCCACGCTGCATTTTGCCTCTCACGGCGTCGGCAAATACGAGGGCAACGCCAAACCTGACCTGCGGATCATTGCCAATCTCTACCCCGAAGACCTGCATCTGCGGATGCCCAAGGGGGCCGCTCTGAATGGCCTTGGTGATCTGAAAGGTAAGCGCGTTGGCATCGCGCAGGCGGGCTCTGGCACACAAATCGCGGTAGAGCTGATCGTTGGCGACCACGGCGTCAACCGCGACAACATCAGTGCGGCTGAGCTGAACAACAGCCAATCCGCGGAACGTCTGGCCGATGGGCAGCTGGATGCCTATTTCTATGCCGCCGGTACCCCGGTTGCGGCCATGATCCAGTTGGACAACACCAAGGGCATGGAGCTTTATAACTTTACCGATGAAGAGGTGAAGCAGGCCAACACGACGGTGCCTTATTACATTCCCTCAAAAATCCCTGCGGGCACCTATCCCGGCGTGCCATACGATGTGAACACCGTTGCCGTCTCGGGCATTATGGTGACCAACGCCAATATCGACGAAGAGCTGGTCTATCAGATCACCAAGGCCCTGTGGTCGAAAACCGCCCGCAAGCTGCTGGATAATGGCCACCCCAAAGGCAAGGTCATCACGATGGAGACCGCCCTGGACGGTGTCGAGGGCATTGGCGTGCCACTGCACCCCGGTGCCGAGCGCTTTTATCGCGAAGCCGGCCTGTTGAAGTAGCCCCTCCTCTTTGGCCGATGGCGGCAGCGGAACGCCCACCGCTGCCGCCTTATTTATCGACGCAGTCTGTCGGCACAGTCTGTCGACACAGTCCGAATGCCAGCCCCTGCAGCAGGAACCTTCCCCAATGCCATTGCAATCCCACCTCGACAACAAGGCGCTTGAAGAGCTTGAGAAGAAATACGATTCTGCTCTGAACACCCGCGACAATGGCCCTGTGATCAGCAAGCTGCTGTATTGGGCAATGATCTGTTTTGCGCTTTACCATCTGTGACGGCCGGGTTTGGCACGCCGGTGGACCACGTGCATATGGGCATTCACCTGACCGGGTTGTTCATGTTCATCTTCACAGGCTTTCCCCTGATCAAATCCGCCCGCGCGCTGGAATGGCGCGGCGCCTCGCCGCTGGCACCGGGCAATGTGCCGCTCTATGACTGGGCGCTGGCCGGGCTGGCCATTGCCGCCTCGCTGTTTTTGTGGCTTAGCTGGCGCGGCTTTGCCGGCTTTGGCTTTGATTTGCCCGAACAGGCGATGCGACAGGGAGCCCCTTGGGGGCTGGAGGTGTTCTTGGGCTCGGTGCTGTTGGTGACGGTGCTGGAGATCGCCCGCCGCACCATTGGCTTTGTGCTGCCGCTGATCATTTTGGTCTTCATGTCCTACGCGCTGTTTGGCCCCTACATGCCGGCGCAGATCCTGAAACATCCCGGCGTCGACTGGCGTCAGTTCGTCAACAATATGTATTTCCCCTCCGAAGGCATCTTTGGCGTCACCCTCTGGGTGGTCTCAACCGTGGTGTTCCATTTCGTGCTGTTTGGCGTGGTGGCGCAGCGGATGGGGCTGGGGCAGTTCTTTGTCGACAACGCCATGATCATGGCGGGGCGCTACACTGGCGGCCCTGCCAAAGTCTCGGTGGTGTCCTCCGCGTTTTTTGGCACCATCTCAGGCAGCTCTATCGCCAACACGGTTTCCACGGGGTCGCTCACCATCCCCAACATGAAGAAAATGGGCTATCCCGTGGACATTTCGCCGGCGGTGTCGAGGCTGCGGCCTCGGCCGGTGGCCAGATCACCCCACCGATTATGGGCGCGGCCTCGTTCCTGATGGCTGAATATCTAGAGGTGCCCTATACCACCATCGTGATCGCGGCCATCGTGCCCGCATTGATGCACTACATTGGTGTGATGTCTATTGTGCACTTCACCGCCAAAAAGCTGAATCTGCCGACCTATACCAAAGAAGAGTTGCCCAAAATTGTGCAGGTCTGGCGGGAGGGCTGGTTCACCATCATACCGCTGATCGCCCTGCTGGTGGTGCTGTTCTCGGGCTATTCGCCAAACATGGCGGCCTTTGTCGGGTTGATCCTCTGCGTCATTGTTGGCTTTTGCGCCTTTGACAAACCCGCATCGCTAATCATCCCCCTCGCCTTTCTTGGCTATATCTTCTGGAAGGCTTCGCCCTATTCCGGCGAGGGTTACAGCCCGGGCATGGCCGGCGTCCTTGCGGGTCTGACCATCCTTGGCACCCTGCACCGCAACACACGCCAGAGCTTTGGTGATCTGTTCGACAGCTTCCACGTCGGCGTGCAATATGCGCTTGCCGTTGGCGCCGCCTCGGCCGCCGTAGGCATCGTCGTGGGTGTGATCAACACCACCGGTGTCGGCTTTCGCCTGGGCTTTATGGTCACGGGTGGGGCCGCAGATATTGCGGCCAGTGTGGCGCCGCTGGTGGAATGGAGCAATATTGACGCCTTCAGCCAGCCTGCGCTGCAGCAGTTCATCTCGCTGGTTCTGATCGCCATGGCCTGTATTTTGATGGGCGCGGGCCTGCCGACAACAGCGCTGTATATCATGCTGGTCGCGGTTGCGACGCCAGCGCTGTCACAGCTTGGCGTGCCGCCACTCGCCACCCATATGTTTGTGCTGTATTACGGTGTGATCTCCGAAATCACCCCACCGGTCTGCGCCTCGGCCTATGCAGCCGCAGGAATTGCCGGGTCAAACCCTTTCCGCACCGGCCTCAGCGCGTTCACGCTGGGCTTGGGCAAACTGATGGTGCCGATGGTCTTTGTCTATGCGCCAACCATGCTGATCGTGTTGCCAGAGTATTTCACCCTCACCAGTTTTCTGCAGGTGACCGTGACCTGTGCCCTTGGCGTCTTTGCAATCGCCACGGCAGTGTCGGGCTACTTCCTCGCACCTCTCAGCGGGGCGTGGAGAGCACTGATGGCCCTTGGCGGCCTGTTCCTCGTCGCGCCCAGCCTGAACTCTGACCTCCTGGCCCTGGTTGTCATGTCCCCCGCCCTGATGCAGCAGCTGTCCAGACAAAAACGTTCAAAAGCGGTCATCTGATGCCAGAACAAAACAACATTGATGTGACGGTTCTGGGATCAGGCATTGTCGGGATTTGCACCGGCTTGGCGCTGCTTGAAAAAGGCCTGCAGGTTCGCTTGCTGGACCGTGATGACCCCGGGCAGGCCACCTCGTTTGGCAATGCCGGGGTCATCTCGCCCTGGTCGGTTGTGCCCCAATCGATGCCGGGTCTCTGGAAGAAGGTTCCGGGCTGGCTGCTCGATCCGCTGGGTCCGGTCACTGTGCGCCCCAGATACCTGCCGCGTCTTGCCCCCTGGGTTCTGCGGTTTCTCTATGAAGGGCGGGCCAGCCGGATTGGCGAGATCTCCAAAGCCATGGATCAGCTGAACCGTGACAATGTCAGCCTGTTTCGCAGCCTTTTGCAGGGCACTGGACAAGAGCATCTATTGCGCGACAGCTATTACGTGCATGCGTTTCGCAGTGCCGAAGCCGCCGGGGCGATGTCGCCCGACTACAGCATGCGGCAAGAGTTTGGTGCGTCGATAGCACGGATAGGCGCTGGTGATCTGCGCGATCTGGAGCCCGATCTGAGCCATGATTTTCAGGCCGCGATCCTGCTGAAAGGACAGGCCCGGGCCACCTCTCCGGGGCGTCTGGGCGCCGTTCTGGCCGACAAATTCAGGGCCCTGGGTGGCGAAACCATCTGCGAAGAGGTCACAGAGATACGACCAGAGGCACAGGGTGAGGGAGAGCGCGGCTGGAGCTATGTCACGGCCTCAGGACGTCACCAAACCCCCAAGCTGGTTCTCGCCATGGGGGCCTGGTCGGCACAGCTGCTGAAACCTCTGGGCATTCGCATCCCTCTGGAGGCAGAGCGCGGCTACCACGTCTCCTTTGCTGATCCCGGCGTCCAGCTCAGCCATTCGGTCATGGATATGGACATGAAATTCGTGGCCTCTTCAATGGAAGAGGGGCTGCGCGTCGCCGGAACCGCCGAGTTTGCCGGTCTGGACGCGCCGAACAATCAAAACAGGATCAAAGCGCTGGTGAAACTGGGGCAAAACCTGCTGCCGGGCCTGTCCTGCGAAAAGATCAGCACCTGGTCGGGCCAAAGACCCAGCCTGCCCGACAGTCTTCCCTGCATTGGTGAAATCGAGGGTTTTCCGGGTCTGATAACCGCTTTTGGCCACAGCCACTATGGCTTGATGATGGCGCCAAAGACCGGCCGCATCGTGGCTGATATTGCGGCCAGTGTTCCCGCCAATATCGACCTCACCCCCTATACTCCAAATCGATTCTGAGAGGGTTTCGCGATGACAGTTCTGTGTGGAGGGCAAAATATCTGCGGCCTTGCGATTGGCGTGCTCTCGCTGGAAAGTTACTTCCCAAAGCCCGCGGGGCACATCAAGAACCCCGCCTCCCTGCCCTTTACCACGACCTATGAAATCCTGCAGGGGATCACGGTGCCAGAACTGTTGAACAACCCGTCGCCGGAGATGCTAGAGCCCATTGTTGCCGCGGCCATTCGGCTTGAGAAACAGGGCGTCAAAGCCATTACCGGGTCTAGTGGCTTTGTGGCCCTGTTCCAGCGCGAGATTGCGCAATCGGTCTCGGTTCCGGTGTTTCTCTCGTCGCTTTTGCAGGTTCCGCTGGCCTACCAGATGACCCGGGCGCCCGTTGGCGTGCTGACCGCCTCAGCTCCTGCGCTGACGCCAAAGCACATTGACGGCGACGGTGCCTCGGGGGTTCCGATCATCGTGCAGGGCCTTGAAGAGACGCAGGAATTCGCATCGGTGATTTTGCGCAACGAACGCAACTCTATGGACCTGAACAAAATTGAAGCGGAAGTTCAGGCCGCGGCCAGTCGGCTGATTGAAGCGGCACCAGACATCAAGTCCGTCGTGCTGGAATGCACCGATCTGCCGCCCTACGCACAAAAACTACAACATGCGATTAAACGCCCAGTGTTCGATCTCACGACGCTCGCAACAATGATGCATGATGTTGTTCTGCGCCAAAGCTATGCCGGGGTCTGAAAACGCAAAGCGGATCAAGCCTTCTTTGGAGCCAAAACACCTTCCACAGGCCCGCCTTTACACAGGCCCGCCTTTACACAGGCCCGTCTTTACGCAGGCCCGCCTTTTGAAAGGCAGGTGACTTTGACAGCCCAAACCAAAAATGAATCTGGGGCTGGCCAAACCAAAAAATGAGGCCGACAGGCTTACCTAGACTATACAATTTTACACACTTTTTTGACCGTCTTTTGACCGTCTTTCGCACAAATTAATATGTCGCATGCATTGAGGACCACATGTAATTTTTTGTGGAGTCCAAACGATGTCATTCAAAAAGTCTATCTTGGTTGCTGCGGCTTTAGCGGCACTGCCAGTTCTCGCGAGTGCGCAAGAAGGCGTGACCGGCAATTCTGTTGCCTTTGCACAGGTCGCCGCTCTTGAAGGTCCAGCCGCTGCCCTGGGACAGGGGATGCGCCTTGGCATGCTGGCTGCCTTTGAAGAAGCCAATGCGGCAGGTGGCATTCATGGGCGCACCATCACCCTGGAAAGCATGAATGACACCTATGAGCCGGATCGCTCCGTTGCTCTGGTAAAGTCCGTCGTTGAAGCAAACAACCACATTGGCCTGATCGGCCTTGTCGGCACACCGACCGCCTCTGCGACGCAGCCAATCGCGACCGAAGCCAATATTCCCTTTGTTGGCCCCTTCACCGGTGCGGGTTTCCTGCGCGACGCGAGCCACGGCAACATCTTTAACGTTCGCGCCACCTATTTTGCCGAAGCCGAAGCATGGATTGAGTATTTGGTTGACCAAAAAGGCATGAAGAATATTGCATTGCTGTACCAGGATGATGGTTTTGGCCGTGTAGGTCTGGCGGGCGTGACCGCCGCTTTGGAAAGCCGTGGCATGACGCTCGTGGCCGAAGGAACCTACACCCGAAATACAACTGCGGTGAAAAAAGCGCTCCTGACCATCAAAAAGGCAAAACCAGATGCCGTTGTCATGGTGGGCGCCTATAAACCTGTTGCCGAGTTCATCAAACTGTCCCGTAAACTGAAGTTCAACCCGACCTTCGTGAACATCTCTTTTGTTGGCTCCGATGCCCTGGCAAAGGAACTTGGTGAGGCTGGTGAAGATGTGATCATCAGCCAGGTTGTTCCTTTCCCTTGGGATGCTTCGGTGCCAGCCGTTGCCCAGTATCAGCAGGCCCTGAAAGCAGCTGATCCAGCGGCGGAGCCAGGTTTTGTAACCCTGGAAGGCTATTTGACAGGTCGCCTGGCCCTGGCTGCTCTGGACGCTGCCGGTACGGATCTGACACGGACCTCCTTCCTTGCAGCCCTGGCTGGCCTTCGGACTGTCGATTTTGGCGGTGTCACCATGACCTTTGGACCTGATGACAATCAGGGCATGGACAGCGTTTTCCTGACCAAAATCACCAAGGACGGTGGCTTTCAGCCCGTTGTGTCCGGTGGCGGCTCATAATCGTAAAATTGCGTGAAGGCGCACGCGCGTCTTTACAAACACAATCTGCCCGGTTTCCGGGCAGATGCCCCCGAGTTCTGGAAATACAGGTAGCAACATGCCGAAACAGCCACCCAAGATAGCCAAACGCCGCCGCCATCCGCTTTCCAGCATCAGGGCCAAGATGATCCTGATCCTATTGTCCATGGCAGCCACATCCGCTGCCTGCGGGTTTGCGGTTTTCTTTGCCTTTGAACGCATCTCTGGCGACATGACCAGCTTGTCTGAGGAAAAGCTGCCCCAAATGGAGCTGAGTACCCAGCTTATCGGGGCTGCGAGTAAAACCAAGAATGCTATGGTTGCGGTCATGCTGGCAGAGGCACCTGAAGTGCTTGAGACCGCGACGAAAGAAGTGAATGACGCCGTCCTCCTGCTGGAAACTGTCGTTGCAGAATTACCCGAGGCCCTGCGCCCGGAGTTTTCCAAAGACGTTGCCGAAATAGAGGCCGCGCTCGCCGGCTCTATTTCGGCCCGTTCGATTGCCTTCAAAAACTCGGCTTGGGTGATGGCACAGACAACAGAACTCCAGGCGCTGAGCAGCACGTTGCAAGGTGCGCTGGTAGAGATCGCGGATGATGCCTATTTCAATCTGACAATCGGCGGCGAGGACACGATGACCTCGATTGACGCCACCCTTCTGGACCTGGTGGAAACCAAATTCACCACGCTGCAAACCCTTCTTGAGGCACGGGCAGAGTTTAATCTGTTGTCCGGTGTCGCCCTGGCGCTTGGCAGCGCACAAGACAGCAGCCTGGCAGCCATTCTTTCAGATCTGGCAAAAGCCTCAAGTGTCCGGCTTTCTGGTGCTTTGGACACGCTTGAGACCAGAGCCGCAGAAGTCGTGGAGGTTTCGGCACTTCGTGAGGCCAACACAACGCTAGAAAATGCGATTAAAAAGGGCCAATATCAAACAGCTGAGCTGCGTCAGGCCGTCTTGTCAGCACGTCAGTCCAGCGACGCGATCCTTGCGTCTTCGGTTGATGATATGGTGTTTGAGCTGACAATCGCCGCAGATGACGCAAGCACCGGCAACCGCGAAGCCATTCAAAGCCTGATCGACAACGAAGTTGGCTTTCTCAACACGCTTCTTGAAATCAACACCTGGATCAGCAGCTTCCAAGTTGCCGCTCTGGATGTGGTAACATCCCCCGATGTTGACAAAACCCGTCTGGCTGCGACCTCTCTGGAACGCGCCGCAGAAGCGCTCAACGGCTTCATTGGATTTAGCGATGGCGTGGTTGACGCCCCTCTGAGCGCGATCACGGCCCTGGCAGATCCCGAACAAGGGCTTTCTGCTTTCAGAATCGCCTCTATCACTGCGGATGCAACGGCAAAGGTCGAAGCAACATCAACCGCCAACATCGTGCTGCAGATTGCAGGTCAGGCCTCCTTGCTGGGCTCAGAAAGCCTGGGCGAAATTGGCGTCATGGCCGGTGAAATTTCCTCTGAAGTGAGCGAAGCAAAGGCCAATCTCGAATATCTTCTGGCCTTCTCAGGCGGCCTTTTGGTTGCGGCACTGCTGTTGACACAATGGTTGGTGCAGCGCCCCCTCAATGCCATCAGTCAAACAACCGAACGCCTCGCCGAGGGCGACCTGAGCCCCATTCTCGGCTTTGACCGCGCCAGCGATGAAATCCACCGGATTGCCAAGGCCCTGACGGTGTTTCGTGATGGTCTTGTTGAAAAGCAGGAACTGGCCGAGACAGCCGAGGCCGACAGAGCCGCGCATCAGGCCCAGCAAGCCGCGGCCGTGGCCGCCATTGGCGACGGTCTTGCGCATCTTTCCAAGGGGGATCTGACCTATCGGATCGATCAGGAGCTTAGCGCCGGCTACGACCAGCTGAAAGCGGATTTCAACAGCACCGCGGAAACCCTGAGCAGCACCGTGGTTGAAGTGGTCACCGTGTCGTCCTCGATCCGCAATGGGGCGTCAGAAATCAGCCAGGCGTCAGACGATCTGTCACGCAGAACCGAAAGCCAGGCTGCGACGCTGGAAGAAACGGCTGCTGCCCTGGACGAGTTGACGGCCAGTGTCCGCTCGGCTGCAGAAGGCGCGCGTTCCGCTGAGGCCACAACACAAGAGACAAAAGCCGAGGCAACAGCCAGCGGCAAGATTGTCGAAAGTGCCGTGGTTGCGATGCAGGATATTGAGACCAGCTCAAAACAGATCGCGCAGATCATCGGCGTGATTGATGACATTGCCTTTCAGACCAACCTGCTTGCCCTGAATGCGGGTGTAGAGGCTGCGCGTGCAGGCGATGCCGGTCGTGGATTTGCAGTTGTTGCCTCCGAGGTCAGGGGCCTTTCGCAACGGACTGCGGCTGCCGCACGGGAAATCACTGATCTGATCAGCAAAAGTTCCAAACAGGTGGACTCTGGTGTTGAACTGGTCGGGGGCGCAGGCAAAGCCTTGCAATCCATTGTGACGCAGATTGGCCATATCTCTCAATTGGTTTCCGAAATTGCCGATGGAGCAACCGAGCAAGCCACAGGCCTGAACGAAACCAATATCGGCATTACCGAGCTGGACAAAGTCACGCAACAAAACGCTGCAATGGTAGAGCAATCTACCGCTGCCAGCCATATGTTGCGAAGCGATGCCGGGCGCCTTACGGAACTGGTGGCGCATTTCACCGTTGCCCGCGCCACAGCTGATGCAGGCAACGCGCAGGACTTTGGCCTGGGCAGTGGCGCTGATGAGGAGTACGAGCGCTACGCCTGACAGACACGGCGCCAGCACCAGAGTTGCTAGTCACAGCTATGAGCCAACGCCTGCGGATCTGGTTCATGCCCTCACGGGTATGAACCAGCCTGCCCCCACTCTTGCCAACTCCTCCTAGCGAGACTGTGAGAGTGTGAGAGTGACGGTCGCAAGGCGGCCTGGCGGCAACAGGCGCAATCCTGACAGGGGCGCCACAGCCACCTCATTTAACGCAGATCTGCCAGCAGGCGGCGCATCATGTGGCTCGGCTGTAGCCCATAGACCGACAGCACGTTTGCAAAGCCGTTTACGTAAAATGTCCACCTACATCAAAAAATGTCAGGCCCATTTTTTTTGGTTGGAGGGTGGGGAGTGTCTGGTGGGTGATGAGAGGCTCGAACTCCCGA
>NZ_MWVJ01000096.1 GCF_002087335.1 Pseudophaeobacter leonis
CCATCCCGAACGGGCCAGTAAATGGCTCACATCTTTACTGGAACGAAAACCAGCACGCGTCGCAACAGTCGCAATCCTTGCCTGGCAGGGCATTAAAAATGCCCGAGAGGGGCCAACAAAACCGCTCGGATCGTCTGGGCCGTTCTGACCCGTAACCAACCTTACAACCGGCACTCCGCATAAGAGGAACAGAAACATCGAGTTAGCAAGACCCGCGAGATGATGGTGCATAAGTCTGCCGCCAAGGTTCAGACATTCTCAACTCCGTCATGGCAACACCCTGTGGCAACACTAAGGGCGGCGTATGGCCCTGACACCAATGTCTCTTTTCAATATCAACAGGTTGGAATGGTGGGTGATGAGATGCTCGAACTCCCGACATCTTCGGTGTAAACGAAGCGCTCTACCAACTGAGCTAATCACCCGACACGCTGGGATTTAGCCAAAGACCGGGTCGGGCGCAAGAGGGGCACAGAAGAAATTTACTCTGCCGCGTCAGTTTCTTGCCGCGCGGCATTTCCCACATGGGGCTGGCGTAATCTGCACATATGCACAGTGCCGTTCGTCTTGGCTACGCTACGGTTAAGATGCAACTTCCCAAAGGGCCTGAGGTTGAGATCCCGCCCCGAAGCAACCGCTTCTCCGAGGATCGCCAAAAGCGCTTCGACAACGGGCTTGGCCTCCTTTTTCTGAATGCCCGACCGTAAAACAGCCTCATCAATCAGCTCTTTCTTATTCAACGCAGGCGCTTTGCTCTCGGGCTCTTGTGCGGCATCCAATGCGATCGGCGGAGAGACGGTTTTATCTGAAGGGGCTGACACGAGAGATCCTTTCGTGATCCGTTGATTGCATGCTGCGTCGGGCTGAAGGCAGAGCGCCAGCCTTGTTTGCTAAAAAATACTAACCTGTGGCTTTGTCCAAATGTCGCCTTTGGCTAAGGAGAAAGCAAAGCCAAACGGTGCAGACCCTCTGTTTGTTGATTTTAAAATCAGAATTGCGGCAAAGAATTGCGCGCGATCATTGTGCGCAGGGTAAAACTGGAACGCGTGTTGCGAATGCCGGGAACCCGCATCAGGCGCGCCTCCAGAAAGCGGTCGAAATCAGTGAGATCCTGCGCCACGACCCGCAGCACAATATCGCGGCTTCCGGTCATCAGATAGCATTCCATCACTTCTTCAAACTTGCTCACCGCGCGTTCAAAGGCCTGCAACGCATCTGTCGACTGATGTTCAAGCTCCACCGCGACAAAAATCGTCACCGGCAAGCCCAGTTTTGCCTGATCCACCCGCGCAGAGTAGCCCGTGATCACCCCGGCATCCTCCAGCATTGCAACCCGGCGCGCGCAGGGGGTTGGCGAAAGACCAACCCGCTCTGACAACTCAGCCATTTTGATCCGCCCCTCGGTTTGCAAAATGGCGACAATCTTGCGATCTATTGCATCCATAGGGGTACCCTCCAACTGATCCCTCCAAAATAGTGAAAAGCTCCACAAAAGAAAGGCCATCCCCGATATTTTGGTGAAAATCTGCTTTACCACTTCGCTAGATTGGCGCTCAGTGCCTTAGGAGCCGTAAAATGAACATCACAGCCGTCGCATCCAAAACTCATGAAGAAATTTACCGCGTAGAAGACGCAGGCCTTGGGCTGGTCGGCTTTATCGCGCTGCATTCGACCCAGCTGGGGCCTGCGGCAGGTGGGCTGCGGATGCGCCCCTACATCAGCGAAGACGAGGCGCTGGTGGATGTGACGCGGCTCAGCGAGGGGATGACCTATAAAAACGCGGCTGCAGGCCTTGCGCTTGGGGGGCGGTAAGGCGGTGATCATCGGCGAGCCTGCCACCGACAAGAGCCCTGCCCTGCTGCGCGCCTTTGCCCGTGCCATTCACAGCCTTGAAGGGCGCTATTATACCGCCGAAGACATGGGCATGAGCCCGGCTGACATGGCCATTTTGGCCGAAGAGACCCCCTATGTTGCAGGCCTTGCAGAGGGAGAGTTTGCCAGTGGTGACCCCTCACCGATCACCGCCCAGGGCATTTTCAATGCAATCCAAACCGCCAAGGCACACAAGACGGGCAGCAGAGACCTCAGCACTGTCACGGTCTCGGTGCAGGGGCTCGGTCATGTGGGCTGGTGTCTCTGCGCATTGCTGACACAGGCCGGCGCGACCCTGGTGGTCACAGATGTGAACCCTGCACAGCTGCAAAAGGCTATCACGGTATTTGGCGCCACAGCAGTCTCGCCAGATGAGATCTACGGCGTCGCGGCTGATATTTTTGCTCCCTGCGCCATTGGCGGCATCCTCAATGCCAGGACCATCCCACAGCTGAAGGTGTCCATCGTCGCGGGCGGCGCCAATAACCAGCTGGCCACAGCAGAAGATGGCGCAGCCTTGCACAAAGCGGGGATCCTGTATGCGCCCGATTTCGTCGCCAACGGCGGCGGCATCATCAATGTCGCGACCGAAATCGAACAAATTGCAAACCGCACCGCTTATGTGGCAGAAAAGCTGGCAGCGCTGGATCGCAGCATGGAATTGATCCTCAATCAGGCCAAATTTGAGGATCAAAGCCCCGATGCAGTGGCTGTCTCAACAGTGCTGGCAAAAATGGCAAGGCAAACTGCCGCCTAAACCAGCGAGTTCTCAAACGAGAACCCGGATCAAGCGGGCCAGAACGGTCAGGACGGAAAGAGTGCACTATAGAAAAGGGGGCGGCCCATATGAGCCGCCCCCTTTTGTTTACGTATTTTACTGCACGACGCAGGGGCTCCTTTTTGGGAGGCCTCCAGGCATTTTAGTGAGTAGGAGCACCAGAGCTGCGCGCCTGGCTTTCAAGCGCGGCCTTGGCGGCTGCAGCTTCTTCTGCGGCCTCATCCCACTCAATCGCATCGGGCTGGCGCACGAGCGCAAGCTTCAGCACTTCCGACACGTGGCTCACGGGGATGATTGTCAGCCCTTCCTTCACATTGTCAGGAATTTCCGGCAGATCCTTTGCGTTTTCCTCGGGGATCAAAACCGTCTTGATCCCACCGCGCAGAGCCGCCAGCAGCTTTTCTTTCAGGCCACCAATCGCCAGCGCATTACCCCGCAGCGTGACTTCGCCGGTCATGGCGATGTCCTTGCGGACAGGGATCTGCGTCAACACCGACACAATCGACGTCACCATCGCCAGACCAGCCGAGGGGCCGTCCTTGGGCGTGGCGCCTTCGGGCACATGGACGTGGATATCCAGCTTGTCGAACTTTGTGGGCTTCACCCCGATTTGGGGGGAAATCGATCGCACATAGCTCGATGCCGCCTCGATGGACTCCTTCATCACATCGCCCAGCTTGCCGGTGGTCTTCATCCGACCCTTACCCGGCAGGCGCAGCGCCTCAATGGACAAAAGCTCACCGCCGACCGAGGTATAGGCAAGCCCGGTCACAACACCGACCTGATCCTCTTGTTCTGCCAAACCATAGCGGTATTTAGCAACACCAAGGAACTCATCGAGATTGTCGGACGTCACCGAAACGGTTTTGGCTTCCTTCTTGACGATCTTGGTCAGCGATTTACGCGCCACTTTGGCGATTTCACGCTCCAGATTCCGCACGCCCGCCTCGCGGGTGTAGAGCCGAATGATATCATTCAGCGCATCGTCGCCCAGTTCAAACTCCTTGGCTTTCAAGCCGTGGTTTTTCACCTGCTTGGAAATCAGGTGCTGCTTGGCGATCTCGCGTTTTTCGTCCTCGGTGTAGCCCGAGAGCGGAATGATTTCCATCCGGTCCAGCAGCGGACCTGGCATGTTGTAGCTGTTCGAGGTGGTCAGGAACATCACATTGGAGAGATCATATTCGACCTCCATATAGTGATCCACAAAGGTGGAGTTCTGTTCCGGATCAAGCACTTCCAGCATGGCCGAGGCCGGGTCACCCCGGAAATCCTGCCCCATCTTGTCGATCTCGTCGAGCAGGATCAGCGGATTTGTCGTCTTGGCCTTTTTCAGCGCCTGGATGATCTTGCCGGGCATCGAGCCGATATAGGTCCGGCGGTGACCACGGATCTCGCTCTCGTCGCGCACACCGCCCAGCGAGATGCGACTAAATTCGCGGCCCGTGGCCTTGGCGACGGATTTACCAAGCGAGGTTTTACCCACACCGGGAGGGCCAACCAGACACAGGATCGGGCCTTTCAGCTTGGCTGAGCGCTGCTGTACCGCAAGGTATTCAACGATGCGTTCCTTGACCTTCTCGAGGCCATAGTGGTCGGCATCGAGAATTTCCTCGGCCTTGCCCAGATCCTTTTTCACGCGCGACTTTACGCCCCACGGAATCGCCGGGATCCAGTCGAGATAGTTGCGCACAACGGTGGCCTCGGCCGACATTGGCGACATGTTCTTGAGCTTTTTCAGCTCGGCATCCGCCTTTTCACGGGCTTCTTTCGACAGTTTGATAGCGGCGATTTTTTCTTCCAGTTCGGCGATTTCGCCAGCCCCTTCTTCGCCATCGCCCAGCTCCTTCTGAATGGCCTTCATCTGCTCATGCAGATAGTATTCGCGCTGGGTCTTCTCCATCTGCGATTTCACCCGGGTCTTGATCTTTTTCTCGACCTGCAGCACGGACATCTCCCCCTCCATCAGCCCGTAGACCTTCTCCAGCCGCTCGCTGACCGACAGCGTCTCCAGCAGTTCCTGCTTGCGGTCGACCTCAATGCCAAGGTGGCCAGCAACAAGATCCGCCAGTTTGGCAGGCTCTGTGGTTTCACCAACCGCCGAAAGCGCTTCTTCGGGGATGTTTTTGCGCACTTTGGCATAGCGCTCGAACTCCTCGCCCACGGTGCGCACCAGGGCCTCGATGGTGGTCGCATCACCGGGGATCTCGCTGAGATACTCGGCGCTGGCCTCAAAATAGCTGTCGTTTTCAAGAAACTTGGTGATCTTGACCCGCGCGTGTCCCTCGACAAGCACCTTTACGGTGCCATCGGGCAGCTTCAGCAGCTGCAACACATTCGCCAGAACGCCTGTGGGATAGATCCCATCGGTCTGCGGTTCGTCCTCAGCAGGATCAATCTGGCTGGACAGCAGGATCTGCTTGTCATCAGCCATCACCTCTTCGAGGGCGCGCACAGATTTTTCCCGGCCAACAAACAGCGGCACGATCATATGCGGGAAGACCACAATATCGCGCAGCGGTAGTACAGGATAGGAAGAATTAAGCGGCTCTTTCATACTCGGTCCTTTACTTGGCAAGAGGGCCCGGTCCCGATGTTCGGCAACCTGTGGCTCTCTCCTCTTTGGAAATCATTATCTGGTGCAGCGGTTAACATTTTTCAACCGCCGTGCCTGAAAGTTGGGGGACACATTGCCCGCAGCACCTCCGAACCACAAGAGCGCTTTTGGCAAAAGAAGCGCAAAACGCCAAACGCACCACAGCGGACATTTTGCCCCTCTCTCAAGGCCTATATGGCTGCCTCGCGACCTTACCCCCTTGATTTATGGCCCGTTTGAGCTGGCAACGCATCCTGACAACGAGAAAGACTGCAGCCCGCGCTGGCGCAGATCGGTCTGCGCCAGCGCAAATCCACTAAAATGAGACCTAAATCATCTGGCGAACAAGGGCGTGCCGCGCGCTCTAAAGCGGCGCGATATCGCCCTCGGCCCGCATCGCGTGGAAACTCAACTGCCAGCTGTTAAAACTGCCAGCCGCAATCGCGTCGCGCATACCCGCCATAATATCCTGAAAATAGTGCAGGTTGTGCCAGGTGAGCAGCATGCCGGAAATCATCTCGTTCGAGCGAAACACATGGTGCAGATAGGCGCGACTGTATTTCGAGCAGGCCGGGCAGCTGCAGGCCTCGTCCAGTGGGCGTGGATCATCAGCGTGGCGGGCATTCTTGATATTGACCACCCCGTGGCGGGGAAAGGCCTGCCCGGTCCGCCCTGACCTTGAGGGCAGCACGCAGTCCATCATGTCGATGCCACGGGCAACGGCGCCGACGATGTCATCCGGTTTGCCAACCCCCATCAGATAGCGCGGCTTATCCTCTGGAAGCATGTCCGGCGCATAGTCCAGACAGTCAAACATCGCCTGCTGCCCTTCGCCCACCGCAAGGCCGCCAACGGCATAGCCATCAAATCCGATGTTTTTCAGCGCCTCGGCGCTCTCTTCGCGCAGGTCCTGCTCCAGCCCGCCCTGCATAATGCCAAACAGCGCGTGGCCAGGCCGGTCGCCAAAGGCTTCTTTCGAGCGATCCGCCCAGCGCATCGACAGGCGCATGCTCTCGGCAATACGGTCACGGGTGGCAGGCAAGGCGGGGCATTCGTCGAAACACATCACAATGTCAGAGCCCAGAAGCTTTTGGATCTCCATCGAACGTTCCGGCGTCAGCTCATGTTTGGAGCCGTCAATATGGCTTTTGAAGGTGACGCCCTGCTCGGTCAGTTTGCGCAAACCCGCCAGCGACATCACCTGAAAGCCGCCGGAGTCGGTCAGGATGGGGCGCTCCCAGTTCATAAACTTGTGCAAGCCCCCCAAACGGTCGATCCGCTCCGCCGTGGGGCGCAGCATAAGGTGATAGGTATTGCCCAGCAGGACGTCCGCGCCGGTCTCGCGCACGCTTTCGGGCATCATCGCTTTTACCGTGGCAGCCGTGCCGACCGGCATAAAGGCCGGGGTGCGGATATCGCCGCGCGGGGTCGAGATGACCCCGGTGCGGGCCTTGCCATCGCGGGCTTTCAGATCAAAGGTGATTTTGGGCGCCATTTTTTCTATCCTTTGCCTGCAGAACCCGGCGCGTTTGCCTGATCCCAACCACTTTGACAAGTCTCAAGCCATCTTGTCAGCCCCCAACAGTCGCCCCATACAGGAAACAGCCCGAGATCTTGACGACAGGGTTTCTGGATCACACATGTATGCCATAGTACACTTGAATTTTGGAGCCCCCGATGAATGAAGATTTCCTCATTGCACTGATTTCACAAAACGCCCTCTACCTGCTTGGCGCGATTTTCCTGATCCTGATCGTTGTCAAAGGCGTCCACATTGTGCCGCAGTCCGAAAAATTTGTGATTGAACGCTTTGGCCGCCTGCACGCGGTGCTGGGGCCTGGCATGAACTTTATCGTCCCCCTGCTGGACGTGGTGGCACACCGCATTTCAATTCTTGAGCGTCAGCTGCCCAGTGCCAGCCAAGACGCCATCACCAAAGACAACGTGCTGGTGCAGATCGACACCTCGGTCTTTTACCGCATCACCGAGCCGGAAAAGACGGTCTACCGGATCCGCGATGTCGACGCTGCCATCGCCACCACCGTGGCAGGGATCGTGCGCGCCGAGATCGGCAAAATGGACCTTGATGAAGTGCAGTCCAACCGCACCCAGCTGATTGGCCAGATCCAGTCTAGTGTTGAGGACGCCGTGGATGACTGGGGCATTCAGGTGACCCGGGCCGAGATTCTGGACGTGAACCTTGATCAGGCCACCCGCGACGCCATGCTGCAGCAGCTCAATGCAGAACGCGCCCGGCGCGCCCAGGTGACAGAGGCCGAAGGCACCAAACGCGCCGTTGAACTGGCCGCCGAGGGTGAGCTTTATGCCGCGGAACAAATCGCCAAGGCCCGCCGCATTCAGGCCGATGCCGAGGCCTATGCCACCGGTGTGGTTGCCAAGGCGATCAAGGAAAACGGCATTGAAGCCGCCCAGTATCAGGTCGCCCTGAAACAGGTCGACGCGCTCAATGCCTTGGGCAATGGCGAGGGCAAACAGACCATTATCCTGCCGGCCCACGCGGTTGAGGCCTTTGGCGATGCCTTCAAACTGCTGAAAGGTGGCAAGTAATGGAGCAGGTTGCTGCCTATTGGGAGCTGTGGTGGGTTTGGTGCGCTGCCGCACTGATCCTCGCCATCCTTGAGGTCCTGGCCCCCGGCTTTGTCTTTCTGGGCTTTGCGTTTGGCGCTTTGGCCTGCGGCATCTTGTTGGCCCTGCTTGGGAGCGGCACTTTGGGCCTGCCTGTGCTGGTCTTCCTGTTTGCCGCTCTCTCGCTGATCTGCTGGCTTTTGATGCGGCGCTTTTTTGCCCTGCCCACAGGCCAGGTGAAGACCTTCGAGACAGATATCAACGACGACTAAACCTGCAGCAAAGCGCGGCAGATCAAAGCCAGGCCCATCGTCGGGTTTAGATCTCCTCTACATCCGGGTGCCCGCAAGCCCCGGACGTGGTAACAGGGGTAACGACTGTTTCGAGCCATCCTGCAATGGGGAGATTGCATTCTGTCGCCTGAGATGGCTGGACCTTACCCTGCGCGTTCCCTATATAAACAGTCGGATTAATAGTCAGGGATCGACATGAACAACGCTTCCGAACCGCTTGAAGGCACGCCCCTCATTGCTCCCTCTTCAGTTTCGCACCCGCTCTATGAGCAGGTCGCAGATGCTTGCAAATCGGTCTACGACCCTGAAATTCCAGTTAATATTTATGAGTTGGGCCTGATCTACACCATCGATATCAACGAGGCCAACGAGGTTAAAATCATCATGACCCTCACGGCGCCCGGCTGCCCCGTTGCAGGTGAGATGCCCGGCTGGATTGTCGATGCCGTCTCGCCGGTTGCCGGTGTCAAAGATGTCGATGTGGAAATCACCTGGGAGCCACCTTGGGGGATGGAAATGATGTCTGACGAGGCGCGTCTTGAGCTGGGGTTCATGTAGGGCGCCCTGGCGCCGACCCTCCTCCCACCCTCCTCCCAGAGATCATAAAAGCTTCATTAAATCGTGGCAAAGGGTTTACCTTTTGCCGCGATTTTTCGTTTGCAAATCAACTTATTCGGAGCATTCCATTGCGCACCGCCCTTTCCCTTTCGCTGCCCCTTATTTCGGCACTCACCCTTGGATCTGCGGCGCTGGCCCAAGATGCCAGCCTCTCTGAGGACGGCCTCAGCTACGGGCCACGCCCCGCCTATCTGATTTCAAAACTGCCCGAGGGTGCCCTGAAATCAAAACTGCAGTCCTGCGCCGCACAAAAGCCAAGCCGTAGCACCTTCTCCATTGGCCACCGTGGCGCGCCGCTGATGTTCCCTGAACATACGGTGCAGTCCAACGTGGCCGCAGCACAGATGGGTGCTGGCATTCTGGAATGCGACGTCACCTTTACCAAGGATCTGGAACTGATCTGCCGCCACGCCCAGAACGATCTGCACACCACCACCAATATCCTGACCTCCGATCTGGCCGAGACCTGCATCACGCCCTTCACTGCCGCCTCGGGTGATACACCCGCCTCGGCTGAATGCCGCAGCTCGGACATCACGCTGGCGCAGTTCCGTACCCTTGAGCGCCCAAAATGGACAGCTTTGACAAGACAGCACTGACAGCAGCTGCCTCGCAGGGCGGCAACCCCGGCTGGCGCAGCACGCAATATACCGATGGGGCCACCGCCATGACCCATGCGGAATCCATCGCCCTGTTCAAATCACTGGGGGCAAAATTCACCCCCGAGCTAAAATCCCCTGCGGTTGAGATGCCCTTTAACGGCTTTAGCCTGCACGACTATGCCCAGAAGATGATCGACGAGTACAAAGCCGCCGGCATTCCTGCCGCCGATGTCTGGGCCCAGAGCTTTGACCTTGAGGTGGTGAAATACTGGATCGAGCATGAACCAGAGTTCGGCAAGCAAGCCGTCTATCTGGATGGGCGCTACAGCGGTGATGCCGCCTTGAACCCGATGGATCCTGCCAGCTTTTCGCCTACGATGCAGGAATTGGCCGACATGGGCGTCAACTACATCGCGCCGCCAATGTGGTTCCTGGTCACCATGGAAGATGGCAAAATGGTCCCCTCGGCCTATGCCACTGCGGCCAAGGCAGCCGGCCTCAAGCTGATCACCTGGACACTGGAACGCTCTGGCCCGCTGACCGATGGTGGCGGCTGGTATTTCAACTCGGTAAAGCCCGCTGTGCACAACGCCTCGAGCTATTATGAGATCCTGGATGTGCTGGCACAGGACGTTGAGATCGAAGGCATGTTCTCGGACTGGCCCGCGACAGTGACCTACTATGCCAACTGCATGGGGCTTTAATCCCCTTTAACCCCTTCCCGATAAGGTTTTTGGCGGGCCACATTTCCCTTGTGGCCCGTTTTGCGTTGCACTGCCTCTTGAGCCTGAGCCCCAGCGGGCCTAGATAGGGTGTAACGCGCGCATTGGAGACAGGTATGTTCGGCATTCCCGGCAAACAGGCAGTGACAATCACACCGAAGGCTGCGGCCCAGATCACCAAGCTGATGACCAGCGGTGGTCACGCAGGTCTGCGCATTGGCGTCAAAAAGGGCGGCTGTGCCGGTATGGAATATACCATGGAATATGTCGACGACCCGGACAAGAACGACGAGGTGGTCGAACAGGACGGTGCACGGGTGCTGATCGCTCCCATGGCGCAGATGTTTTTGTTTGGCACCGAAATCGACTATGAGACCTCGCTGCTGGAAAGCGGCTTTAAGTTCAACAACCCCAATGTGTCAGACGCCTGCGGCTGTGGCGAATCCATCAGTTTCAAGGAAATGCCCGCCCCTTGAGCCAACACATCCCGCAGCACCATCAGTGAGGCGGGCCTGACCGTAAGGCGGATCTGGCAGTAAGCCGGGCCCGCCTTTTTCTTTGCCTGATTGCCCCAAACCTGCGCCGGTGATACCACAAGCGCAGGTTTGAATTGGGAGCAGCAGATGCGGCAGAAACTGGCAGCGGGCAATTGGAAGATGAACGGCACGGGTGCAGCCCTGGCAGAGCTCACGGCTTTGGCAGAGGCCTTTCCGGCGCAGGCGACTGCAGCGGGCAAATCCTGCGCACAGATCCTGATCTGCCCCCCCGCAACGCTGTTGTCCCGCGCCGCAGATAGCATAAAAGGCAGCGCCGTCACCCTTGGTGGCCAGGATTGCCACGCGGTACCTTCGGGCGCCCATACCGGCGACACCTCAGCCGAGATGCTGCAAGATAGCGGCGCCAGCGCCGTCATTCTGGGCCATTCAGAGCGCCGCGCGGATCACAGCGAGACCAGCGAAAGCGTTGCAGCCAAAGCAAAAGCCGCCTGGGCTGCGGATCTGGTTGCGGTCATTTGCCTGGGCGAAACCCTGGCCGAACGCGAGACCGACGACACCCTAAAGGTGGTTGGGGCACAGCTCGCCGCTTCTGTTCCTGCCGCCGCCACCGGCGCCAATACCGTCATCGCCTATGAGCCGGTCTGGGCCATCGGCACCGGCAAGGTGCCAACGCTGGCGCAGATCGCCGACGTGCATGATTTCCTGCGCGCAGAGCTCACCGCGCGATTTGGCGCCGAGATGGCCCAGGCCACCCGGCTGCTCTATGGCGGCTCGGTCAAGGCAAGCAACGCAGCCGAGATCTTTGCCACGTCGAATGTGGACGGCGCCCTTGTTGGCGGCGCCAGCCTCAAGGCGGCGGATTTCGAACCAATCGTTGCAGCGCTCAATGCCAGCACCTGATTGCTAGACCACGGCCCTGCCCGTCGACGCCCTGCGCGACAATACCCTGCGCGACAATACCCTGCTCTACAAAAAACGCCCCAGACACACGTCCGGGGCGTTCTTTTTTTCACAGGTTTCGTTTTAGACAAAGCTTTCGCTAGTTGGTTATGATCTCAGGCCCCATCAGCGCGTTCGGGATCATCGTGCTGAGCCATGGAATATAGGTCACCATGATCAGGAAGACGAAGAGCACTGCCAGGAAGGGCAAAGCCGCCCGCACCACGGCCATCATCGGCATTCCCGCCACGCCCGAGGTCACAAAGAGGTTGAGCCCCACCGGCGGCGTGATCATGCCAATCTCCATATTGACCACCATGATGATGCCCAGATGGATCGGGTCAATGCCCAGCTCAATTGCAATCGGAAACACCAGCGGCGCGACGATTACCAACAGGCCCGAGGGCTCCATGAACTGACCACCGATCAGCAGGATCACATTGACCACCACCAGGAACATCACCGGACCAAAGCCCGCAGAGAGCATCGCATTGGCGATATGCTGTGGCACCTGCTCATCCGTCAGCACATGTTTCAGGATCAGCGCATTGGCGATCACGAACATCAGCGTTACCGTCAGCTTACCCGCATCAAACAGCGCCTTTTTGGTATCCGCATGCACCCAGACAGATAGCAAGGCCTGCGGTGCCTGCAGCACAGAGCGGCGCGGCCGCGTCTCGCTTTCGGCCAGCGGCCCCATGTCACGATAGACAAAGGTCGCGACAAAGAAGGCATAGACAGAGGCGACAGCGGCCGCCTCAGTCGGGGTAAAGATCGCCGCTTCTTTATAGAGCCCCAGCTCGGCAGAGTACCACGGGTAGCCATAGATACCGACCATGATGATCACGATCACGAACAGCCCCCAAAAGGCGTCACGGAAGGAGGAGAACACCTCGCCCCAGCCCGCCCAGTTTCCTTTGGGCATGTTCTTGATCCGGGCAATCACATAGATCGTCACCATTAGCATGACACCCGCCAACAGACCCGGAATGATACCCGCCAGGAACATGCGCCCAACCGAGACGTCAACCGAGGCGGCATAGACCACCATGACAATCGACGGCGGGATCAGGATGCCTAGGGTGCCTGCGTTACAGATCACGCCTGCGGCAAACTCTTTGGTATATCCAGCCTGACGCATGGCCGCGATCACGATAGAGCCAATGGCCACCACGGTTGCAGGGGACGACCCAGACAGCGCCGCAAACATCATGCAGGCAAAAACGCCCGCGATGGCCAGACCACCCTGAAAATGGCCGACACAGGCGATGGAAAAGCGAATGATCCGCTGCGCCACGCCCCCCGTCGACATAAACGTCGAGGCCAAGATAAAGAACGGGATGGCCAGCAGGGTAAAGTGCCCCTCAAAGGCCTCAAACAGGGTGCCGGCAACAGAGGCCAGCGAGCTGTCAGAATAAATCAGCAAAAACAGGGTTGAGCTCAACCCCAGCGACACCGCGATGGGCACGCCGATCAGCATCAGGCCAACAACCATGGCAAAAAGCAGAATGACTTCCATCAGTTTTCTCCCTCAGTCGCACGGGCCCCGGGCCTCGTCCAACTCGTCTTCGACCTCATGGCTGGCAACCAGCCGGTCGGCCTCACCGCGCAGCACCTGTACCGTGGCCTGAGCGAACCGGTAAACCAACAGCAGCATCGACAGGGGCAGCACCAGATAGGGCACCACTTTTGGCAGCTTTTCGTAGGATTCACCGTAGTTTATCAGATCTTCAAGAAAGCGCAGCGCACCAAGCATGGGCACATCCTGCACCTCGTAAAAGCTTTGCGAGCGCGCCTTGAGGTCAAAGCCCGTCGGGAACCAACGGCCCGAGGTTGGCGGCAGATCCGCAAAGACCGCCCAGTAGTCATAAGCGCCTGTGAGCAACAACAAGGAAAACGCCAGACAGCACAGCGCGGCAATCAGAGCCACCACCTTGCGCGGACCAGGTGCAAGGATATTGACGATGGCATCGACACCCAGATGCGCATGGGCCTTCACCGCGTAGGCAGCCCCCAAAAGCACCAGCCAGGCAAAGAGGAATACCGTGAGTTCAAGCGCCCACAGTATATTGGAATTAAATATAAAACGCGCGATCACGTTGGCGAAGGTAATCACTGTCATCAGGCCCAAAAGCAGGGCGATCAGCGTCTCTTCAAGCGTGTTTATAAACCCGGACGGGCCGGTTTTTGCCCCCGACATGATAGTCACCCCGATGATGTTGAAAAGGAAAAATGTCAGGCGGCGGATCCCCACGCCGCCTGAAAAACCAGGGCGCCATCAGTTGATAACTGGCGCCCCGGTTGCGGCCTGCCTTTGGCTGGCCGGCTTTAGCTCTGGTTACTGGTTCAGAAACCGGCGTTGATCGCCTGTGCCGCGTCGATCTTGTCCTGACCGACGTCGCCCGAGAACTGCTCCCAAACTGGCATCATGGTATCAACCCAGGCCTGACGCTGTGTCGCGTCAAGGCTGCGGACAACACCGCCAGCGGCAATGATTGCCTCTTTGGCCGCCTGGTTCACTTCGGTGGACTTGGCGTTGCGGGCCTCGGTGACTTCGCCGAGAATGGTTAGGAACTGGTCCCGCACGGCAGGCTCAAGGCTTTCCAGCCAATCCACATTGGCCACCACAAGATAGTCGATGATGCCGTGGTTGGTTTCGGTGACACCGTCCTGCACTTCAAAGAACTTCTTGCCGTAGATGTTGGACCAGGTGTTTTCCTGACCATCCACAACGCTCTGCAGCAGGGCGCCGTAGACTTCTGAGAAGGCCATCTTCTGCGGGCTGCCACCGATGGCTTCCATCTGGGCTACAAGAACATCCGACGACTGAACCCGGAACTTCAGACCATTGGCGTCTGTTGGCGCAACAAGCGCTTTGTTCGCCGACATCTGCTTCATGCCATTGTGCCAATAGGCCAGGCCCTGAAGGCCGCGGCGCTGCATCGAGTCCAGCAATGCCTGACCATCGTCAGAGGCTTGAAAGGCATCCACCGCGTCGATGTTTTTGAACATGAAGGGCAGATCAAACAGGCGGAACTGTTTGGTGAATTTCTCAAATTTCGACAGCGAAGGTGCCGCCAGCTGCACATCGCCCTGCAACATGGCTTCGAGAACCTTGTTGTCATTGTACAGTGTCGAGTTCGGATAAACCTCAAGGCACATTGTGCCGTTCATCTCGTCATTGATCCGCTGTTCCAGCAGTGAGGCCGCAATCCCTTTTGGGTGCTTGTCAGTGTTGGTTACATGGCTGAATTTGACGACAATTTCGCCCTCATCACAGGCTGCCTGTGCAGCGCCAGCAGTTACGGTCAGTGCCATCGCAGTGGCAGCAGCAGTCACGAACTTCATATCAGTCCTCCCAAAATCTCTCCGTTTCCCCCACCAGCGGCAGGAGCCTCGCGCATAGAATTGCGAGTTGCGCCCTCTTGCTCAAGAATTGTTTCAAATGCGCTGAAATTTGTGGCGTTCTCAATATTTTCCAATTGGTTACTTGAAAAAACTGCAGGCACCTACACCGATACCCTTCGGTTTTGTGCGAAATCCCGCACAGGGTTTTGAAACCTTGTGCGGAAATCCGCACAGCTCAGCCGAAAACCCCGTATCGCATGGAATCGCTGTTCTCCTCGCCACAGGGGGTCACGAGCGCCGGTAGTCCTCCGGGCGAATGCCGTAGCGCGCCAATTTGTCGTAAAAGGTCTTGCGCGGCAGCTTTAACGCCTCTGCCGCCGCCGCCGCCCGGCCGTTTTGCCTCCCCAACGCGGCAATCAGCAGCGACCGCTCCACCTGCGCCATCTGCTCTGCCAGTCCCAGATCACCAGCGGCACTGACCTCATCCGGCATCCCCAGAACAAAGCGCATGGCAGCCGACATCAGCGATCGCGCATTCCCCGGCCAATCCTGCGCCATCAGCCCCGCCAGATGCTCCTGACTGATCTCGGGGGCGTCAATGCCGGCCTGCTCGGCGGCCTGTGCCACATAGTGGCGGAACAAGATCGGGATATCACCGGGACGTTCAGACAACGACGGGATGCGCACCCGCATACCTTCCAGCCGGTAATAGAGACCGGCCCCAAAACGGCCCGCCGCCACCAGCGCCGTCAGATCCGCAGTACTGCCTGCAATCAGCCGCGGCCCTCCGCCCTGCTCCAGCCACTCCAACACCGCGTATTGCAGCGCTTCCGAGAGCCCCGAGATCTCGTCCAGAAACAATGAGCCCCCTGCCGCCTGCTGACACAGATCCGCAAAATCAGCGGCGCTGAGCCCGGCAGAGGCAGATTTCACAAAAGGGGCCTGGGCGCGCGGCGACATCAGATGGATCACTTCTGCCACCTTGGGGATGCCGCTGCCTGCCGAGGTCCTGCCACCAGAACCTCGGCCATGGTGGCAGCCACAGCCCGCACCCGCGCCCGCAGCTCGTGCGATTGCTCTGAGGTGCCAAACAACAGACGGGCCGCCGGGTCGCCCTCTTCCAGCTGCGGTTTAAAGTCGCGATTTTCCAGCACCAGATGCCGCGTCTTCAGGGCCCGTTCCAGTGCCGCCAGCAGATCGGCCGTCACACAGGGCTTTTCCAGAAAACCAAAGGCGCCCTGTGACATCGCCCTGACGGCCATCGGAATGTCGCCCTCACCGGTCCGCAGGATCACCGGCAGATCTTCGTCCGTGCCGCGCACATAGTCCAGCAGGTGAAACCCGTCCCGCCCCGGCATGCGAATATCCGACAGGATCACCCCATCAAACTCTGCGGTAATCAGATCCTTGGCCGCCACAAAGGAGCCCGCCGTGACCGGTTCCAGATCGTTCAGCTCCAGGGTCTGCGCCAAAGCCTCTCTCAGGGCCGCATCATCGTCAACGACCAGAACCTTGCGTGTCATGTCGCAGCCTCCTTGTGCCACCGGTCCAGCTCAACCGTAAAAACCGCGCCCTGTTCCGCGTTCATGCCCCGGATATTGCCCCCAAAGCTTTGCAACAGGCCATAGGAAATCGACAGTCCCAGCCCCATGCCCTCGGAGCTGCTGACCACCTTGGTCGAGTAAAACGGCTCAAACATCTTTTCCGGTTCTTTTTATGCCAGGGCCGATATCCTTGACCGCCACCGACAGCCGCGCGCCCGCCTCCAGCGTGATGGTGATAGAGCGGTCTGGCTGGCCCAGCATCGCATCGGCTGCATTGTTGATCAGATTGACAAAGACCTGGGTCAAACGGACTTCGCCGCCCCAGGCATAGATTGGGTCGTCACTCTCTGGTGGCTTCCAGATCAGCGTCACGGCGTCGGCCGCAAGCCGTGAGCCCGTCAGCTCGACCGCCGTGGTGATCACCTGCACAAGGTCCACCCGGGCCATCGGCTCGCTCTCATTGCGCGAAAAGGCCCGCAGGTTTTTGATGATCCGCGCCATACGCGCCGACATGCTGGCAATCCGGGTCAGGTTTTCGCCGACCCGCTCTGCCTGACCGCGTTGCAAAAACGCCTCACCGTTTTCGGCATATTGCTGAATGGCCATCAACGGCTGGTTCAGCTCGTGACTGATCCCCGCTGACATCTGGCCCAGCGCCGAGATTTTCCCCGCCTGCACCAGCTCTTCCTGTGCCTTTTTCAGGGCCGCCTCAGCCTCTTCGCGCTCATTCACTTCGCGGCGCAACTGGCTGTTGGTGGACTGCAGGGCCCGGGTACGTGTCGCAACCCGGCTTTCCAGGACCGCATTCGCCGCGGCTAGGGTGCGACGGCGTTCCATTGCCAAAAACAGCAAGGTGCCAAAGGCCAGACAGAGGGCGGCCAGTGCCGCGGCCTGCAAGGATGCAAGACGGCGGGCGGGAGCCACATCCACCAGGATTTGCCCCTGCAGCCCAATCACTGGCAGGTCCACCGTCAGATGCAGCGCCCGCCGTGGCAAATAGGGGCTCCACGACAGCTCCCAGATCTCGTGCTCTGCCGCAAAAGACACCCGATAGCTTAGTTGTGTCTCTCCCCGCAGCGCGATGGCCGTCTCGTCAACAGCAGGACGCCAGAACAACAGCTCAGGCCGGTTTGAGATAAAGACCTCTCCCTGTGCATCTGTGAAGACCCCCGCAGGCAAGGAACCCCGCCAGGTCTGCTCCACGTCTTCAACATCTGCGACGATCACCAGCGCACCCAGGATTTCCGTTTGCGCATCTGTCTGTAGATCGCCCTGAACATCCGCCACTACATCGGCCTGAACATCGGCCTGAACATCGGCCTGTGCAGGCCGTCTGAACATCAACCGGGATATCGGCCTCTACATCAACCTGTACATCTATCTGCGATGAGAAGTTTGGCGCCGCATAGAAATAGGCCCGCCGCCCGTTTCCCGCCAGCACGCCAGAGCCGGTGCCTAGCGCGCCTTGCATCGCCCGGCGAAAATAGTCTTGCCCGGAAACATCTGATGCCGTCACCCCCTCGGCTGCGGCCAGGACTTGCCCCAGGAAATCGGCAAAAAAAAGGTCGAGGGCCGCCTTTTTATCCGCAACGACACGTAACAGGCGCTGTGCCAAAGCGCGGTCTTTCGGGGTTTGCAGTTGCGCAAGAGCGGGGTGACCCGCCAGCAGCACCGCCATTTCCTGATAGATCTGCAGCTGCGTGCTGACCCGGTCGGACGCCAGGGCTAGATCCGCAACACTGCGCTCCGCCAGCGAATCCAGAGCCTGTCGATAGCCATAGATCCACGTGGCACCGCCTATCCCAATGACCGCCAGGGCGAACCCCAGCAACAAAGCCCATCTTTGCAATTTGTACCGGCTCTCTGTTGACCCCTCGTCTTTTGTCAGTCTAGCAAGACTGGGCTTGCAAAGACCAGTCATGAAGGCCCCCCCCCGCATGAAGACAGTGATCCAATCCCCGACTGATGCCTCTTTTGTGCAGAACCCCTACCCGTTTTATGCCGAGGGGCGCGCGCAGGCCGGTCTGAACTATTGGCAGGACTACGGCATGCCGGCGGCCTTTCGCCGTGCTGCGGGGCATGCGATTTTACGCGACCGCCGGTTTGGCCGCGAAATCCCACCCGAGCTCGCAAGCGACGCACCTCCGCATCTCGCGCCTTTTCTGGCAGTGGAAGCGCATTCCATGCTGGAGGCTGAGCCGCCGCGTCACACCCGATTGCGCAAGCTGGTGATGCGCGCCTTCACCTCGCGCGAGGTCAAAGCGCAGGAAGCCGAGCTGATCGCGCTGTGTCACAGCTTGATAGACGACTTCCCCGAGGCGCCCTTTGATCTGCTAGAGGCCTATTGCACCCAGGTCCCGGTGATCACCATCTGTCGCCTGCTGGGGGTGCCCAGGGAGATGGCGCCGCAACTGCTGCGCTGGTCGCACGACATGGTCGCAATCTACCAAGCAAGCAAAACCTATGACACCGAACTGGCCGCTGCCCGGGCGGCGCAGGATTTTAGCGCCTTCCTGGTCGGCTATGTGCAACAGCGCCGCTCTGAGCCACGCGACGATCTCATCACCCGCCTGATTGCCGCCGAAGAACAGGGCGACCGCCTCAGCACGGATGAGCTGATCGGCACCTGTATTTTGCTGCTCAATGCCGGCCATGAGGCCACGGTGCACGCGCTGGGGAATGGCGTGAAAACCCTGCTGCAACAGGGCTGGGATCCGGCCTGGCTGGCGCCCGGGGGTATCGACGCTCTGGTGGAAGAGATCCTGCGGTTTGACCCGCCACTGCATATGTTCACCCGCTACGCCTATGAGGAGGCAGAAGTGATGGGGCATACCTTCAGGCGTGGCGATCAGGTGGCCCTTTTGCTGGCTTCAGCCAACCGCGATCCGGCAGCAGAAGACGACCCCGACCTGTTTGACCCGACCCGCCCCATGCGCACCAACACCTCGTTTGGCGGCGGGCTGCATTTTTGCGTTGGTGCCTCGCTGGCCCGGCTCGAAATGCAGATCGCGCTTCCCATCCTGTTTGAGCGCTGCCCCGACCTGAAACTGGTGGCTGAACCACAGTTCAGTAACAGCTACCACTTCCACGGCCTGACAAAACTGCTGGTCCAGCACGGCACATAACGCCGGTTGCCAAAATCACATGGCCGCCAACGGGGCAGTTCCCTGTTTCAGACATCACGGCTCTCAGGTGTCGCCGTTTCTGTTCTGCGTCACCTTGCCCGAAACTGAATAAGAGCGCGCGGTAGCGCTCCGCATGGCTACGCCCGGATCACGCATTCAACGGCAGCATGGTGGTGGACTTGATCTCCTCCATCGACAACAACGCCGTGACATTGTGCACCCGCACTTCGGAAATCAGCGCCTGATAGAATTTGTCATAGGCCCGGGCGTTTTGCACCGGCACCTTCAGGATATAGTCGATATCGCCCGCGAGACGATGCGCCTCCTGTACCTCGGGGCGATCTTTCAGCGCCTTCAGGAAGGCCTGCTGCCAGTCGGCCTCATGCTCGGAGGTGCGGATCAGCACAAAGAAGCAGGCCTCAAACCCCAGGGCCTCAGCATCCAGTACCACGGTCTGCTGGCCGATGACGCCTGCCTCGCGCAATTTACGGATCCGATTCCACACCGGCGTCTTGGAACTGCCCACCTGACGGGCAATTTCATCCAGGGATTGCCCGGCATCGCGCTGCAGCTCTGCCAGAATTTTCCGGTCCGTCGCATCGATCCGCACTGTCATTCTCT
Organism: Pseudophaeobacter leonis; assembly: GCF_002087335.1. Lineage (GTDB taxonomy): Bacteria > Pseudomonadota > Alphaproteobacteria > Rhodobacterales > Rhodobacteraceae > Pseudophaeobacter > Pseudophaeobacter leonis. The sequence continues at coordinate 20,139 of NZ_MWVJ01000096.1, forward strand.
TTTCCTCGTGATTTCAGGACCATCATATTCAGCTGAGCCAGCCACTGGAACAAAACTCCTTATTTGATCCAGCATATGGCGCAATACCGGGAATATTTCCTATATCTTACAGCAAGTCAAACAACTCAACAAAGAGGTCCGAGATGTCCGGTCCCATGACACATACTGCAAATAGCCCCGCTTCTGACCGCAGCGGCATGTGTTGCCTTGTCAAAGGTCAGGTGGCCTTTGCCGGCTCTGGACCGGGCGATCCGGACCTTTTGACCCTAAAGGTCGCCCGCGACCTGCAGGAGGCTGATGTCATTCTCTTTGATCGCCTGGTCAGCTCCGAGATTCTGGCCCTTGCTGGCGCGCAGACACTGCTTGAGGACGTTGGCAAAGAGGGCTTTGGCCCCTCCATGAGCCAGGCCGAGATCTGTGCCCGCATGACGGCCCATGCGCTGGCAGGCAAAAAGGTTGTGCGCCTGAAGTCCGGCGACCCCACTATATTTGGCCGCCTTGATGAAGAGCTCACCGCCTGCGAAGAGGCCGGTGTCGCCTATCAGATCATGCCCGGTATCACCGCCGCCTCGGCTGCGGTGGCCGCGATTGGTCAAAGCCTCACCCAGCGGGGGCGCAACTCTTCGGTGCGGTTTCTGACCGGTCACGACATGCGCGGCTTTGCCGATCAGGACTGGGCCGCACTGGCCCGTCCCGGTGAAGTTGCCGCCATTTATATGGGCAAAAAATCCGCCCGTTTCGTGCAGGGTCGCCTGATCATGCATGGGGCAAACCGGGCCACGCCCGTCACCATCGTCGAGAACGCCTCGCGCGCGGATCAGCGCGTTTTGGAAACCACGCTGGACCATTTGCCAATGGATCTTGCCGAGGCTGGCTTTGATGGCCCTGCCCTTACCTTCTTTGGGCTGGCGCCGCGCCAAAGCGCCGCTGCCCTTTACGACCTGAACATGGAGCTCGCATAATGGCCCGTCCTTTCACCCCAAAAGTCATCACCGCCAACGACCTGCTCGAGGGCGACGTGATCTACTTTATGTCCGACGACAGCTGGACCCGCGATCTGTCCCAGGCTGAACTCATTGTCGACGAGGCCGAGGCACAGCTGCGCCTGCTGGACGCCGAACGGCAGAACATCCGCATTGTCGGCGCCTATCTGGCTGATGCAACGGCCGGAGAGCAGGGGCCGGAGCCGGTGCATTTCCGCGAAGATTTCCGCCGCAAAGGCCCATCTAACTACAGCCACGGCAAACAGGAGGCCGAAGCCCATGTATAAGTACAACGCTTTTGACGCAGCCTTTCTGGCTGAACGCAACGCGCAGTTCCGCGCCCAGGTCGAGCGCCGCATTGACGGCTCGCTTACCGAGGATGAGTTCAAACCGCTGCGCCTGATGAATGGCGTCTATCTGCAGCTGCACGCCTATATGCTGCGGGTGGCCATCCCCTATGGCACGCTCAACTCTGCCCAGATGCGCGTGCCCTGGCGCTGCTGGCCGAGAAGTGGGACAAGGGCTACGGCCATTTCACCACCCGGCAGAACATCCAGTACAACTGGCCCAAACTGAACGACATCCCCGATATGCTGGACGCGCTGGGTGAGGCCGGCCTGCATGCTATTCAGACCTCGGGCACCACCACCCGCAACACCACCGCCGATCACTTTGCCGGCGCGGCCGCGGATGAGCTGACAGATCCGCGCCCCTACGCGGAGCTGATCCGCCAGTGGTCCACCGACCACCCCGAGTTCCAGTTTCTGGGCCGCAAGTTCAAGATCGCCGTCACCGGCAGCCCCAATGATCGTGCCGTCACCAAAGCCCATGATGTCGGCCTGCGGATGGTCGAACAAAATGGCGAAATCGGCTTTGAGGTCATTGTCGGCGGTGGCCTGGGCCGCACCCCGATGGTGGGCAAAATCATCCGTGACTTCCTGCCTCAGGCGGATCTGCTGCCCTATCTGGAATCCGTGCTCAGCGTCTATAACGTGCTGGGACGTCGCGACAACAAATACAAAGCCCGCATCAAGATCACCGTGCAGGAAAACGGCATCGACAAGATCCGTGAGCTGGTCGAGGCCCGCTTTGAAGAACGCCGCCGCGAATTTGACGGCACCGATCAGGCGCTGTTGGCCGAGATCAAGACGCATTTCACCCCGCCTGCTCTGCGTAGCGGCGCGACTGATGCCTATCAGGCGGCATATAACGCCGACCCGGTGTTTCGCGCCTGGGCTGACACCAATCTGGCTGCGCACCGCGACGCGGATCATGCCATTGTCACCATCTCGATCAAATCCCACGGCGCCACGCCTGGTGATGCCAGTGCCGAACAGATACGCGTCATGGCGGATCTGGCCGAAGAGTTCGGCTATGACGAGCTGCGCATCAGCCACCAGCAAAACGTGATCATTCCGCATGTGCATAAATCCGACCTGCCCGCGATCCACGCGCGGCTGAAAGAGCACGCGCTGGCCACCGCCAATATTGGCCTGATCTCGGATATCATCGCCTGCCCCGGCATGGATTACTGCGCTCTGGCCACGGCACGCTCGATCCCGGTCGCGCAGCAGATCGCCAGCCGCTTTGACGAGCTGAAGCTAGAGCATGACATCGGCCATCTGCAGATCAAGATTTCCGGCTGTATCAATGCCTGTGGCCACCACCATGTGGCCCATATCGGCATCCTAGGTCTGGATCGCGCCGGGGTGGAGAACTACCAGATCACTCTGGGCGGTGACGCCACTGAAACGGCTGAGATCGGCAAGCGCACCGGCCCCGGTTTCGCCTATGACGAGATCGTGCCCGCCGTTGAGCGTCTGGTTGAGGCCTATCTCGCCATCCGGTCAAGTGACGAGGAGACTTTCCTCGAAACCTATCGCCGTCTCGGCATGGAGCCCTTCAAGAGCGCGCTCTACCCTGAGGCTCAGAAAAAGGTGGCATAGCCCCATGGAGAACCTTGCAACGGATAGCGCGGCCTCCCAGCCCCTCTCTGAGACGCAGAGTGCGCTCGCATCAAAGGTAGCCGGGCTCAATGCCCGCTACCGGCATCACTCGGGCCACGGCCGTGATGCAGGGTGCGCTGCAGGACGCGGGTCATATCGCGCTGGTCTCCAGCTTTGGCGCGGAATCGGTTGTGCTGCTGCATATGGCGGCTGTGATCGACCCGATGGTGCCTGTGCTGTTTGTCGACACTGAACTCTTGTTCACCGAAACGCTGGTCTATCAGCAGGAGGTGAGCGAGCGTCTGGGCCTGCGCAATGTGCAGATCATCAAATCGGCAGAGATTGCCGCCAAAGACCCCTATGGCGCGCTGCGCTTTTCCGACACCGATGCCTGCTGTGCGCTGCGCAAGACCGCGCCGCTGCAACAAGCGCTTGCGGGTTTTGATGGCTGGATCACCGGGCGCAAACGCTTTCAGGCCGGCAGTCGCGCCGCGCTGGATTTCTTTGAGGTAGAGACCGCTGGAAATGCCGACACCGGGCGCATCAAGATCAACCCGCTGGCCCATTGGGCTCCGCAGGATGTGCGCGCCTATATGGACGAGAACCGCCTGCCGCGTCACCCTGGTGGCCAAGGGCTATCCGTCGATCGGCTGTGCGCCCTGCACATCACCGGTTGCCGCAGGTGAAGATCCCCGCGCCGGACGCTGGCGTGATCAGAACAAGGAAGAATGTGGCATCCACGTTGTGAACGGCCAATTCATCCGCACAGGAGCATGAGTGATATGACTGTAATCGTAACCGACGCGGGCTTTGGCCCCGAGACCTGGACAGCAGGGTTCGACAGCGAGACCACATTGGATCTGCTGTCTGACAGCGACCCTGCCACCCTGGCCACGCAGATCGCCGGCAAAGAGATGATCCGCATTGATTTTCCCAGCTTTGCCGATGGCCGTGGCTTTACCCTGGCACGGCAGCTGCGTCTGATGGGCTATACTGGCCGCTTGCGCGCCAAGGGCCATGTGCTGGCCGACCAATACGCCATGGCGCGCCGCTGCGGTTTTGACGAGGTGGAAATCAGCGCTGAACTGGCCGCCCGTCAACCCCAGGAGCAATGGCTTGCCCGCGCGCAGTGGAGCGCGCATAACTATCAGGCCCGTCTGCGTGGCAGCTCTGCTGCCCGCTAAGCCATCCCCTCATCCCTTCAGGATGGCCCCGGATAGCCTGCCCGGCTGCGTCAGCGACGCCACGGCAGAGGTGAAACCGGGGCTATCCCTGACCTACATCAAAGATTAATCAGAGGTGCCGGTTATCAGAGACCGGTAGTGCAACCAATGAACGAGATTACGCCCGTGAGTGATGCTGCCACCAATGCCGCGCCCGTAAAGGCCGCCCCCGCCCTTCCCGATGCCCAGACTGTGACTGCGGTCAAACACTGGACTGACAAACTGTTCTCTTTCCGGGTGAGCCGCCCCGCCTCTTTACGCTTTCGCTCTGGCGAGTTTGTGATGATCGGACTGATGGGCGAGGTCAACGAGAAGACCGGCAAGCAAAAACCGCTGCTGCGCGCCTACTCCATCGCCTCGCCCAGCTGGGACGAAGAAATGGAGTTCTACTCGATCAAGGTCGAGGACGGCCCGCTCACCTCGCGCCTGCAGCACATCAAGGTCGGCGACGAGATCATCCTGCGCCCCAAACCGGTGGGCACCCTGGTGCATGACGCGCTGATCCCCGGCAAACGGATCTGGTTCTTTGCCACTGGCACCGGCTTTGCGCCCTTTGCCTCGCTGCTGCGTGAGCCGCAGACCTTATGAAGACTACGACGAAGTCATCATCACCCATACCTGCCGCACCGCCGGTGAGCTGACCTATGGCGCCGAGCTGATCGAAGGCCTCAAGACGGATGAGCTGCTCAACGAGGTGATTGGCGAGGGCTTTTGGAAGAAGATCAAATACTACCCCACCACCACCCGCGAGGAGAGCCCAAAGATGGGCCGGATCACCGACCTGATCCGCTCGGGAGAGGCCTATAAAGATCTCGATGTGGCGCCGCTGTGCCCTGACAATGATCGCGCCATGATCTGTGGCAACATGGCCTTCAATCTTGAGCTGAAAGAAATGTTGGAAGAGGCTGGCCTAGAAGAAGGCGCCAATTCCAAGCCGGCGCAATACGTGGTGGAAAAGGCCTTTTTGGACTGATCCGGGCGAACCCAGGCCAAACACAATCAGACGACCTGACTGTAAAAGGCGGATGGATTACACAGCAAAGGGGCAGCAACCTGATAGGTGCCGCCCCTTTTTCGTGTCAGATCACTCTGCCATGAACACTATCTAACAAACTGGCCTTTGAGCGGCTTACAGACCCATTGCGGCCTTTACCTGATCCAGCACACCGGACAGCACTTCTGGATTGTCTTTGGCACTGGTTACCGCGCCGCTGAGCATGGTTTTTTGAACCGCGCCGAGGTCGGATTCGTTGATCATCTCGACCACCTTGTCCAGATCAAAGCCATCAAGGCTGAGGTACTGCGCCATCCCGGAAAGCGCATCGCCCGTGCCGGCCGCCGCATCACTTGCTGTGTCTGTCACCGCATCAGCCGTTGCCTTTGCAGCGTCGCTGGCAGCCTCTGTTGCAGTTTCAGCAACCGAAGTGGCTGTCTCAACTGCAGTCTCAGTGGCTGTGGTTGCCGCCGTGCTGGCCGCCTCTACTGCTGTATCAGTCACGCTCTGCGCCACAGAGGCCGCACCACTGGCCAGATCAGACGCGCTGCTGGTGGCTTCATTTGCGGCCTCAACAGCATCGTTCACCGCGTCTGTGGCGGCGTCACTCACCTCTGCAGCCGCATTGGCAGCGGCTTCGTTCACATCGTCAACGGCAGCCTCAACTGCCTCTGTGGCTGTCTCAACCACAGAATCAACCGCTGTCTCTGTCTGGGCGGCGGCCTGGGTGGCGGCCTCTTCGACAGCCTCCTCCACGGGGGTTGCTTCGACGACAGGCTCTGGCGCGACTGGTGCGGGATCCACCACCACGGCAGGCGTTATTTCCTGCTGGCTCTGGACGTAAAAATAGCCTCCTGCGGCAACAATACCCAATCCCAAAATGACAATAATCGGCTTCATAACCCGTCTCCTTCGTTTGACCTGCTTCTGCGCGGCCTTGATGGCCCGGAGGTGCGCCCAGAACGACAACTTAACAAGGGGGAATATCGGGTTGCGAACCTCATCAGCCAAACCCCGCCTGTAGACTCAGCGCCCATTGGCAAGAGACGGCTTACAGCTCTATAGAACTGTGGCCACTGTCTAGCCTGGTCCTTGCTGATGACAAATTTAGCGCTCATTGGGGGAAAACTTGGTTTCTTGCTCGCGAAAAGTGACAAAGGCGTCGGAAATCGACCCTGTTGGCCTCAGTTGCATCTTGAAACATTCCGTCCTTGCGTTTAAGTTCCGGGATCGAAATTCGGCAATAATCAAAGGATCAAAGCCATAGCCCGCAGACCTCATAATGCGCCGCCACAACGTGACACCGGCCCGCGCACGAACGAAAAAATTCGCTCCTCCGAAATCCGCCTGATTGGCGCTGATGGCGAAAATGTCGGGGTCGTGCACCCTGCAAAGGCTATGGACATGGCAAATGAGGCCGGTCTTGATCTGGTTGAAATTTCGCCCAACGCGACCCCGCCTGTGTGCAAGATCATGGACTTCGGCAAGTTCAAGTACGAGCAGCAGAAGCGTGAAAGCGAAGCGCGCAAAAAGCAGAAGATCATTGAAGTCAAAGAGGTCAAATTCCGGCCCAACACTGACACCAATGACTATGACGTCAAAATGCGCAATGTGTTCAAGTTCCTGGAAACCGGCGACAAGGTAAAGATCACCCTGCGCTTCCGGGGCCGCGAGATGGCACACCAGAACCTGGGCCGTCAATTGCTGGAGCGCGTTGCCGAGGACGTCAAAGAGCTGGGTAAAGTAGAGAACATGCCCAAGATGGAAGGCCGCCAAATGGTCATGATGATCGGCCCGCTTCCCCAGAAATAACGCCAAACCCTGTTTGGATGAAAGACGCTCTGCCCTTCACCGGGCGGGGCGTTTTTTGTTGCATGATGCCTTGCGGCTCGGCGCCTGCTGTCCGCCCGAATTTGCCAGTGCAGGATGGCCTTTGGCAGGGTGACTTGGCCGGGGGAAATGGCGGACTTGCTTGATCTTTGTGAAAGGGCGCATAAGGTTCCTGCGTCAGGCACACAAGGGAGACAGCCATGTGGGAAGAACGTTTCGCCGCCACCAACGCCTATGTTTTTGGCACAGAGCCCGCGCGTTTTCTGCGAGAGCACTGCGCCTATCTGGAGGCAGGTCAAAAGGCTCTATCGATCGCTGACGGCGAGGGCCGCAACTCGGTCTATCTGGCTGAACAAGGCCTTGAGGTCACAGCGCTTGAGTTTGCCCCATCGGCCATTGCCAAAGCGCGGGATCTGGCCCGGCGACGCGGTGCACGGTAGAGTACCGCGCCTGCAATCTTCTGACCGAGGACTGGGCTGAACCAGACGAATACGATCTGATTGCGGCGATTTTTGTGCAGTTTACCGGGCCCGAGGGACGGGCGCGACTATTCGACGGCATGCGGCGTAGCTGCAAGCGTGGAGGCCTAGTCTGCATCCACGGCTATACCCCAAAACAGCTGGAATTTGGCACCGGTGGCCCTCCGTTTGCCGAAAATATGTATACCGAGTCGCAGATACGCGCTGATTTTGCCGGTTGGGACACTCTGGAGTGCCGTACCTATGAACGCGAGGTGCAGGAAGGGCGCGGACACTCCGGCATGTCGGCACTGATAGATTTTGTTGCCCGCAAACCCACCTGACCCACCTGCCCCCCTACGACACTTCCGGCAACATCCGGCACCACAACTTCCATCAATTACAAATAAAAGGCACGGCAGCTTTGGGCTTGCTTTAACTTCTTCTTGCTATTGCTTCAGGCGGAAACAAAAGGGACGGTTAAATGCAAAGTCTGACTGATATTCAAAGCGCGGCCTTCCTGGCTATTGGTCCTTCGCGGATCGCGGCACTCTCCCTGATTGTTCTCAGAAGCCGGGAAGACAGCGACGAGGCCCGGACAGCGCGGCAACTCTCGGCGGATCGCATAACAGCTGCGCATGAAATGCTTCGCAGCAAACTGCCCGAGATGCTCGAGGCCAGCGATCACAGCTTTCCCAAGACCCTTGAAGATCAGCGTCTGGCCTGCCTAAAGGCGATTACCCCCCTGGTCGCCTCGCTGGAAGATCCCAGTAAAGCACAGGAAACTAGCTTTGCGGATCACAGCCTCTACCAGTTGGAGCCGCTGGTCTCACGGTTTCTGGAAGACATGACCGCAGATCTTCTCGACAATCAAAACAAGCTGGAAATTCAACGGCAGGAAGACATTCTGAAAGCCATCGCAAATGCAGAAGGCGTCGGCAAAAACATCCAGCTCATCGCCTTCAATGCCTCGATCGAAGCGGCGCGCATCGGTGATCTCGGTAAGGGGTTTACGGTCATTGCCAATGAAATCCGCGAGCTTTCTGGCAAAACGCAGCTGATGCTCAACAATATTTCAGACCTGTTGCGCACTTAACAGCTCTGCCTCAAAAACCTGTCGTAAAAAACAGGCAGGGAATCGCCCCGCCTGTTTTTGCATTTCACCCCCGCCTGCCCGCCTGTATTTGCTGTTTCAAACAGGGAGGCCTCAGGGGTCTCTGTAGGGGCCGTTCAGGCTGCGGCGGCAACCGCCCGCTTTGTCAGCACCCCGATCAGATGGGCACGGTAGGCTTTGGAGCCGTGGATATCCGCCATCATGCCATCGGCATCAACCGACAGCCCCTCCAGCGCATCCCCACTGAAATTGGCGCTCAGCGCCGCTTCGGCCTCGCTCCAGCGGAACACCCCATCTTCGGAGGCCCCGGTGACGGCAACCCGCACGCCATCGGCGTATTTGGCGACAAAGACCCCCACCAGCGCAAAGCGCGAGGCGGGCTGCACGAACTTTTGATAGTTCGCAACCTCTGGCACCGGCAGGCGCACCTGGGTGACGATCTCGCCCTCTTCCAGCGCCGTGGTGAACAGACCATCGAAATAGTCATCCGCTTTGATCTCGCGGGCATTGGTGACAATGGTTGCCCCACTGGCCAGCGCCGCTGCCGGATAGCAGGCCGCCGGGTCGTTATTGGCCAGAGAGCCGCCAATAGTGCCACGATTGCGCACTGCCGGATCGCCAATATTGCCTGCCAGGGCCGCCAGCGAGGGTACGAGCCAGCCGCCTCAGCCGCCACGGTGCCATGCGGGGTGCCACCGCCAATGGCAAGCACGCCAGCCTCCAGGCTGATGCCCCGCATCTCGGCAATGTCGCTCAGCGAGACCAGCTTGGAGGGGCTTGCCAGACGCTGCTTCAGCGTCGGGATCAGGGTTTGACCACCGCCCAGCGCCTGGGCCTCGTCATCCCCCAGAGCTGCCACCGCATCGGCGATGCTGGTGGGTTTTTCGACATCGAAATTATACATTCCGCTTTTCCTTCCCAAAGATCTGTACAGGCTGTGCCGCCAGACCCCTTGATAGAGTTGAGCAATGCACCGGGGGCAGTTGCCCCCAGGCCAAGTTATTCATTCATCGCCGACCAGACGCGCGACGGGCTCAGAGGCATGTCCACATGGGTGATGTCCTTGCCCATGGAGCGCAGGGCATCAACAACCGCATTGACCACCGCAGGCGGTGAGCCAATTGCACCTGCCTCACCGCAGCCCTTTACCCCCAGGGGGTTGTGGGTGCAGGGCGTCTGACAAGAATGATCCACGTCATAGAACGGCACATCATCGGCCCGCGGCATGGCGTAGTCCATATACGAGGCCGACAGAAGCTGCCCCTCCTCGTTATAGACGGCCGCCTCAAGCAGCGCCTGACCAATGCCCTGGCCAATGCCACCATGCACCTGACCATCAACGATCATCGGGTTCACCACATTGCCAAAGTCATCTGCTGCGGCAAACCGCTCAATGCTGACCTTGGCAATGTCCGGGTCCAGTTCCACCTCGCAGGCATAGGCGCCCGAAGGATAGGTAACGTTGGCCGGATCATAGAACGCGGTTTCTTCCAGGCCCGGCTCGATATCCTCAAGCGGGTAGTTGTGCGGCACATAGGCGGCGAGAGTTACATCTCCCCAGGCCACGGATTTATCCGTGCCCGCAACACTGAAGGCGCCATCCTTCAGCTCGATATCAGCCTCGGCGGCCTCCATCAGGTGGGCTGCGATCTTCTTGGCCTTGGCGATGATTTTCTCGGTCGCACGCACCATGGCAGGGCCCCCAACCGCCAGCGACCGTGAGCCATAGGTGCCCATACCCATTGGGGTGTTGGCCGTGTCACCATGCACGATCTCAACCATGCTCTCGTCGATGCCGATCATATCTGCGATCACCTGCGGAAACGAGGTCTCATGGCCCTGACCATGGCTGTGAGAGCCCGTCATCACCACCAGACCACCGGTGGCATTGACCCGCACAGTGGCGCTTTCATAAAGGCCCGCACGCGCGCCCAGCTGCCCCACGAGGTTACTGGGAGCAATGCCGCGGGCCTCGATATAGCAGTTCACACCGAGACCACGCACCTTGCCTTTGGCCTCGCTGGCCGCGCGACGGGCAGCAAAGCCCTTGAGATCCGCAATCTCTTCCAGCTTGTCCATGGTGGCGTTGTAATCACCAGTGTCATATTCCACCGCCACGGGCGTGGCATAGGGGAATTCGGTGATAAAATTCTGCCGCCGCAGCGCAATCGGATCAACACCCAGCTCTCGCGCGGCTTTGTCCACGACGCGCTCCAGCTGATAGGTGGCCTCGGGGCGTCCGGCACCACGATAGGCATCCACCGGTACGGTGTTGGTAAAGACCGCTTTGACGTTCACATAGATCAGCGGTGTTTTGTAATTCCCCGCCATCAATGTGCCATGCAGCCAGGTCGGAACCGAAGGCGCAAAGGTCGAAAGATACGCCCCCATATTGGCATAGGTATCGGTGCGCAGCGCGGTAAAGTTGTTACCCGCATCCAGCGCCAGCTGAATGGTCGAGACATGGTCACGACCATGGGCATCGGTGATAAAGGCCTCGGAACGGCTGGAGGTCCATTTCACCGCCCGGTTCAGCGCCTTGGCTGCAAAGGTACAAAAGGCTTCTTCCGCGTAGTGAAAGATCTTGGTGCCAAAACCGCCACCCACATCGGGGGCAATCACGCGCAGCTTGTGCTCTGGGATACCCAGCACAAAGGCCCCCATCAAAAGCCGGATCACATGCGGGTTCTGCGAGGTGGTATAAAGCGTGCTGTCACCGGTGGAGCGGTTAAAATCGCCAACGGCCACACGTGGCTCCATCGGGTTGGCGATGAGACGGTTGTTCACCAGTTCCAGCGTGGTCACATGCGCCGCATTGGCAAAGGCCTCTTCGACAGCGGGTTTGTTTTCCTCAACAAATCCCCAGTCGATGAAAAGGTTTGACGTCAGATCGTCATGGACCTTGGTTGCGCCCTCTTTGACGGCCTCTTTCATATCGATGACGGCTGGCAGCTCTTCAATATCCAGCTCAATCGCCTCGGCCGCATCGCGCGCCTGTTCCGGCGTGTCCGCAACAACTGCCGCGATGGCATCGCCAACATAGCGCACCTTGCCCTGCGCCAGAACCGGATGGGCCGGCTCCTGCATGACTTCGCCGTGTTTGTCGGTAATCTGCCAGCCACAGGGGATGCCACCTACGCCTTCAAAATCGGCGCCGGTGAAAATCCGGACCACGCCGGGCATGGCGGATGCTGCTGTGGTGTCGACGGAACTGAGCCTGCCATGGGCCATATCCGAGCGCAGGAAATGCACATAGGCCTGTCCGCGCAGATTGATATCATCGGTGTAATTACCGTTTCCTGACAGGAAACGTACGTCCTCGCGCCGTTTCGGGCTGGCGCCGATGCCACTTTCAATTGGGCCACTATCTTTTGGCATATTTCAAATCTCCTCCCTGGAGGGTGCGGATTTGGGCGCACCTCTTGGTTATGCAGTTTGATCTTTGCTTTTTGATTTCTACATGGGCCGCGCCTCCCTGCGGCGGCCCAGGAGACGCGCCTTATTCGGCCGCGATAGCCGAGACGTCCTGACCGGACGCCGCCAAGATTGACTTGACGATATTATGGTAGCCGGTGCAGCGGCAGATATTGCCTTCGAGATACTCGCGGATCTCTTGCTCGCTTGGCTTGGGGTTGTCTTTCAGCAAAGCTGTCGCTGACATCACCATGCCTGGCGTGCAAAAGCCGCACTGCAAACCGTGATGGTCCTGAAACGCCTGCTGCACCGTGTGAGGGTTCCATCCGCAGAGGCCTGGCCCTCGATGGTTGCAACCTCAGCACCTTCGGCCTCGACGGCCAGCATGGTGCAGGATTTCACGGCAACGCCGTTGACATGCACAACACAGGCACCGCACTGGCTGGTATCGCAGCCCACATGTGTCCCGGTGAGTTCAAGCTCTTCGCGCAGGAATGACGAGAGCAGCGTACGGCCCTCCGCCTCACCGCTCGCGGTCTTGCCGTTCACGGTCATTGTGACCTTGGTCATGAATTCCTCCCATTTGCTACTTTTTATTGGCTGAGGGAAGTTAAGCACGGGATTGCGCTGTCGCGAACCCCTAGAAACGCTCCGTTACAAACATTTTTACGACTTGGCAAAATTCTGCCCTCTCAGTGGCCACTGCATGCCACCTGCCCGCGCCCTGAATTCGCCCTGAACGCCTGCGACTAAAGTCTAAGCCCCTCTTATGTCCTGAATTCCCCCTGACGGGGTCGCAAGAAAACAGGACCTGACCTTTTACGGGCCACTTGCGGGCCTATTGCGGGCGCGGTGGCATCGGGCGGGTTGGAATTTCCTTGAGCAAGCCGCCAATCCCCATGGCCGCAATGTCTTCGCTTGTCACGGTGCGACCGCAGAGCAGCCGCTCGAGCACCCAATCGGCGCCATTCAACGCCGGGGAGCGGGCACAACCCGGCAGGCCCACCACCGGCTTGCCGTGAAGCTCTCCCAGAAACAGCAGATTGCCGGGATCCACCGGCATGCAAAATCGCGTCACATGACCACCGGCCTGGCGCAGCGCCTGAGGGGCCACATCACAAGGGTCAGAGGTGGCTGACCCGGTCAGGATCAGCAAAACCTCTCCCGGGCCCCCCTCTAAGGCCGCCGCGAGTTCTGCTTCGCGGTGCCGCCCCACAACGCGGTCGCTCAACTGCATCCCCATGCGATGAAGCCGCCCGGCCATGGCGCGCCGCCCCTTGTCCGGGGGCGTTGCCGCAGAAACCCGCGTCTCGATAAGACTGGCGGTGGCAAACACCGGCGGCAAAACGCGCAGGGCCCCGGCAACACCGGAGGCCGCGCGCGCCAGGGCCTCGGCTGGCACGCCATAGGCAATGATCTTGATGGTCGCGATCATCCCATCGGCATCCACCCGATGATTATCCGCTACGGTGGCAATGGTGATCATGGGATCCACCGCATTCAGCGCCTCAAGGGCTGCGCGATCCAGTGTAACCAGTCCCGCGCCCAGCGCATAGAGATTGACCCGCCCGGCGCCGGCGCCGGAAATCCGCAGGCCCTGCCCGGCCTCATCCGGCACAATCGCGCGCGCCAGCTGCAGTGCCGCTGCGTCCTCATGCAGATCGCCCGCCTCAAGGCGTGCCACGGTGATCTGCTGGTGGCCTTCGGCCGCCAGATCCGTCAGCTGCGCCGGCGTCAGCCAGGTTCCCTTGGCAATACGATAGGTGTTTTGCGCCTCAGAGCCGGAGCGTCGGGCCTGCATCGAATGGGCCAGAATGGCGCCCTCAGCCGCAAGGACCGGAACCAAACCAAACTTCATGCAGCCTTCCCGCGCAAAACCGCTGTCATCTCTGCCAGAATGGCAATTGCGATCTCAGAGGGGCCTGCAGCGCCGATATCCAGCCCGACGGGGCCGTGAATCTGGGAAATCTCTGCCTGGCTGAAGCCCGCCGCCAGCATCCGCTCAACCCGCTTGGCATGGGTCCGCTTTGAGCCCAGCGCGCCGATGTAAAAGCAATTCTTGCGCAGCGCCGCCTCAAGCGCCGGGTCGTCCAGCTTTGGGTCGTGGGTCAAAAGCACCAGGGCTGTGCGCGTGTCCAGCCCCAGGCCTGCGACAGCCTCATCGGGCCAGTCATCCAGCAGGGTCACACCGGGAAAGCGTTCGACTGATGCAAATGCGGCGCGGGGATCAATGATCACCGGATCATAGCCTGCGATCTCGGCCATGGGCACCAGCGCCTGCGCGATATGCACCGCACCCACCACCACCAGCCGCAAAGGAGGGTTGTGCACTGCCACAAAGGTGTCGCCGTCCTCCTCAACGCCAGAGCGGTCCAGCCGCATCCGGTCCGGATAGCCCTCGCGCACCAGCCTGCCGCTCCCTCCGGTCAGGCTCACCTCATAGGCCAGTGGCACGCGCGCCTGCTGCGCTGCCACCAAATCCTCCAGCAAAGACAGGGGCATGGCGCTGCCGACAGGCTCCACCAGAATACGGATGGTGCCGCCACAGGCCAGCCCAACCGCAAAGGCATCGCCATCGCTGACGCCAAATTCCAGCACCCGGGGCTTGCCCTCTGCCAGCGCCTCTTGCGCCTCCATGACCACGGCGCCCTCGACGCAGCCGCCCGAAACAGACCCCACAAGGCGGCCATCGCCACTGACCACCAGCTGCGCGCCAACGCGACGTGGCGCAGAGCCCCAGGTTTGCACCACGGTCGCCAAAACAGCGCCTAGCCCGGCCTGATGCCATTGCAATGCAGTCTGCGCCGCACTGGGCAATGCAGTCTGCGCCGCACTGGCGGGTGCGGGTGAAAGGCTGTTGTCGCCTAGGGTCTGGGTCATGCGTCCTCCGGTCAGGCGTGAGATCGCCTGCTTTGGACGCAAGCTTGCGCGCCACCCAGCCGGGTTTCAAGATGCAAAACCGTGCGGCGGGAAAAACAAGCGGCACCTGCACCAAAAGATGCGGGTGCCGCCAGACAGGAACGCCAGAGTTTTATGCCGGGCTGTGAGCGCAGATGCACGAACGCCGGGCTATAGGCACTGGCCTAAAGTGCCACCTGCGCCTCAGACCCGGCGCCAAGGATCCGCTCTGGCAGCGCAAAAGCCACCACAATAAAGGCAACCCCAAGCAGTATGCCCAGGATATCGCCGGGAAAGGCCACAAGCCCCTCATAGCCCGCGCCCGGCACCGCGCCCAAAGTCACCTTGCCTCCGGCGACACTGTCCAAAAGCCCGCTGGCCTTCCAGGCAGGGTAGGTCACCATATAGGCAGCAGCGCCCAGCAGACCGCCCGCGAAAAAAAACAGCGCGTCCTTGCGACCAGAGGCGGCGGCAACAACGCCGGTCCCAGGGCAAAACCCCGCCAGAGCCCAGCCGGCCCCCAGCATCAGCCCGCCAATAAAGACGCCAGCATAGGCCGCTTTCACCGACATATGACCAACATCCACCAGACCAAGCATCTGCCCGCCAAACATCAGTACCGATCCGGTTCCGATCGCCAACAGGATGGTTTTGGCCAGGTTCAGGTTTGTCAGGTTGAGCATTTTACCGATATAGTTGGGGTTCGAGGCCCCAACCCGGTCAAGAACGGCGCCAAATGCCATGCCAATCACCACAGCAAGTACAATCGTCATCATGGCTCAGGCCTCCTTTTTGAACAGTATCAGGGACACGGGAATGGCCGCAGCAAAGGCGCCAGCCGCAAAGATATAGCCCGACAAGGCAGTCTGCATCATACCCGACATCATATGCCGGAGGTGCAGCCCCCCGCAAGGCGCGCGCCATACAGCACGATAAACCCCCCAAAAAGTCGACGCCATAGCGTTTGACCTGCCCGTCGCCGAAATTGGCCCGCCACAGGGCTGGCATGCTGCGCTCAGCCCTGTCGAGACCTCCGCGCAGGCGCACCGACACAAAGCCGCCGAGCGCCATGGCCAGCACAAATACAAAACTGTAGTTGAGCGGATTGGCCACGGATTTGGCATATTTCCCATTAGATTTAGCAAGATAGGCATTGGTCGAGGTATAGCCCTCATCCGTCTGCGTCACCAGCTCACTGCTCACAACATCGCCAAGGATGCCGTCCAGGATCACAAATTGCGTCGAGACCCCGATCGGCTTTACCAAGAGTACCGCCAGGAAGAACACCAGCCCAAGCAAGAGCCCTCCAGCTTTCCAGTTCATCGGCATTTTCCAGCCCTCCATCACATTCAATAAGTGACATATAACAGAGGTGTCGTGGCTATGACTTGATTGAGATCAACTAAATCCAACAACTGACAGTCATCAAAAAAGGCGATGCCGCTACAGCCCGCGCAATAGCCGGGCCTTCTCACCGCTGTCAGCAGGACGTGAGATCACCTCGGCTAGGTCTTCAAGCGAGGCAATGGAGTGGCCGGCGCGAAAGCTGTCCACATAGGGCAACATGGCGCGAATGCCCTGCGCCTTGGCAGCAAAGCCCTCCCAGCGCAGCAAGGGGTTCAGCCAGACCAGCCGCCGCGCTGACAACTGCAGACGTTGCATTTCATGCGCCAGCGCCGCCGGGTCGTCCCGGTCGAGCCCGTCTGTGATCAGCAAGACCACAGCCCCCTGCCCCATGACCCGGCGTGACCAGTCGCGATTGAAATCATGCAGACAGGCACCAATGCGGGTGCCGCCTTCCCAGTCCTGCGCCTCGGCACCGGCGGCAGCCAGAGCGGCATCAACATCCCGTGTTGCCAGATGGCGGGTGATATTTGTCAGCCGGGTACCAAAAGTGAACCCATGCACCTTTGCCCAACCGGCGCCTTTGGCATTGGCGACGGCGTGCAGGAAATGCAGCACAATACGACTGTACTGGCTCATCGAGCCGGAAATATCACAAATCACCACCAGATTGGGCCAGCGGGTCCGTCTCTTGGCGCGGGCAAGGCCCTGAATATCGCCGCCCCGGCGGGCTGCGTTCAGAAGGGTCCGGCGCCAGTCTGCCCTGTCGCCCCGGCTTGCTGCCATCAGGCGGCGCGACTGCAAAGGCTGCACCGGCAGTTTGATTTGCGCCAAAATGCGCTTGGCGCGCGCCACCTCATCGGTGCTCATCTGTTCAAAATCCAGCGCGCGCAGCCGCTCTTCGGAAGAGATGGTCAGTGTTGCATCCACCTCGATCTCGGTGCCCTCTTCCTCATTGCTCTCAGGCGGATCCACCTCATGGTTGGCCCCCTCCAGCAGGGCTTCAGCCGCGCGTTTTTCCCCCGGCTTGGCGGCATGTTCCTCTTGCACGCCCTTAATGGCCGGCAGCAGCGCCGCCATCATGCGTTCTAAAAATCGCGGATCGCGCCAGTAAAGCCGAAAGATCTGGGCAAAGACCACGCGGTGCTCGGGTTTGGAGAAAAACAGGCGTGCAGCGTCCAGTAGAAATCCTGCCGCGAGGTAAACCCCGCAGCCGCCACCGCCTCAACCGCGTCGATCACCCGGCCCGGCCCGATGGGCAGCCCGGCCTTGCGCAGGGCCCGGGCGAAATGGGTGATGTTTTGCGCCAGTTTCGGATCATCCGGCAGGCTCAGCGCGGGCAGCTCGACCATTCAGACCTCGTCCAGGCGGGCACGGGCCTTGTCCAGGATGCGCTTGGACTTCAGAGCATTGCAGCTGGGAAATATCATCCTGATATTTCAGGATCGCACCCAATGTGTCAGCGATCACTTCGGGCGACAGATCAATCACGTCCAGCGCCAGCAGACAATTGGCCCAGTCAATGGTCTCGGCAACCCCCGGTTTTTTGAACAGATCCTCGGTGCGCAATTCCTGCACAAAAGCCACCACCTCGCGGCTGAGCTTCTCTGAGGTCGCAGGCGCGCGCGCCTTCAGGATCTCGACCTCGCGGGCGAAATCAGGGTAGTCGACCCAATGATACAGGCAGCGCCGTTTCAGCGCATCATGCACCTCGCGGGTGCGGTTGGAGGTGAGCACGACGATGGGTGGTTCCGGGGCTTTGATGGTGCCAAGCTCTGGAATGGTCACCTGAAAATCCGACAGGGCCTCGAGCAGGAAAGCCTCAAATGGCTCGTCGGTACGGTCCAGCTCATCGATCAACAACACGGGAGGGCCGTTTTCATCCGGGCGCATAGCCTCCAGCAGCGGGCGCTCAATCAGAAACGCATCCGAGAACATCTCCGCCTGCAAAGTGCCGCGATCCGCCCCACCCGCCGCCTCGGCGGTGCGAATGGCCACCATCTGAGCGGCAAAATTCCATTCATAAACCGCAGAGGAGGCATCAAGCCCCTCGTAGCACTGCAACCGGATCAGACGGCGCCCAAAGGCCGCCGCCAGCGCCTTGGCGATTTCGGTTTTGCCAACCCCGGCCTCGCCTTCCAGAAACAGAGGGCGGCCCAGTTTCAGGGAGAGAAACACCACCGTGGCCAGAGCCCGGCCGCACACATAGCCCTGGTCTGTCAGCATCTTCTGGACCTGATCAATCGACTGTGCCTCGATCATCCTTGCGCCTGCATCATCTTTGACCTTTCCGCTTTTGCGCGCTCTTGCAGCGCCCACTTCGCACCTAGAAGGCCATGCGCCAGACCTCGGGTCAAGATGCTGCGGCCTGCCGTTGCGTCCTCCGGGACAGCGCAAAGGCAACACGCAGGCAACAACCAGACAGCACCCAGGCAGTACTCTGGCAGCACTCTGGCTGCACTCTGGCCACGCCATTGCCGCTGCAGCGGCCAAAGATTGACGCAAAGGCGCGGCAATGTAAAACTGCCAGCAACAAGAATGAGCACCCGACAAAGCGGCGCTATAGAGGCAGACAGGTCTATGACCCCACAACCCGATGCAGCTGGCAGAAATTGCCGGAGATTGAGCATATTGAGAGGGGATGCGACATGCGCATCACCGCAGTAACCTGCGTCAAGAACGAAGGCCCCTTCCTGCTGGAATGGATCGCCTATAACCGTTTGATTGGCGTCACTGATTTCCTATTCTATTCAAATGACTGCACCGATGGCACGGCTGAACTACTGGACGCGCTGGCGGCGCGGGATCTGCTGGTGCACCTGCCCAATCCGGCGCAGGGGCGCAACTACCAGATGGAAGCACTGAAAGACGCCGCCCACCAGCCGGTGGTGCAGCAGGCCGACTGGATCTGGGTGGCGGATGTGGATGAGTTTCTCAACATCCATACTGGCGATCACACCATCCCGGCGCTCATTGCCGCCTGCAAAGACCCAAAGGCGATCTCGCTCAGCTTTCAGTTCTTTGCCAATAATGGCGTTGAAGATTTTGTCGACCAACCGGTGATCGGGCAATTCAGTCACTCTCACAATCCTGACATCTGGTGCGCCGAAACCGCAATCGAGGTCAAAACCTTGGTGCGCAAGGATTTTCCGCTGAAATACTATGGCGCGCATCGGCCCTTTTTCAGGAAAAACCTTGATCCGCGCAAATTCCCGCGCTGGAGCGATGGCTCGGGGCGGGATGTGCCGCATAAATTTTTGGTGGCCGACAATCCCCGGCGCATTCGCAAATTCCCCGCCAAAGGCAGCCGTGATCTGGCCACGCTCAACCACTATGCGCTGCGCTCGCTCGACAGCTATCTGGTCAAAAACGACCGAGGGGATGTGAACCGCGAGCACCGCGCCTTTGACGACAGCTACTGGCGCGAGCGCAATGACCCGGCCTATGAGGACCGCTCGATCGCGCGCTACCTGCCCGATTTAAACAGGGCGTTGGACGCGCTGAAATCAGACCCTGAAATCGCCGAATTGCACGCGAGATGCGTCCGGCTGCACCGCGAAAAACGTGACTCGCTGATGGCACAGGCCAGCTATCAGGAGATGCGCCGCCAGCTCCTGGCCACCTCAACCCTGCCGCCGCAGGAAGAGGCCCTGCTGCAAGAGCTGGGCCTTTTGCCCGCCCTGTCAGAGTGAGACTGGGCGCATGGTTTTAAAAGTCATCAATCTTGGCCTGCCCAAATCGGGCACCACCACCCTGAACAAGGCCCTGTCACAGGCCGGCTACACCGTGGCCGACCACCGGCTGAAAGAGCGCGAAGAAGACAAGCCCGGCAAGCGCCGCGTCTTTGTCGGCTCGATGCTGTATAAGGGGCTCTATGAGCAGGGCGACCCCATGGCCTATATGCGTGACTATGATGCGGTCTCGGAGATCAGCTTTATCCATGGCAAATTTTCGGTCTGGCCGCAGTTCGATTTTGCCCTGCTAAAAGTACTGAAAGATCTCTATCCAGAGCTGCGCTTTATCGCCACCCGGCGCGATGCCGAAAGTCATTCAAAATCCATCATGGCCTGGAACAATCTGGGCACCACCCGGCTGCCGGGCAGCACGGTGCCGGGTCTGCCGATCGGCTATGGTAAAACCGCTGAGCAGCAAATGATCTGGATTGATGGCCATTATGAAGCGCTGAAACACTGGTTCCGCGATGATCCCAGCTATCTGGAGATCAATGTGGCCGACCCGGAGGCGCAGACCAAAATCAGCAGCCACCTTGGTCGCGCCCTGCCCTGGTGGGGCAAGGCCAATGTAAACCGGAAAGCACATAACGACTGATGCGGATCTTTCTACATATCGGGCTGGAGCACGTCGGCGCTGAACGGCTGCAAAAGATCATGGCGGACAAGCGTGATCAGCTGCGCGCCAAAGGCATTTTGTTCCCGCGCGCGCCGGGCGGCGGCAATCACACCCGCCTGTTCATGGCGGTGACAGACCCCGACCACATTGACCCGCTGCGCTACAACCGGGGTTTTATCACCGCGGAAAAGCAAGCCCGCCTACGACAGAAGCTAAGCCAGGATCTGCGCCGTGAGATCGACCAGATCCAGCCCGACACTCTGATCCTTTCAGCCGCGCAGCTGGGCACCAAACTGCACCGCAAAAGCGAGCTTGAGCGCCTGCACGCCCTGCTTGCGCCGCTGTCGGATGACATCGAGATTGTCGCCCATATTGACGCACCAGCGCGCGCCCTTGCCCGCCACTATGGCGCCCAGATCCTTGAGGGCCGCGACCGGCCGCTTACACAGGAGCTGTCTTTGACGCAAAGCGACAACTGGTGGCAGGCAGCCCTGCAGACCCTGCCACCAGTGGACCCGCAGGCCGGCCAGTTTGAGGAAACGCAGACCGCGCCGTTCTGGCTCGACTACCATGCGTTGCAACAGCACTGGGAGGGCGTCTTTGGCGCAGGGCGTTTCACCTTTCGCCCCTATGACGAGACCGCGTTTTACAGCGCTGACGCCCCAAATGAGATCTGTGCGGCCTTTGGCCTCTCGTCACAAATCGGCCACAGCCCGCTGGAAAAACTGCCGCGCCAGCCCTCCGCGGCCTGGCTCGCGCGTAGTCGCCAGCTGAATAGCCTCTTGTTGCACCTGCTGGCCCAGCGCAGCAAAATCCTGCCGCGGCAGCTGTGGCGCAGCTTCATAAATGAAATTGCGCTTGCGGGCGCCCCGATTGACCCCGCTGAGCTGAGCGCGATTTCACAGTATTTTGCCAGTGCCAATCAGGCCCTTGCTACCCGCCACCCCGCTCTGGCTGCGGCTGGATTTGGCACGCGTCCCGACCCTTTGCCGGATATCTTGCCAGAAACCTCACCAGAGGTAGCCCCCTGGCAGGAAGCCGAGACCCAGCGCGGCTTTCGCGCCTCGCAGTATCTGCTGACCTTCATGAGCCGGATCAACAAAGCCACCAAGGACGAGATGCAGACCAAGGGCGCTGACATGCAGGGGCTCACGAAAGAGACGCCAAGTGCTGCTGCCCTTGCCGTGCTGACGCCGCTGGCGCTGGAAAACTTTGAGATGCTGCAGGGGTCTGCCTTTAAGCCGCACAACAATCTTGGGCTAAAGGGCGAGGAGCTGTTGCAGCCGCCCTATACCGAGATAGCACCGCGTAAATTGACCGGCAAAAGCAGCGGCAATGTCATCGTGGGCTGCATGAAGAATGAAGCACCCTATATTCTGGAATGGGTCGCCTATCACCGCGCCATGGGGGTGGACAATTTCCTGATCTACACCAATGGCTGCGAGGATGGCACCAGCGAGATTTTGGACCGTCTGCAGGAACTTGGTATCGCGCAGCACCGCAATAACGACAACTGGAAGGGCAACTCACCGCAGCAGCACGCCCTGAACCAGGCGCTGAAAGAGCCGCTGATCCGCAATGCCGACTGGATTATCCATATCGATGTGGATGAGTTCATCAACGTGCGCTGCGGCAATGGTACGCTGCAGGACTTTTTTGAACGCGTCCCCGATGCCAGCAATGTCGCCATGCCCTGGCGAATGTTTGGCTCGAATGACGTCCGCACGCTAAAGGACGAATTTGTCACCACACAGTTTGAGGCCTGCGCGCCAAAACATTGCCCAAAACCGCATACGGTCTGGGGCTTTAAGACCATGTTCAAAAACTCCGGCGCCTATCAAAAGATTAGCGTCACCGCCCCAACAAGCTGCAAGAGCACCTGCGCGACACTGTCAAATGGGTCAATGGCTCGGGCAAGGATATGACACGTGAGGCCGCCGACAATGGCTGGCGCAACTCACGCAAATCCATTGGCTATGATCTGATCCAGCTCAACCATTACGCCCTGCGCTCGGCCGAGAGCTATTTGGTGAAACGTCAGCGCGGCCGCGCGCTGCATGTGGACCGCTCTATCGGGATAAACTACTGGATCCGCATGGACTGGAACGACCACCGCGATGTCACCATTCAGCGCAATCTGCCAAGGCTGCAGGCCGAATATGACCGCCTGCTGCAGGATCTGAGCCTGCGCAGCTGGCACCAAAAAGGGTTGGACTGGCACCGTGCCAAGGCTAAAGAGCTGCATGGCATGGATGAATTTGAAGAACTTTACCAACAGACTCTCACCCTTAAGTTGACCGCAACCGAACGCGTCGCCTATGCGCTGGCGCTTGATGTAGAGAGCTAAGCCATGACCGAGGCCACCGCCCCCCAGAAGTCCCTGAAATGCCGCGGCATGCGCTTCCCGCTGGACCGCGCGATCCTGCCGCCACGGGTGCGCACCCTGCTGCGCCAGGAGGCCTATGAGGCGAAAGAGGCCACCGCCGTGCAAAAGCTGATCAAGGCGCAGGATGTGGTGATGGAGCTGGGGGCCGGCATCGGATTCATGTCAACGCTTGTGGCCACAAAGACGCCGGCAAAATCCGTGCACTCGTTCGAGGCCAACCCGCAACTGATGCCCTATATCGCCCAGGTGCATGCCCTGAACAAAGTGAAGAACGCCCATGTGACCAATGCGGTGCTGGATGATAAAGACGGCAGCGCGCCCTTCTACATCCGCAAAAACTTTCTCGCGTCGTCCCTGGACCCAATGGAAGACAGCGAGGAGTGCACCAGGGTCGAGGTGCCAACCCGCGACGTCAATGCGGTGATCAAAGAGCTGCACCCGACCGTGCTGATCTGCGACATTGAGGGCGCCGAGGTGGATCTGATCCCCAAGATGGACCTTTCCAGCCTGCGCGCCGTGGTGATCGAGACCCATCCGCAGTGGATCGGCAAAGACGGCATTCAAAAGATCTTTCGCTGCATGGATGCGGCAGGGCTGGTGTTCTTTCCACGCTGGTCACATGGCAAGGTCGCGGTGTTCCGCTCGGACTGGTAACGGATGCGCTTTCTCGCCATCCTCACGGTGCGCAACGAGGGCGCGTTTCTGCTGGAATGGCTGGCGCATCACCGGGCTGTGGGCTTTACCGACTTTCTTGTGTTTTCAAATGATTGCCAGGATGGTACCGTGGCCATTCTCGACCGGCTAGAGGCGCTGGGACAGATCACCCATCTGCGCAACGAGGGCCCCTACGGCAAAGGCGGCATCCAGTTCACCGCGCTGAAACTGGCGGATAAGCATCCGCTGGTGCAGCAGGCAGACTGGATCCTTGCGCTGGATGTTGATGAGTTCGTCAATATCAAAACCGGTGACGGCACCCTCGCTGACCTGCTCGCTGCCCTGCCTCAGGCCGATGCCATCACCCTGACCTGGCGGCTGTTTGGCAACGCAGATATTTTGCGGTTCAAAGACGACCCCGTGACCAAACGGTTCCGCCGCTGCGCTCCCGAGGTGATCCACTGGCCTTGGCGCGCGTCGATGTTTAAAACCCTGTACCGCAATAACGGCACCTATCGCAAAATCGGCGTGCATCGACCGCGCGATGCCAGGGACGCGGATCGGCTTGACGCGTTTCGCTGGTTTGACTGCGAAGGGCGCGAGCTGGGCCCAGCCTTTAAAACCCGGCGGCTGTTTTCCAACTATGGCCGCCCGAACTATGGGCTGGCGCAGCTCAACCATTATCCGCTGGGCTGCATGGAAAGCTACATTCTGAAGGCCGCGCGCGGACGGGCGGTGCATTCAGAGCATATGCTGGGCACGGATTACTGGGTTGAGCGCAACTTCAATACCGACACCGACAGCTCGATCGACCGGTACGAGGCGGCGCGCACCGCGCTGGAACAAGAGCTGTTGCAGGACGCAGAACTGAAAGCGCTCCGCGACACATCCGTCGCCTGGCGGCATCAGACGTTCCGTGAGCTGATGCAGCAAGAACCCTTTCGCGCCCTGTTTTCCCGCTTGCTGATGACGCCGCAATCGCGGCTGATCAATGCCGTCACCGCCCAGACCCTGTCCACCTTTGCCAGCCTGGGACGTTCTGCCGAAAAAGCCGAGGCCGAGGCCGCTAAGCCCCCAGACACAAAAGAGAATAAGGCACCATAGCGGGCTGTGTCTGACAGACAAACTGCCTGTAGGGGAGCAGATGCGGAGGGCAAATGCGAAGCGCATGGCCTGCGCGCCAGAGGCGGCCAGTAAAGCGGTCAGTTTTTTTAAAGCGGCCAGAGTTTTTCCTAATTTGGCCGCATTCTTAGGCTAAATCTTAGACATATCGACCGCTGTGCCGGTCTGTGTAAGGAATGTAGGCGATGCAAGAGAACCTCGAGATCTTGAACGAGGACCTGTCCGGTCTGAAAGCGGCCCAATGGGAAAGCCGTCTTGCTGCCATCACCGAAGAACTGGGCATGTTTCAACCTCTTGGCCGGAAACACTGCGCGACCTTTCTGGATCAGGGCAACACGCTGCTGGTCACCTTTGAGACCGTGCAAGGCATTCACAACCTGTCAAAACTTGCCCAGCCGCTTGGCTTTGAAATGGTCAAGAGTGAGGGCTGGTCACATCTGGGGGTGCTGTCGAGCGGTGATACCTGGTTCCGCGACGCGCGGGTCTTTGGGTTTTTCGACCAGCTTATCGACGATGGCTTCTTTGACGAATTCGACAGCGTGATCTTTTACGGTGCCGGGCCTTGCGGCTATGCGGCAGCAGCCTTCTCCGTCGCCGCGCCCGGCGCTGCAGTTGTTGCAATCCAGCCGCAGGCGACGTTGGATCCCCGCATGACCGAATGGGACGACCGCTTTACCGAGATGCGCCGCGTCTCCTTTAGCGATCGCTACGGCTATGCCCCGGATATGCTGGATGCGGCCAAACAGGCGCATATCTTTTATGACCCCTATGAGCAGCTGGACGCCATGCATGCCGCCCTCTTTAGCCGCAAGAACGTTACAAGAGTGCGCCTTGCCAATCTGGGCGCCGAAATCCAGACCCGCATGATCGAGATGAAGATCCTGTTGCCGACCCTGAAGCTGGCTGCCGATGGCCAGCTCAGCGACACCGCGTTCGCGAAACTGTTCCGTGTTCGACGTGACAATGCCTCTTATCTGCGCTCACTGATGGCGCGACTGGATCATCTGGAGCGGCCATTTCTGCAAACACTGCTGTGCCGCAACGTGGTGTCCCGTATGCGTGCCCCGCGGTTTCGCCGCCGCCTGCAGAATCTGGAACAACGCGCAGCCGAGGGCGAATTTCAAATGCCATCCACGCTTTGATCTCCAAACGCCAGCGCACGATCTCCCCCGCGGGCGCAGAGGCAGACGCCAGATCCCCACAGTAAAAAATCTGCTGCCTAAAATCCGCTGTCAAAAATCCGCTTAGGATACACGGGCGCAGGCCCCAGCTTCTTTCCCTTTGGCATGAGCTGTGATAACGCGGCAGCATGACCCAGACGCTCACCCTGACCCGCCCCGATGACTGGCATCTGCACCTGCGCGATGGCGCAATGCTGGAAGCCGTGCTGCCCGAAACCGCCCGTGATTTTGGCCGCGCCATCATCATGCCCAATCTGGTGCCCCGGGTGGTAACCGGCGCCCAGGCTGCAGCCTACCGGGATCGCATTCTGGCAGCATTGCCAGCGGGCATGGATTTCACCCCGCTGATGACGCTCTACCTCACCGAAGAGACCGACCCGGAGGATGTCGCCGCCGCCTATGCCTCAGGTCTGATCAAGGCAGTAAAACTCTACCCT
The DNA here is from genome assembly GCF_002087335.1 of Pseudophaeobacter leonis. Classification (GTDB taxonomy): domain Bacteria; phylum Pseudomonadota; class Alphaproteobacteria; order Rhodobacterales; family Rhodobacteraceae; genus Pseudophaeobacter; species Pseudophaeobacter leonis. The sequence continues at coordinate 46,473 of NZ_MWVJ01000096.1, forward strand.
GCCGGGGCCACCACCAACTCCAGCAGCGGCGTCAGCAACTTTGACAATGTCCGCGCAGTGTTAGAGAAAATGGCAGAAATCGGCCTGCCGCTCTGTGTGCACGGCGAGGTCACCGACGCCGACATCGACATCTTTGACCGTGAGGCGGTCTTTATTGATCGCGTGCTGGATCCGATCCGCACGGCCACCCCCGGCCTGAAGGTGGTGATGGAACATATCACCACCAGCGATGGTGTTGACTATGTGAAGGCAAATCCGCGCGATCTTGGCGCCACCATCACCACGCATCGCCTGATCATAACCGCAACCACATCCTGGTCGGCGGGATCAAGCCGCACTACTACTGCCTGCCGGTGGCCAAACGCGAAGAACACCGCCTGGCGCTGCGCGCAGCTGCGACCTCGGGGGATGCTCGTTTTTTCCTCGGCACTGATACTGCGCCCCACACAGATCCAAACAAAGAAAGCGCCTGCGGCTGCGCCGGGTGTTTCACCGCCCCCAATACAATGGCCCTGCTCGCGCATGTGTTTGAAGAAGACGGCGCCCTGGACAAGCTGGAGAGTTTTGCCAGCAAAAACGGCCCTGCCTTTTATGGCCTGCCGGAAAATCAGACCAAAATGACCCTGGTAAAATCAGCCCATGCCACCGAATTTCCGGCCAAAATTGACAGCGCCGAAGGCCCGGTCAGTGTGTTTGACCCCGGCTTTCCGGTGTTCTGGTCTGTTGCCTGATTTCACCTTCCTTAAATACCTCCGCCGGAGGCTCCTGCCCGCGCCTCTGCGTCCCATACTCTCGCCCATACTCTCGCCCAGACCCTCAAAGGAGACACCATGATCCCAACCTCCTATCCCAGTGCCGAAGAAATCGCCCGCCTCTCGGCCCGGATGCTGCTGGAAATCGGTGCGGTGAATTTCAACACCGATGAGCCCTATATTCTGGCCTCTGGCCTGCCCTCCCCCAGCTATATCGACTGCCGCAAGCTGATCTCCTATCCCCGCATCCGCGCAACGCTGATGGATTTCATGACGGTCACGGTCATGCGCAATGCAGGCTTTGAAGCCTTTGACAATATCGCAGGCGGCGAGACAGCTGGCATTCCTTTTGCGGCCCTGGTCGCAGAACGCATGGCGCTGCCCATGACCTATGTGCGCAAAAAGCCCAAGGGCTACGGTCGCAACGCCCGGATTGAGGGCGTGATGAGCGAAGGCGAGCGGGTGCTGCTGGTGGAAGACATGACCACAGATGGCGGCTCCAAACTGTCTTTTGTCGACGCCATCCGCGAGACCGGCGCCGCTTGTGGCCACACAGCGGTGATCTTTTACTACGACATCTTCCCCGAAACCACCAAACGCCTGGGCGATCATGGCGTTGAGCTGCACTATCTGTGCACCTGGTGGGACGTGCTGGCCGAAGCCAAGGCGCAACAAGCCTTTGATGCGGCAACCCTGGATGAGGTCGAGACCTTCCTGCGCGACCCGCGCGCCTGGCAGGACGCCAATAAACCCGCCTAAACCTCTGTCTGGTTGCGTTTGACCAAAGGCCGCCCCGTCAAAACGGGCGGCCTTTGTGGCCTCTGACAATCTGGATTTTGTACATGGCTGTATCTTACCCACAGCTTATCGCGAGTTACTCACAGGATTTCCCGATACACAAATCGGGAAAAAGGCCCTATCACTGGCGCCTGAAGCGAAGAGAGCAGCAATGAACGACACCCCCTATGATGGCGGCCCGCCCAGCGCGCCCCTGCCAGACGAAATGCCTGATCACATCTCCAGCGAAATGCCGGACGAGATGGCAGACCCCATGCCTGACCATGCGGCGCCTGCCGCGACCGGACAGGCATTGGCACCTTTGGGAAACACCGGAATGGTGGTGGCTAAAGCCGAAGCCGCCCCCGTTGAGCTGCCCCATTCTGTTGAGGCAGAACAACAGCTTCTGGGGGCGATCCTGACAAACAACGATGTCTATGACCGGATTGCCTCGATCATCAATTCGACCCATTTCTATGACCCGGTCCTCCCCCGCATCTACGAGATCGCGGCGGCACGGATTTCAAAGAACGCGCTGGCCTCGCCGGTGACGCTCAAGGCGTTTATGGAAGAGGATGAAGGCCTCAAAGAGCTGGGCGGCCCCGCCTATCTCGCCAAACTGGCCGGCTCTTCCATCTCGGCTTTTGCGGTGCGCGTCTATGCGCAGATGATCTATGATCTGGCGATCCGGCGCGAGCTGATTGCCCTGGGTCACAGCATCGCCGACAAGGCGCGCCGCGTTGATGTGGCGTCCGAGCCCAACGCACAGATCGTCGAAGCCGAGCAGTCGCTCTATCAGCTGGCCGAGCAGGGCCAGACCGAAAGCGGTTTTAAATCCTTCCTGAAAGCGGTCACCGAAGCGGTCAATGTCACCAATGAGGCCTATCAGCGTGGCGGCGGCATGGCGGGCGTGTCAAACGGGCTGGCCGATCTCGACAAACAGTTGGGGGGCCTGCACCCGTCGGATCTCTTGATCCTCGCGGGTCGTCCCTCGATGGGCAAAACCTCGCTTGCCACCAACATCGCCTTTAACATCGCCAAGGCCTATAAAAAGGGCGCAAAACCCGACGGCAGCGAGGGCGCCATAGATGGCGGCGTGGTGGGCTTTTTCTCGCTCGAGATGTCGGCCGAACAGCTGGCGGGCCGGATTCTGGCCGAGGCCTCGGAAATCAGTTCTCACAAGATCCGTCAGGGTGACATGACCGAAGGCGAGTTCCGCCGCTTTGTGCAGGCCGCCAAGGATCTGGAAAGCTGCCCGCTGTTCATCGACGACACGCCTGCCCTGCCGATTTCGCAGCTGGCCGCCCGGGCTCGCCGCCTGAAGCGGACCCACGGGCTCGACGTGCTGATCATCGACTACCTGCAGCTCTGTCGCGGCATGGCGGAAAACCGGGTCAACGAAATCGCCGAGATCTCGATGGGGATGAAAGCGATTGCCAAAGAGCTGCAAATCCCGGTGATCGCCCTGTCACAGCTGTCGCGTCAGGTGGAAAACCGCGATGACAAACGGCCACAGCTGTCGGATCTACGCGAATCCGGCTCGATCGAACAGGATGCCGACGTGGTGATGTTCGTATTCCGCGAGGAATACTACAAGGAACGCGAAAAACCCGGCGACCACGAGCTGGACAAGATGGAAGAGTGGAAGACCGCGATGGAGCGGCTGCACGCCAAGGCCGAAGTCATCGTCGGCAAACAGCGTCACGGCCCCATCGGCACGGTTGAGCTGTCCTTCACCGCGGAATTCACCCGCTTTGGCAACCTTGCAAAGGAATGGCAGAACGGCCCGCGCGAAGACGAATACTAGACCCGGCAGCCCCCGCTACGCGGTTAAGCGGGGGCACATCAAGGTCACAAAAGCTGCGCAGCAAATGACAACTATGAGCCCACTTTGAGGGATGTTGCATCCGCAGAAATGGTGATAGTCAGGCGTATGGTTGCCGTACTTCATACCCAGACAAGCCTTCTCGATGATCTTATCTCGCTCGGCGTTCACGCGGGAGACGGACTTTTTGTGCATGGCTCGATGAGTGCCGTAGGCGCTACCGTGGGCGGTGCCCGAACAGTTGTGGAAAGCCTTCTGAAAACGGTGGGTGGAACAGGTCTTGTAGGAATGCCCGGTTTCTCTTCCGACGCCTACTTTCCTGCTGGCGTTGATCCGTCCCGCTTAACCCAAGACCAGATTGCCGAAATCGAAGACGCGGTTCCCGGTTTCGATGTAGCGAAATCCCCAACGTCTGGCATGGGTGTCATTGCGGAGACTTTCAGAACCTGGCCGGGAACCCAACGCAGCGACCACCCGGCTGTATCGATCTGCCTCAATGGCAAGAAAGCAAACGACTTTCTCAAGGAACACAGCCTCGCGTGGGCAACGGGCGAGAAAACGCCGCTTGGGAAGCTCCGTGATCGCCATGCCATGAAGATCTTGCTGATCGGGGTCGGCTGGAACCGATGCTCAGCCCTTCACACAGCCGAGACCTTTGCACAACACAAGCGGACCAAGACGCGGCGCTTCAAGAACGGTGGCCCCAACGGGTCATGGATCGAAACACCCGACGTAGCAGATGATATGAACCGACTGTTTCCGGCAATTGGTGAGGCGTTCGAAAAGGCCGGCGCTGTTTCTTTCGGAAAATTCGGAGGTGCCGAATGCAAGGTATGCGATTTTCGATCTTTAGTGGATTTCGCCTCTGACTGGATCGACTGCGCCAACAAACGAAGCGGTGATCTCAGCTAAAGGAACTGTGCTGCCCAATGGCAGGTTTGTCCTGCGGTTTCAACGGGTCGCTGCAACA
>NZ_MWVJ01000097.1 GCF_002087335.1 Pseudophaeobacter leonis
TGGTTGCCCGGATCACTGATGATTGGGTTTTGACCGATGCCTGCGCCCGCCACGGGTGAGATATGCGAATCAAACTTTTTTGTGGGCGCATATTTTCGGGCGTGTGCGGATTTTGTGCAAATCCTTCCAAAAACATTTGCACATAAACATTAAAAGTATGCATATGAATTTTATAGGTTTTGCGTTTTTACCCAAATACCGCCCTTTGAAAGTGCTGTTATTTCAATAACTTAAGGGGGTATTTACTGGTGCTGCTGTAGAGAATCGAACTCTCGACCTCTCCCTTACCAAGGGCAATGGTAGTTTTGTAAATCCATTATATATCAATCTATTACGCGCTGGTGCTTTGATGCGTTCACGGATTTTGCGCGCTTCCCAATTTTGAGCCTGTGATACTTTATGAGAAATGCTTGCGAGGTCCGCCCGGTTTCACCGGGCGGGCCTCTTTCAGTTTTGGGCGATGGCCCCGCAAATGTGAAAGGGATAAAGTGACTGATCAAATAACTGCTGATGAGCAGATTTTGACAATTCTCGCCAAGCTGCAATCTGCGCTTGGGGAGGGTGGCGACAAGCTGGAAACGGGCGAGTTGGCTCAGGTTCGCAAAATTCTGGATCATGGTGAGACGCTGGTTGAACTGGCCCGGTATGAAGAAGCCAAGGGCATTGTGCGCGCCCGGTGGCGCAGCGTGATCCTTGGTTTGGCTGCGCTGGTGACTGCCTTGTCTATGATCTGGGGAAAGCTTGAGGTTGCCTTGCGCGCAATCTTGGGCGTTGCGCCATGAGGGGGCCGGTTCATCCATGCCGCCGCAGGCTGCGCAAGGTGGATTTCCTCAGCCTCGCGGTTCTGGCTCTTTGTGGCTCAATTTTTATGGTGGGGGCTGTTGCGGAGTTTCGTGCGCTGGATTGTACGCCGGGCGCGGCCTATCGCCCTGGTGCTGTCGCCCCGGCGGCTCAGCGCTGCCGGGGCAAGTGTTTAAGCGCTTTCGCGGGTTTGCTCGATTTCTTTGCGAGCGGCCATTGCAAGAAACGCTGATCGGGTTTTGTAGCCTGAAAGCTTGGCTTGGGTGTCAATCGCGTTGAGCAACCCTTTTTCAAAGCTCACGTTCACTCTCTCGACTTTTGCCAAATTGGGAATATGCGGAACGGCCATGAGATAGGCCCCTTCTGCAAGATCCTCTTTTGCCTCAAGTCTGATGGCCTCAATGCCTCGTGGCTCTGGCACCTCGTGGCCATCTGCAAAATAGTCGTCTAGCGCGGCAATCGCGTTTTGCAAGATGTCTGCTGGATCATCAGCGGCAGCAAAACAGCCGGGCGCATCAGGAAAATGCACGCCGGTTGCGCTACCTTCTTCGTGATGTACTACGGCAATAAAATTCATCTTTCATCCTTTCGTCTCCTAGTGCGCCGGGCTCTTGCTATGGGGCGCGGCTCTCACTGTTGAGCGAAACAGTGTTTTTTGTTTTGGTGCTGGTGGGCTGGATTAAATCCAGCCCACTTGCTTTGCTATGGCGCGGGCGGTGCCGGTTGGCAGGTCCCGCTTGGGGTGTGGTACGATCACCGTTTGCTCACCTTTGCGAAGCTTTACGTGTGATCCTCTGTGGTGGATCTTGGTATAGCCTTGCTCAATCAGTTTCTTGATGATCCTCTTACTGTCTCGCTCTATCATGTGTATATTCATACACACTGCCTGAAGTGGGTGCAAGAAGAATGTGTATTTTAATACACATAATTTCCCGTAATTATTGCCGGACCAAAAGGTTTCGGGGCTTGCTTCCTAGCTGAGGTCAGCCTTGCGCTCGCGTGTTCAAGCCTAGGCGCTCGCGCTTACAGGATGGGCGGAGTGCAGGCATTAGCCGCACCTGCGAGAGGTTACCCGTCAGACAGGCAAAAGCGGCCATTCAAGCCCTAGCAGACCGAAGCCCGCATGTTGCGGTTGCGCTGCGCACCAAGGTCGGCTGTGCGCAGAAAACGGAGTTTGCAAAGTTTGGCCCGTTTGCCGACAGCGGACCTTCGTGTAGGCTGCGGCGAACAGCAGGTGAGAGCCCACTTCGACCGATGCTGCACAGTGTACGAATGTCTGCTATTAAGATCTGTGTCCTCATGGTTCTACTCAATGGGAAATTGTAACGCTATGCCAATATCGCTTCATTTCATCGCGAGGCGAATGCTGTTGATGCTCTTACTTTGCATCGCAGTTCCAAATCTGTCTGGTGCTCAGCCCGCAGAACTAAACGGCAGCTGGTTTGCAACTTCCATAGTCTCCACTGGTGTCATTGGGGAGCGCTACTCGGAGCGTGTTTCCCCGTTGATGGGTAACCTCGTTGTCATCGAAGGGCAGTATATTGAGTTTTCCCAAGAATTTACCTGCGAATTAGCCGCGCCGGTCTTAGAGACTTGGACAAATGACAGGCGCACGTTTGGTTCTTTCGGCGGAGATTGGTCTCAACTGGGTTTGGAACGAACCAGTTCCCAGGGTTTCGAAGTTTATACACGGGGAATCGACTGTCTGGGCCCCGATTGGCCGAAACTATCGATTGTCATGCAGCCAAGTAGCGGCGTGCTCTTGTTGGGTTCCCATCGCGTTTTTGCAGTGCTCCGCTCTAACGTTGATTAGGAGGCGATAGCATCTAAACCAGCCATTGGCGCAGCCGCAGCGAAAGAGCGCTTCGTCCGCAACTTACCAGTTCGTGCGTTGCGCAGCGAAGGTCAGGTATTCCAAATTCGCGTCTATTGCCTTGGGTCCGGTTTGGGCTGACAGCAGTCAACCAGGTGTGCCGATCAGACCGGCGACAGAGTGTCGGTGAAAACCACACGCTGCACCGCCGCAAGTCCGCTGTGAGCCCGAAGTGTCGTATGCTGCATCCGTCCTAAATGTCCGCTCTCCAGGAAATCCTCGCGGGCCGCGTTCTCAAACATTACCGTTCCAGCTTTGCGGAGGTCTTTAGCTCAGCCCTTGTCACGCCCTTGCGCCCCACCTAGGTTGGCAGAGCGCTTCCGTGACTTGAACGAGACCAGCAACAATGCGCTGTGATGGCAACACTGGAATTCAGAGGTAGGTCACACCGAGTTTCACGCACGCTGGTTGACAACAAAATGGGTTTGATTGATGTTTGAATTCTTCCGAAAATTGACAGCTTTGTTCCTCCCCCCGAGGTATGATCCTAAGAACCCTCCGCTAGGAATGGAGGCAACGGATCTAGACTTAGTGAACCGGACAAACGCCGAGAACGAGCGGATCGAAGACAGAAATCGGCGTGATACACATGGGCGCTAGGAGAGTGAAGTATCCTTAGCCGGAATTCATTGACGCGTTCGGCATGTTCCAATTCAGAAGCCGACTTTGGCGCAGCCGCGGCGAAAGCTCACTTCGTCCGCACTGCTGCCCTCTGGCCAACAAAAATGCTGCACAATGGGTTGAACGGCTGCTTCG
>NZ_MWVJ01000098.1 GCF_002087335.1 Pseudophaeobacter leonis
ACTTACAGTATTCACACAGTGTTTCACTTGAAATAGGGTGGTGGTGTATTCTCTTGGCCAACTTGGCGGAAATACGGCTCAGAAGAGCGCATCAGAAAGCGGCGGTAATCGTTGCGAGCGGGTACACCGACCTCTTGGTCATTTTTGAAAGACTGGATCAAGAGGTGGAGCGCCTTGATCGCCATGCGGATGCTCTATCCAGAGCGCGCACGATTGCCAAAGTCTCAGGCTTGGCCAGTTTGTAGGTGCGGACGTTTCATCTGTGAAATGTGCAGTCAAAGCGCGATCTTCAATAGTGCCTTATGTAACAACGTATGTGAAATCGTGCCGTAACGCGGACGATTGTACCCATGCCCCATCAACTCACAACGGAGTTGTTCATCACAGCCTGTTTCCCGCAATCTGGTCTCGAAACTATGTCTGAGTGCATAGGGTGTGTGGTTGTTGGTTTCCTTTAGGTTGTTGGACTTAAGGTATTTGTTCACTGTAGCCGACCACCTGTCGCCCTTGTTTCTGTATGTGTTGGCGCATCCAAGGTCTTTGTACTGAGCGGCGGTGACACAGGACACGCCAACCAAAGGAATTTCCCGCCTTGATTGAGGGTTTTTCAAACTTCCCCAGTCGTTAGGTTCGATCCGAATGAAGGGGATGTCTTGGTCCAGAAAAATGTCACTGGGTTTTACCCCCAGTATTTCGGATGGCCTGGCCCCGGTATTGATCATCATTAGGAAAGCATTTCTTGCCTCTGGATTAAGCCTGTCCAATGCCTGCCGTTTACGAAATTCGCAGTGATCCAAGAGGCAGAGAACACAGCAGCCGGGAAAGGGGGTGGGCGTTTGAACCTTATTCCCTGAAATGGGTTTGGAATATCGCAGCCGTTTATCTTGGCCATGACTGGAACATCCCGGACAGATAGGAAATGTACTTGTTGGCGGTCTCTGGATTGATCGAGTCGTCTGCAATGCGGGTGTGGGCCGATCACGCCCCCTGGTACCGCATCGCACCCTGAACTTTGCAAATGTCGCAACCTCCTCCGATTTGTTTGCCGGGGACTGAATTCTGACTATGCCAATGGTGGACTTACCATTGTGACCGAGGTCTTGTGCAAACTATGGCCGAGATCATGAGCCTAGCCCAAGCGTGCCGGGCTCTGTTTTTCATATCGCTACGTCAAGCGCGATGAGGACTTGCTGTGGGCTGTATCGCGCCGCGTTGTTTAGCTGGCGCTGCCAAGCCCCCTGTGACGGTGCCCATCGGAACCCAGCAACCTTGAGCGCGGTCCTGATTGCCGCAGGCGGCTTACGTTCAAACAGGAACTGCAGACGGTTTTCTTCTACATTTTCCAGCAGCTCGCAAACGCCCTTAAAAACCTGCCGTTTTGTTTCGGCTGCGCTCGCGGCTTCAAACTGTTCAATGCGCTTTTTCATGCGGCTAATGTTGGCGTTGTTGTTGGTCAGCTCATAGGCCGCAAATCGTTCCCTTGGAGCATGCCACTTTGCCAGACGATTCCTAGAAGTAAAATTTTGTGCGAGAGGAAGATGCTCGGTTTTCACTCATCAAAACTGCGGTACACCTTCAACGTAACTCATTGAAACTCAACAAGCCCGGAGAACGCATTGCGGTCCACCACTCCCTTGATTTCATTGGTAAAAATATGGAAGTGGTGGGCGACCCTGGAATCGAACCAGGCGTGCGTCTCCGCGAGGGAGTTACAGTCCCCTGCCACACCTTGCGGCCTGTCGCCCACTGTCAGGTGAGTGTTGCACCTAACGTGAAGGCGTGATTACTAGCGCCACCGAGGGGCGTCAACAGAAAAAGCGCAAGTTTTTTGCCCTGACCCTAAATTCCTTTTACTGGAGAGACCCATGTCCAAGAAACCCACAAAAAAGCCCCAGTGGGTGATTGAAAAGGAGCAGAATAAGAAGGCTGGTGGCGGTGAGACCGTCTGGCTTTTTGGTCTGCACGCGGTGCGCGATGCGCTGATGAACCCTAAGCGGGAAAAACTGCGTCTGATCGTGACCTTGAATGCCCAAAACAAGCTGGAAGAAGCGATTTCCGCGTCGGGAATCGAGCCGGAACTGGTCGAGCCGCGCAAATTCAATGCGCCACTGGATCCCAATTCGGTGCACCAGGGGGCTGCTCTTGAGGTCAAACCGCTGAATTGGGGCTCTTTGTCGGAAAACTGTATCGGTGCAGAGATTCCACGGGTGATTCTGCTTGATCGGGTGACGGACCCGCATAACGTCGGCGCTATCTTGCGGTCGGCAGAGGTGTTTGGCGCCAGTGCAGTGATCGGCACGCGTCATCACTCGGCTCCTGAAACCGGAGCGCTGGCCAAAACAGCCAGTGGCGCGCTGGAGCGGCAACCCTATCTGCGCATGCGCAACCTGTCTGACACCATCATCGAGCTGCAGAATATGGGCTATGTCGTGCTGGGGCTCGACGGCGAAGCCGAAAACACCATCGAAAGCTGCCTGGAAGGGCGCAAGCATCTGCCGGTTGCCCTGGTGCTGGGCGCTGAGGGGCCGGGCCTGCGGCAGAAAACCAAGGAAACCGTTGATCATCTGGTGAAAATTGACGCAGCCGGTGGGTTTGGTTCGCTCAACGTCTCAAATGCGGCGGCAATCGCCCTATATGCTTCTCTGGAACGGTCCTGAGGCCGGTTTATAGCGGCGAGGGCAGACAATGAAACAGTGCGGGACCAGTGGCGGCAAGATTGTGAGCTGTTGCTATTGCGGGGTGCAATCGCGTTTTCTGCCCGGATCCGGCAGAGGAAGCAGCCCTGTCTTGGTGCTGACCTGCGGAACCTGTGGCGCACCACTGGCGGCACAAAAGGCGCGACCGCTGCAGCCTGGGAAGGGCGCCTGCCTTGTCACGCCTGCAGGCGATGCGGCGGCAAAGGCAAAGCCCAGGGTCAAAAAAACTAAATCTGCGGCGGGCTTTGGCGCGCGGCAAAAGCCGGTAAAGGTAAAAAGCGGCAAGAAAAGCCGCAAGAAAGGCAAGAGCCTGTTTCACAAGCTGGTTTCCGAAGCCGTTGATCTGGTCGAGGATATTTTTGACTGATTACGGTGCTGGCCCACGCCCACTGGCACGCCCATGCCCACGTCCACTGGCTGCCTTGTGGGCGCAGGTCTGTGGCTGAGCGGGGCAGTCTTCAGGTTTTCTTCAGGGTTTGATTGCTCCAGTGCGTACTGACACGTTGTCACGCTGCGATCACATCTCTGTAACCGACCTATGCAAAACGTCGTTTCTGCGTCAGGTTAAGGGCTGTTCCGAAATGACCAACTGGAGGCCCAATTGGTTTTGCGCCTGATAGCCGTGGCTCTGGCCACCACTTTGCTTTTTACCCCGCTGTCTGCGCGGGCTGATGTTGCGATCTTTTCTGCTCGCGATGGTGTTGCCCTAGGGGGCTACGATGTCGTCGCGCTTTTTGAGGACCGCAGTGTGATCACCGGGGATCAGGCGTTTTCCCTTCTGTGGAAAGGCGTTGTCTGGCGTTTTGTCTCTGCGGGCAACCAGGCGCGGTTTGAATCCAACCCACGCGCCTATGTTCCTGCCTTTGGCGGCTATTGCGCCTATGCGATGTCCAAAGGCTATCTGGCCGCAGGCGACCCGCACCTTTGGGTGGTCAGGGACGAAGAGCTGTATTTGCTGAACAACCCCTCTGTGCAGGCAATATGGCAGGATGAAGCGGATCATATTGTGGCGGATGCACGCGGAAACTGGCCGAGCGTTCTGCAGGACTAGTTTTTTTGGCGGGGTTGGCTGTTTATTTCTCGCAAAGACCTGACCAGCACTTTTTTTTTAATGTTGCTATCCTACATCTATAGGGACTGCGGCATGGAACCACCGCAGATCTTTTCACTGTCCCTCGTTCCGCACTTTGCGCCCGGCCTTTGCGGTCCGGGCGCTTTTTTGTGCCAGGTTATCTGGTTTGTGACAGGCTATCTGGGTCTGATTGAATATCTGACTTGTCACAGGCGATTTGGCTCATATTGCCCAGTGTTCACTGGGCTGTGCCGGGCAAGGAGGGCGGCTGTGGCACTTTACGAACGAAACCTGTCGCCTTTGATCTAGGCGCGGCGGGCGCAGCAGGCTAGGTCTGGGACATGACAGAGTATAGCGATAGCCATTTGAAATCCATTCTGCAGGGCGGTCGAACCTTCGCGGTGGTTGGCGTTTCAATGAATCCGGTGCGCCCCAGCTACTATGTGGCGCGGTATCTGGGCCTTAAGGGATTTCGTGTAATCCCTGTTAATCCTGCTCATGCGGGCAAACGGCTCTTTGGCGAGGTGATACAGCCCAGTCTGGCGGCGATCCCTGATCCTGTGGATGTCGTGGACATCTTTCGCCGGTCTGAAGCTGTGCCGCCGATCGTTGATGAGGCGCTTGAGTGCTTTCCTCAGCTCAAATGCATCTGGATGCAGATCGGTGTCGAACACCCTCAGGCCGCAGCGAAGGCCAAGGCGCGGGGTGTTGCCGTGATCCAGAACCGCTGTCCCAAGATCGAATATCAGCGCCTGTTCGGGGAGCTGCGTATGGGGGGCTTTGCCACCGGTATTATCTCGTCAAAGCTTTAGACGTTAGGGCAAGGGGGCGGGGGGGCTCCCGCCCGTCGTTGGTCTGCCAAATGTGCAGACCGTTCTCCCGTTGGGCCCAGCGCCGCGCGAAGCGCGGCGCTGGGCCCAAGTCGGACTGTATGTGGCCGGCAAAGCCGGTGCATCTGGCCGGCGCGGGAGCGCTGCCTCTTGCATATCCTGCAGGTCAAGAAGGCGCCTGACGCGGGCTGTGGTTGAGCTTTTGGGGCGGCTGAACTTTTGGGACAGTTTTAACTTTTGGCACGGGCGGCTTTTTCGTCCAGCCCGCTGACGTTTTGGCGTTTGCTGAGCTCGGCCAGGACATCGTCCAGCGTCACATCGCGCGCGGCCAGCATCACCAGAAAATGATAGAGCGCATCGGCGCCTTCAGAGGCCAGTTTCTCGCGATCGCCTTTGACAGCTTCAATAATGGCCTCAATGGCCTCTTCGCCAAACTTCTCAGCGCATTTTTCCGGCCCCTTAGCGAGCAGCTTGGCCGTCCAGCTGCTTTTGGGATCTGCGGTTTTGCGCGCCTGGATGGTGGCTTCAAGATCGTGGAGAATGCTCATGTCAGCCTCATTGGAATGCCTGCAGCGGCCATGTGTTCCTTGGCCTCCTGGATGGTGTATTCGCCAAAGTGAAAGATGGATGCGGCCAACACGGCGCTGGCGCCGCCCTTGGTGACGCCTTCAACCAGATGGTCAAGCGTGCCAACCCCGCCAGAGGCAATCACCGGCACATTGACCGCATCCGAGATGGCGCGGGTCAGGGGCAGGTTGAACCCCGCCTTGGTGCCGTCCCGATCCATCGAGGTGAGCAGGATTTCTCCGGCGCCCTTGGCCACGACCGTGCGGGCAAATTCCACCGCATCAATGCCGGTCTCGCGACGCCCGCCATGGGTGAAGATTTCCCATTTTCCGGGGCTGACGGTTTTGGCGTCGATGGCGCAGACGATGCACTGGCTGCCAAACTGATCGGCGGCCTCGGCGATCACATCCGGGTTGGCGACAGCAGCTGAGTTGAACGAGACCTTGTCGGCCCCGGCGAGCAGCAGGGCCCGCACGTCCTCTTTGGTGCGGACACCGCCGCCGACAGTGAGCGGTACAAAGCATTGCTCGGCGGTGCGGCGTACCACGTCAAACATGGTGCCGCGGTTTTCATGGGTGGCGTGAATGTCGAGAAAGCAGATCTCATCCGCGCCGGCCGCGTCATAGGCCTTGGCCGATTCTACGGGATCACCCGCATCACGCAGGCCGACGAAATTGACGCCTTTGACAACCCGGCCATCGGCCACGTCGAGACAGGGGATGATGCGGGTTTTTAGCATCGCGTTGCTACCTTTTCCATGCTCGGAGGATCAATGTCATGCCTAGCTATAAAACACCAGCACCCCGCAAACCAGCCTGACTCCAGGAGGAAGGAGGTTCAGACAGGTTCAGACAGGTTCAGACTGGCAAGCACGCGGCTGAATAGGCACAGGGGCCGCTGCATCAGGCGCGCGCCACCGCGTTGCGCACGATAAGGATATGGAAGGGCAGGATCAGCCGCAGGTAAATTCGGCCAAAGCGGTTTTTGGTCCGGACCCAGGTGGCAAAGTAGATCTGGCCATCTTGTTTTAGAATCGAGATGCGAAAATCCAGATGGGTGTCATCAAGCCCGAGGATCATCTCGTGCTCGTCGCGGCTCACCAGCGGGAAGACACCAATCCGGTCTGGCCGGTTTGTCCGATTTGGTTGGTCTGGCCGATCTGGCCGATCTGGCTGATTTGGCCGGTCTGGACTGGTGACCTCGGTATTCAGCCCAAAGGGCGCCACCAAAGCATTGCGCAGGCGCATCAGGGCAGAGACCCAGCGCGGGAAAGAGAGCGCGCGTTGGGCGGCGTCATCCAGGGGCGCGTCGCAGGCTTTGGCGTAGCAGTCGACAAAATCGCTGTCGCGGATCCCGGCAGGCTGCTGATACAGGCGGCTGCTGTGTGGCAGGCTGGTTGCATGGATCCGCGACATGAGGATCAGGCTTTCAGAATGGCCAGGGCCTCGGCCAGATCAATAGCCCCATCATAAAGCGCGCGGCCCGAGATCGCGCCATTCAAGGGCGCCCCGCAGGTTTTCAGGTCTTTGAGATCTTGCAGCGAGGACCCGCCACCCGAGGCAATCACCGGAATTGACACCGCATTGGCAAGATCAGCGGTGGCGGCCACGTTGGGGCCTTTCATGGCGCCATCGCGCATGATGTCGGTGTAAATAATGGCCGCCACTCCGGCGTCTTCAAAGGATTTGGCCAGATCGGTGACCATGACATCCGTTTCTGTCGCCCAGCCCTTGGTGGCGACGCGGCCATTGCGGGCATCAATGCCAACGGCGACTTTGCCGGGGAATTCCCGCGCGGCTTCACGTACCAGATCGGGGTTCTCGACGGCGACCGTGCCCAGGATCACCCGTGCCAGACCTTTGTCGATCCAGTTCTCGATGGTTTTCATGTCCCGGATGCCACCGCCAAGCTGTGCGGGCACTTTGCACTGCTTGAGGATCTCCTCAACAGGTGCAGCATTGACCGGCTCACCCGCAAAGGCGCCATTGAGGTCGACCAGATGCAGCCAATCACAGCCTGCATTGACAAATTCCATCGCCTGCGCTGCCGGGTTGTCATTGAACACGGTGGTTTTGTCCATGTCGCCATGCAGCAGGCGCACGGCCTGGCCATCTTTAAGGTCGATCGCGGGATAGAGGATCATATGTGCAGCCTTTGTCATCTGGTGGTCGCTTGTCATTTTGCGAACTGGGTCATCCGGAGCCTAGGTCCACAGTGGCTGGTCCTGCTCATGAGCGGTGTTTTGCACAAGGCGGGCGTGAATTGCAACGCGACCCAAAGTCAGCCTTGCCTGAAAAGCCCTGCCTGCGCCACTGTAATGGGAGGCCTGCGTGGAATTTGTGCGACAGGGGTGTGAGGCAAACGGGAGAGATGAAAATGAATAAGACTTTGGCAACAACTCTGGCGACTCTGAGTCTGGCCACTTTGGGTCTGGCAGGGGCGGCCCTGGCTGATCCGATCTTGGGGACGTGGAAAACCCAGCCCGATGATGGCTCATATGCCCATATCAAGATGGCGCCCTGTGGGTCGGCGATCTGCGGCAAGATTGCCCAGACCTTCAATGATCAGGGCGAATACACCTCGCCCAATATTGGCAAAACACTGGTGATCGACATGGTCGCCAAGGGTGAGGGCTATTACACTGGTGAGGTCTGGCGCCCCTCCAATGACAAGATTTACATGGGCAAGATGGATCTCAGTGGCGACACTCTGGCCTTGCGGGGCTGTGTTGCTGGCGGGCTGGTCTGCTCAAAGCAGACGTGGAAGCGGATCAAATAGCCCAGGCCAATCATGGTCTGATATTCTAACTGGGGCTGTCAGAGCAGCCCCAGTTGCACCGGAATCGGCACAAAGCCGCGTTTGATCTGGGTGTCGCGCAGGATCTCAAAATTTTGAACCGCTTCCCCATGCTGTGTGAAATAGGCGCGCCTTTGCTGCCCGCCGGGGCTGCCGATCGGCCCCTTGGCCTGCTCCAGGCACCACTCCCCGAACAGGGTCTGGCTAAGCCGCACAATGCAGTAGCGATGCCGTCCCTCGACGTAATCGAATTTTTCAAATCGGATCTGCACTCGGGGGGCTCTGGCCTGTGGTTTGCGGGAGCTTCTCTATGCCTGCAAAGGCAGCGGCTGTCTATTCTTCTCGCACAGAGGCCGTGTGAAAACAGGGACGGCGCGAAAACAGGGATGGCGCGAATACAGGGGCGGGGCGAATACAGGAGAGGGGGTCAAATGAGCCGCCGCTCTGCTGCCATGCCCTGTCGGGCATAAGAATGCACCGGGATGAGTGCGCAGGTCTCTGATTTAATGCGCAGGCTTTTATGGGGCACGCAGGTCGGCTTTATGACCTGTGGCAGTGGCAGGACGCGGCACGAAATACTCCGTGCCGCACCCTGTCTTCAGAACCCTTCGAGAACCAATTTACCCTTGGCTCTGTTGCTCTCAATAATCTCATGGGCACGCTTTAGCGTTGCCGCATCAATCTTGCCGAGGGTCTCTGTCGCCGTGGATTTGATGGTGCCCGCATCCAGCAGATCTGCGACCTCGTTCAGGATGTCATATTGACGCTGCATATCCGCAGTCCCGAACAGCGAACGCGTGAACATAAACTCCCAATGGGTCGAAACCGACTTTTGTTTGAACGGCATAATGTTCAGAGAGGCGGGATCATCAATCAGGCCAAACCGACCCTGGGGCGCGATGAATGCGGCAATCTCGTCGATGTACTGGTGGGTATGGGGGGTCGAAAAGACCCAGCCAGGCTGCCCTAGTCCCAGCGCCTCGATCTGAGCCGCCAGCGGTTTTGAGTGATCCACCACGTGATGCGCCCCCAGTTCGCGCGTCCAGTCCTGTGTCTCAGGTCGCGACGCGGTGGCAATGATCGTCAAATCTGTCTTGGCGCGCAAAAGTTGAATGGCGATGGAGCCCACACCGCCTGAACCTCCAATGATAACCACCGCAGGCGCGGCACCTGGGACCGGGTCGTTGACGCGCAGCCGGTCAAACAACATCTCATAGGCCGTAAGGGCGGTCAGCGGCAGGGCCGCCGCCTTCGGCCGCGCTTACGGATGTGGGCTTGCGGCCCACGATACGTTCGTCGACGAGATGATATTCAGCGTTGCTGCCAGAACGGTTGATCGCGCCGGCATACCAGACCGCATCGCCGGGGCTGAAGAGGGACGCGTCAGGGCCTGCCTCAATGACCTCGCCCACAGCATCCCAGCCCAGAATGGCGTGCTCGGTGCCGTCTGGCGCGCGGTTCTTACGGATCTTGGTGTCAACCGGGTTGACCGACACGGCCTGAACCCGAACAAGCAGGTCGCGACCCTGCGCCGAGGGCGGGTCAATTTCAATGTCGAGCAGGGCATCATCCCGGTCGAGCGATCCCGGCGTGTTATATCCAACGGCTTTCATGTTTCAGGCTTCTTTCTTTTTGTGTGCGGGTTGAGGGCGTGCATCTGGCGTCTGGAATGAATGCGGCCAAGGATGCGATCTCTGCGCGTGTCAGGTGAAAATCTAGTCTGGTAAAACTCAGTCTGGTGAGCAGCCGGTCTCAAGCGAGCCTTGTCATTTCATTGATGGTGAAACTGCTCACGGCCCCTTCTGTGGCTGCCATATAGGCCGCCAGATGGGGGGCGTTCATATGAGTTTGCCACAGCTCGCGGGTTTCCCAGTTCTCATAAAAGACGAAAAATCCGGGGTTTTCGTTGTCTGTGTGCAGATCATACTGCAGGCAGCCTTCTTCGGCGCGGGTGATCGGCACCAGCTTTTCCAGCTCGTGACGGAGGAGGTCGGCTTTGCCGTCTGCGGCGGTAATCTGAGCGAGAATTGTGAGGGGCATATCGATGAGCCTTTTGACAGTGTGGTGTGTCTATGGGATATGCGCTACAAGTTACATACCCGCAAGTACGCACAATTTCTGCATATAGGCACCAAATGGATACTGTAAAAAGCAAAACCTCCCGCCGGTTCACCGGATATGACTGCAGTGAGGGCTGCCCTGTTGAGGCGGCGCTGGAACAAATCGCGGGTAAGTGGAAAGGGTTGATCATCTACCACTTGCTGGATGGCACATTGCGCTTTAACGCGCTGTCGCGCCGCATCGAGAACGTGACGCAACGCAGCCTGACCAAGCAGCTGCGCGAGCTGGAGGCCGACGGGATTGTCAGTCGCCATGTTCACGCCGTTGTGCCGCCGCATGTCGACTACAGCCTGACCGACAAAGGTCAGCAGCTAAAAGATGTGATCATGGCGCTGCACGCTTGGGGGCAAAGCCACCGGCGCTAGCACGCACACCGGCGCTAGCAAGCACACTGGCGGTAGAAAGCCGCCGATGGCAGAAAAACAGGGCTGCACAGTGGCCTGCTGGCTCTCAGCTATTTACGGCGCCCAGCGGAGGAAGTTTCCGATCATGCGCAGCCCGACGTCCTGGCTTTTTTCCGGGTGAAACTGCATGCCGAGCATGGTGTCACGGCCAATCACAGCAGTCACATCGCCGCCATAGTCCACATGGGCCAGGCGTTCAGCGGTGTTTTGGGCGCGAAAATGGTAGGAGTGCACAAAGTACACGTGATCGCCCGAGGCAATGCCTTCAAAGATCGGGTGCGGGTGGTCGATGATCAGGTCGTTCCAGCCCATGTGCGGCACCTTCAGGGCCGGGTTTGCAGGGGTGATCTTGACCACATCGCCTGCAACCCAATCCAGACCAGGCGTGTCGTGGTATTCGTGGCCTGTGGTGGCCATCAGCTGCATGCCAACACAGATGCCAAGAAACGGCCGTCCCTTTTGCTCAACCGCCTCAACCATGGCGTCATAGATGCCTTTGTGGCCGCGCAGCTCGGCGGCGCAGGCGGGAAAGGGCCCGGCGCCGGGCAGCACCAGCCGGTCAGCGCGCGCCACCACATCGGCGTCCGAGGTGACCACGACCTCCCCGGCATCCAGCTCGCGCGCCATCCGCTGAAACGCTTTTTCGGCAGAATGGAGGTTGCCGGATTCATAGTCGATAATGGCGGTCAGCATGGGGTACGAGCCTTTTGGAAAAGTTGCCTCAGACCTCTCTTTATTTACGCAAAAGGTCAAGGCCGGCGCGGATGAGTGCGGCGTATTTGTCGAGCTGTGCAGTTATTGTGGCCGAGAGTTTGGCCCGGTGTCTGGCCCGGTGTCTGGCCCGGTGTCTGGCCCGGTGTTTGGCCCAGTGTTTGGCCGGGGGGCTGTGCCGATGCCCTCAAGCAGGGTCATCACCGGCGCAAAAAGGGCATGATGGTCAGGGCTGTCACCACGGGGGCAAAAGGTACCCGCCAGCAGCAGGTGCGCAAAGCCGTGGATGAGGCTCCAGACCTGTGTCTCGATCACCAGAGGGTCGGCGCCAGGCGCCACAAACGGCGCACAGGTCTGGCGCAGCACGCCGTAAGCACTGGCATCGCCCGCGTTCATGTCGTCTTCAAACTGCGACATCGGCCCGCAACTGAAAATCAGGGCAAACAGGGCCGGGTTTGCAACGGCAAAATCCAGATAGCCGCGACAGAGCGACAGAATGCGGCCCTCTGGGGTCTGGGTGCCGGCGGCGCGGGCCTGCAGCATGTGGTGACGGAACCGGTCAAAACCTTCCTTGGCGATGGCACCGCGTAGTCCTGCAACACCGTCAAAATGATGGGCCGGCGCGGCATGCGAGACCCCGGCGCGGGCGGCGCAGCGCCGCAGGGTGAGCGAATCCAGTCCCGTTTCCGTGAGGATTTCGATGCCACTCTGGATGAGTGCGGCGCGCAAATCGCCGTGGTGGTGTGGTTTTTTGTCAGTTTGATCAGCCATTTGAACCATAGAATAACCGCAAACTTGACATCGTCAAGGTGATCTGATTTTTACGCTGTCAAGTTTACACTGTAAAGTTAATGCCCCCAAGTGTAATGCCCCCAAGTTTGGAGAAAGCGTGTTATCCCTCAAGAGCCTGATCAGGTTGCGTCAAGGCGCAATATGGATTCTCTGCCTGTTGATTGCCCTGGCGTCCTGGCGATTTCTGGTCCTGGGGGTGGAGCTTTCGATGCCCTTTGTCGCCTATCACGCGCTGGAGCGTCCGGTCGCGTTCTACCTCCATGTCGGGTTGGCGCCGGTGGCTCTTGCGCTGTTGCCGTTCCAGTTCTGGCGGGGATTGCGTCGGCGCCGCCCCGGGTGGCATCGCTGGATTGGCCGCGGCTATGGGGTTGCCATTTTGCTCTCCGGGCTGGGGGGGCTGAAGATGGCGATTGGAACAACCTCTGGTCCCGTTGCGGGCCTTGGCTTTGGTCTGTTGGCGCTGCTTTGGCTGGGGGTGACCGGTCGGGGGATCTGGTTGGCGATGCAGGGTCGCATTGCCGATCACCGCCGTTGGATGATCCGCTTAGGTGCACTCACCTTTGCGGCTGTGACCCTGCGGCTCTATCTGCCGCTGCTCTTTGCTACCCTAGGCGAAGAGGCAGGCTATAGCCTGGTGGCCTGGGTCAGCTGGGTGCCGAATGCGCTGCTCGCAGAGTGGTTTATCCGGCGCAAAGGCAAGGCGGCAATGGCCCGGCAGCCAGTCTGAATTTTACGCCTGTCTGAATTTTATGCCTGTCTGAGTTTTGCGCCTCTGGATGGGACGCGGCGGGGGCGCTTAGAGCGCCCCTTTGGTTGAGGGAATGGCGTCAGATTTTCGCGGGTCGGTCTCAACCGCAAGGCGCAGCGCACGGGCCACCGCCTTAAAGGCGGCCTCGACGATATGGTGACTGTTGAAGCCGTGCAACTGGTCGATATGCAGGGTCACGCCGCCATGGGTGGCAAAGGCGGTAAAGAATTCGCGCACCAACTCGGTATCAAACGTGCCGATTTTTTGCGTCGGGATCTCGACATTCCACACCAGATAGGGCCGCGCCGAAAGGTCCAGCGCGCACCGCAGCTGGGCGTCATCCATCGGCAGGTGACATTCCCCGTAGCGGCGGATGCCCTTCTTGTCGCCAAGAGGCCGCGCCAGCGCCTGACCCAGGGGATGCCGGTGTCCTCGACTGTGTGGTGGTCATCAATGTGATAGTCGCCCTTAGCGCGGATGGTCATGTCGATCAGCGAATGACGCGCCAACTGGTCCAGCATGTGGTCGAAAAAGCCAACCCCGGTCTGGTTGTCATATGAGCCTGAGCCGTCGAGATTGATCTCAACCGAGATTTCGGTTTCGGCGGTCTGGCGGGTGATCTTGGCGCTACGCATGAGGGCATTCCTTGCTGTCTGCGCGGCACTTATAGGGCGGGGAGGGGGGCTGGCTCAAGACCCTTGCTGGGCATTTGGACGGCTCTGTTGCACAGATCGGCTGCGGCCATTGCGCCCAGCGGCGGCACGTGCCAGCTTGGAGCGCAAATAACCCGCTCAAAACGATCAAAGGGACGCCCATGTCGACCTGTGTATTCATCCAGATCCGCTGCAAGCCCGGGCTCCACCACCAGGGGGGCCGAAGATATTGCCCGCCGTGAAATTCACTCAGAACTCTATTCCACCAGCGGTGAATATGACCTGCTGATGAAGCTTTATATTCCTGCGGATGCGGATGTCGGGAAATATATCAATGATCACCTGCTGGTGATCCCCAATATCGAGCGCTCGCTCACCACCATGACCTTTAAGGTGTTCTGAACAGGCTGTTCGCAGCTATCTGGTTGAACAGACAAAAACGCCCCGGAGTTTTCCGGGGCGTTTTGTGTTTCACAAACGTTTCATCTCACCGCTCAGCCTTCCAGCAGCCCCTCGGCTTTGAGGCTGTCATAGGCGGTATCAACCGCCCGCTTTACCCGCGCCAGCATATCGTCAATCTCTGGCTTGGTGATGATCAGTGGCGGGCAAAAAGCCCGAGCATTGCCGGCCACGGCGCGCAGGATCACACCGTTGTCCCGGCAGGCCTTCACAGCGGCAGCCCCCCCTTTGCCGCCGGCGATTGTCGCGCCGGTGGTCGTGTTCGACACCAGCTCCCACGCGGCGATCAGCCCCTTGCCCCGGACCTCTCCCACCAGGGGATGATCTGCAAAGAGGCGGCGCAGCTCTGCCTGCAAATGGGCGCCGACTGTGGCGGCGTGGTCAAACAGGTTGTCGCGCTCATAGATCTCGAGCGTTTTGAGCGCGGCGGCACAGGCGGCCGGGTGCCCCGAGTAGGTGTAGCCGTGGCCAAAGACGCCAACCTCATTGGAGGGGGCGACCATTTCCTTGTACATCCAGCCGGGTATGACGCTGGCGGAAATCGGGAAATAGGCCGAGGACAGTTGTTTGGCAAAACTCATCAGGTCAGGTTTGATCCCCATCGTGGTGCAGCCAAAATCGGCGCCGGTGCGCCCAAAGCCGCAGATCACCTCGTCGGCCCAGACCAGAATGCCGTGCTTGCGCAGCAAAGCCTGCAGTTTCTCGTAATAGCCTTCAGGGGGCACAATGACGCCGGAGGCACCGGTGATCGGCTCAACAATCATGGCGGCGATGGTATCGGGGTCTTCTGCCAGGATTTGCTGTTCCAGATTGACGATGATGCGGTCAACAAACTGCGCCTCGGTCTCATTGCCCTTGCGGCCGGTGTAGTAGTGCGGCGCGTCAGTCCGCAGGATGCTCAGCGCCTCAACGGGGGCGTCAAAATGCGCCAGGTTCGCTGGCAGCGAGGTCAGGGCGCCGGCGGCGACGGTGACACCGTGATAGCCGCGCTCGCGGGTGATGATCTTGCGCTTTTGCGGCTTGCCGATGGCATTGAAATAATAGCGCAGCATCTTGTAGTGGCTGTCATTGGCATCCGAGCCGGAGTTGCCAAAAAAGATATAGGCATCCTCAACCGGGACCATCGCGGACAATTTGTCAGCCAGATCCATCAGGGGCTGGTGTGTTTTGCCGCCAAAGGTATGGGTGAAGGGCAGCTTGTTCAGCTGGTCGGTGATCGCGCCAATCACCTCTTTGTTGTCATAGCCCAGCGAGGTACACCACAGACCGGCCAGGCCTTCGATGTATTTATTGCCTTCGGTATCAAAGACATAAATGCCTTCGCCGCGATCCAGGCACATCTGCTCGGTGGCCGTGAGATTGGTGGTTGGGTAGATGACGGGGGCCATGGCTGAATTCCTCGAATGGGGGCACATGTCACGCGGACATGGCAGAGACAATCAACGGGTGCAGGCAAGTCACGCAGCACCGCTGTGGCTAGCATTGTCTTGTTTTTGCAGGCAGGTCAAAGGATTTGATCAAAATATTTTCACCCCAGATTTGGGCCCGAATTTCGCCCATATTGTGCTCCCGTACGCGGCGGCAGCACTGTCTGGTGGAGCGCATGAAAAAGGCCGCCGATGCGATATGCATCCAGCGGCCTGTTCAAATCCAAATGGAGCGGGCGAGGCGATTCGAACGCCCGACCATAACCTTGGCAAGGTTATGCTCTACCCCTGAGCTACGCCCGCGCTACATTTGGTGAAGCGGTATTTAGGCAATCCATTGCAGGGCCGCAAGAGGGAAAGTGATCCGCTGTGTGAGAATTATTCCGAATAGGCCGGCAGCGCGTATGGCGCCGGGGGAGGGCTAGCTGCGGGGCGGCAGGCAAAAGCCAGCCTGCGTCGCCATGCGCCGGGCCTGATCGCTGTTTGGCGTGCAGGAAATGAATTCTGACCCCGCGCAATTTGGCAGCCCAAGCGCCTTGATCAACTGGCTGTCATACTGCCCCGAGAGCAGCAGGATGCCGTCGCGCTCAAGGTGGTCGCGGGTGCCGCGCCCCTTGTCCGAACGAATACGGCGCATAAAGTCTTTTTGCTGCGCCACGGCTTCAACCACATCGCGGGCGATGGGGGTGTTTTGGATCTGGCGAAACAGGCAGGCCATGCGCAGATTGCCTGTGGCGCCTGAAAAAATCTCGGCCACCTTGTCGGGGTCCTGGCCGCGCCAGAAATTTGCCGGGTAGGCATGGTCACAGATCAGCCCGAGGATATGGCCAAAACCTTGGGCAGAGATGGATTTTTTGGCGTCCTTGTTCTGACCATGGGTCAGATAGGCCGGGCGCGCAATGATCAGGCCAAGGTAGCAGCGCGCGCGGGCCTCATCGGCGGCCACCAGCAGGCAGGGCTGATCCAGCGCCTCGGTCGGGATCATCCAGTTGCTGCCCATGGTGTTTTTGATATCAACATCCCGGCCCAGAATTTCGGTATCCAGCCGCCCACGCGGCAGGCGCAGCAGGGCGCGCAGCTCGATCTCGACGCGGGTGCCGATATAGGTTTTCTCGGTCTTTTCCAGCTCTTCATAGGCGCGGCGCCCGGTCTTTGGCGTCATGATGACATCGTCAATACAGCGCCGCAGCATGGCGGGAAAATCCTGCTCCAGCGTCAATGCCCCTCCCGCCCGTGCGGTAATCTCGACCGCCAACTGGCTGAGCAACTCATGATCGGGGTGCCCGGCCTGAATCAGGCTGGGGGGGAGTTTCTGTTTCATACAATGCCCTCAGGGCGGGGCCGCTCGCGCGCCCGCATCACAGGCCAGTCGCCCGCGTCACCGGGCGGTCAGGCGCGCAGGGCATGGAGTTTGGGCTTTGCAATCGCAAGTTTTAACTGCTGCGCCACAGCCTCGGCCACCGGCGGCGGGAAGGCGTTGCCAACCTGGCGGTAGGCGTTTGTCTTGGCGCCGGTAAAGTGCCAGGCGTCGGGAAAGCCCTGAATGCGGGCCACCATGCGCACCGTCAGGCGGGGCATGTCGTTGTGAAAAGGATCATGAGCCTCATAGGCGATGGTGCGGCCCTCGACGCCCAGCGAGGCCCAGGCGCGGCGCGCCCGCGTTGGGCCCAGATCCGGGCCGCCGTGTTTCTTTGAGCCGCCAACGATTGTGGGCGCGATCTCATCTGCCTGTGCCGCCCAGTCGTCGGCACCACGCCAGCCGCGTGCTTTCATCAGATCAATCAGCGTCTCACCAACGGTGGGCGGATTATAGGGCAGGGGCTCGGGCCAGGAAAAATCACCGGAAAAGTCGCGCCGCAGGGCAATGATCGCCACGCGGGGGCGCAGCTGTGGCACGCCATAGTCCGAGGCATTGAGCAGCCGCCAGTCGGTTTCATATCCCAGCTTGGACAGCTGCTTTTTCAGCTTTTCGCGGTAGTCGTGAAAGGCGGCATCCAGAAAGCCGCGCACGTTTTCGATCATCACGGCGCGCGGTCGGGTGGCGTCAACGATGTGGATGGCATCATCAAACAGGTTGCGCTCGTCCTTTTCGCCCAGCTGCCTGCCCTGCCACCGAAAACGGCGGGCAGGGCAGGCCACCGGCCAACAGATCAATGCCCTTGTAGGCGCTTGCGTCTTCCTTGAAGAGGCGCACGTCTTCTTCCAGCACGTTCCAGTCAGGCCGGTTGTGGCGCAGGGTGGCGCAGCAATGCTTGTCTATTTCCACCAGAGCCGTGTGATCAAAGCCGGCCCGTTCGAGCCCCAGAGCCTGGCCGCCAGCGCCTGCACAAAGTTCCACGGATGTGAGCATATCGTCGTGCCTGCCTGTTCTAGTTCGCGTTCTGTATCTGTTCCTAGGCGCAAAGCTGATTCCACGCAAGGTATCGCTAAGGTCTATTACTGAAACGCGAAAGGCCACCCCAAGAAGGGGTGGCCTTTTCGTTTTCGAATGGAGCGGGCGAGGCGATTCGAACGCCCGACCATAACCTTGGCAAGGTTATGCTCTACCCCTGAGCTACGCCCGCGCTACCATTCGGTTAGGCGGAAGTATGCATTCTGGCCACGCGCTGCAAGTGGAAAATGTCTGTGGCTGGCGAAAAAAGCCGGGTCCTGGCGACGGAATGTGCCGAGCTCTGCGTTTGAAGAAGAAACAGAGGGCTTCACAAGGAAGAAAAAGTGGTGGAACTC
Organism: Pseudophaeobacter leonis; assembly: GCF_002087335.1. Classification (GTDB taxonomy): domain Bacteria; phylum Pseudomonadota; class Alphaproteobacteria; order Rhodobacterales; family Rhodobacteraceae; genus Pseudophaeobacter; species Pseudophaeobacter leonis. The sequence continues at coordinate 18,004 of NZ_MWVJ01000098.1, forward strand.
AATCACACAATGCGGATTGCAGGTCTGGTCGCCGCAATTGCAGCCGGGCTGTATCTGCAGGATGTCACGGCTGGCCAGGCAGAGGCAGGGGCAAAGGCGGGGGCAGATTCGCGGTTCAGCTCTGACTATGTCGTGCCGAACTGGCGGGCGTCTTTGGTCACAGTAGATGTTTTGAGCCCGCCGCAAGGCTGATGCACTGCCTTACGGCAGGCGGTGGGGCGCAGCTGCGGCCCGGTGGGGCCACAGCGCTGTGTTTGCTCTATCGGATCAGTCCAGATCTTCCAGCTCGATCAACAGATCCTTGGCGTCGATCTGCGTGCCGGCCTGAACATGCAGGGCCTTGACCCTGGCGCTGCGCTCGGCATGCAGGCCGGTCTCCATCTTCATCGCCTCGATCGTCAGCAACATGTCACCCTCGTGGACCTCTTGCCCGACGTGGACCGCGACGCTGGCCACCACACCGGGCATAGGGGCTCCAATGTGGTCGGGGTTGCCGGCTTCGGCCTTGGGGCGGCTTTCGGTGGTGGCCTTGACCAGACGGTTGGGCACGCGGATGACGCGCGGCTGGCCGTTCAGCTCAAAGAAGACCTTCACTTCGCCGGTCTCATCGGTCTCACCAAGCGCCTGCAGGCGGATTTCCAGCGTCTTGCCAGGATCGATCTCGGCGGTGATTTCTTCGCCCGGCTCCATGCCGTAAAAGAACGCCCGCGTCGGAAGCGCCCGCACGGGCCCGTACTGACGATGCCGTCCCATGTAGTCGAGAAAGACCTTGGGATACATCATATAGCCGTTGAGATCCTCGTCATCCACGACCTTACCTTCGAGCATCTGACTAAGCTCGGCGCGGGTCTCTTCCAGATCTACCGGTTCCATATGCGCACCGGGACGGGTCAGATTGGGGGCATCTCCCTTTAGCACCTTGCTGACGATGCCCTCGGGGAAACCACCGGGAGGCTGGCCAAGGTTGCCGCGCATCATATCCACCACAGAATCGGGGAAGGAGACCTCGGTGTCCGGCGCTTCGACCTCGGCGCGGGTCAGGTTCTGGCTGACCATCATCAGCGCCATGTCGCCGACCACCTTGGAGGAGGGCGTCACCTTGACGATATCGCCAAACATCTGGTTCACATCCGCATAGGTCTGGGCGACCTCGTGCCAGCGGTCTTCCAGCCCCAATGAGCGCGCCTGCGCCTTGAGGTTGGTGAACTGACCGCCGGGCATTTCGTGCAGATAGACCTCTGAGGCAGGCGCCTGCAGGCCGCTCTCAAAGGCGACGTATTGCGCCCGCACCTGCTCCCAGTAATCCGAGATCTCCCGGATGGCTGCGATGTCCAGGCCAGTGTCGCGGTCCGTATTGCGCAGCCCCTCAACGATAGAGCCAAAGCAGGGCTGCGAGGTGCCGCCGGAAAACGCATCCATCGCCACATCAACGGCATCCACCCCGGCATCTGCGGCGGCCAGAATGGTGGCGCCGGCAATGCCCGAGGTGTCATGGGTGTGGAAGTGGACCGGCAGGCCGACCTCTTCTTTTAGCGCCTTGATCAGCTGGCGGGCGGCGGCGGGTTTCAACAGGCCCGCCATGTCTTTCAGACCCAGCACATGCGCCCCTGCGGCCTCAAGCTCGCGCGCCATGCCGACATAGTATTTCAGGTCGTATTTGGCGCGGTTGGGATCGAGAATATCGCCGGTGTAGCAGATGCTGCCTTCGCAGACCTTGCCGGCCTCATTCACGGCGTCCATGGCGACGCGCATGTTTTCCACCCAGTTAAGGCTGTCAAACACCCGGAAAACATCCACGCCGGTGACGGCAGCCTGGCGCACGAATTCCTGCACCACGTTGTCGGGATAGTTGGTGTAGCCGACGCCATTAGAGGCGCGCAGCAGCATCTGGGTCATCACATTGGGCATGGCGGCGCGCAGGTCACGCAACCGCTGCCAGGGACATTCCTGCAAGAAGCGATAGGCCACATCAAAGGTCGCTCCCCCCCAGCATTCAACAGAGAACAGCTGGCTGAGGTTTTGGGCATAGGCTGGCGCCACCTTGATCATGTCATGGCTGCGCATCCGGGTCGCCAGCAGCGACTGGTGGCCATCACGCATGGTGGTGTCGGTGAGCAGCAGCTGGCGCTGTGCCTTCATCCAGTCCGCCACCGCCTGCGCCCCCTTTTGCTCCAGCAGGTTGCGGGTGCCATAGGGGGTATTGCCGGGGGCAACCTGCGGCGCGCGCGGCTCTTTCAGATCCGGGTGCGGTGCCACACGGCCCTCGGTCTCGGGGTGGCCGTTGACCGAAATGTCGGCCAGATAGGTCAGCACCTTGGTGCCCCGGTCGCGGCGTTTGGCAAACTGGAACAGGCCCGGCGTGTTGTCGATAAAGGTGGTGGTATAGCTGTTGTCGAGAAAGGTCGGATGCTTCAGCAGGTTCTCGACAAAGGCGATGTTGGTTGAAACGCCGCGCACCCGGAATTCGCGCAGGGCGCGGTCCATACGGGCAATGGCTTTTTCCGGGGTGGGCGCCCAGGCGGTGACCTTGGTCAGCAGGCTGTCATAGTACCGCGTGATGACGCCGCCCGCATAGGCGGTGCCGCCATCGAGACGAATGCCCATGCCGGTGGCCGACCGGTACGCGGTGATGCGGCCATAGCAGGGATAAAGTTATTCAGCGGATCCTCGGTGGTGACGCGGGTCTGCAGCGCGTGACCATTCAGGCGGATCTAATCCTGAGAGGCCTTACCGGTGGCCTCGGCAATGGTCTTGCCTTCGGCGATCAGGATCTGCGCCTGCACGATGTCGATGCCGGTGACTTCTTCGGTGACAGTGTGCTCGACCTGCACCCGGGGGTTCACCTCGATAAAGTAGAACTTGTCGGTTTCCATATCCATCAGGAACTCAACAGTGCCGGCGCATTCATAGCCAACAAAGGCACAGATCTTGCGCCCCAGCTCGCAAATCTCGGCGCGCTGCTCTTCGCTGAGATAGGGGGCCGGTGCGCGTTCCACCACCTTTTGGTTGCGGCGCTGCACGGAACAGTCGCGCTCAAACAGGTGATAGATTTCACCGTGTTTGTCGCCAAGGATCTGCACCTCGACGTGGCGGGCGCGGGTGATCATCTTCTCCAGATAGCCCTCGCCATTGCCAAAGGCCGCCTCGGCCTCGCGGCGCCCTTCCAGGATCTTTTCTTCCAGCTCGTCCGGGCCATGGATGGGACGCATGCCGCGGCCACCGCCGCCCCGGGAGGCCTTGAGCATCAAGGGATAGCCAACCTCTGCGGCCTCTTCGGCGATTGCCGCCATATCATTGCCCAGCACCTCGGTCGCAGGAATGACCGGCACACCGGCCTTGATCGCAACCCGGCGGGCGCTGGCCTTGTCGCCAAGGGCGCGCATGGGTTTCGGCCTTGGGGCCGATAAAGGTAATGCCATTGCGGGCGCAGGCATCGACAAAATCGGGGTTTTCCGACAGCAGGCCATAGCCGGGGTGAATGGCATCCGCGCCGCATTCCTTGGCGACACGAATGATTTCATCAATACTCAGATAGGCCGCGACCGGTCCCATGCCTTCGCCAATGCGATAGGCCTCGTCGGCCTTGAAACGGTGCAGGCCCAGTTTGTCTTCTTCGGCATAGACGGCGACCGTGCGCTTGCCCATCTCATTCGCCGCACGCATCACTCGAATGGCGATCTCGCCCCTGTTGGCTATCAGGATCTTCTTGAAGTCAGGCATCATGGCTCCTCGGGGATGGGTTGGGTTGGCGAAGTGTTAGGGCGATCTTAGCGGCTGGTATAGTCGTAGTATTGGGTATCTGCGGCATGATTGCGCTCTCATGCGGTCAATTTTTGCCAGTTTTGCTGCAGTTGCAGCATTTGACTGGTCAAATCCTGCGGGCTGGGTCTGTTGCCGCCTTTGGCAGGCGGGGCGCGCAGGCTGTGATTCCAGCAGGCTGTGATTCCAACGGCGACGCCACAGGCGTGAGAGTGCGATCAGGCCTTTGAATGCTATTGGGCTGGCCAGAAACGGGCTAGTCACTGGCCTGAAACTGGCCTGAAACTGGCCTGACACTGGCTCAAACTGGCCTGGAACCACCTGACGCTGACCTGAAAGGACGGCCGCAAAACCCTTGGTTAGCGGGGTGTTCCTGGGGTGAAGGACAGATCACGCATATCAAGATCACGCACCTCAAGAGGCTTTGTCAGTCCCAGCTGGCCCATATTGGCCTCGAGATCCTTGGAGAGGATTTCCAGCAGGTGCTGCGGCCCCTTTGGCCCCAATGCTGCGAGTGCAAAGTGAAAGGCCCGTCCCAGCATGACAAAATCCGCCCCCAGCGCCAGAGCGCGCAGAATGTCCAGCCCGCCTTCGACACCGCTGTCAAATATCAGCGGCAGTGTGGTGGCCGCGCGCAGTTCCGGCAGAACCTCAATGGCGGCTGGGGCGGCGTCAAACTGGCGCCCGGCATGGTTCGAGACCCAAAGCGCATCCACCCCGATGCTTGCCAGTGGCGCGGCGTCTGTCGCGCGCATCACGCCCTTGATGACAAAGGCGCCCTGCCAATTGTCCCGCAGCCATTTCACATAGTCCCAATCGGGTGAGGTGCGCAGCAGGTAGCCAATATGCGCCGTCGAGGACAGACCTTCGCTTTGAGCGGTGACATATTTGTCCAGCGTGCGCATATGCGGCATGCCGCCCTCATGGCGGTGCTGCCGTGCCATCCCCAGCGCCCAGGTCGGGCAGCGGGTCACTTGTGCCAGCAGTCGGGGCGTAAGGCGCGGTGGCTGGGTCAGGCCGGAGCGCACCTGACGTTCACGCCGCGAGGCCACCGGAACATCGACGGTCAGCACCAGAGTGCTGAAACCTGCGTCGCGGGCGCGCGTCAGCATGTCGCGCCGGATCTCCTCATCCTTGGGCGGATAGAGCTGAAACCAGGCCTCCGGACCCAGATGCGGCGCCAGATCTTCGGGCGACTGGCTGGCGACGGTCGAGAGGGCGTAGGGGATGCCGGATGCGGCACCAAACCGGGCCAGGTGGCCTTCGGCATCGGGCCAGATGAGGCCTGACATGCCCAGAGGCGCTATGCCAAAGGGCAATGGCAGCGTGGTCCCCAACAGAGGCGTGCTGAGGTCCACCTCCAAAGGCCCATGCAGGATCGAGGGCAGAAAACCGATTTGATCCAATGCGCTGCGATTGCGGCGCTTGGTGGCCTCAAGGCCGGTGCCGCTGTCGAGATATTCCCAGACAAATTTTGGCAGCCGT